>JBELGW010000013.1:1605-63958 GCA_042091715.1 Polaribacter sp. | reverse complement strand
AACGAGTCATAAAAACCTCGGAATACACACAGAAATGTGTTCTGACGGCATCATTGATTTGGTTGAAAAAGGGGTTATTAATGGTAGCAAAAAAATTACTGAACCTGGAAAAATAGTATCTGGATTTGCCTTTGGAACAAAACGCATCTATGATTTCATAGATCACAATCCGATTGTAAATATGAAAGACGTAGGCTACGTAAATGATACCCGAACAATTCGACAAAACCCTAAAGTTACCGCAATCAATAGCGCAATAGAAATTGATTTATACGGACAGGTTTGCGCAGATTCTATAGGTACTAAACATTACTCTGGAGTAGGAGGTCAAATGGATTTTATCCGTGGAGCTACACTATCAGAAGGAGGTAAAGCAATACTCGCATTGCCTTCTCGAACAAATAAGGGAATCCCTAGAATCGTACCATCACTTAAAACAGGAGCTTCTGTAGTGACTACTCGTGCGCATGTGCAATACATTGTAACAGAATACGGTATTGCCTCCCTTTATGCAAAAAATCTAAAAGAAAGAACAAAAAAAATGATTGCGATTGCGCATCCAGAGGATCGAGAATATCTCTGTCGAAAAATTTATGAAGATGCGAAAATTTTGATTTAAAAAATTTAAACGAATACTAAAAATAAAAGTATGTTGGGGACAGGAACAAAAACACTTTATAGCAATAAAATAGGCATCGCATTTCGATGGAAAAAAAGAACAAACTGTTGTCGAAACAGCAAGACAATCAACGTTATATTTCAAAATATGGGATTCCGATTTGATGTCGCTGAGTTAAAAGTCTTCTTGCAGGATATTGAATTTGCACTAACCAAACCAATAGAATGCAAAGGAGACAATCCTAAAGATTGTCAATCCATAATTTTAGCAACTCCGCTGTCACAATTGAGTTTGGCAATGAGCTACAACGAATTGCTTCTAATGAAAGATTTAGTTTCCGGAACTTTATTCGACCTAGAACTATCAACCTTGCTTAACAAAATAGTACAATAGCCCTATCCAATTAATTTACAGAGTGTATCAAGAACTGCATCTTTTATAAATACGCAAACCAACTCATAAGGCAACTCTGTAAAACTGTAATACCAATGAAAAGGAGAGCTCTGAAATTACTCAGACTCTCCTCTTTAACAATACACCTTGTGTTACTTTCCTCCTAGCATCAATAACTCATTACAAACAACTTCGGTTATGTATCTTTTTTCTCCATCTTTTGTCTCATAACTTCTTGTTGTTAATTTTCCTTCAACAGCAACCTCATTTCCCTTTTGAAGGTATTTTTCTATGATTTCTGCTGTTTTGTTCCATGCAATCACATTGTGCCATTCAGTATCTGTTATTTTTTCGCCTGCCGCGTTTTTATAACTTTCATTTGTGGCAATTGAGAATTTTGCTAATTTCTTGCCAGACTCTAATGCAACCATTTCTGGATCATTTCCAAGATTTCCAATTAACTGTACTTTGTTTCTTAACGTACTCATAAGATAAGGTTTTAGGCACTATGCAGATACACAGTGCAAGTTTATATATCGTGTTTGTCAATTCGATTTGACATGGCAAAGATGAACAGCAACAATGATCTTATACGGTTCACAATCGCTTACTTTCGTATGTAAGTGTTTGTAGTCGTTTGTAAATATTTTTTTTAGTATCTTTAAAGGAAAAGCCATGGAAAAGAAACAGTGTTTGGAATGCGATATCGCGATTAGAGGAAGAATTGATAAAAAATTTTGCTCCGATTATTGTAGAAATAGCCACAATAATAAGGTGAATACGGAAAGTAAAAATCTCATTAGAAATACAAATAATAGACTGCGAAAAAATTACAAGATACTTTCTGAATTGAACACCACCGGAAAAACAAAAGTTAGAAGAACAAAACTTTTTGATATGGGATTTGACTTCAATTTTTTCACTACTATCTATAAAACCAAAACAGGAAATGTATACTTTTATCTTTATGACCAAGGATATTTATGCATAGACAATGACTACTTCTTATTAATTAAAAGAGAATAAATTATTTTTCTGCAAACCACTATGAAATGAAAAAATATACCCCCCTCATCTCAATTATTGTAATTATTGCTACAGTTTATTGGAGTTTTTCTGACATGATTCCTTCAGCCCAAGAAGGGAAAGAATTGCCGCTTACCGAATTTTCAATGGAAAATGCATTAACTCATTTAAAAGAGATTTCTAGTAAAGCACATTATACAGGCTCTACCGATCATCTAGACGTTCAAAATTACATTGTAAACCAATTGAAAAAGTTAGGATTAAAGCCAAAAATCCAACAGCAAGTCGCAGTCAATTCAAAATGGAGAGCTGCAACAAATACAGCCAACATTATAGCTAGTATAAAAGGAAGCGAGAACGGTAAATCTCTGGTATTGTTGACACATTACGATTCTAGCCCTCACTCTTCTTTAGGTGCAAGTGACGCAGGTTCTGGAGTTGTTACCATTCTTGAAGGCGTGCGCGCATTTTTAGCAAAACAAGAAACTCCAAAAAATGACATTCATATTGTAATTACAGATGCAGAGGAACTAGGCTTGCTTGGTGCCAAAGCATTTATTGAGAAACATCCCTTAGCAAAAGACATTGGTTTGGCATTGAATTTTGAGGCTCGAGGTAGCGGTGGACCTAGTTATATGCTCATGGAAACGACCAGTAAAAACAGCAAGTTACTTCATGAATTCCTCAAAGCAAAACCCCAATATCCCGCAGCAAGCTCTTTAATGTACAGTATTTACAAAATGCTACCTAACGACACTGATTTGACTATTTTTCGAGAAAATGGGCGAATCAACGGGTTCAACTTTGCTTTTATTGGTGACCACTTTGACTATCACACCGCACAAGATACTTTCGAAAGACTAGATAGAGAAAGCTTGGCACATCAAGCAGATTATCTAATGAGTATGTTAGGTCACTTTTCAAACAGCAACTTGTCAAACCTAGAGAGTAAAGAAGATTATGTTTACACAAACTTTCCTTTTACTTCTTTATTGCACTATCCTTTCTCATGGATACTGCCCCTATTAATTGGTGCAATCGTACTCTTAATTGTGATCTTGTTTTTTGGAATTGCATTGAATAAAATCAGAATTCAAGGACTTTTAAAGGGGTTTACTCCTTTTACCATCTCCTTAATTTCATGTACTGGACTCACGCTTTTACTATGGAAAGGGATTTTATTCATACACCCGCATTACAACGATATGTTGCATGGATTTACCTACAATGGATACACCTACATGCTCGCTTTCACAATGTTCAATATATGGTTGCTCTTTAAAATCTACAACCCTTTTTTTAAAAAACACAATGGAAACGACTTATTGATAGCTCCCATCATTTTTTGGATTGTTATGAATAGCCTGATTTTTTATTATCTAAAAGGTGCTTCATATTTCATTATTCCCGTATACTTTGCATTACTAACCTTGTTTATTTTTATAGTCACAACACTGCATAAAAGGTTTAAAATTCTTATTTCAACACTGTTGGCGATTCCACTTATTTACGTATTTTCACCCCTAGTAAAAATGTTTCCTGTTGGACTAGGGTTGGAAAATTTGTTTCTCAGCGCCTTCGTTATACTCTTAATTTTCGGGTTAATGACACCTATTTTTGCGCGCTATAAGTCGCGAAAGTTCATCGTTCAGATTGTGGGAATGAGTTCCATCTTCTTTTTTTGTTTGGCAACCTATAACAGCAATTTTGACGAAGACAGAAAGAAACCAAACAGTATTGTTTTTATATATGACGCTGACCAAGAGCAGTCGTATTGGGGCAGCTATGACAGCACTCTAGACGCATTTACCAAACAATTTCTTGGAACAAACCCAACGCGTGGAAACTTTACGAGTTCCACCTCCAAAAGCAAATACAACACCTCCTACCGTTACCATACAAAAACAACAAATCGAGAGATTCCATTACCTATAATCACAAAAAATACAGACAGTGTAATCAACGGACTCAGAACAATTTCATTAGAAATTAAGCCGCAACGTAACGTGCATAAAATTGAATTAATAGCAAATGAGCCTATTGCTTTTAAAACCCTTGGAGTACAACAGGTTTCTATAGACAAAAAGAATCCCAATACCTTTTTAACAGTAAAGAGCGGCACTATTCTAAGCTATACATTCACTAAAAAAGACAGTGTTTTAAGAGTTGACTTTTCAACAAAAGGAACTAAACCTCCAAACATGAGCATTATTGAGTCGTCATTTGACTTGTTAGAAAATCCTTTATTTGACATTCAACCTAGATCCAATGAAATGATGCCAATGCCCTTTGTGGTCAATGACGCAGTCATTACAATTCAAAAAATCCACCTATAAAAAAAGCCGATGCAGTTGCATCGGCGTTTTACTTTTTGCGTGTTTTACTCCATTTGAGTAACTCGCAAAGTATTTACCATCCCTTTTGCTTCCGCTGGCATCGAAGTTAAATTGATGACATAATCATTTGCCTTTACAAATCCTTTTTCTTGCGCAATACTATTGATATCTAATACAGTATCATCAGTGCTTACATCCTTGTCATAAAAAAAAGATTTCACACCCCAAAGCAGACTCATTTTTGCCAAAATTCTTTTTTCGGAAGAAAATGCCAACACATGAGATTTAGGGCGCCATGCTGAAATTTGAAAAGCAGTATACCCACTATTTGTCAATGTTGAAATAGCACCTGCATCTATATCATTAGCCATGAGAGCAGCATGATGACAAACCGACTTTGTAATAAAACGATCGGTTTTGATATGCGGAGGTGATTGTGGCACTTTAATTAACGGTGAGTTTTCTACACTTTTAATAATTTCCGTCATCTTCTCAATGACCTTCACTGGATGTGCTCCCACAGAGGTCTCCCCAGAAAGCATCACCGCATCGGCTCCATCCATTATAGAATTGGCAACATCATTTACCTCTGCTCTCGTGGGAACTGCATTGGTAATCATAGTTTCCATCATCTGAGTAGCAATAATAACAGGAATTCTAGCTGTTTTTGCTCGTTGTACTAATTTCTTTTGAATCAAAGGTACGTCTTGCATAGGAATCTCGACTCCTAAATCCCCTCGTGCAACCATTAATCCATCACAATACGGAATTAAAGCATCAATATTTTCAACAGCTTCTGGCTTTTCTATTTTCGCAATTACTGGAACTCTATACGTAGATTTTTGTTTGATTAAATCATGTAACTTTCTTAGGTCTTCAGGATTCCTAACAAAAGACAAAGCAATCCAATCTACCTCCTGTTCCAGAGCAAAAACAGCATCTTTCATGTCTTTATCTGTAAGTGCAGGTAATGAAATCGCTGTGTTTGGCAGGTTAACGCCTTTCTTAGAAGATAAAACCCCTCCTACAACAACTCGTGTAGTGACTTCATCTTTTTTATTGGTAGCCGTTACTTCAAATTCTAATTTACCATCATCCACAAGAATCCTTTCACCAACCTTTACGTCCTTTGGAAAGCGCTGATATGTCATGAATGCTTTCTCTGAGGTACCTTCACATTGTTCGGTTGTAAATGTAAAAGTGGCTCCATCTGCAAGAACCACCCCTTCCTGCATCACACCTACACGTAACTTAGGACCCTGTAAATCGGCTAAAATAGCAATATTGGTGCCTTTTTCTTCATTAATTTCACGAATATCTTTTATCCTAGCAGTTACATTTTCATAATCTGCATGAGAAAAATTAATTCTAAAAACATTAACCCCGGCTTCTACTAAATCCGATAAAACGGCTTTGGTATTTGTGGCAGGACCTAATGTTGCAAGTATTTTGGTTTTTTTATTAAGTGGCATAAGGTTAAAAAATTAAAAATTCTTTCGATTTTAAAATATTTGGATTTATTGTATATGATGTAATTACTTGATTCATTGTATTGATTTGATTGATAATTTTCACAATACCGTCAAAATCAAAATCTCCTATGAGTTTTAAAAAATAATCCACCTTTTTTTTCTCGGGAATTAAATACATGGTTACCTCATTTGATCGAAATAACCCATCAGAGGCTTCTTTCATATCATTTGTAAACTGATTGGCGATTAAGAACCAATCAGAACTAAACGCTGAACTCTTATACTCATAGACTGGAAAAGAAGCATTGTTTTTCTTATTTTTAAAATCCAAGCTCTCCTCTGACCTCACGAAACTTGTACCTAGCTTTTGATTTAACAAATACGCCAATTTATAACCATCTAGCGCGGAATGAATACATATTAAAGAGTACTTATCCTCCGAAAAATCTTCTAAATCTAGTGAATGTATTTGCATAATATCTCAAACGTATTAGTTCAATACAGATAGCAACGAACTGCGGTTAAACAAAACATACGTATCGTGGCTAAGTTACATTATGTTTATCTAAAGTAGCATAAAAAAAACGAAAACGTTATCGTAATCTAGGTCATACTTTGGTGATCTGATCTTGCATTGCAAAATAGACTCTTTTGGATGCCTGTTCTTCTGCCTTTTTTTTTGAAGTAGCTCTCCCCTTCGCCACAATAACTCCATCAATACTTATTTTAACACTAAAATGCTTGATGTTTTCATTACCGGTGTCTTCATACGTATCAAAGACATACTGCTTCTTTTGTTTCTGACACCATTCTATAATTAAACCCTTATAACTCGTAATCTTTCCTTCCAGTTTTGCGATGTCTACATAAGGAATAATTACATTTTCATAAATAAACCTCTTACAATAATTATAACCTCTATCTAAATATATCGCTCCAATTAAAGCTTCAAAAATATTTCCATAAATATTGTCTCCTATATTTTCTTGAATAATATTACTGCGCACAAAACGAATCAAATTTAAATCTTTCCCTAGTTCATTTAAATGCTCCCTGCTCACAATTTTAGAACGCATTTGCGTGAGATAACCTTCGGTTCCTTTTGGTACTTTTTTATATAAATAAGACGCTATAATTGAACCCAACATGGCATCGCCTAGAAACTCCAAACGCTCGTAATTAAGAGGATCTCCTTTCTCATCTACTTCTTTCAAAGACCTATGAGTAAATGCCTTTTGATAATAGCTTATTTTTTTGGGAGCAAATTTTAGTAATTTCTTTATATCCGCATAGAAGCCCTCATTTTTTTGTTTTTTGAGCTTAACTATTTTGCGAATAAAATTCATCTGAGGTTAGTCCATTTTTTTTAGAGCCACGCAAGCATTGTGCCCTCCAAATCCGAAAGTGTTACTCATTGCAATTTTCACATCTCTCTTTTGAGCTTTATTAAAGGTAAAGTTCAATTTAGGATCAATCTGGTCATCATCTGTAAAATGATTGATAGTTGGCGGCACCATTCCGTGCTTGATTGCTAAAATTGAAGCAATCGCCTCAATGGCACCAGCAGCACCCAATAAGTGACCTGTCATTGATTTAGTAGAATTGATATTGATTTGATACGCGTGATCTCCAAATACCTCAACAATTGCTTTAGACTCTGCAATATCTCCTAATGGAGTAGAAGTTCCGTGCATGTTAATAGCATCCACATCTTCTGGCTTGATACCTGCATCTCTTAAACAGTTCAACATCACATTTCTCGCACCCAATCCTTCTGGGTGTGGTGCCGTGATGTGATGCGCATCAGAAGACATTCCTCCTCCAATAACCTCTGCATAAATGGTTGCTCCACGAGCAATAGCATGTTCATATTCTTCAAGAACCAAGGCACCAGCTCCTTCTCCTAAAACAAAACCTTCTCTTTCCTTATCAAAAGGTCTAGAGGCTGTTTCTGGGCTATCATTTCTTGTAGACAATGCATGCATTGCATTAAAACCTGCCATCCCTGCAATCGTTACTGCAGCTTCAGAGCCTCCGGTTACAATAGCATCTGCATGTCCTAATCGAATGTAGTTCAATGCATCAATAATGGCATTAGAAGAAGATGCACAAGCCGAAACTGTTGCAAAATTTGGCCCTCTAAAACCGTGTTTGATAGAGATTTGCCCTGGAGCAATATCTGCAATCATTTTAGGAATAAAAAAAGGATTAAATCTTGGAGACCCATCACCAGCAGCAAAGTTTAATACTTCTTGCTGAAAAGTTTCCAACCCTCCAATTCCTGAACCCCAAATCACACCAATCCTGTCTGGATCATGATCTGTAGAATTCAAACCAGAATCAGCAATAGCTTCATCTGAAGCAACCTGAGCATATTGAGAAAAGCGGTCCATTTTACGGGCCTCTTTTCTATGAATAAAATCAGTTGCGTTAAAATTTTTCAACTCACATGCAAAACGAGTTTTGAACTTAGTGGCATCAAAATACGTTATAGGTGCGGCCCCACTAACTCCGTTAATCAAGCCGCTCCAATATTCTTGTATATTATTACCAATTGGTGTTAATGCACCAAGTCCAGTTACTACAACTCGTTTTATCTGCATATGAAAATTACTTTTTTGCTTCTTCAATGTAGCTCACCGCTTGACCAACAGTACCGATGTTCTCTGCTTGGTCATCCGGAATCTGAATGTCAAATTCTTTTTCGAATTCCATAATTAATTCTACCGTATCTAAAGAATCTGCTCCTAAATCGTTAGTAAAGCTAGCTTCATTTGTTACTTCGTTATCGTCTACACCTAATTTATCTACGATAATAGCTTTTACTCTTGATGCAATGTCTGACATAATTTTGTAAGTTTTAAAATTTAAATCGGGGCAAAAATACGAATCTTATTATTTAATACTAATTTTATCGTAAAAATTGTTAATCTAATTTAGAAAAAAATATTTAAACTTTTAACCAACATCATCTGATTCTTAAAATAATTGCTTTTTTTTGTAGTGTTGGAAACCATTTATACATGAAAAGAATTGCCATTTTTGCTTCCGGATCAGGGTCAAATGCCGAAAATATCATCACCCATTTTAACAACAGTGAAATCGCTACAGTAACGCAAGTATACTGCAATAAAAAGGACGCTAAAGTGTTTGATCGTTGCAAAAGACTCAAGGTAAATTGTAGCTTATTTTCTAAAGATGATTTTTTTGAATCGGACGCCATCTCTTCTCAACTAAAACAAACTACAGACTTGATAGTACTTGCAGGATTCTTGTGGAAAATACCTGCTAATATCATCGCTGATTTTCCAAACAAAATCATCAATATTCATCCAGCTCTCCTGCCCAAATATGGTGGAAAGGGGATGTATGGAATGCATGTACATAAAGCAGTAAAAGCGCATAACGAGACCGAAACAGGCATCACCATTCATTATGTGAATGAACATTACGACGAAGGAACAATCATCTTTCAAGCGAAAACAGCAGTGAATTCAGAAGACACACCCAATACCATAGCACAAAAAATTCATACATTAGAGCAAGAACACTTTCCAAAAGTGATCGCATCTTTACTAACAAAATAAATGGCAAAAAAAAAGTTTTACGTTGTTTGGCAAGGTCATAAAACAGGCATTTTTTCTTCTTGGAATGTTTGCAAGAAACAAATTGAAGGTTTTCAAGGAGCACAGTACAAAGCTTTCGCAGATAAAAACGAGGCTGAACTTGCCTTCTCTAAAAAGTATGCTGACTATAAAGGCATTGACACCAAAAAGAAAACGCTATCTGATGAAGAAAAAAAGCAATACGGAAAACCTATATTGGAGAGTATTTCTGTAGATGCCGCTTGCAGTGGAAATCCCGGTAAAATGGAATACAGAGGGGTATTAACGCACAACAAACAACAAATCTTCATCAAAGGACCTTATCTCAAGGGGACTAATAATATTGGAGAATTTTTAGCATTGGTGCACGGATTGGCCTTATTAAAAAGCAAGAAAATGAATCTACTTCCTATCTATTCAGATTCTAGAATCGCCATGGGTTGGGTACAAAAAAAACAATGCAGAACCAAGCTCACATTTGACGCCTCCAACAAAGAACTACTCGACCTGATTAAACGTGCCGAAAAATGGCTCAAAGAAAACTCGTTTCAAAACCCAATTCTAAAATGGGAAACCAAAGCCTGGGGAGAAATTCCTGCAGATTTTGGAAGAAAGTAACCATAAACTGGACTTGAAAACACGATTAAAATGAAGTATGTTGTTGTTGAGAGAAATCTTTTAAGTTCAATTTTAAGCATTATTAATTCTTCCTGTTCTGCAATTAGGAGAACAATCCTGCAATTTATCTGTTCCTTACTTTTGCAAAAAAACAAAAGATCATTAATCTCTTTAGGCAGTGACCGAAAACCGTTAGCTCAAAAAGCTATTTTTTAAACACTTTTTTTAATTGTAACTTTGGCGTGATAAGTTCCTTAGAGTAAATCGATAAAAACCTTATAAAATGACCGAGGCTAATCTCATTCGACAAAAAGAAAAGGAAATATTAATCTACATCAAAAATTTAAGAACTGCCAAAGGATTCTCTCAGTATGAGCTAGGAGAGCGCATAGGAGTCAGTCAAAACGCCTACTACAAAATAGAAAAAGGGGTTACTAAGCTAGACCTACAGCGCCTCATTAAGCTTTCGTTTATTTTTGAAATTGAACTACCTCTTTTGGTACGCTGAGTTTTATCGCAACATGGCCGCTGCTCTTTTTACGGAAGTAGCTAAAATATCAATTTCTTCTTTGGTGTTGTAAAACGCAAAGGAGGCTCGCACAGTGCCAGGAATCCCATAAAAATTCATAATAGGTTGCGCACAATGATGTCCTGTTCTAACCGCAACACCTAACTTATCTAAAATCGCACCAATATCATAAGGGTGAATCCCTTCTATATTGAAAGAAATCACGGCTGTTTTTTGTGAAGTGCCGTAAATCGTTAACCCTTCTATTTCTTGTAGTTTTTCAGTTCCATATTGCAGCAACTCATCTTCATAAGCTGCAATTGCATCAAAACCAACATTGTTCATGTAATCTAAAGCAGCACCAAAAGCAATTCCTCCACAAATATTTGGAGTACCAGCCTCAAACTTATGTGGTAATCCCGCATAGGTTGTTTTTTCAAAAGTAACTGTTTCAATCATTTCCCCACCTCCTTGGTAAGGAGGTAATTTTTCTAACCATGACTGCTTACCGTACAAAACACCTACACCTGTTGGACCACATATTTTATGCGCAGAGGTTACATAAAAGTCTACATCTAATGCCTGAACATCTGGTTTTATGTGCGGAGTTGCCTGTGCGCCATCAATTAAAACGGCAGCACCAAATTGATGCGCCTTCCTTACAATCTCTTCAATTGGATTGATCGTTCCTAAGGCGTTAGACACATGATTGCAAAACACCAATTTCGTTTTATCAGACAATAATTCATCAAAAGACATCATATCTAAGGTTCCGTCTTGTAACATTGGGATGACTTTTAACAGTGCTCCCGTTTTTTCGCACAACATTTGCCACGGCACAATGTTAGAATGGTGTTCTAGTGCAGAAACGATAATCTCATCTCCCGCAGCTAACAATTCAGAGAAACCAGCAGCTACCATATTGATACTATCTGTGGTCCCTGAAGTCATAATAATTTCATACGCATGTGCAGCATTAAAATGTTGCTGCACTTTAGCTCGAGATGCCTCGTATAAATCTGTAGCTTCCTGACTCAGTGTATGCACCCCTCTGTGAATATTTGCATTGTAATTGCTGTAATAATCAACAATAGCATCTATGACCACTTGCGGTGTTTGAGACGTTGCTGCATTGTCAAAATACACCAAAGATTTTCCGTTTACTACTCTATTAAGAATTGGGAAGTCTGCTCTTATTTTATCTACTGGAAACATATGCTAACACTTTGAAATACAAAAATAGTGCATCAATATTAAAACTTACACAAATGAATCTTAAATTATTATATTTGGGAGCAAAAAATCACCGTCCCCATGAAAATCTTCAAAAGAAGCCTCTTATTACTGGCAACCATTATCGTTATCATTGTAATTTATAACTATCCTAAACTAAATATTGTTGCTGGATATTCAGCAAAAAACATGAGTTCTTCTGTATTCCTAGCGAAACGAAATGCTCAATTTACAGACAGTACAGACAATAACTTCTCCCCTATAAACTTAGGTACAGACAAGGTTGATAAGACTACAAAAACAGCAACATCCTCTGTCTTTGGATTGCTTTCTAGACAAGCAGTCTACAGAGAAGGTGTAGGAAGTGTATTGGTTGATGACGACTTTGACACTTCACTTCCTGTTCAGACTCCGAAGAGAGTAAAACCGAATACTTCTTCCCCATATCCCTATGGTAATGCAGAGCAAAAAGATACGATTCTTAGCTCGGTAGACTATTCTAAATTAAACACGGCTATTTCAAAAAGTTTTGAGGATCATTTAAAAACGAGAGCTGTTGTTGTCATCCATAAAAATCAAATTATTGCAGAACGCTATGGAAAAGAATTTAATAAAAACTCTAAAATTCTAGGTTGGTCTATGACCAAGAGCATTATGAGTACTGTTTTCGGTATTCTACAGCACCAAGGGAAAATTAACATTTACGAAAAAGCACCTGTCAAAGAATGGCAAAATGACAGCAGAAAAAACATCACCATTAATGATTTACTTCATATGAATAGTGGATTGGAATGGGATGAAAATTACAATGACATTTCTGACGTGAGCAAGATGCTATTCCTTGAAAGGAACATGACCATTGCACAAGCGAAAAAACAATTTGCCGGCCCAACCAACGAAACTTGGAACTACTCTTCTGGAACGAGCAATTTACTCTCAGGCATTCTAAGAACACAATTTACAGAGTACCAGGAATATTTAGACTTTTGGTATACGAACTTTATTGATAAAATCGGTATGAATTCTATGGTTGTCGAAACGGATATGGATGGCAACTATGTGGGCTCTTCTTATTCTTGGGCAACACCTAGAGATTGGGCTAAATTCGGCCTCCTCTACCTAAACAACGGTAATTGGAATGGAACGGAATTGTTTACCAAAGATTGGGTAGACTACATCACAACCCCAACAAAAGGCTCTAATGGAACCTATGGCGGTCACTTTTGGCTAAATGCAGAAGGACAGTTTCCAGATCTACCAAAAAACATGTATTTCGCCAATGGCTATCAAGGGCAAATGGTCTGTGTATTCCCTGATCAAGATTTAGTTGTTGTAAGAATGGCATTGGCAGACATTAGCCACAATGACTTTCTAAAAGGCATACTAGAAAGTATTCAATACAACTAGTTGTAGTTTACTGCAAACACCTGTTTATCTTAAGCAAGAAAAATGGTTCAACAATGAAAAAACCACGCAGATTGCGTGGTTTTTTTATGGACATTTTAGAAGGGCTATAAATCAAATCCAAGATTCACTCCCAACTTATTTGCTATTAACTTATTAATTCTTGATTTCACCTCTGGTATTCGTACACTTTCCAATACCGTATTGGCAAAAGCATACATCAACAAAGCCTTCCCTTCTTTCGCGGGAATCCCTCGTTGTTGCATGTAAAATAAAGCATCATCGTCTAGTTGACCAATGGTACAACCATGAGAACACTTCACATCATCTGCAAAAATTTCTAATTGTGGCTTTGCATTAATCGTAGCTTTATCGCTAATCAACACATTGTTATTCTGCTGATAGGCATTGGTTTTTTGTGCTTCTTTCTCTACGATTACCTTACCGTTAAAAACACCGGTAGATCGCGCATCAAAAATACCTTTATAATCTTGATGACTTTCACAATTTGGCTCTATATGATGCACCAAGGTATGATGATCTACATGTTGTTTCCCTTCAATAATGGTAATTCCTTTTAAAATAGAGTCGATATGCTCTCCTTTTTGATAGAAGTTTAAGTTATTTCTAGTAATGTTCCCTCCAAAAGAAAACGTATGTACAGAAACAACACTATTCGATTTTTGCTCAATATAGGTATTGTCAACTAGTGAGGCTTCAATTTTATCGTTCTGAATCTTATAAATATCAACTGTAGCGTTTTTAGCTGCAAAAACTTCAGTCACAACATTACTTAAAACAGGGTTGCTCGTTAAACTCTGATGACGTTCTATAATTTGAACATGAGCATTTTCCTCTACAACTACCAAATTGCGGGGCTGTACCAAGGTTGCTGCTTCAGAACCTGTTGTGAAATTGATAATCTGAACAGGTTTATCTAACTCCACATTCTTTGGTATGTGAATGTAAGCGCCTTCGTTTGCAAAAGCCGTATTTAACGATGTTAAGTTGTCTTGTTTTGCAACTTTATTGAAATAATTTTCAATAATTGCTTTGTACTTTGGTTTTGTCAAGGCAGAAGACATCAAGCAAATATCTTTACCATCATGTGTTGTATCTGACAAAAAAGAACTGTATTTCCCATCAATAAAAATCACTTTATAACTATCAATATCATGAATAAAGTACTTTTTTACATCTGCAAACTCTATGGTGTTCTCTTTGTTTGGAAAAATACTGTAATCCTTCTTTAACACTGCGTTTAAAGAGGTGTATTTCCAGGCTTCTAATTTCTTGGTAGGAAACCCTAATTTCTCAAAATTATGAAATGCTTCTGTACGTATGTCATGAATATCTGAATTGATATTAATTCCATTTTCAAAGGCAACATAAGATGATACTATTTTATCTTTTAATTCCATTTTTGCAAGTAGCTTATTAAGAATTCACTTCTTCTTTGATCCAATCATACCCTTTAGCTTCTAGCTCTAACGCCAAAGAAGCATCTCCAGACTTTACAATTTTACCATCGTGTAAAACATGAACAAAATCCGGAACGATATAATCTAACAAACGCTGATAATGTGTAATAACAATGACCGCATTGTCTTTTGATTTTAATTTATTGACTCCGTTTGCAACAATTCGCAAAGCATCGATATCTAGTCCAGAATCCGTTTCATCTAAAATAGCCAATTTAGGATCTAGCATTGCCATTTGAAAAATTTCATTACGCTTCTTTTCTCCTCCTGAAAAACCTTCGTTTAAAGAACGTGATAAGAATTTTCTATCAATCTCTAACAACTCCGACTTCTCACGAATCAATTTCAACATCTCTTTAGCAGGCATATCTTCTAATCCCTTTGCTTTACGAGTCTCATTAATCGCTGTCTTGATAAAATTCGTTACAGAAACACCTGGAATCTCAACGGGATATTGAAACGACAAAAACACACCATTGTGTGCTCTTTCTTCTGGTGCCAATTCGCTAATATCTTCCTTATTCAACTCTATATCTCCTTCGGTCACTTCATAATCCTCTTTCCCTGCAATGATATTTGCCAAGGTACTCTTTCCTGCTCCATTTGGTCCCATTATTGCATGAACCTCTCCTGCTTTTACCTCTAAATTCAATCCTTTTAAAATTGATTTATCGTCTATATTCGCGTGTAAATTATTAATTTTTAACATAGTGTTTAACTATAAGCGTTTTAATATTTCTGCTATTTTTTGTTGATTGATTGTATTCTAAGAACTATCCTACAGATCCTTCTAAACTAATTTCTAGTAACTTTTGTGCCTCTACAGCAAATTCCATTGGCAATTTATTCAACACTTCTTTACTAAACCCATTCACAATTAAAGCAATGGCTTTTTCAGTATCAATTCCACGTTGATTGCAGTAAAATAATTGGTCTTCTCCAATTTTACTTGTCGTGGCTTCATGCTCTATTTGCGCTGATTTGTTTTTTGCTTCGATGTATGGAAACGTATGTGCTCCACATGCATTCCCCATCAATAAAGAATCACACTGCGAAAAATTACGGGCATTTTCAGCTCTTGCGCCAACATGTACCAAACCTCTGTAGGAGTTTTGTGATTTTCCCGCAGAAATTCCTTTTGAAATAATGGTAGACTTGGTATTCTTACCTAAGTGAATCATTTTTGTTCCGGTATCTGCTTGCTGATGGTGGTTTGTTACTGCAATAGAATAGAACTCTCCAACAGAGTTGTTTCCTTTTAGAATACAGCTTGGGTATTTCCAAGTTACAGCAGATCCTGTTTCTACTTGTGTCCAAGAAACTTTTGCATTGGTTTCACAAATAGCTCTTTTGGTTACAAAGTTAAAAACCCCTCCCTTTCCTTGTGCATCTCCAGGATACCAATTTTGAACGGTAGAGTATTTGATTTCTGCATCGTCTAAGGCAACCAACTCAACAACAGCGGCATGCAATTGATTTTCATCCCTACTTGGCGCCGTGCATCCTTCCAAGTAACTCACATAACTTCCTTCATCTGCAACAACCAAGGTTCTTTCAAACTGTCCTGTACCTCCCTCGTTAATTCTGAAATAGGTAGATAACTCCATCGGACATTTCACTCCTTTTGGAATGTAACAAAATGAGCCATCTGAAAAAACAGCCGAATTTAATGCTGCATAAAAATTATCACTTGTTGGAACCACGGTTCCTAGATGTTTTCTCACCAACTCTGGATACTCTTGAATTGCTTCTGAAATAGGCATAAAAATGATTCCTTTTTCAGCAAGTGTTTTCTTAAATGTTGTCGCTACAGATACAGAATCTATAACAATATCTACGGCAACATTGGCCAAACGCTTTTGTTCCTCTAAAGAAATCCCTAATTTCTCAAAGGTTTCCAATAAATCTGGATCTACCTCATCTAAGCTATTCAACTTCGGTTTTTGCTTCGGTGCAGAATAATAAGCTATTGCCTGAAAGTCTGGCTTGGGATAGTTTACATTTGCCCAATCTGGCTCTTCCATTTGCTCCCAAACTCGAAACGCTTCAACACGCCAATCGGTCATCCATTGTGGTTCATTTTTCTTTTTAGAAATAGCACGCACAACATCTTCATTCAATCCTTTGGCAAATGTTTCACTTTCTATGTCAGTATAAAAACCATACTCATACTCTTTGGTTTCTAACTCTTCTCTTAAATTATCTTCGGTATACTTGCTCATAAGTGGGGTGTAATGTTATAAAGAAAAACTCTCGCCGCATCCACAAGTGCGGTTCGCATTTGGGTTGTTAAAAACAAATCCCGTTCCATTCAATCCTCCAGAATATTCTAAGGTCGTTCCTACTAAATACAAGAAACTCTTCTTATCAACAACAATTCTCACATTGTTGTCTTCAAAAACCTTATCATCTTCAGATTGATTTTTATCAAACTTTAAATCATATGACAATCCTGAACAACCTCCACTTTTCACTCCAACTCTTACAAAGTCAGAAGCTGCGTCGAAGCCATCATCACTCATCATCTCCATAACCTTTTTTCTTGCTATGTCTGAAACTTTTATCATAATTCTAAATAGATTAACTCTAATTTTGGCTGCAAAGATACTTACAATATATGATTTTTTTCGCCTTTTCACATGATTAAAATTGATGAATCAATTGGTTATGACTATTTCTCAATTGAACGCAAGAGCAAACGCAGGCTCTATATCTGTTAACGAACTGTTAAAAAAAGCATGTAAAATTCATGATCAAGGAATTAAACTTACTTTTATTCCATCAAAAATCGAACCAAATGAAATCTGCAATTACTCTATTTCTCTGCATGTTTACGCTTCACAATTGGGCACAGCAAAAAATCTGGCCCAACGAACTTATTACAACGCCCGTGAGAACAAATTACCAAAAAACATCTACCTATGCAGAGGTGATGTCTTATGTAAATGCATTACAAAAGAGATCTGACTTATTACATCTGGAATACATGGCTAAAAGCAAAGAAGGAAACAAGATTCCGCTTGTTGTTTTAGCAAATCCAAAAGTAACAACCCCAAAAGCAGCAGTAGCTTCTGGGAAACCCGTAATCTATATTCAGGGAAACATTCACGCAGGAGAAGTAGAAGGAAAAGAAATCATTCAACAGTTAATGCGCGATATAGTTTTAGGAGATAAGCAGCACTTACTGGAGAATCAAATTATTGTATTTGCCCCTATTTACAACACAGACTCTAATGACAAAATGAAACAAGGCAGAAGACCTTCTCAGGAAGACAGCCCCGTTGAAGTAGGCATAAGAGCCAATAGCCAAGGATTGGATTTAAATAGAGATGGAATTAAAATGGAAGCCTTCGAAACCATAGGACTCATGCAAAATGTATTGAATAAATGGAATCCAGAATTACTGGTTGACTTGCACACCACAAATGGCACATGGCATGGCTACGGCATTACCTATGCACCGAGTTATCATTATGCTGGACAAAAAGCCCCATATGATTTCACCTGGAATGTTTTATTTCCGGAAGTAACGAAAAAAATCGCCAAAAATTACAAGGTGGCCATTGGACCTTATGGGTATTACTCCACAAAGCAAGGCTGGCCTCCAACATCAATTTACACGTACAACCACCATCCAAGGTATCTAGTAAATCAAATGGGCCTTCGCAATAAAATGGGTATTTTAAGTGAATCTTTTGCGCATGATCGCTTCTACGAGCGTATGAATGGAACCTATGGTTTTGTGGCTGAAATTTTAGAGTTCACACATAAAAACAGTCAAAAAATAATGGCAATAAATGCGAAAGCAAGCCAAGACGCCATCAACAATGTGTTAAAAAATGCCGGCAAAGCAACAAAGGGAGTTCGTTTTAAAATGGTGGCATTGGATAAAAAAATCGCCAACTATAGAACCTATGACTACATCCCGTACATCAACAATAAGGGCAATAAGAGCTATATTCGGTCAGGAAAAATAATCGATGTGAAAAATGTCAGTAACCTATCAAAATTTGAGCCAACTCTCAGCACAACAGTACCGAGAGGATACTTTTTACCAAAATCTATGAAACCTATTGTAGAGCATCTCAAAAAACTAGGGATTCAAGTCAGCACACTCAAGACATCAAAAAAAGCAACAGGAGCTATTTTTATGGTAACAGCAATGACTCAGGCAAAACGCAAATTTGAAGGTCACCATATGACCACCTTAAAGGGCGCATACAGAGCAGCAACAAGAATTTTTAAAAAAGGAGATTATTGGATTGACATGGCACAACCTTTAACAAACTTAGCGTTTTACGCATTAGAACCGCAATCTGATGACGGACTCACAACTTGGAACTTCTTTGACAACTATCTGCGCAAGCAAGGAATCGAAAAACAAACCGTTGCCTATCCGGTATTTAAATACTACACCATAGAATAATCCCTAAAACAAGAATTCTAAAAGAGATGTTTTACAAAAAAAGCATCTCCTGTTAACCTTACATTTTCCAATTCATCGTTCTTTTTAATCCTAAGAATTGCTGTACCTTTGCAGCATGTTAGAAGATAAGAATCAAGAAAAAACATCATTATCCGAATTGGGAGAGTTCGGACTTATAGACCATTTGACAAAGCACTTTAAAACAAAGCACAGTACAACTGTAAAAGCTGTTGGAGATGATGCCGCTGTATTAAATGCTTCAGAAAAACAAACGCTCATCACCACAGATCTATTGATA
This sequence comes from Polaribacter sp., assembly GCA_042091715.1. Classification (GTDB taxonomy): domain Bacteria; phylum Bacteroidota; class Bacteroidia; order Flavobacteriales; family Flavobacteriaceae; genus Polaribacter. Next base: position 44,539 of record JBELGW010000013.1, on the reverse strand, counting down.
GAAGGTGTACATTTTGACTTGAGCTACATGCCGCTAAAACACCTAGGTTATAAAGCAGTGATGGTAAACCTCTCTGATGTATATGCAATGAATGGATCTGCAGAACAAATCACAGTGTCTCTAGCCGTCTCTAACCGCTTTCCGCTCGAAGCAATTGAAGAATTGTATGCCGGAATTCAATTGGCTTGTGAAACCTACAATGTAGATTTAATTGGTGGCGACACGACCTCATCTACAAAAGGCATGCTTATTTCTATTAGCGCAATTGGCAAAGCAGACAAAGAAGATGTTGTCTACAGAAATGGCGCAAAAGAAACGGATTTAATTGTGGTCTCTGGAGACTTAGGGGCCGCTTATTTAGGCCTGCAAGTTTTAGAAAGAGAAAAACAAGTTTTTCAAGTAGACCCCAACAACCAACCTGACCTCGATAACTACACCTATTTAATTGAACGTCAATTAAAACCAGAGGCACGTAAAGACGTTCCCGAGCTCTTAAAGGAATTAGAGATAAAACCAACCGCCATGATTGATATTTCTGATGGATTATCTTCAGAAATCATGCACATCTGTTCGCAGTCTAAAGTGGGGTGTAAAATTTACGAAGACAAATTTCCTTTAGACCCACAAGTCATCTCTGCAGCAGAAGAGTTTAACATGGACTCTACGATGATTGCTTTAAGTGGCGGTGAAGATTATGAGCTACTATTTACAGTTCCGATTGCAGCATTTGACGACATAAAAGGAAACCCTAACTTCTCTATCATCGGACATATTACGGCAGAGAATCAAGGCATGAATTTAGTCACTCGAGCTGGACAAGAAATGGCATTACAAGCACAAGGCTGGAACGCACTGAAAGAAGAATAAAACAACGAAAACAATAAAAAAAAATCGCAACATGAATTGCGATTTTTTTTTACGAACTTATTTTACAACGCCTAACAAAGCCTTGTAAAGCAACAATCAATGCTTCCTTATTTTCTATATGACTCATGTGTCCATCAGGAAACACTACAACCTCAACCTCAGTTTGCTTCGCTTGCTCTAACAAGTCGTCAAAAGATAGCACAGGGTCTTTCTTCCCTAGAATCATCATTTTTTTGTAAGGAGAAAAATGCAACAGCACTTCGCGATCATTTCTAATTTTCATTCCTTCCTGAGCAGCAATATATCCCTGCAAAGGCGTCTTTAATGCATCTTCCTTTACGCGCTTTATCTCCTCTCTAAAAAGGCGTCTATTTTTAGGTCTAAACAGATTAGAAATTGAATTTTTCACTACATTCTTGTAATCCCTTTTAACTACTTCAATCGCCCTATCCCTCAGCTCTTTTCGCTCTTCGGTATCTGCTCTTGCTGTGGAGTTCATCAAGCACAGTCCTTTCACACTATCGGGGTTAACCTCTGCAAAAGCCAAAGCCACATACCCACCTAAAGAATGTCCTACAAATATGGATTTCCTAATTTTCAAATGATTTAAAACTGCCTGAACCGCTCCTGCCATGGTCTCCATGGAATGAACATAACCCAAACATCCCGTTTGTCCATGCCCCAATAAATCAATACAAATAACACGATTGGTCTTTGTTAAAACACCTGAAATAGCATCCCACATTCCTGAATTCTCTAAAAAGCCATGCAATAAAACAAGAGCTCTTCCACTTCCTTTTACAGAAAAAGAAACCTTCGTATTTTTATAATAAATGAAATTATGCATCTCGCAAAAATATGTATCTTTCGCTAGCAAACACAAAAAAAAGAATCTAAAAATGCTGAGTACTCCTTTTAGAAACATATCGGAAAGGATAGCAAAAAACTTAACGTTTTCAATTGCGTTTCTATTATTTATCGAATCCATTGTGACATTTTATCTCAACAAGCGAATCAAAAATAGCATAGCTCCAAACGGAATCATTTCTTTTGAATTTGCAAACACACTCGAACACTCTCAAGATATAACAGCATCTTGGACCCCTTTTGCCAAGATTTTCGCAGGAATTGAATTTGGTTTTGAGTTGCTTTATTTACTGATATACTTGCCATTTATTGCCAACATCACACACAAAATAAATACACATTTATGGAGTAAACACCTTTTTTATAACCCTGGAGAATTACTCATTTGCAATCTTCTTGGTAATGGTAATTTTAGAGACAGTAAAAAATGTTTGCTCGATTCAGATATTGATAAAAAACACAAAACAACATTGGGTTCATGTTGGGTATTATTCTGCTGCAACCAAAGTCTTACTCATACTACTTTCTTCAGTATACACTGCAATAAATGTCATTCTGCTCCTCATTAAAAAACGTTTTATAAATGGATAAAAACAAAGAAATTATCATTACGAGCTTCGCTTTATTTTCAATGTTTTTCGGAGCCGGAAACCTAATCCTCCCCCCTTTCTTAGGTGTCCAAGCTGGAGAGAACTGGCATCTTGTTGCATTTGGTTTTTTCACAACTGCTGTGGTAATCCCTGTAATTGGGATTGTTGCACATGCCCGTATACAGGGAACTATGTTTGATTTTGGCAAAAAAGTTTCTCCAGCATTTAGTCTTGTTTACTGTATCATTGTTTATATGATTTGTATCGCATTACCCGCCCCTAGAACAGCAGCTGTAACTCATGAAATAGCGATAGCTCCATTTTTTAAAACACCTTCTTTAGCAACAAGTTTAGGCTACTTCATACTGGTGTTTTTATTTGTCATGAACCGCTCGAAAATCATAATGATATTAGGAAAGTTTCTGACCCCTCTTATTGCAACCATCCTCTTAGCAATTATATTAACTGGACTTTATACAAGTCCAAATCAGACAGTTCTTACAAATTTTGAAACTCCATTTGTTAGCGGATTACTCGAGGGCTATCAAACTTTTGACGCCATTGGCGCCATTGTTATTGGGGGTGTTTTAGTGATCTCTTTAAACTTTAAAAAAGAGCACTCTTTTGCTACAAAGAAAACACTCATTACAAAGGCTGGAATCATCGCAGGCTCAGGGTTATTTGCTATTTACACAGGATTGATCTACAGCGGGGCAACGTTTCGATCAACATTTGCACAAGCCGCAAATAGAACAGACATTTTGTCTAGCTTAAGTTTACAAACACTCGGAAACATTAGCACCATATTATTGAGCGTACTCGTTGGACTTGCTTGTTTCACTACGGCAGTGGGAATTGTTACCGGAACGTCTGATTATGTAAAAGGGCTCTTTAAAAACAACCCAAAAGCTTATACAATCACTGCCTTGATTAGCTGCTTACTAGGTATTCTTTTAGGACAATTTGATGTGCACTATATTATTGCCATTGCCCTACCTGCGCTCATGTTTATTTATCCAATAACCATTGTTTTGATATTATTGAATGTACTCTCTGAAAAATTTGTTTCACCACTTATATTTAAGGCTGTAGTTGGCATTACTTTCTTGTTTAGCATTCCAGACTTTCTACAATTCATCATTGACCCAAAGAAAGTGCAAGGAATTCAAGCGTACATTCCCTTCTCCCAATTTAGTTTAGGTTGGGTACTACCTGCATTAGGAACCTTTATAATTGCAGTTTCTTTTAAATATTTCAAAACTTCAAAGTCAGCATCGTTCTATAAGAAGAATAAAAAACCTATTGCGTAATTCTTTACCTTAAAAAGACCTTAAAAGAAAAAGCCAACCAACCTAATAAAGTCATAAACAACTCATAAAACATGTAAAGACGCCTACAGAAAGAATGACTTAAGCTCTTCTCCGCATCCTTTTTGGTCCTAACCAAAGCCAAAAACCAGTAATGGTAAAGAGTAATAAAGCGCCACTCATTATCGTGGTATATATCAACTTAATAGGATTTCCAGTTGTTTTGAAATATGTATCCAAAACAGAGCCATCATGCAACTCTTCAATAAAATCAGAATACCGTCTTTCAAGCAACAACACTTCCCCTGTAGCTCCATCTATCTGTACCGCATAATAGTCGCTAAAAATAAATTTCACCACACCTTTTGCTTCTCGAACATCAATTCTTTTTATCTGCAGACCCTCCTCAGTTTTCACCATGCTATTTACATACAGAACGGCTTTCTTTTTTAAGACATCCATCGGCAACCATGTTTTAAAACTAGCAGCAATTCCTTTTTGTGTTTTTGATTGCAACACTCCAAAACTATTCTTTTTCAAACCCAACAAAAAACCACTAACAGAAATACCAAAAAAGAAAACAAACAACAAGGCACCCATTTTACGATGAATCGCTCTAAAAACGCGGAGAAGTTTTGCTTGTTTTTTTCTGTTTATCTTTTTCATTATTGTTTTATCTCAAAAGTGCGAATCTACATGAATTCGCATAAAAAAAGCGGGTTTTCACCCGCTTTAACTTTTATATAACTCACAATTCTATGAATTCATTAAATCTTCTATTTCCTCTGCTAGAATCGGAATATTTCGCATCAGATTAAACGGCTTCCCAGTATCTTGAATCACAACATCATCTTCCAAACGAATACCCATCTGCTCTTCTGGAATATAAATTCCAGGCTCAACAGTAAAAACCATATTCGATTTCATCGGTGTTTTTAAAGCTCCATAATCATGCGTATCTAAACCTATATGGTGCGATGTTCCATGCATAAAGTACTTTTTATATGCTGGCCAATTTGGATCTTCACCTTGAACATCTGCCTTATCAATTAAACCCAAACCTAACAATTCTGAAGTCATTACTTTACCAACCTCTTTGTGATAGTCTGCCCAAATGGTGCCAGGAACAAGCATGCTTGTAGCCTCATCTTTTACCCTATTCACCGCATTATAAACAGCGCGTTGCCTGTCTGTAAAACGACCAGATACAGGAATTGTACGTGTCATATCAGAGGCATAATTGGCATATTCTGCACCGATATCCATCAATAACATATCTCCTGCCTTGCACACTTGGTTATTTTCTATGTAATGTAAAACACAGGCATTGTAACCAGAACCAATAATAGGTGTATACGCAAATCCTTTCGAACGATTTCTCAAAAACTCATGCATCCATTCGGCCTCAATTTCATACTCCATTACCCCAGGCTTCACAAAATTAAGAATGCGTCGAAATCCTTTCTCAGTAATACCACAAGCTGTTTGCATTAAATCGATTTCCTCTGATTCCTTTACACCTCTTAATTCTTGTAAGATAGGACTGCTTTTCGCCCAATTGTGAGCTGGAAAATCTGCTTTGACTCTTTTTATAAAGCGATCTTCTCTACTTTCTAGCTCCACCGATTGCCTGTAATGTTCATTGGTGTTAAAGTATATCGTCTCCGCTTCTGTCATTAGATCAAAAAACACCTTATCAAAATCACTCAACCACTTTACATTTTTTATTCCAGAGGTTGCCGTTGCTTGTTCCTTGCTCAGCTTGGCGCCTTCCCAAATTGCAATATGCTCATTAGTTTCTGTAACAAAAAGAACCTCTCTATGATCTGGGTTGATTGCATCAGGAAACAACACTAACATACTTCTTTCTTGATCTACACCACTTAAATAAAACAAATCTCTGTGCTGATGGAAAGGCAATGTACTATCTGCTCCTGTTGTAAACACATCATTAGAATTAAATACCGCTATGGATTTAGACTTCATTTGAGCGGTAAACTTTACTCTATTCTTTATAAAAAGTTGGTTACTGATTGGATCGTATTTCATGGTTTGTATTTTAAGCTAACAAATGTAGCAATTTACTGAAAGAAATTTTCATCATCGAGAGTAGTTTCACGGAAGAAATAACAAAAAAAAACAAAATAAATATTGATTTACAACAAATTAGAACTTCGTGAAATTAAAAAAATTAAAAAATAAAGTAAAAAACTTGTTATTTATTCTTTATATAATTACTACATTTGTGGCTTAATATTATTTTAATTTATTTACAATGACAGGTACAGTAAAATTCTTCAACGAATCTAAAGGATTCGGATTTATAGTAGAAGGAGATTCAAGCAACGAACACTTTGTGCACATTTCAGGTTTAATCGATGAGATTAAAGAAGGAGATGATGTAGAATTTGATCTAAAAGAAGGTAGAAAAGGAATGAACGCGGTAAACGTGAAAGTTATCTAATAAATATACTTTTTTATTAAAAAGACCTATTAATCGTAATTAATAGGTCTTTTTTTTTACAGTTGATATAAGAGTATTTAACCTTGCGACCTCCCTCTTCTGGAAGCTCTTGTATCATTTTTCCTTCGTGGATTATTTTTTACCCCATTCCCACGAGAAGAATGCGTACTCTTCTTTTTAGGCTCATGATTTTTTCTTTGGGGTTTCTTAGAGTTTGGTTTCCCAGGCTCATCATTATTCTTTGGTTCAAAGCCTTCAATAACTGCTATTGCTAATTTTTGTTTGAGTAACTTTTCAATCTGACGTACATACTCCATTTCTTCAATACACACCAAAGACAATGCTTCTCCTTCTGCTCCAGCACGACCTGTTCTCCCTATTCGATGTACATAATCTTCGGGCACATTTGGCAATTCGTAATTAATCACATGGGGTAATAATGGGATATCCAAGCCCCTAGCTGCAATATCAGTAGCTACCAACACTCGAATGTCATTACTTTTAAATCCGGCCAAAGCTTTTGTTCGCGCTCCTTGGCTTTTATTTCCATGTATGGCTGCTGCCGAAACATTACTTGCCAGCAACTTTTTGGTCAACTTATTTGCACCGTGCTTTGTTCGTGTAAAAATGAGCACTTGTTTCCAGTTTCCGTCAGAAATTAACTTGGTGACCAACTCGGTCTTCTTTCCTTTATCCACACGATATACCTTCTGAGAAACTTTTTCTGCAGTAGAATTTTCTGGAGTCGCCTCTACCAGTACTGGACTCCTCAATATTCCGCCTGCCAATTCTTTAATTTCTTTAGAGAACGTTGCTGAAAACAATAAATTTTGGCGTTTTGAAGGCATTAAACTCATAATTTTTTTGATGTCTCTCAAAAAACCCATGTCCAACATTCTGTCTGCTTCATCTAACACTAAAATTTCGATCCGCTTTAAAGACAATGCCCCCTGACTTTCTAAATCCAATAGCCTGCCCGGAGTAGCCACCAACACATCTACTCCTTGTCTAATGGTTGCAATCTGTGCTTTCGCTTTGACACCTCCAAAAATAACGGTAGATTTCATGTTTATAAAAGTACTGTACTCTCTTACATTATCATGCACTTGTGCTGCCAATTCCCTTGTAGGTGTTAATACCAAAGCTCTTATTGGTCTGTATTTGGGATGACGATTCGCTTCTAAACGCTGTAACATCGGCAAGGTAAAACCTGCTGTTTTTCCAGTTCCAGTTTGCGCAGATGCAAGCACATCTTTACCTTCTAATATGAAAGGAATTGCTTTTTCTTGTATTGGAGAAGGGGTTTCATACCCTTGTTTTGCAACTGCTTTTAACAAAGCATTGTCTAATCCTAATGATTTAAATGACATATGATGAATTTTAAAATGACTATGGGAGTAATTAGGTCATTCTTTATGTTGGCAAAGATACGTTGAATTCTATTGGATATGATAACATTTTGTTAAAAGTAAAAACTTCAAGCTCATCTCTTTTGAAATCTCTTCCCCAAGCTGTAAATTAGAGCCTCCAAACAACGAATCATGAAAAACCTAAGTATCGCTCTTGCAGCGCTTTTTTTTGCAACATCAATACACGCACAGCAAGCTACAAATAAAACTGTCATTGAACAATCTTTAAAACGAAAAGAAGTATTAACCAACAACTCCATTGTTAAAAACATTGAGTTCACAAATATCGGCCCAACAATTATGAGTGGGCGCGTTGTAGACCTTGATGTAAACCCATCAAATACGAATGAATTTTATGTTGCCTATGCCTCTGGAGGTCTTTGGTACACAAACAACAACGGAACCTCATTTACACCGGTAATGGACAATGCTCCTACACAAAACATTGGAGATATTGCTATTGATTGGCAACATGGCACTATTTGGGTAGGAACCGGAGAGAGCAATTCTTCTCGCTCTTCATACCCTGGTATTGGCATTTTAAAATCAACAGACAAAGGGAAAACATGGCAGCATGTTGGCCTATCCGACTCTCAACATATTGGTAGAATCATCATCAATAAAAATAACCCTGAAGAAGTCGTTATTGGTGTTCTTGGGCACCTCTACTCCAAAAACAAACAACGAGGTGTTTTCAGAACTACAGATGGAGGAAAAACATGGAGTAATACACTATTCATTAATGAAAACACGGGAATTATAGACATCAGTCCTTCACCAAAAAACCCAAACATCTTATTTGCCGCCTCTTGGGAACGCATGCGCAAGGCTTGGGATTTTGATGGTGATGGCAGTGGCTCTGCCATCTACAAAAGTATGGATGCTGGCGCAACCTGGATAAAACTCACCAAAAAAGGAAAAGGATTCCCTGCTGGGCAAGGTGTTGGAAGAATTGGAATCGCTGCATTTAATAACGATATTGTATATGCATTTTTAGACAATCAATACAGAAGAAAGGCCACACCAAAAGAAAAAAGTAACGGACTTCAAAAAGAAGCTTTTAAAACCATGTCTGTTATTGATTTCATGAAATTAGACAACGAAGCACTTAACAAATACCTAAAAGACAATCGTTTTGACAAAAAAGAAAGCGCTGCAAAGATAAAAGCCGCTGTAAAAGAAAAAAGAATCAATCCAAGTGACTTGGCTAGTTATCTAGAAGATGCCAATTCAAGGTTGTTTAACTCACCTGTGATTGGAGCAGAAGTCTACAAATCTACAAACGGTGGTGGCTCTTGGAAAAAGACACACAAAGGATTTTTGGATGGAGTTTACAGCTCTTATGGATATTATTTCGGAATTATAGGCGTGAGTCAGTTAGACCACAATAAAATTTACATTGGAGGAGTCCCTTTACTGAAATCAGATGATGGAGGAGCTACATTTGCGAACATCGGTGCTCCAAACATGCACTCAGATCACCAAGCGATTTGGATAAACCCAAAAAAAGAAGGACACGTCATCGACGGAAACGATGGTGGTATAAACATCACTTTTGATGACGGCAAGAACTGGACAAAGAACAACCCCAATGCAGTTGGACAGTTCTATGCCATTAATGTAGATCATAAAGAACCTTACAACGTATATGGAGGACTGCAAGACAATGGTGTTTGGTACGGACCTAGCAACTATCAATTTTCAAAAGGATGGAAAGGTTCTGGTAACTATCCTTACAAAAGAATTGGCGGTGGAGATGGGATGCAGGTTCAAATAGATGCTAGAGACAATGAAACCATTTATACAGGTTCTCAATTTGGCTATTATTTTAGACTAAATTTAAAGACTGGAAAAAGAAAATCCATTCATCCAAAACACCAACTCGGGGATACTCCGTATCGCTACAATTGGCAAACACCGATCCTACTTTCTTCACACAACCAAGACATCTTATACATGGGGGCAAATAAATTATTGCGCTCTATGGACCAAGGAAACAACTTTGATGTTATTTCGGAGGACTTAACTACAGGAGGAAAAAAAGGAAATGTTCCTTACGGAACGCTAACCTCAATTTCCGAAAGTCCATTTCAGTTTGGAATGCTTTACACAGGTTCAGATGACGGATTAATACACCTAACAAAAGACGGAGGTAATTCCTGGAAAAATATCACCGGAAATCTACCCCAAAACCTATGGGTAAGCAGAGTCATCGCCTCTAAATTTAAAAAAGAGCGCGTATACGCAACTCTAAACGGCATGCGTTTTGACGATTTCAACACCTATGTATTTATGTCTGAAAATTCTGGGGCTACATGGAAAAACATCAGCAATAACATCCCCGCATCTGCAGTAAATGTAATTAAAGAGGACACCGTAAACGAAGAAATTTTATATGTGGGTACTGACAACGGACTGTATGTTTCATTTAACAATGGAACCTCTTGGTCACCATTTAGTCATGGACTTCCGAATGTTGCCGTTCACGATCTAGTGATACAAGAAAAAGTACAAGATTTGGTAGTAGGAACTCACGGAAGAAGTATCTACAAAACAAACATTACTCAATTGCAACAATACCATGAGATACATGAGAAAGAGACACACTTATTTTCTATAAAAAGCATGCGTGCTTCTTCTAGATGGGGAAGCTCATGGAATCAATGGACACCGGTAAACATACCTCAAATAGACGTACATGTATTTTCAAAAAATGAAAAGAGAATAAAAATAGATGTACTTGATGGAGACGTCAAAATAAATGAATTCACCGTAGATGCCACCAAAGGATTTAATCGCACAACTTACGACGTTTCTTTCTCGAAAAAAGGACGCAAAGCATATGAGAAAGCACATCCAAAAAGCAAGCTAACAGCAGCTCAAAATGGCATCTATTACCTTCCAAAAGGAAGCTATACACTTGCCATTGGAGACCAAAAGCAAGGCTTAGAAATTAAGTAACTCTTGTACATTCTAGGAAAGACAAAAAGAGACTGTTTGCCTGACATCATGTAAACAGTCTCAATAGTTAAAGAAAACAAATGCAGCGTTACAAAGTACAACATACATATGCAATACATCTACTTTCTTTCTGGGACTATGTGCAATGAAGCGCTCTGGAAATATGTATTTCCTGCTATAAAGCACTATGTTCCTGTTTATATTGACATTACTGCTGCCAATTCTTTTGATGAAGTCCATCAAATTATTGATTCAAAAATTACCACACCCTCTGTACTTGTTGGTTTCTCCTTAGGTGGATTTTGCGCCATGAGTTTTGCAAGTAAGTATCCAAAAAAAATAAAAAAACTCATTGTCATTGCTGCACATACAAAAGGCTTATCACCTGAGGAAATTCGACTGCGAAAAAACACCATTTCTTTTCTAAAAACCCAACCATACAAAGGGATCTCTACCAACAGAATACAGCAGTTTCTACATCCAAACAATCATCAAAGCACCACCATAAGATCCGTTATAAAAAAAATGGACATCGATCTTGGAAAAAAGGTCTTAATCAGACAGCTACAAGCAACCACACAAAGAATAGATATTACAACGCCATTAAAAGCCATTGACACCCCTATATTGCTCATTGGCGCAAGAGATGATAAGCTCATCTCTTATCTCGATATTCTAGCACTTCGAAAAGTTTTAAAAAAGGGCTCCTCCATACTTTTAAAAAACTGCGGACATATGATTCCGTTGGAAAAACCAAAAGAGCTCACCCAAACGATTCATCATTATTTAAATGTATTCTAAATTACTTTAGAAACTAAAAAAGTTGTTTGCGCAACCAACAGTTAAGCCGTAAATTTGCAGCAACTTATTAACAAATAAAAAATGGGCGGAATACTCAATTCTTCAATAGCAAGAAAGTTTGCAATGGCACTTTCAGCTTTCTTTCTAATGTTTTTCTTATTGCAGCATCTTGCAATTAACATCACTTCACTAATCCCTAATAACGGTAAGACATTTAATGAAATATCTCACTTTATGGGAACCAACCCTCTTGTACAATACGCATTGCAGCCTGTATTGATATTGGGTGTGGTTTTTCATTTCGTTATGGGATTCATTTTAGAGATCAAAAACAACAGTGCACGTGCTGTAAAATATGCTAAAAACAATGGAGCTGCTAATTCTACTTGGATGAGCAGAAACATGATTTGGAGCGGTGGTTTTATACTGGTTTTTATCGTGATTCACTTTATCGATTTTTGGTTTCCAGAAATCAACACAAAATTTATTCAAGGAGACTGGTCTGGAATGCACAATGGCGAGTTCAGATACTTTGAAGAAATGAAACACAAATTTTTAGCTCCTTGGAGAGTAGGATTGTACATTTTAGGCTTTGCTTTCTTAGCACTGCACCTGCTGCACGGGTTCAACTCTGCATTCCAATCTGTTGGAGCAAATAACAAATACACTAAAGGATTGAAAACTTTTGGTAAGCTGTATGCAACCTTAATTCCGTTAGGCTTTGCAGTTATCGCACTCTTTCATCACTTCAATCACTAATACACAAATCGTATGGCAACTTTAGATTCAAAAACACCGAAAGGTCCATTAAAAGATAAATGGACAACGTATAAAAACGAAATTAACTTAGTAAACCCTGCAAACAAACGTAATATCGATGTTATTGTTGTAGGAACTGGATTGGCAGGTGGATCTGCCTCGGCTACCTTGGCAGAACTTGGCTACAATGTAAAAGCATTTGCATATCAAGATTCTCCGCGTAGAGCGCACTCTATTGCCGCTCAGGGAGGTATCAATGCTGCAAAAAACTACCAAGGTGATGGTGATTCTTCCTACCGTTTATTCTACGATACCGTAAAAGGAGGAGATTACCGTTCAAGAGAAGCAAACGTATACCGTTTGGCAGAAGTTTCTGCAAATATTATTGACCAATGTGTAGCACAAGGAGTTCCTTTTGCACGTGATTATGGAGGCCTACTAGACAACCGCTCTTTTGGAGGGGTATTGGTTTCAAGAACGTTTTACGCAAAAGGACAAACAGGTCAGCAATTATTATTAGGTGCATACTCAGCAATGAATCGTCAAATAGCACGTGGTAAGATTGAAATGTTCAATCGACATGAAATGTTAGATGTTGTTATTGTTGATGGAAAGGCGCGTGGAATTATTGCACGTAACTTGACCACTGGAGAAATTGAAAGACACTCAGCACATGCTGTAGTAATTGCCTCAGGTGGTTATGGAAATGTATACTTCCTATCTACAAACGCCATGGGATCAAACACCACAGCAGCATGGAAAGTACATAAAAAAGGAGCCTATTTTGCAAATCCTTGTTACACACAAATACACCCAACCTGTATCCCTAGATCTGGTGACTACCAATCAAAATTAACATTGATGTCCGAGTCATTGCGTAACGATGGTAGAATCTGGGTTCCAAAGCATATGGAAGATGTGTTAGCAATCCGTGAAGGTCGTAAAAAACCAACAGAGCTATCTGAAGACGAAAGAGACTACTACTTAGAAAGAAGGTACCCTGCCTTTGGTAACTTAGTTCCTAGAGATGTTGCCTCGAGAGCCGCAAAAGAGCGTTGTGATGCCGGATATGGGGTAAATGCTACAGGAGAAGCTGTGTACTTAGACTTCCAATCTGCTATTGAGCGTTATGGAAAAGAGCAAGCCAAATTAAAAAACAACAACAATCCTTCTGACAAAGAAATTTACGATTTAGGAAAAGCAATTGTTGAAGCTAAATATGGAAACCTCTTCCAGATGTATGAAAAGATCGTTGATGAGAATCCTTACGAAACTCCAATGATGATCTACCCGGCAACACACTACACTATGGGTGGAGTATGGGTGGACTATAACCTTATGACTACTGTTGATGGTTTGTATGCCATTGGTGAAGCAAACTTCTCAGATCACGGTGCAAACAGGCTTGGAGCTTCTGCTTTAATGCAAGGATTGGCCGATGGGTACTTTGTGCTACCATACACCATAGGAGATTACTTATCTGCTGACATTCGAACAGGGAAAATACCAACAGACACGAAAGAATTTGAAGAGGCTGAACATGCGGTGAAAGAAAGATTGAATTTCTTTATCAACAATGAAGGTCAAAACTCCGTTGATTACTATCACAAGAAATTGGGGAAAATCATGTGGGAAAAATGTGGAATGTCTCGTAATGAAAAAGATTTAAAAAGTGCGATGGCTGAAATCAAAGCACTTCGTGAAGATTTCTGGAAAAATGTAAAAGTTCCAGGAGCTCAAAATGAGATGAACCCTGAACTAGAAAAAGCAGGAAGAGTTGCAGATTTCTTAGAATTAGGAGAATTGTTTGCGAAAGATGCCCTGGTAAGAGAAGAATCTTGTGGAGGACACTTTAGAGAAGAATCTGTAGAACTAGACGGACCTCAAAAGGGTGAAGCACTCCGTGACGATGTTGATTTCGCTTTTGTTTCTGCATGGGAATATAAAGGGGAACCTGCAGACGCCCTTTTACACAAAGAACAATTAGAATTTAATGACATTGAACTAAAACAACGTTCATACAAATAAGAAGACAGCATGAATTTAACATTAAAAATCTGGAGACAGAAAAGCGCCAAAGACAAAGGGCAAATGGTTGATTACAAAGTGACTGAGATTTCAGAACACATGTCATTCTTAGAAATGATGGATGTATTGAACGAACAACTCATCAACAAGGGCGATGAGCCTGTTGCATTTGACCATGACTGTAGAGAAGGAATCTGCGGGATGTGTTCCATGTACATAAACGGAGAAGCACATGGACCAGACAGAGGTGTAACCACCTGTCAGCTGCACATGCGTATGTTTAAAGATGGAGACACTATTTTTATTGAACCATTTAGAGCAAAGGCCTTTCCAGTAATTAAAGATTTGGTAGTAAACAGAGGTGCTTTTGAACGCATTCAGCAAGCTGGTGGATATATTTCTGTAAATACCTCAGGAAACACCCAAGATGCCAATGCAACCTCTATTTCTAAAGAAGCAGCAGACAAAGCAATGGATGCAGCTACCTGTATTGGTTGTGGAGCTTGTGTAGCGAGCTGTAAAAACTCATCTGCCATGTTATTTGTTGGCGCTAAGGTATCACAATACGCTTTGTTACCACAAGGACAAGTAGAAGCCACAGACCGTGTTTTGAACATGGTTGCACAAATGGATGCAGAAGGATTTGGAAACTGTACCAACACTGGAGCTTGTGAGGTGGAGTGCCCTAAAGGCATTTCTTTAGAAAACATTGCTCGTATGAACAGAGAATACCTAAGTGCTAGCTTGAAAAGCTAGAACAAGACTACATTACACCACCAAAAAAACCTCTTAGAAAGTATTCTAAGAGGTTTTTTTTTAGTCTTAACATTTTTTACATAACAAAAAAAACCGAGCCATATGACTCGGTTTTTTCTTTATCTTCAAAACACTATCATCATAGCATTTATTTGAATTTCAATTAAGATTTAGCGAAATGTTGCTCCGTAGTTTGTAGGATAATCTCCTGCTACAGGCATTCCGTTGGTAGCCTCTGAATAATTTGAGCCAAAAGTTGCATCAATTGATTTCAAAAATTCTGCCGCCATCAGTGCATATCCTCTTGATGTTAAATGAATCCCATCTAAACTTACCAAACCACCCATTACCAAATCAGTGGTCATATTATAATTATCAAATGCATAACCTCCATCAGATGCAGATGACAATACATTGGTTAAATCAACCAATGCCAACCCATTTGAAGACGCAATGCTTTTAATACTCGCATTGTATGCATCAGTTGCTGTTTGAACCGCTTGAATTTCAGAAGGAATTAATGCCCATTGATCTGCCATTGGCAAGGTTAATCCTTCAGCAGAGAATAACCCTGCTAGCGTTTGAGATAAACCCATGTTCATTAAACTTTGAACTGACTCCATATTTGTAGTTCCTATAACCCCCATGCTTGTAAGTACTAATAAGTCATTTGCTGTTGCTTGTCTTGCCTGACCATAGTGCATTCCTAATAAACCTGCCACTGCCGGAACCATATCAGAACCTAGCCCAAAGGTTGCGAGAAAAGCAGGAAAAGTCTCACTTTGTGATAATACACCCGTAATTTGAGCTGATAAATCTGCCAAGGTCTCATCTTTAATCACAACAGCACTTGTTCCTGATGTTGCAAAAGAAATACTTCTTTCAGGAACTTGTAGAAATGCGAACACATCGTTCATTGCACCAAACAATGAATTTAAGGTTGGTATCTGCGCTGCATATTCTGCGTTATTATCTGCATCTAGTGCATCATGAGGAACCGTAGTAAAATACGGCAAGGATGTGATACCTGGCACCGTTGCAATGGCTCCATTTGCACCATTTGCACTTAATGCAGTTACCATCCCAGAAAGCGATTGACTAAACACAGTAGGATCTGTAATATCATTACCACCATATCCAGCAGCATCGAAATCCCCTGTACGGTCAACTCCCGTACCACCAGACATTGCATAACCCAATACATCATTACCTCCAATTTCTGAAATGGTAAAGAAGGTAGGATTTTGCGCAACGGCATCCTGTAATACTGAGGCTCCTGCTGACGAAGCCATACGTCCAAAATATGGATTCAAAGTACCATAGCCCGCAGCTGGTATGTGGAAACTTTTTGCTCCAGGTACTCCCATATTGTTAAAAGGGCCTGAAAGCACTGCTGTTATATCTGTAGTTGACGTCGCGTCCAAACGAGCAGGACCAGCACCATCAAAATACAATCTCGGTAACAAATCTGGTATTTGTTGACCACCCATCATCATTCCTCCGATATTGTCATTCATCAATGGTTGGGTAAAATCTCCTCCATTGGTCATGCTAAACTTTTGCGCTAAGATGTTTGGAAATGAGTGCGTTTGTGCAGCTTCAAACAAAGCTCCATCTGAGAAACCTGCTGTAAAAGAAGCACCAATAGCCACATAGTTCGAAAAATCTGCAGTCCCTGCTGTTGCAGCTACCTCAACCGTTTCTTCCACTATTGGACTCAACTCATTATCTACATCACATGCTGTTAACACCACTGAGAGTCCTAACAACCATACTAATTTATTTTTCATATTTCGTTACTTTATTAGTTATTAATTGTCCAAGACATAAAGAATTGAGAACCGATTGCACCAACTCCTGGAGCACTCAAATACTCTTGACCTCCAAGGTTTGCTCCCCCTAATTTGATCACAGACTTCAAGTGTGGAATTCTGTAATTAACTTGAGCATCAAGAACAGTTCTTGCATCAATCATCGTATCATGGAAAGAAGATTCCCAGTAATACTCATCTTGCCATCTTACATTGAAGTTAAATCCAAAGTTTTTAAACAATTCAGATTTTCCAAATTGAAATTTCAATTTGTGCTCTGGTGTGTTAAATCCAGCTTCAAAATCTAAATCAGAAGACTGATCAAAGTCAAATTTAGAATAGGTATAGTTCAATCCTACATTGAATCCATCAAAAATCTTTGTGTTCAAACCAATCGTAGCACCATAAGAACTAATGTCTGCTGCTGAATTTGTATATACAGCAAACGCTTTGTAATCACCACTTTGCATTGCAACCAATGCCACCGGAACTTGTGCTCCTCCTGGACCTACTGGCGCTGTATCAGACAAGTTTACATTTCCATAGAAAGGAACAATTACATTCTTAGAAGAAATGAAGTCCTCATAACTATTGTAATACACACTTAAATCGATACTTATTTTAGTTTCATCGATGTCTGCAATTCCACGGTATCCAACTTCATAAGCCGTAACTCTTTCTGGCTTTACCAGTTCTGTAGTTGCTTTCTGGAAAGTTCCATTCACTACTGAGGCCGCAGAAAACGAATTCTCATAAGCACTTCTTCCTGATAATTGAATACTCCCAGTTCCTGTAAAGTTTTGACCTGTTCCACTTACAGACAATGGTGAAGAGGTGTATCGGTCTAGGTTATCTGGCGCTGATCCTACCAACAATCCAGACCCTGCATCCAAACCAATGTACTGATCTTGTGTTGTTGGATTTCTAAATCCTGTTTGGAAAGAACCTCTAAAGTTATGGTTTTTATCTTCTCCTGCAGCATAAGCCAATGAGAGACGAGGCGATACATTTCCATCAAAATTCTGCGCTTTGTCATAACGCGCAGAAGCGGTAAATTTCAAACGATCTTCTATAAACTTCTGCTGTAATTGTGTGTAGAAACCATACTCGTCATAATTGATAGGACCATCGTAATCTGTAAAAATAGTTCCATTCGAATTCAATGAATATCTTCTATAAGAACCCCCAACTTGAATCTCGGCAAAATCAATATAATCTCTCAAGTTCAAGTTAGCATCTGCATGATACAACTTGGTATTGTCTTGGAACTTAGAACCCGTTCTTAAATCAGGATCATTGGTAATTTTATTAAAGGCATTTACAAATTCAGTAGTCCCTGGCATAAAACGCCCTGCTTCTGCTGTTTGTCTACCTGCTGCATGAGCTTGATCAGAGGTCATTCCTGCGAGCGTACCTAAAGCGTAAGCCCCAACATATTCACCAAACCATGTATTGTCATCTTTCCATGCTCTGTTAATATTGATCGCTGTAAAACGTGTATCATAAGAATCTCCGGCATCTTCTGAAGTCATGTAACCACGTACAAAAAAGTTTTTACCCTTGAACTCTAACTTGTGCTGCTCCATAAAGAACCCTTTGATATTATATCGGTTTAGTCCTTGATAAATGGTATTTCCAATTCCGTACTTTGAGTTCCAAATAATTTCTAAACGATCATTCCCCCATGGTCGGTAGTTCAAAGAAGCACCAAACTTCATGCTCTTCGCGTCATAGGTCATTAAATCTACTTCATCATACCCTTTTCTACTCACATTAAGACTTGGCACCAAAGCAGAAGCCCCTGAAGGAAGCACTCCTAATGACTCTAAAGTTTCTGCAACACCTTTTATATTGGTAGAGACCTCATCTCCATACACATTCAATCCATCATAATTCAAGTCCGAATCACGATCTCCAGCTGCATACTTTCCATCAGCTGTATTTCTATAATCCGTAGCATGCCATTCTGTTCCTTTTAAGTAGGACAAGGTTGCCTTTGCAGCAAACTTATCAGAAAATGCATGTGCCATACGGATTCCAACATCATAATAATTATTATCTCCTGCTGCTTCCTGACTTGTGATTCCTGTTTTTGCTACCACGCTAATTCCTTGATCATCAAATGGATTTTTACTTGTCATGAACATGATTCCATTAAAAGCATTTGCACCATACAATGCAGAAGATGCTCCAGGCAATAACTCTACTGTTTTGATATCTAATTCAGACATCCCCAACAAGTTACCCAAGGCAAAGTTTAAGGCTGGTGAAGCATTGTCCATTCCGTCTACCAACTGCATAAAACGTGTATTTGCAAACGTTGCAAACCCACGAGTATTTACAGATTTAAACGTTAAACTATTCGCATTTACGTCTACACCTTTTAAATTTTCTAATCCGTCATAAAAAGAAGGAGAAGAGGTGTTTCTAATTGCTCGAATGTCTAATCTTTCTACAGTTACTGGAGATTCCATCAAACGCTCTGGCGTACGAGAGGCAGAAACGACAACTTCGTCTAAAGAGGTTGCATTTTCTACCAAAGCAGCAGAAATAACTTGGTTATTTTTCGTAATTGCCACTTTCAATGTTTCGAAACCTAGCATAGAAACCTCTATATTAAAAGGCGGCACATCCGTTACATTTAACACAAAATTCCCGTCGAAGTCAGTAGTTGTTCCCACTGATTTTCTTTCAACTTTAATATTGGCACCCGGCAAAGGGTCTCCATTAACATCTGTAACTGTCCCTGTGACCGAGGTCTGGGCGAACATCATTACACTGCTAAACATTGCAAAAGCAACAAGTAATAGTTTTTTCATAATTTAAAATGTTTGTTATCTAACGTGCAAAGTACAATCATTTTTTGAATATCCCAATAAACGCTAGTAAAAATTAGCCCTTTCGAAAGAAAGTATTGCCTTTTTTATCAATTTAACACCTCCTTTATTCTTCTTCAAAAAAGTCTTTGTCAGAAATTCGCAAATTGTACCTTTGTAAAAATATTTTTTCATTGGAAATTATCCATTCTCTTGCGAATTATCAACACACCGAAAAAACAGTTGTTACCATTGGAACTTTTGATGGCGTACACATTGGTCATCAAAAAATAATTGAACAACTTGTAAACGCTGCTCAAAAAAGCAACCAAAAATCGGTGCTACTCACGTTTTTCCCACATCCCAGAATGGTACTTCAAAAAGAAGCCTCCATCGAACTCATCAATACCATTGACGAAAAAGCAGCTTTGCTGGCAAAAACAGGTTTAGACTACTTGGTTATTCAGCCTTTTAATCTTGAATTCTCAAGATTAACCGCTTTGGAATTCGTACGTTCTGTTCTAATGAATCAATTGAACACCTCTCAGCTGATCATTGGGTATGACCATCATTTTGGCAAAAATAGAGAAGGCAATCTGGAACAGCTGACAGAATACAGTCTTTTGTACGATTTTACTGTTGAAGAAATTCCTGCTCAAGACATCAATGATGTTTCCGTTAGCTCCACAAAAATTCGAAAAGCACTTGCTGACCGAGACATTCAAACAGCAAACAACTATTTAGGCTACAATTATTTACTCACCGGAAAGGTAGTCAATGGCAAAAAGCTAGGGAGCAAAATAGGCTATCCTACGGCAAATATTGCTATAAAAGAAGACTATAAACTCATCCCAAAAACAGGAGTATATGTGGTAAAATCAAACATTAATAACACTGTTGTTTTAGGGATGATGAATATTGGTTTTCGACCAACAATTGAAGGAAAACATCAAACCATTGAGGTACATTTTTTTGATTTTAACGAAAATATTTACGATCAAACATTAGTGATTGAGGTGTTGTACTTTCTTCGAGAGGAAGAAAAATTTACCTCGGTAGAAAAATTGACTT
The DNA here is from genome assembly GCA_042091715.1 of Polaribacter sp. GTDB lineage: Bacteria > Bacteroidota > Bacteroidia > Flavobacteriales > Flavobacteriaceae > Polaribacter. Next base: position 24,032 of record JBELGW010000013.1, on the reverse strand, counting down.
CTCAATTAAAAACAGATGAATTAAACGCACTAACCTACCTCCAAAACAATCTTTAATTATAGATTGGTAGATTGTTGTTGTTCCTGTATCTTTGCGCTTCTTAAAGATGTAAAAAGATGTTACAAGTACAATTTATTAGAGAGCACAAACAAACGGTTTTAGACGGTCTAGCAAAGCGTAATTTTGCGAATGCAACAAAAATTATTGAAGACGTTTTGACTTTTGACGAAACGAGAAGGGCTACACAAACCCAATTAGATAACATACTCGCTGAATCTAATAAAATATCGAAAGAGATTGGACAACTTTTTAAAGCTGGAGAAGCACAAAAAGCAGGTGTTTTAAAAGAAAAAACAACTCAGCTAAAAGAGCAATCTAAAGAAGTAACAGCGCAATTAAATACAATCACTTCGCAATTACAAGAACTATTATTTCAAATTCCGAACATTCCACATAGCTCTGTAAAAGCAGGAAGTTCTGAAGAGGATAATGAGAATATATTCAGCGAAGGTACAATTCCTAATCTTGGAAAAAATGCGCTCCCTCATTGGGAACTTGCAAAAAAATACGACATTATAGATTTTGAAGTAGGAACCAAAATCACAGGAGCAGGTTTCCCGGTATATAAAGGTAAAGGGGCTCGCTTACAACGCGCTTTGATTAATTATTTTTTAGATAAGAATATTGAAGCAGGCTACAAAGAATATCAAGTCCCTCATTTAATTAATGAAGCATCAGGTATTGGCACGGGTCAATTACCCGATAAAGAAGGTCAAATGTACCATGCTGGGATAGACGATCTGTACTTAATCCCAACAGCAGAGGTTCCTATTACCAATATGTTTAGAGGAAATTTAGTAACCGAAAATGAACTTCCAATTACCTGTACAGGATACACACCTTGTTTTAGAAGAGAAGCTGGTTCCTATGGAGCTCACGTAAGAGGACTTAACCGACTGCATCAATTTGACAAAGTAGAAATTGTAAGAATAGAACACCCAGACAATTCATACACTGCTTTAAATGGCATGGTAGAACACATCAAAGAGATTTTACGCGAATTGAAATTACCGTATAGAATTTTACGCCTATGTGGAGGGGATACGGGATTTACAGCTGCTTTAACCTTCGATTTTGAAGTGTTTTCAACAGCTCAAGATAGGTGGTTAGAAATTAGCTCTGCTTCTAACTTTGAAACCTTTCAGGCGAACAGATTAAAACTGCGTTTTAAAAACAGCCAAGGGAAGAGTCAGTTGGCACACACCTTAAACGGAAGCTCTTTAGCGCTACCTCGTGTATTGGCAGGAATATTAGAAAACTACCAAACGGAAGGTGGAATTAACATTCCAGAAGTCTTAATTCCGTATTGTGGGTTTGACAAAATTGACTAAATAAGCGATTGTTTTAACAGCTATTAAAAGTAAGTCTCTACATTATGGAAACTTACTTTTTTAGTTTGCAGCAACCGCAAGCATCAATCTTTTGTATTTATTCATTTCTAATAAGGCATTTAAATAGGCCGCTATCTGTCCGCTTTGCATGTAGGCTTTCGAGTTGCTTTTTGCTGCTTCGTATTGTTTCGTTAGTTCGTTCATTGTACTAGTAATTTGTTAGTTCGTTTATCTATAAGACAATTTTCGTGCCAAAATGTTACAATGTGTTTTGAGAAAACTCCCTATTTAATATAAATTTAACGTTCTTGTTCTTATCTTTGGAAGGAATGAAAAAAGGACTCTTCATATTGTGTATCGTACTTTTTCAAGTAAGTTTTGGTCAAAATAGCTATGTTTTGGCAGAGCGCTATTTTAAGGATGGAGCCTTTGAAAAAGCTTCAGTTCTCTTCGAAGAGCTGTCAAAAAAAAACCCAAACAACACCACCTACCTAAAAAAACTGATTAGCTCTTACCAAGAAAGTGGGCGATTCACAGCTGCAACAACCCTACTAAAAAACAGACTATCAAGCCATCCTAACCAAAGTTATTTATTCGTAGAAATAGGTTACAATTACGATCGACAGTACAAAAAAGAAGAAGCCATTTTCTATTATGACAAGGCCATCGCAGCCATAGACGAAAACCCTGCTATGGGTGGATTTATAGGTAGACTCTTTAAACAAAACGCCTTGTTAGATTACGCAATTGCTGCTTACGAAAAAACCATATACCACAATCCGAATGCCAACTACCAATTTTTAGTCGCCCAAATATATGGAGAGAAAGGCTACTTCGATAAAATGTTTACTTCGTATATTGAGTTACTTGATCAAAATGAAAACTACCTCAACAACGTGCAACGATATGCGAGTAGATATATCACAGACGATAAATTTAACGAGAAAAACATCGCATTTAAAAAAGCACTTATTAAAAAATCCGTGAGCAACCCTAAGGATGTTTGGAACACCCTGTTAAGCTGGTTATTTATTCAACAAAAAGAGTACCGAAAAGCCTTTATTCAAGAGAAGGCATTGTTTAACCGAAGTCCTAACAACAGCAATTACATCACAGAATTAGGACGCACTGCTTTCGAAAACGAAGCCTACGATAGTGCAAAGACCTGCTTTGATTTTATCATAAACAACAGCGCTTCTGAAGAGGAAGTTTTAACAGCACAGTTGTACAAAATGAACATTGCCATTGCTCAAAACGAGCCAAATATTGATGGGATGTTCAATACCCTTTACAGCAGGTATGGTAAAAAAACAGCCACCTTACAGCTGCAATTAGCGCAAGCAAATTACCTAACATTTATCCAGAATAAACCTAAACAAGCAATTGCTATTTTAGAGCATGCCTTGCAAATTGCTCCATCAAAATTTCAAAAAGCCGCCATCAAAATTCAACTGGGCGAGGTGTTTGTGTTTACCGGCAACTATAACAGGGCTTTGATTTACTTTTCTCAAGTACAAACAGGCATCAAAAATCATCCACTCGCACAAAAAGCTAGATTTAAGGTAGCACAGACTTCTTTTTTCAAGAATGATTTTAAATGGGCCTTCGCACAACTAAAGGTACTAAAGTCATCTACAACACAATTAATTGCAAATGATGCTTTAGATTTGTTCTTAACCATTTCAGACAATCAAGTAAAAGACTCCATCGACACCGGCTTAAAAAACTATGCAACAGCGAGTCTATTGGCTTTTCAAAATAAAAATGAACAAGCACTTGATACCTTACAGCATATAATTACAACATATAAAGGACAAAATATTGAAGATGAAGCTCTGTATAAGCAAGCGCAATTATTTGCAAAAATAAATGCTTTTGAAAAAGCAATTGCTTCATACATGCAACTCATAACACTTAATGAAGAGGGTATTTTTGTAGACGACGCAATTTATGATATCGCAGAAATCTACTTTTATCAATTAAATAATACAGAAAAGGCATCAGAATATTATCAAAAGATTATTTTTGACCACCCTTCGAGCATTTATCTGGTTGACGCCAGAAATAAATTTAGAAAATTAAGAGGAGACACAATTCATTAACTGATGAGCAATGATAAAAAGAGACAAGGATTTGTTTCGCTTCATTATTGCTACAACACTATAAAAAATCAACATGTACATTTACAATGTTACCCTTAGTATTGACAAAAGTATCCACTCCGAATGGCTTGTGTGGATTCAAAATCACATTCCAGAAGTATTGGCTACAGGAACCTTTATTTCAGCAAAATTAACACAGGTTCTCATAGAGGAAGAAATGGGTGGCGTTACCTACTCTGTTCAATATACAGCGAATTCAAGAGAAGATTTAGACCGCTATTACAAAGAGTACGCAGACAACTACAGAAGCCAAGGACTAAAAAAGTTTGGAGATAAGATGTTGGCCTTTAGAACAGAATTAAAGGTTGTGAATGAGTTTTTCTCGAATCAAGTAAATAATTAAGAATGAGCGTTAGAGCGAAGAAACATTTAGGACAGCATTTTTTAACCGACGAAGGTATCGCAAAAAATATTGCTGATGCCCTCACCGAAAACGGATACAATCATGTGCTAGAAATTGGTCCTGGAATGGGAGTTCTAACCAAATATTTACTCGAAAAAAAACCGAAAGTAACCGTGATGGAGCTAGATGCTGAATCGGTAACCTATCTCAACGAAAACTTTCCCTTAGAGCATATCAAATTAAACACGAGTAAAGAGAAATTCACTGTACTTGAAGGCGACTTTTTAAAGCATCAAGTTTCAACACTTTTCAATCAAGAACAGGTTGCTATTATTGGAAATTTCCCTTATAATATTTCTTCTCAAATTGTTTTTAAAGCGATTGAGAACAGAGCCTTTGTCCCAGAGTTCTCTGGAATGTTTCAAAAAGAAGTTGCGCAAAGAATTGCAGAAAAGGAAGGAAGTAAAGTTTACGGAATCCTTTCGGTGCTTACCCAAGCATTTTACGATGTAGACTATCTATTTACTGTACCACCAAATGTTTTTAACCCACCTCCTAAGGTAGATTCAGGGGTGATACGCTGCATTCGTAAAGAAAACTACACCCTACCTGTTGACGAGAAGCTGTTCTTTAGGGTCGTGAAAATGAGTTTTAATCAACGTAGAAAAATGCTGCGTAGTAGCTTAAAATCGTTCAATCTTTCGGACTCTTTAAAAGAAGACCCTATCTTTGCGATGCGCCCCGAACAGTTATCGGTAGAAGCATTCATTAATTTGACCGCAAAAATCGCAGCCAATGGCATTTAAAATTAGCAAAGAACTTTTAGAAAATGTTGCCTTATACATTGAAAAGGGAAATAACAATGCGTTGTCTTCCTTATTCGAAGAAATGCACCATGCTGATATTGCAGAAATCCTAGACGAACTTTCTTTTGATGAGGCAGTATATATCATCAAACTATTAGACAGCGAAACCACTTCTGAAGTGCTGATGGATGTAGATGACGATGTCCGTGAAAAGATATTAAAAAATCTATCTGCCAAAGAAATTGCCGAAGAGATTGATGAACTAGATACAGATGATGCTGCAGATATTATTGCCGAACTTTCTGAAGAAAGAAAAGAAGCAGTAATGTCTGAAATTGATGATGAAGCCCACGCCAAAGACATTGTAGATCTTTTGCGGTATGACGAGGATTCTGCAGGTGGATTAATGGCAAAAGAATTGGTGAAAGTTAATGAAAATTGGACCGTTCTTAAGTGCGTAAAAGAGATGCGAGCTCAAGCCGAAGAAGTAACACGCGTGCACTCCATCTATGTTGTAGATGACAGTGGAAAATTAAAAGGAAGACTCTCTTTAAAAGATTTATTAATTGCATCTACGAGAACTTCTATTTCTGAAGTATACATTCCTAAAGTTGATTTTGTAAAAGTAAATGATGACGCAGAAGACGTAGCCAATATTATGCGTAAATACGACCTAGAAGCCATTCCGGTTGTAGATGAATTGGGCATTTTAGTGGGTAGAATTACTATTGATGACATTGTAGATGTGATCAAAGAAGAAGCAGATAAAGATTACCAATTAGCAGCCGGTTTAACAGAAGATGTAGAGGCCGATGACAGCATTGCTCAATTGACACGCGCAAGATTGCCTTGGTTGTTTTTAGGACTTATTGGAGGTGTTGGCGCTTTCTTAATCATGGAGGGTTTTCAAGATATTTTTAGCGAAGACGCCATCCTGTTCTTTTTTACTCCCTTAATTGCTGCGATGGCAGGAAATGTAGGGGTACAATCCTCGGCAATTATTGTTCAAGGACTTGCCAATGACGATGTAAAAGGAAGCATTAACAACCGTTTGATCAAAGAAATGTTACTTGCTGCTTTGAATGGCTTCATTTTAGCCATTTTCTTATTTCTTTTTATATGGTTTTACAATGGCGAAGGTCAAAAAGCGCTTGCGATTTCTATTTCTTTGATTGTTGTTATTATTGTGGCAGGATTGATTGGCACATTCATTCCGTTATTTCTTGACAAACAAGGGATTGACCCTGCGATAGCAACAGGACCTTTTATCACCACAAGTAATGATATATTCGGAATCCTTATTTATTTTTGGATTGCCAAACTCATCATCGGCATGTAAATCAGGATCGAAGTTTTGTAAACAAATCCCAAAGAACAACACCACAACTTACCGAAATATTTAAAGAGTGTTTTGTTCCTAATTGTGGAATTTCGATACACGCATCAGAAGCAGAAACCACTTCTTGTTGCACCCCTTTCACCTCATTTCCAAATACAATAGCATACTTTTGATTGCGATCTGGTGTAAAAACATCTAACATGGTACTTTGCGCTGCTTGCTCAATAGAGAGCACTTTTATTTGATCTTCTTGCAGCTTTTTAACAAGCGTACAAGTGTCTTTTACATATTCCCATTCCACAGATTCTGTAGCTCCCAACGCAGTTTTATGAATCTCTTTATTGGGAGGTGTAGCTGTGATTCCACAGAGGTAAATTTTTTCAATTAAAAAAGCATCACTTGTTCTAAAAACAGCACCAACATTGTTGAGACTTCTAATATTATCTAGCACTACAATCAATGGTGTTTTTGGGACTTCTTTGAAAGTCTCAACCGTGATTCTACCCAATTCGCTATTTTTTAGTTTTCTCATAAAAAGTTCTATCTTTAAAACTGAATATTTATATTCGCAAAACTAATTTAAAATTCCGAAAACTTGGCAAAAACAAAAGCAAAAAAGGTAACTCCCTTAATGAAGCAATACAATGCAATTAAGGTGAAACACCCTGATGCCATGTTATTATTTCGCGTGGGAGATTTTTATGAAACTTTCGGCGAAGATGCTAAGAAAGCTGCTGAGGTCTTAGGAATTATACTCACCAAACGAGGAGCTGGCAGTGAGAGTGAAACAGCATTAGCAGGCTTCCCACACCACTCTTTAAACACCTATTTACCAAAATTGGTCAAGGCAGGCATGCGTGTTGCGATTTGTGATCAGCTAGAAGACCCTAAAATGACCAAAACCATCGTCAAACGAGGGGTCACAGAATTGGTGACACCGGGGGTGGCCTTAAATGATGAAGTTCTACAATCTAAAACAAACAACTTTTTAGCTGCAGTTCACTTTGGTAAAAAACAATTGGGAATATCCTTTTTAGAGGTCTCTACTGGAGAATATCTCGTAGCGGAAGGAAATGAAGAATACATTGATAAATTATTACAAAATTTCAGCCCGAGTGAGGTGTTGGTTGAAAAAAAACACAAACAACAATTCTTTGAATTGTTCGAAAATCGTTTTTATACTTTTTATCTCGACGATTGGGTTTTCCAATCAGAATTTGCACAAGAATCATTGCAAAACCACTTTGATGTGCGTAGTCTGAAAGGATTCGGAATTGCCAATTTACAGGAGGGAATTACCGCTGCCGGTGCCGTATTACACTACTTGTCAGAAACACAACACAAACAGCTGTCTCATATTCAAAACATCGCTAGAATTGCAGAAGACAACTATGTTTGGATGGATCGGTTTACCGTCCGAAATTTAGAATTATACCATGGAACCTCTGTGAATTCAGTAACGCTCTTAGACATTATTGACGCTACTATTTCGCCCATGGGTGGTCGCTTACTCAAGCGCTGGTTGGCATTGCCTCTCAAAAACAAAGAAGCGATAGAAAAACGTCATAATACCGTAAAATACCTCATTGATTCAGAAGAATTCTTTTCTCTAAGCAGCTATCAACTGAAGCAAATTAGCGACATAGAACGTCTGATTTCTAAGGTAGCAACCGGTAAAGCGTCTCCGCGAGAAGTAGTACTTCTTAAAAACTCTCTAAAAGCCATTCTACCTATAAAAGAGGCAGCAGAAAAAAGCAAAAACTCATCTGTAAATCAATTGGGCAAACAGCTACATGACTGTGCTGAATTGATTGAAAAAATAACCAACACCTTGTTTGATGATGCTCCTGTAAGTATCAATAAAGGCAATGCTATTGCCAATGGTGTTTCAGAAGCGCTAGACGAGCTGCGTGAGATTTCTAATTCAGGAAAAGAGTATTTAGACAATATGCTTGCTCGAGAAACCGAAAGCACTGGAATCTCTAGTTTGAAAATAGCCTTTAACAATGTTTTCGGGTACTATATAGAGGTTCGAAATACACATAAAGATAAGGTGCCTGCAACATGGATTCGAAAGCAAACTTTGGTCAATGCCGAACGTTACATTACTGAGGAACTCAAAGAGTACGAAACTAAAATTTTAGGTGCCGAAGAAAAAATTCAGGTCTTAGAACAAGAGATCTTTACAAAGTTAATTCAGTACATCATCAACTTTGTACAACCCGTGCAACAAAATGCCAGTGGTATTGCACAATTAGACTGTTTGGTCTCTTTTGCTAAAACGGCAATAGACCTCAACTATGTGAGACCGATTCTAGATGAAAGCACCGATTTAGAAATTAAAAACGGACGGCATCCTGTCATTGAAAAACAATTGCCTATAGGCGAAGAATATATTGCCAATGACGTTGTACTCAATAGAACTCAGCAACAGATTATTATGATTACTGGCCCAAATATGTCGGGTAAATCGGCTATTTTACGACAAACGGCTTTGATTGTACTGCTCGCGCAAATGGGAAGCTATGTACCTGCGCAAAACGCTCGGATTGGGATTGTAGACAAGATTTTTACTCGTGTTGGTGCGAGTGATAATATATCTATGGGAGAATCTACTTTTATGGTAGAAATGAACGAAACAGCTTCTATTCTGAACAATATTTCTGACCGTAGCTTGGTACTATTAGATGAAATTGGAAGAGGAACCTCTACCTACGATGGAATTTCTATTGCATGGGCCATTGCAGAATTCTTGCACGAACATCCTTCAAAAGCCAAAACCTTATTTGCTACGCATTACCATGAGTTGAATGACATGACAGAAACTTTTGTGCGTATAAAAAACTTTAATGTATCTGTAAAAGAACTCAAAAACACCATTATCTTCTTGCGAAAACTAGTTGCAGGAGGTTCTAATCATAGTTTCGGGATACATGTAGCCAAACTAGCAGGAATGCCCAACATAGTGATTCATAGAGCACATAAAATTTTAGAGCAATTAGAGAAGAATCACTCAAACAAAGAGGTAAAAGACACTCTAAAGAACGTGCAACAAGAAGAAATGCAACTTAGCTTTTTTCAGCTTGACGATCCTTTATTAGAAAATATTAAAGAGGAAATTCTCACTACAAATATTGACACATTAACGCCTATTGAAGCCTTGATGAAGTTAAACGAAATTAAGCGAATGTTGACAAATACATGATGGTAGACAATTTAGAACAAGGATTTTTCGGAATTGGAATTCAGAATGGCAAGACTCCAGAAAACTTAGGCGTGTTGTGGCGCTCTGCTCAAAACATGGGGGCTAGTTTTATTTTTACCATTGGCAATCGCTATGCAAAGCAAGCTTGTGACACACACAAGGCCGTGGGTGCCATGCCCTATTTTCATTATGATACTTTTGATGATTTCTTTAAAAACCTTCCTAAGGGAGCCATGCTTGTAGGAGTAGAATTGCATGAAAAAGCAGTGCACTTAGAAACATTCACACATCCGAGGCGCTGTGTCTATTTATTAGGGGCAGAAGACCACGGACTGCCAAAAACAGCCATTGAAAACTCTCATCATCTCGTGAAATTTAAATCAACATTGAGCTTGAATGTTGCTGTTGCAGGTAGCATTCTGATGTACGACCGACAAGCAAAATTAAACTTTTAAAATATAGGCTATCCTTCTTTGAATTGAACAGACGATTCTTTCTTTTAAAATTCCCAAAACACAATGTAAGAAAGAAAGTTGCTGAACTGTGTCTTCACTATTTTCTGTCATGCATCAAGCAAATGAAAAGCTTGTTCAATACCAGTCTCTGAGATGCTCGAGCATTTGTTGCATTTGCATTCGAACTGTATTTGTAGATTTCTTAAAGTGGTTATTCATAAAACTAAACGCCAATACCTTTCCGGAATTTGTAAGCACATAGCCACTAATGTTGTAATTATTTCCTAAGGTCCCTGATTTTGCATAGACATAGGGTTTGCTTAGCCCTGCATACCAATTTTTTATAGTTCCAGATACACCCCCTGCAGGGAACAAGTTGAACAAGCGTTTTTGAGGAATACTTGAATGCAATTTGATCAGTACTTCTACAAAAGACCGAGGAGAGAATAAATTATACCTACTAAGGCCAGAGCCATCTACCCAACGTGGACGTTGCCTCAGCGATTTCAATTGAGTCTCTAAGAGGTAATTTCTAACATGAGAAGAGTTTAAGGTATCTGAAAGCGTTGAGGATGCTACAATTAAAACTTGCTCTGCTAAAAAGTTGTCACTTACCTCCATCATTCTCTTATATAAACTATCAGAAGGAACACTATATGCTATTTCTGATAGCCCCAAGGCTGTTCTTTTTTGGTTCCAAATTTTATTTGGTAAAAGTTGCCTCCAAAGATTTACAATCACGGTTGAATCGATGCGCATGGGAATTTCGGTGACTCCCTTTCGATCTTTCCTAAAATAAAAAGTATTCCTGTACTCGTCTCTTCCAAAAAAATCATTGGTGATCTTTAGCTTATTTTGAAAATATACAGGTTCCAAAGCAAAGGTGTCTTCATTCTGAATTGTTAAGACATTTCCATACATAGGAAAAGCACTGCGCTCTGGACTAAAATACGAATCAAAATCTTCCCAAGCCCAACCAGGCCCATATCTTTTGTCTTTGATATTATTTGTAATGATATTCACTTTTGCATACTTCTGTGCAATTTTGAAAGCAGTACTATCTTTAAAATGATGGTGTAAAAAAGTAGGATCTCCTGTACCCTGAATGGTAATTGTATCTTTATCAACAGCATACTTCAATGCAGGTATGCTATCTCCCAATAAGGCCAACCCTGTGAAAAGTGTAAAGATCTTAACGTTACTTGCCGGAGTAAAATACTTATCTCCCTGGTAATTAAACACCTCTCTATTTGCTTTTACATCATAGATATACACCCCTGTAAATTGATTCTCATTAAAAGCAGATTGTATGTTTTCGGAGAGTACTTTTGTAAGTTTAGTAGCTTTACAATTGGCAAACAAGAGCACTACAATAACGCTAAGAAACACTTTTTTAAGAAACATTATCAAGCTATTTAACTAGAAGTTCTAAATTACAATTAATATTTAGAATGTAACCAAGAAATGGTTAACTTTGCAGTATTATGAGTGCACAATTTTTATTTATTGGAGGTCCAGAAATTATTGTCATAGGCTTGCTTGTTGTTATGTTATTTGGCGCAGATAAGATTCCGGAAATTGCTAGAGGCTTAGGAAAAGGAATGCGTCAACTAAAAGATGCTACCAATGATATTAAGAGAGAGATTAACGAGACGGCCAATAACCAAGGTATCGACTCCTCTATTGCAGAGGATGTAAACAAAGAAATCAATAAGGTCAAAGAAGATATTGACGATTTTACAGGACCTATCAAAAGACAGTTCTAAATCAATTCAAGAGTCCACATCAACGAGTATTTTGACTCTAAAGAGTATGTGCAATCACTTTCAATGGATTTTACACGGTTTATTTCACTCTACTTATTGTCAAACCATCCCTAATAGGAAGCAATACGGTTTCTAGCCGGGGATCCTCATTTAAAAGTGCATTGTATTCTAATAGTACTTTGGTGTCCATGTCTTTTGGCTGCAGTTCTTCTACCACTTTTCCGCTCCACAATACATTGTCTGACAAGATAATTCCTCCAGGATTCATTCTATCAATAATCAGATGAAAGTAGTTGATATAGTTCGACTTATCAGCATCAATAAACACCAAATCAAATTTCTGATCAATGGTTGGAATAATTTCTAAAGCATTACCAATATATTGCTGTATACGACCTGCATACTCAGATTTTTGAAAATATTTTTGCTGTAAGGAATACAGTTCTTCATTTTTATCTATGGTATGTATGCAACCTTGAGTATGCATCCCTTCGGCCAAACTGAGCGCAGAATACCCTGTATAGGTTCCTATTTCTAAAATGTGCTTGGGTTGCACTAATTTCGAGATCATAGACAAGACACGCCCTTGAAAAGCTCCGCTTAACATGCGTGGATTCAACACTTTTTGCCAAGTTTCTCTTGTTAGCTCCTGCAAAATTTTCGGTTCAGATTGGCTGTGATTTACAGCATAATCGTCTATTTTCTCTGGTAAAAAATGCATGGTTTTTTATGCTTCTAATTCTTGTAGTTTTCCCTTTAGCTGCTCCTTTTCTACAGAAGACATGCATGGTATTCTCTTCTTACAGTCGTTCGCTTTCATTTTGAATACTTTCGACATCTTCACATTTTGCTTGCTATACATTCTACAAATTTTACATCCCAAAAAATGAAAATTCAATTGAATTTTTTCAAACAATGTAGCCTCTCCATACTGACTTTTATCGCAAATGGTAGTTGCTTGATCACAGTTTATTTTCAATTTTTCAAACATATACTCACTTGTTAAACCAGTTATCTTCCATACACCTTCTTAGCTGAGTTCTCGCTCTATGAATCATCACCCAAAGATTTGACGCAGTAATGTTTAACTCCTTACAAATTTCTTCTGTTTCAAATCCCTGAATAGTTTTCATGCGAAACACCATGGCATATTTCTCTGGCAAATAATCAATACATTGCTCAATTGTGGCCTTTAGTTCTTCTGACTCAATATTTTTATCTGCATCCGAACTCCAAGTTTGCGGAACGCGCTCTTCCAACCAATTGCCCTCGCTATCCCCATCTTGATGAAAATTCATTCGCACTTCGGCCTTTCCTTTTGCAGAATTTATTTTTCGATAATAATCGATTACTTTCCTTTTTAAAATAGCAATCAACCATGTCCGCTCGGCAGCTTTACCTTCAAAATTATTTGCTGATTTTAATCCTGCAAAAAAAGTTTCTTGCACTAAATCTTTAGCGATTTCACTATTATTTACACGTGTTATTGCATAATTAAACAGATAATCTGCATAATTATCGATCCATTTATTCGGATCTAATGTATGTGTTATGGGGCGGTTCGACATTGCTATGAATGAACACCAAATATATTCAATTTTACACAAAAAGAATGTGTGACCTTGAGAATAAGGCTTCGTTTCTCAAAATAGCCTCGCACAAAACACTAAAAAACTCAGCGAACAATTCATTTGTAGGTTCTGATGAGAGGCAGTAGTTGGTAAAAAACGAGCATATCACCGAATAAATATGTATTTTTACCACAGTTTAAATTACAACTATGTCTATAGCAAAGAAACAATATAAAAGAGTGACTACGAATTCACTGGTAGAAATGAAATCTAACGGAGAAAAAATATCCATGTTAACGGCGTACGATTATACGATGGCAAAGATTGTAGATGGGGCGGGAATTGACGTTATTTTAGTTGGTGATTCTGCATCTAACGTAATGGCGGGTCATGAGACCACATTGCCAATAACACTTGATGAAATGATTTATCATGCAAGCAGTGTTGTTAGAGCTGTACACCGAAGTTTGGTTGTTGTAGATTTACCCTTTGGGAGTTATCAATCTGACCCAAAAGAAGCCCTGCGCTCTGCCATTAGAATCATGAAAGAGTCTGGAGGTCATTCTGTAAAAATGGAAGGAGGGAAAGAAATCAAAGAATCCATTAAAAGAATTTTAAATGCAGGAATTCCTGTGATGGGGCATTTAGGTCTTACCCCACAATCTATTTATAAATTTGGAACGTATACCGTACGAGCAAAAGAAGAAAAAGAAGCAGAGAAATTACTCGAAGATGCATTGTACCTTGAGCGAATCGGATGTTTTGCCATTGTTTTAGAAAAGGTTCCTGCGAAGCTTGCAAAAAAAGTAGCAGAAAGCATTTCAATTCCAGTGATTGGTATAGGTGCTGGCGGCGGTGTAGACGGACAAGTATTGGTAACCCATGATATGCTTGGGATGACACATGAATTCAATCCTCGTTTTTTACGTAGATACTTAGATATGTATGAAGGCATGACAAACGCTTTCAAACAATACAATACGGATGTTAAGAGTCAGGATTTTCCAAATGAAAATGAGCAGTATTAAAACAAGCTCAAAAAAACAGTGCTACATTTAATATAAGAGTTGATAGCAAAACCGAACCAATACCTATGCGCATCTTACATATAGACAGCAATCATTCGCTATTATTGGAGCAACTCAAAAGTCTAGGTTTTCAAAACGAGGAAGATTACAGCAGCTCTAAGTGTGAAATTGAAGAAAGAATTCACGAATACGATGGCATCATACTTCGAAGTCGGTTTTCTATAGACAAGTCATTTTTAGACAAAGCCAGCAAGCTTAAGTTTATTGGACGTGTTGGGGCTGGGTTGGAAAACATTGATTGTGAAACTGCTAAAAAAAAAGGAATTCTCTTAATTGCTGCTCCAGAAGGCAACAGAAATGCGGTAGGTGAACATGCATTAGGCATGCTTCTCTCTTTATTCAATAAGCTCAATAAAGCCGATAGAGAGGTTAGAAATGGCCATTGGCTAAGAGAAGAAAATCGTGGTATTGAATTAGACGGACAAACCATTGGATTGATTGGTTATGGCAATATGGGAAAATCGTTTGCTAAGAAACTCAGCGGCTTTGATGTGGAGGTGCTCTGTTATGACCTCAAACCTGGGGTAGGCGATGTCAATTGCAAACAGGTATCGTTAAAAGAGCTGCAACAAAGAGCAACCGTAGTGAGCATACATACGCCGCAAACAAATTTAACCACGCAGATGATTTCGCTCGATTTCATCCATCAGTTTGAGCATCCTTTCTGGCTTATCAATACCGCGAGAGGAACCGCTGTTTGCACAAATGACCTTGTTACTGCATTAAAGAGCGGAAAAGTGTTAGGCGCAGGTTTGGACGTACTTGAGTATGAAAAAAAGTCTTTTGAAAATTTATTTACCACAGCAATACCTGCTGCATTTGAGTATTTAATTGCTGCGGAGAACGTCTTACTATCTCCGCATGTTGCTGGTTGGACTATTGAAAGCAAAAGAAAGTTAGCACAGACTATTGTAGATAAAATTCAATTGAACTTCTGTCCATTACACCCCTAAAATCTTGAGCACAAGATCACAAAATAAGATTTCAGCACGCAACTAATAGCTAACAAGTCAAATAAAGCGCAATAAGAGGAACCAAAAGACATTACTTTTTTGTAATTTTATATTTGAACCATTTAAATTTAGCACATGCAAATAGTAGATGAAAACGGAAATCCAATAATAAAGCAATCTAGCAAAAGAGTTGCTGCAGGTATTTTAGGAATTCTTTTAGGATCTTTAGGCATACATAAGTTTATTTTAGGCTACACAACACAAGGACTTGTTATGCTACTATTAAGCCTTCTAACCTGTGGAATTGCAGCATGGCTCATGGCACTAATAGGACTCATTGAAGGCATTATTTACTTGACAAAATCTGACGAAGAATTTATTGAAACCTATCAAGTCAATAAAAAGCATTGGTTCTAAATCTATTTACAAGTATTTTATTTATTATTCTTTTCCTTGTTGCGCCTCTGTAGCTTTTTTCTCTAGTTCGGCTTGAAACTCCTCCATTACAGGTTTCACAGTGCTGTCAGGGATGTCAGAAACACGAATATACATGAGTCCATCTACGGCATTGTTAAACTTCGGATCTACATTAAAGGCCACCAAACGCGCGTTTTGTTTTACATACTTCTTAATTAAGACAGGTATTCGAAGTGCTCCCGGTTCTATCTCATCAATAATTTTATCGAATTTTTGCATGTCTGCTTTCGTGGCATCAAATACAAAGTCTTTGTCAACATCTTTTAATTTCACCTTAAACTCTTTCTTAGGAAAAATATACTGTGCAATATAAGGATCGTAGTAGTGAGATTTCATAAACTCAATCATTAACGATTTTGAAAATTCAGAAAATTGATTGCTTATACTCACTCCACCCATCAAATATTTGTACTCAGGGTACCTTAATGTTACATGTACAATCCCTTTCCAAAGTAAAAATAGCGGCATGGGTTTTTGCTGGTATTCTTTCACAATAAAAGCACGCCCCATTTCTATGGTAGCCTCCATCATCGGATATAATTCTGGTTCAAAACGAAATAACGTATGTATATAAAACCCTGAAATACCATGTTGCGCATAAATCTCTTTCCCTAGGCCCATTCTATAGGCTCCAACAAGGGTTTTTGCTTCTTTATCCCAAAGTAATAAATGGTGATAATAAGCGTCAAACTTATCTAAGTCTATCGCCTTATTGGTTCCTTCCCCAACATCTCTAAATGTAATCTCTCTCAAACGTCCAATTTCTTGTAATAAAGAAGGAATCTCTTTGGCTGCTGCAAAATACACTTCGTAGTTTTTGCTCTGTAAAAGACGACTTTCATTTTCTCTTAAATAACTGATCTCCTTGATGAAGTCATTGACGTTTTTTTGAGAAATAATTTCTTTTGGCGCTTTTGGTATTTTCAAGTGCTGCTTTGAAAGTATTGGCGAGGTCTTTTTCTCAAAAGGATTTGCCAACATGTAGGTTTTCTTGCGTATAAATTGATAGAATGAAGGAATGTCTTCATAGGCATCTTGATCTTTAACAGCAATCGGTTTCCCAATACGAACTTTGATCACCCTATGTTTTTGAGATAATAACTCAGAGGGTAGTTTGGCTGTTCTAAATGTATCACTAATCTTAGACAATACATAAAACAAGGTGCTATTCTTTGCATGAAAGTAGATAGGAATTACAGGAACGTTTGCTTTCTTAATTAAACGAACTGCACCTTCCTCCCATGGTTTGTCTACCATCAATTTACCATCTCTATAAGTAGAAACTTCTCCTGCTGGAAAAATCCCCAAAGGGAATCCATCTTTCAAATGGGTCAATGCATTCTTAATTCCTGCAACGCTCGATTTTGCATCCTTATGATTTTCAAAAGGGTTTACGGGCATTACATAAGGCTTTAAAGGCTCAATTCTATGCAATAAGAAGTTGGCAATTATTTTATAATCTGCTCTTTGCTCTATCAATAATTTTAGCAGTAATACTCCATCAATCCCTCCAAGTGGATGGTTCGATATGGTTATAAAAGGACCTGTTTTGGGAATCCTTTTTAAATCTTCTTCAGGAATTTCAAATTCAATTTTAAACTCACTTAAAATACCATTTAAAAAATCTAAATCTGACTTGTGTTTATGCGTATTATAGACCTTATTGACCTTAGAAATACGTAAAATTCGCATCAGTAACCAACCAACAAAAGTACCTAAAACCCCATATTTTGATACCCCTAAAACACTTGCAATTTCCTTAGATGTAACGATACTCATATGTTAAAAATTGACATAAATACAAACTTAACGTAAAATAATTAGTTCTCATAATTATTTTTCTCATCCAAAACGAACTGAATGGTTTCTCTGCTGCTCTGCTTCACCAGCACAAGCCCTTTACTTTCAATTTTATCAACAGCAGCAGCATCAAAATGCCTCACCGTATACATCGTAAGATCAGTATTATACCTGATTTTAAAACTTGGAGACAACGCCTTATAAAACGCATTAAATTGAGAAAAATTATCTTCAACACAGACCGAAAAACTAATCGCTGAATTCTGAATTAAATTCACCTTTAATTTATTCCGATGTAATTGCGTAAAAATTCTACTCAAATTCTCCTCTGCCATAAAGGAGAAGTCACTCGTAGAAATAGAAACTAAAATTTGATTTCTCTTGACAATATAACAACTCGTTTTTGGAGTTATCGCTGCTCCTTTACTCACTTTAGTGCCTCTATTTTGAAGATTTTCAAAAGAGCGCACATACAACGGTATGGATTTATTCTCTAGCGGTTTTATTGTTTTTGGATGTATGACAGAGGCCCCATAAAATGCCATTTCTACGGCTTCTTGATATGACATCTGTTCAAGCAAGACTGTTTGATCAAAAACCCGAGGATCTGCATTTAACACCCCTGGTACATCTTTCCAAATGGTAACACTTTCTGCTGACAAACAATGACCTAGAATACCCGCAGTATAATCAGATCCTTCTCGACCCAATGTGGTGGTGTTTCTCTGAGCGTCTCCCGCAATAAAACCTTGAGTGATATAAAGTACATCTTTCTCTAATGTTTTTACATTGGCAGCAGTTAACTCCCAATTTACAGCAGCATTTCTATGGTTTGAATCGGTTTTTATCACAGTTCTTATGTCTAGCCATTCATTCGCAATAGCTTGATTTGATAGGTAAGCACTTACAATTGCAGTAGACAAAAGTTCTCCTGTACAGACCACCTGATCATATACATAATCGTGATCATCAGCGGTATTCTGATCTAAAAAATCATCCAAGCCTTGCAACAGTCCGTCTACCCTCTCATAAACAGGGTCATTATTTAAAAACAACACATTCATGAGGTTTAGATGATATGACTTTACATCGCTTAAAGACTGCTGTAATTTTTCTTTTTGATTCAAATACGCGTGTACAATATTTTCAAAAGCATTGGTCATTTTGCCCATAGCAGAAACTACAACCAAGGTATCTGTAGCACCTTGATATAGCAATACTTTTGAAAGATTTTTAACACCGGCTGCATCTTTTACAGAAGCTCCTCCAAATTTGTAAACCCTCATCTATTATGACTCTATAAAGTTTTTAAGGTTTGCCTCTCTCATATGCACAACTTGCCAATCTTCTAAAACAGTAGCTCCTGTGCTTTTGTAAAACTCTTTTGCTGAACTATTCCAATCAAGCACGTCCCAAGTAATTCTTTTGCAACCTAAATCGTAGCCGTGTTTCAATACAGCCCGATACAACGCCAAGCCAATACCAAGCCCTCTTTTTTCTTGAGTAACAATCAAATCCTCTAGGTGAATAATACCTCCTTTCCAGGTAGAATAGCGTTCGTAAAACAAGGCAGTTCCAACAATAACTCCTTGTTGCTCAGCCACAAAAACCTTAAATTTTGGATACTCAGAAAACCCGTCACGAATGAGGTCTTCTACCGTGATTTCAACTTCGTTTGGCAGCTTTTCAAATACCGCTAATTCAACGATCAAATCGAATACAGCGTGCATGTCTTCCTTTTGCCCATTTCTAATGATAAAACTCATAATTATGCTTTAAGTACAACAAATTTAAACGATATTTGTTCAACTTTTACATTTTATTTGCTATGACTACAAAACACATGACTCTTGGTGAGTTTATCATTGATAATCAAAGACATTTTAAATATTCCTCCGGAGAGCTTTCACGACTGATTAATTCCATACGACTGGCTGCGAAAGTGGTAAATCACGAAATTAGAAAAGCTGGACTTGTTGATATTACTGGAGCTGCCGGTGATATTAATGTGCAAGGAGAAGCACAACAAAAATTAGATGTACTTGCAAACGACTTATTTAAACAAACAATCATCAATAGAGAAATTGTATGTGGTATTGCAAGTGAAGAAGAAGATGATTTTGTAATTATTGAAGGAAAAGACAAAACAAATGACAACAAATATGTATTGTTAATGGACCCTTTGGATGGTTCTTCTAACATTGACGTTAATGTTTCAGTGGGTACCATTTTTTCTATTTACAGAAGAGTCTCTCCGGCAGGAACACCTGCTACCAAAGAAGATTTTTTACAGAAAGGAAGTGAACAAGTTGCCGCAGGCTACGTGGTTTATGGAACCTCTACCATGCTTGTTTTCACCACAGGAAATGGTGTTAATGGTTTTACCTTAAACCCTGCTATTGGAACCTTTTATTTATCACATCCCGATATTCAATTTCCAGAAAAAGGAAGAATCTATTCAATTAACGAAGGGAATTATGTACATTTTCCACAAGGCGTAAAAGAGTATTTAAAATACTGTCAAGAAGAGAAAGAAGACAGGCCGTACACTTCTAGATACATTGGATCCTTAGTTTCTGATTTCCACAGAAATATGCTCAAAGGAGGTATTTACATGTACCCAACGAGCACGATTGGTCCAAAAGGAAAGTTGCGCTTGCTATACGAATGCAACCCGATGGCCTTTATTGCAGAGCAAGCAGGTGGTAAAGCTACAGATGGCTATCAAAGAATAATGGAGTTGACACCAACAGAACTGCACCAAAGAGTGCCTTTTTTCTGTGGAAGTATAGAAATGGTTGCCAAGTCAGAAGAGTTTATGGCGAAACATCCAGAAGACGCTAATTATTAAGGAATAGGTTTTCTTTATTACGATATAAGAAATCAAAACCAACTCTTTTTGTTGGTCAATAAATTTTCAGTTAAATTTGTAGAAGGGAAAATCAGACATGAGCTGATCCCGTAAAATAATTAATCAATAAAACACATAATTATGGCTTTTGAATTACCAGAATTAGGATACGCATACGATGCGTTAGAACCAAATATTGATGCTAGAACTATGGAAATTCACCATGGTAAACATCACAATGGATATACAACAAAATTAAATGGCGCTATTTCAGGAACAGACTTGGAAGGGAAATCTATTGAAGCTATTTTAGAAAACTTAGACATGGACAATAAGGCTGTTCGAAATAATGGTGGTGGGTTTTACAACCACTCTTTATTTTGGTCGGTAATGAACCCAGCAGATAAAGGAGAACTTACTGGAGAACTACACAGTGCAATTGAAGCACAATTTGGTTCTGTAGATGCTTTTAAAGATGCTTTTTCTAATGCTGCTGCAACACAATTTGGTTCGGGATGGGCTTGGTTGTGCGTGCACAAAGGAGGAAAGGTTGAAGTATGCTCAACTCCAAACCAAGACAACCCATTAATGCCGGGTGTTACTTGTGGAGGAACACCAATTTTAGGATTGGATGTTTGGGAACATGCGTACTACTTAAACTACCAAAACAGAAGACCAGATTACATCAATGCATTTTTTAATGTAATTAACTGGAATGAAGTTGCAAAGAGATATGCTGCTGCTAAATAAGCAATGCTCATCTCGTGCACTTGATAGTGCAATACATAAAAAAAAGCACCTCATCTGAGGTGCTTTTTTTTGTGCAAAGACATTGCATAAAAGACCTTTCTTTTAAACAACGAAAGCGCTTATTATTTAATAAGCTCTTTTATCACTTCCCTCGTAGAAATTAATGAACGCCTCGTTTACAACACGATGACCACCATCTGTAGGGTAATCTCCTGTAAAATACCAGTCGCCAAGATTCTTCGGACAAGCAACATGTAAATTTTCTACCGACTGATAAATAACCTCAACCTCTGAAGTAATTTCAGGCGTCTTCAAAATTTGAGCAATCTTTTTAGAAATTTCTTCTCTTGTAAAAGGGGCGTAAATTTCTTTGACAAAATTCACAATTTCACTGTCTGAGTTTCCGCGTTGCGCCATAGATTTCACATACACCTCATCAACAATGTGATACTGGTTTCTATCCCTCAACAACGCTAAAGCAGCTTTAAAAGCAATGAAATCGCCAATTCTAGCCATATCAATTCCGTAACAATCTGGATAACGGATTTGAGGAGCAGAAGAAACAACGACTATTTTTTTAGGTTGTAGCCTATCTAATATCTTTATAATACTTTTTTTGAGAGTAGTCCCTCTCACGATGCTATCATCTATAACCACTAGAGTATCTGTAGGCTTTACCACCCCATAAGTAACATCATAAACATGTGCTACCAAATCATCTCTACTAGTATCATCTGAAATAAATGTGCGCAATTTCACATCTTTAATGGCTATTTTTTCAAAACGAGCTCGCTCAGACAAAATGGCTGTCACGGTTTCTGCAGACAACTTTCCATCTCCGGCTAGAATTTTTGCAGTTTTCTGTTGATTCAACACATCCTCTGCAGCCTCTTTCATTCCAAAGAAGGAGGTTTCTGCCGTATTTGGAATAAAAGAAAATACCGTATTCGAAATATCGCTATCAATTGATTTTAAAACCTGAGGAAACACGAGCTTCCCTAAATTTTTACGCTCATTGTAAATATCAGCATCACTACCTCTTGAAAAGTATATGCGCTCAAATGAGCACGCTTTTAACGGTTGCTGATCTAATACTGGTAGCACAGAAGTTGCGCCACTCTTTTTTATAATCAGTGCATGACCTCGCTCTAATTCTTGAACATTATCAATTGCAACATTAAAAACCGTTTGAATAACTGGCCTTTCAGAGGCTACCACAACTACTTCGTCATCTTGATAGTAGTATGCTGGTCTTATTCCCGCAGGATCTCTTAAAACAAACGCATCTCCATGACCTACCAAGCCTGCCATAGCATAGCCACCATCCCAGTTTTTTGCTGATCGCTTCAATACTTTTTGCAAATTCAAATTCTCTTCAATAAACGGAGAAGCATCTTTTTTACTAAAACCTGATTTCTTCGCTTTTAAGTACAAACTAGACACCTCATCTTCTAAAAAATGTCCGATTTT
>JBELGW010000013.1:0-1505 GCA_042091715.1 Polaribacter sp. | reverse complement strand
CTCTAACACACCATTCAATCGGTTGTTAATTTGCCCAAAGATGTCTTGAATTGGCTGTGATTTATTCGAACGAACTCTACTAATATATCGTGTTCCTGGTGCTACATTAAATTTTACACTTGCAAACCCCGCTCCGTCTTGTCCGCGATTGTGCTGTTTCTCCATTAACAAATACATTTTATTTATTCCATAAAATGCGGTACCATATTTATCTTTGTAATACTGCAATGGTTTTAGCAAACGTACCATCGCGATTCCACATTCATGTTTTAAAGCGTCACTCATTATATTAGTCCTTGTTTAGTATCTGTGTGTGTTGTTTATTGTACTGTAAAAAAAAATCCGCGGTAAAAAGCGCGGATTTGTATGTTATGAAATTTCAATATCAAATTGTGTTAGTTGCTGAAACGCTTTCAAGCGCTCTTTCACTTCGTCTTGGGTAAGCTCCTCCATTCTAGAAGTTCCAAACTTCTCTACACAGAAAGAAGCGAGATTAGACCCATAAATAATTGCATTCTTCATATTTTCAAAAGAAACATCTCCTGTTTTTGCTAAATACCCACAAAACCCACCTGCGAAAGTGTCTCCTGCTCCGGTAGGATCAAAAACCTCTGCCAATGGCAATGCTGGTGCATAGAACATATTTTCTTGATGAAACAACAATGCTCCATGCTCTCCTTTTTTAATGACCACATACTTAGGACCCATCTCATGAATCTTCTTTGCTGCATTTACTAATGAATATTCTCCACTTAACTGGCGTGCTTCTTCATCATTAATGGTAATCACATCAATTCTCTTCATCACCTCATGGAGATCATTCAAAGCAATATCCATCCAAAAATTCATGGTATCTAAGACCACTAATTTTGGTATGTGTT
Organism: Polaribacter sp.; assembly: GCA_042091715.1. Lineage (GTDB taxonomy): Bacteria > Bacteroidota > Bacteroidia > Flavobacteriales > Flavobacteriaceae > Polaribacter. The sequence goes on along the minus strand of JBELGW010000013.1, from coordinate 624 downwards.
TCATTTGATCTAAAACAGATGCTTGCGTCAATGGGTGTAAGTTCCCTAACATCACAATTTCAGCATCTTTAAAGTTCTCTGGAACTACAGGTGCAAAATGCTCTAAAACATTCAATTCCGTAACCAAGGTATCTCTCGAGTTCATATCATTGTGATACTTCCCACTCCAAAAGAATGTTTTCCCTTCCTTAATAACTTCAACGCCATCCGTATTGATCTCTTTCGAATGCATCATATCGAAATACGACTGTGGAAAATCTCCACCAACAACAGAAACAACTCCTGTCTCTACTCCAAATTGTGATGCTGCCAACCCTACAAAAGTTCCAGAACCACCTAATATTTTATCTGTTTTTCCAAACGGGGTTTCTATCGCATCAAAAGCTACCGTACCCACTGCTAATAATTTACTCATATCTATCGTTTAATTTTCAAAAAGAAAGATTCGTATTTCAACATCTCTAAAAAATAAAACAAGCCATTTCTATTTGCTCTAAATAGATATTAACTGCCAATTTTATCGTAATTTTGTCCTTTTACAAAATCAATCTTTCAGATTGAGCAAAAATAAGTTTAAAAAATGACTATCAAAGAAATACAAGAAGAAATTATTGACGAGTTTTC
>JBELGW010000012.1:65446-65552 GCA_042091715.1 Polaribacter sp. | reverse complement strand
CAAACATCCCTTCCATATCAGTAACACTGCTCACATCCCAAGAACTAATATCTTGATTAAAAGAATTAGCCTCACCAAACATCAATGCCATGTCTGTTACAGCACT
>JBELGW010000012.1:0-65346 GCA_042091715.1 Polaribacter sp. | reverse complement strand
CACATCCCATGAACCGATGTTTTGATTAAAGGAAGTAGCCCTATTGAACATGCCTCCAATTATCGTAACATTGCTAACATCCCATGAACCAATATCTTGGTTAAAAGAATTAGCCTCACCAAACATCAATGCCATGTCTGTTACAGCACTCACATCCCATGAACCGATGTTTTGATTAAAGGAAGTAGCCCTATTGAACATGCCTTCAATTCTCGTAACATTGCTAACATCCCATGAACCAATATCTTGATTAAACTGCCCTTTATCTTTAAAAAGAAGATACATGTCTTCAATCTTTGAAGTACACACCTTAGATACATCTTGATTATCTTCAATCATAGATTTTAGTGTGTTTAAATCTACGATAGTATAATCAACCCCATTAACTTTTCCACTCTGTCCGATGGCAGCCCAATCTTTTGCTTTAACTGTAACTCCATTAGCATCAAGATAAACAGGGTTATTGTCATCAGCAATAGTATTGGCATCTGTATTGTCTGAATTAGAGCAGCTACAAGTAAGCACTGCAAACATTAGGTAAATAATTTTCTTAATCATAATAACTTTTTAGTTTTTTAAGTTTCCTTCTACGGGACAACTATTGTACCACATTTTACAATCATGCAACAATTGCTTGACTATGCTAAGATGTAAGCGTTCTGAAAGACACAAATAAAAAACCTAATTCACTGAATTTAATAAAGATATCAGCCTATGTAAATTTGACAATTCACAAGAATAAAAAAATAAAAAAAATGATTTCACAAATTACTAGAAGGCTTTTCATCAATCGCTATGACGGTTGCTTTTTTGTTTTTGTGAAGTTTTTATTTTCATAGCCGCACTTTTTTGAAAAAGAACCGATAGTCGCATCACATGACTTATCTGTCTTATTGAGTAAAAACGCTGTACAAATCCTATTGAAAATCACTCAAATAAAAACTTTAAACAAAAAAAAGAAAAACCCAAACAGACCTCATAAAATAATTCTATATTCGTGTTGCCAACAATTATGAAAAAATTGGATGTACTCAATAACTTAAAATAACAAATTAAAAAAATGGTTAAAAATTTAATAAAAAAAGTCCTTAAACAAATAAATATTGGAGTTACAACATACGAAGAACTTGAAATTTTAAAAGAGATAAAGAGAGATACTTCGAATCTTTTGAAAGATGGAATATTCAATAACGATAAAATTTCAAAGATAATTGCATTAACTGAAAGTTCTCATGCACAGTTAAAACAAGATTTATTTGTGCTTCATGAATTAAACTTCAAAGGAAACGGCTTCTTTGTTGAATTTGGAGCCACAAACGGTCTTGAATTAAGCAATACTCATCTTTTAGAAAAAGAATTTAATTGGGACGGAATATTAGCTGAACCATGCAAGCATTGGCACTCTGAACTTAGGAAAAACAGAAGTTGTAATATTGAAACAGATTGTGTTTGGACTGATTCTAAAACTATTCTAACCTTTAACGAAACAGATTATAAAGAATTATCTACTATTGATAAATTTAGTAATTCCGATTATCATAAAGAAAGTCGAAAAGGAGGTAAAAAATATAATGTAAACTCAATTTCCTTAACTGATTTATTAGACAAATACAATGCTCCTAAAATTATTGATTATCTATCAATTGATACAGAAGGAAGCGAATATGAAATATTATCGAGTTTTGATTTTAATAAATATTCTTTCAATATAATTACCTGCGAACATAATAATACAATAAATAGATCAAAAGTATTTAACTTACTAAAAGAGAATGGATATGTGAGAAAATTTGTTGGTTTTTCAAAATGGGATGATTGGTATGTTAGATCTTAATCAGTCAATATTTCATGAAAGAATATAAAATTAATTACTAGTTCACCTCGTTCTATCATGGGATTGGAAACTATCCATTCAAGGATAGAAAAATAACTGTAGGCAACACCGCATAAGTTTAATGTGGGGTTTTGTCTTTTCCCAAAGTTTTGTCTTTCTTTATTATGTCGCTTTTACTTATTTGAGTATTTTTAGGAAGACAAAGAAAAAACATAAAATAAGTATAAGCTTGTGGCACGGCTGTCAATTTAATCATTGTCTACCTCCCACACTAATCTTATACAAAACCGTTCACAAAATTAAAATAAGTAGAAAACATCTCTTCATAACGATTGACTCCTTGTGATGGTTTAAAACCGAAAATTCATCGTCATTTTGAAGAAGACATTCTTACTAAAACAGAAACATTCTCAATGAAAAAAACACTTGTCATTTTAAGTTTACTGCTTACGTCTGCTATGTATTCACAGACAAAACTCTATGTTCACCCCGATGCAGACACCTATGTTCAAAACACAAAAACAATTGCGATTTTACCAATGAAAGTTCAGGTGAAGTTGAGACCAAAAGAGCTAAAAGATTTTACACCTGAACAAATTATCGAGATGGGTAAGAACGAAGCTTTAGATATTCAAAAAGGGATGCACTCTTGGTTCTTAACCAGAAAAAAAAGAAAAACTTTATTGGTAAAAGTACAAAACCCAACCAGAACCAATGCACTATTGAAAAAAAATGGCATTGACATTCATTCCTATGATGAATATTTGCCAAGTGAATTGGGAAAGATCCTTGGAGTAGAAACAATCATAACGGGAACCTATGAAACTTCAAAACCAATGTCAAATGGAGCTGCACTAGGATTGGCAGTGCTCACAGGAGGTTTTTTTGCAACAAATACCGCCACCATGAACATGGACTTTATACATACTTCTGATGACGAATTGGTTGTGAACTATCTTAAAAAAATAAGAGGTTCCTTAGGAAGTGACGCTCAAGATTTAATCAATATATTGATGCGTAAAGTTTCAAGACGCGTGCCTTACACAAAATAGCATCCGTTACACATATCCTATAAACATAAAAAACCCATACAATCATGATTGTATGGGTTTTTTAATCGTAAAGTTCTACACCAATTCTGGACTAGTTCTTAAAACTTTCAACCCCTTTAAGTAACCAATTGTAATATACATCAACATCTGGTGTATAGGCTACTGGCGCAATTAAATTTGCTTCATCATGCCCCATGAGCACATACAACGGCTGCGTATTTGCTTTGTACTTGATTGTTTGTAATTCGCTCCACTTCTGACCAATATATTTTAGTTTTTTACCTGGGTTCAATTTAGAATCCACTACCTCATCTGCTGGCAAGGGACGTTTGTCATCTACGTAGAGTGAAATAAGAACAACCTCTTCTTTAAGAATTTTCAAGACCTCCGGCTGTACCCAAACATTTTGCTCCATCTTTCTACAATTGACGCAGGCATGCCCGGTAAAATCTATCAGTACAGGCTTCCCAACTTTTTTTGCATAGGCCAACCCTGTATCATAATCATGAAAAGCAACAATATCATATGGAGCCATGAGATGTGCGCCTTCTGGAATATCTGAATTCACTATACCCCCACCTACTTGTTTTGAAAAACCCACTCCGTAAGGAGACTCGCTGTAATGCTGTGGTGGCGGAAAAGCGCTAATCAGATTTAATGGCGCCCCCCATAGCCCTGGAATTAGATACACTGTAAATGACAAAACCAACAAACCCAAACTCAATCTTCCTACAGAAATATGTGACAGCGGGCTATCATGTGGCAATTGAATTTTCCCAAACAAATAAAAGGCTAGAGTTCCAAAAATAGCAATCCAAATAGCAATAAATACTTCGCGCTCTAAAAGATGTAACTGCAATACCAAATCCGCATTTGACAAAAACTTAAACGCCAATGCCAACTCTAGAAACCCTAAAACAACTTTTACCGTATTCAACCATCCTCCAGATTTCGGCAATGAATTCAACCACCCTGGAAAAGCCGCGAACAAAGCAAATGGCAATGCAATGGCCGAAGAAAAACCAAGCATACTTACAATCGGTGCAATACGTTCGCCTGTAGTTGCGGCAGCCACAAGTGCAGAACCCACAAAAGGACCGGTACAAGAAAAAGAGACAATAGCCAACGCCAATGCCATAAAAAAGATACCCACAAAACCACCTCTATCTGCCTGTGCATCTACTTTTGTACCCCAAGAACTCGGTAAAGTTAACTCAAAAGCCCCTAAGAACGAGGCTGCAAAAAAGAGTAGCAACAGAAAGAAAGCGAGGTTAAACCATTCATTTGTAGACAGTGCATTCAAAGCTGCAGGCCCAAAAATAGCACTCACAATCAAACCAATCACAACATAAATAACAATGATAGAAACACCATATATGAGCGCATTTCGAATCCCTGCTGCTTTGGTTTTACTTTGCTTCGTAAAAAAACTAACCGTCATTGGAATCATAGGAAACACACAGGGTGTTAGCAACGCTGCCAAGCCTCCTAAAAAACTTAAAATAAAAAGTGTCATCAAACCCTTCTCCTCTTTAGAACCATTTACATTAGATACAGATACCTCCTCTTTTGAAGACAAGAAATCAACCGATTGAAGTTCAAAATTTAAATCTATTTCTGTCGGGCTTAAACATCTAGAGTCATCACACACCATAAAATAGACGGAAGCTGCAACACTTGTTGCTTTAGTGGTTACATCAATAATCTGCTCAAATGTAGCGTGATCACTGAAATACGTAATATCCATATTGAAAACAGGATCAAAGCCTGTAATTCCCTTTCCTTCTTTTGTTTTACCACTCAGCGTAAAAGAACCATCATTAACATAAGTAAATAATGTTGCAATTGGTCCATCGTCAGGCACCTCTTGTGAGTACAAATGCCAACCTTTATCAATAGTCGCTTTTGTAATTAACTTGTATTTTGTCTCTGATATTTTCTCCACAGAGGTCGACCAATCTACAGGGTCTAAAATTTGAGAAAAACTAGCAAATGACAAGAGGACTGTCAAAAGCAATAATACCCTTTTCTTCATTGAATTGAATTTAGATCGCTCAAAGATAAATATTTCACCAAGTTAAACGCTAGGTTTATAAATATTTTAACAATCGTAACCCCTCGTTGAACAACTAAAAAATAAACCATCTTGAAAGAAAAACTAGAATCGATCAGCACCTCGCTTTCGGACGCTTAGAAACCGATAGAATCAGAAAATTGATCCTGAACAGCGAATCGCAAACATCCGTAAAACATAGATATAAAAAAAGTACTCCGACCAAAGCCGGAGTACCCACAAATTACAACTCTATTAAAATTGAAAACTTGTTTTTATAAGTCGAAAAGTAACCCCCCTTAAAAGCCCCTTTCTTCTTATAAAGTACAATAAATATCAGTTGGATAGTTATTGCCATAGCAAATATACAACAGACTTACAATCAATACAATACCCGTAAATAGGTAAATTTTAATCACTGTTTTCGGTTAAAATCAATCAATAAACAACTGTCATTAAAGCGCTTTAGACCGCTAATAATACAAACACCTCACAGAACAAAAAACTCCTCAACCCCAGTAAAAACAATAGCTAAGAACAAAAAAAATACAACAACCATTCCTTTTAAAATCTTAGATTTCACATCAACTAACTACACACCGATCTACTTATTGGAAACAACTTCAAAAACCACTTAAAAGCAGTAATATTAAAAAATGAATAGAAAGCCTCGCATAACTTTTTTATATTTGACTTTCTAAATAATAAAAATGGACGATTTTATTTTATACCTTAACATGGGATTACAGCACGTGTTGGATTTTTCAGCATATGATCACATTCTATTTCTCATTGCATTGGCGGTGATTTTTTCTTTTCATCAATTAAAAAAAGTACTTTGGCTAATTACATTATTTACCATAGGCCACTCCTTGACATTGGCACTATCTGCTTATGGAGTTTTAAAAATTGACGTGAAGATTATAGAATTCTTAATTCCGGTTACAATTGGAATCACTGCTGTTGTGAATATTTTAAATTCAAGTAAGAACAATGCATCAAAAGACAAGATCAATTTGGTATTTGCTTTATTTTTTGGTTTGATTCATGGATTAGGATTCTCAAACTACTTTAGAATGATGATTGGAAGAGAAGAAGACAAACTACTGCCACTCATTGAGTTTGCCTTAGGTATTGAAGTAGCGCAAGTGATCATTGTTTTAGGAATTCTAATCATTGGCTCCCTGTTACAAACATTTTTCACAGTCACTAGAAGAGACTGGATCATGGTCACCTCTGCTATTGTTCTCGGGTTTGTGATTCCGATGATGATAGAACGTGTTTTTTGGTAAATAATTAACGCTTCAACACTCTAAAACACAGTATATTCGCACATGGACAAAAAGCAACTTAAATACGACACTGCTTATTTAAAAATGGCACATGAATGGGCCAAGCTTTCGCACTGTCAACGAAAACAAGTTGGTGCATTAATTGTAAAAGATCGGATGATTATTTCTGATGGATTTAACGGCACACCAACAGGCTTTGAAAACCCATGTGAAGACGACGAGAACTATACCAAATGGTATGTTTTACACGCAGAAGCAAACGCCATATTAAAAGTAGCATCCTCGACACAATCATGTAAAGGAGCAACCTTGTACATTACTTTGTCTCCCTGCAAAGAATGTAGTAAATTAATTCACCAAGCAGGAATCAAAAGGGTGGTATACGCAAATGCCTACAAAGATGATTCTGGCTTAAATTTTTTAAAAAAAGCAGGTGTAGAATTAACACATTTACCCAATGAATAAAAATTATTTACCGCTCTATTTCGCCTTTGCCATTGTACTTGGAATTTGTATTGGCAGCTTCTTTAACGGAGGAAACTCGTCCGGAAACTTATTTGCGAGCGCATCAAGCAATGAGATAAAAATAAAACGACTCATCAACTACATTCAAACCGACTATGTAGACAGTGTAGACACAGACCTGCTGCTAGACGGAGCCATAAAGCAAATTCTGGGGAAATTAGACCCACATTCCATATACATCCCGAAAGAAAGACTGCAACAGGTAACCGAGAACATGCAGGGAAAATTTGTTGGCATAGGTGTACAGTTTCGCATGATTAAAGACTCCATCACTGTCATTCAACCCATTAAAGGAGGACCTAGTATCAAAGCAGGAATTCAGGCTGGTGATCGAATTTTAATTGCCAATACAGATACCCTTTATGGCAAAAGATTGAACAGTAATAGCGTTCCTAAATATTTGAAAGGAGAACCCAATACAAACGTAGCGCTGCAAATATATCGCAAAACAAATGATTCTCTTTTTACAGTTTCCGTAAAACGAGGCAATGTGAGCATTAAAAGTGTTACTGTTTCTTATATGGTGAACGACGCTATTGGGTATATAAAACTAGAACGTTTTGCAAGAACCTCATATCGTGAATTTAAAACCGCATTGACCAACTTGCAAAACAAAGGAATGACAGACTTAGTGCTAGATCTTAGAGGTAACGGTGGAGGCTACATTGACATTGCAAATAAAATTGTTGATGAGTTTTTAGAAGATCAAAAGCTCATTGTTTTTACAAAAGACAACAAAGGAAATGTAAACGAATCATTTGCCACATCGCTTGGTTCTTTTGAAAAGGGCGGTTTGTATATTTTAATAGATCAGAATTCTGCTTCTGCGTCAGAAATTGTTGCAGGTGCATTGCAAGATAACGACAGAGGAACCACTATTGGTAGGCGCTCCTTTGGAAAAGGATTGGTACAAGAAGAAAAAGGCTTAGGTGATGGCTCAGCAATCCGACTAACGACAGCAAGATATTATACGCCTACAGGAAGATCCATACAAAAACCCTATGAAAAAGGAAATGGGAAAGGCTATTCCAAGGATCTCAATAACCGAATTAGAAATGGAGAGTTGTTGAGTAAAGATAGTATCAAAGTAAACGATTCTCTACAATTTAAAACACCAAAAGGAAATATTGTTTATGGCGGCGGAGGCATTGTACCTGATGTATTTGTTGCTATTGATACAACGAGTTATATTAGCAACCTCTACTACAATACGATTCAGAATTTTGCCTTTGACCTTGTTGATAAAAATAGAAAAAAGTTTTCTCAATTATCACTTGACAGTTTCATAGAAACCTATGAAATAGATGCAGCATATATGGCATACATTAAAGAAATCAATGATGGCCTATCTGACATGAGACAAAATCTGAATCAAACATACACACCATCAGACAATTCCAAAAAAATGATCCAACAATACCTCAAAGCTAGCATTGCGAATCAAATTTATGGTGACGAAGGTTTTTACAGAATCATTCAATCTGATGACACCATGTTGCTCAAAGTTTTAGAGTTGGAAACTACAAATTAATCCCGTTACTTTGCACCAATGATTCCTATACCCGAGCATAAAAAAATATACTTTGCCTCAGACCAACACTTGGGTGCACCAACACCAGAAGCTAGTTTTCCAAGAGAGCAAAAATTTGTTGCCTGGCTTAACGAAGTAAAAGAAGACGCTGCTGCTATTTTTTTACTGGGCGATTTGTTTGACTTTTGGTTTGAATACAAGACCGTAGTTCCGAAAGGTTTTGTGAGAGTATTGGGGAAATTAGCAGAAATAAAAGATAGCGGAATCCCTATTTATTTCTTCGTTGGAAATCATGATTTATGGATGAACGATTACTTTGAAAAAGAATTAGACATCCCTGTATATCACAAACCTCAAGAATTCACATTCAACCACACAACCGTGCTTATTGGACACGGAGATGGTTTGGGGCCAGGAGACAAAGGCTACAAGCGCATGAAAAGAGTATTTACCTTTCCTCTATTCAAATGGATGTTCCGATGGCTTCACCCTGATCTAGGAATAAAATTAGGACAATACATGTCTGTGAAAAATAAACTCATTTCTGGCGATGAAGACGCGAAATTCTTAGGTGAAGACAAAGAATGGCTCGCGCAATATTGCAAGCGAAAATTAACCAACAAACACTACGATTATTTTGTTTTTGGCCACAGACACTTACCACTAGACATTGCGCTAACCAAAAATAGTAGATATATCAACTTGGGCGACTGGGTGCAGTACTTCACTTATGGTGTTTTTGAAAACAACAGCTTCAAACTAAAAAAGTACAGATAGCTGTCCCTAAAACTACTCTCTAAGAAAGAAAGACGGACTCACATTTAACGCATCAGAAATCTGAAACAATCGATGCATAGACAACTGTGTATACCCTTTTTCAATTTTAAAATAACCGTTGAATGACAAATTCAAATGAACTGCCAAATCCTTTTGCGAAAGTCCCAGACCACGCCTTTTTTCAATAATTCTTTGTAAAATTTCTGCAACATTTTTTTCTTCTTCTCTCATAACATGTATGTTTTTATAAATTGATTAAATAAGTTCAGTTAAAACTACTAAAAAAACTCATGTGAAATTATTCCATTTTCGAGTAACCGATATCAGTGAACTAATTATACCCATAAATAGGCATGGCAAAAAAGAAGTTAAAAAAACGATAAGCACATATAGAATTCCGAACTTTAAAACGAATGACCTATCCTAAATTGAATCAAAACAAATCATACACGAAACTACCAACGGACAGACTCATTTCTGATGATTTAATTCACCATGCGAAAAACAATCTACTCGAACGAGTACTGCTAGCCTTTACCGCCTACAACTTGGAAAAAACAGTACTCCAATACTTTTTTTGAAACGCTTTTCAAAGTTAACAATCTCGTTATCAACAACTAGAATTAAGGTTTTTTTAGCACTACCCCTGCAAATCTTTAGCATTCTTTTAACAAGAAAAAAAACACTATTATTGTAGCTTTGTTTCCAACTAAATTTCACCAACTTAAAACGCTAAAATGATAGAACAGCAAATGAACGTAGACGTAAGAGCAATCAACGAAAAAATCGAGAGAGAAAGTGCCTTTATAGACATCTTAACTTTAGAAATGAATAAAGTTATTGTAGGTCAAAAAGACATGATAGAACGTTTGTTAATTGGCTTATTAGGGAATGGCCATATCTTATTGGAAGGAGTTCCAGGACTTGCAAAAACACTTGCAATCAACACCTTGTCACAGGCCGTACAAGCTAGTTTTAGTAGAGTACAATTTACACCAGACCTGTTACCAGCAGACGTTGTAGGGACCATGATATACAACATGAAAGAAAATGATTTCATGATTAAAAAAGGGCCTATTTTCGCCAACTTTGTATTGGCAGATGAAATCAACAGAGCCCCTGCAAAAGTGCAATCTGCCTTGTTAGAAGCCATGCAAGAACGTCAAATAACTATTGGAGACGAAACTTTTAAGCTCGACGAACCTTTCTTGGTAATGGCGACTCAAAACCCAGTAGAACAAGAAGGAACCTATCCTTTACCGGAAGCACAAATGGACCGTTTTATGTTAAAAGTAGTCATTGACTATCCTACCATTGCAAACGAGCAAACCATTATGCGACAAAATTTAAACAACGGATTCTCAAAAGTAAATCCAGTTGTTTCTGTAGATCAAATTATCAAAGCTCGTACAGTTATCAATGAAGTTTACATGGATGAAAAAATTGAAAAATACATTCTAGACATTATTTTCGCAACACGTTATCCAGAAAAATACAACTTAGGTAAATTAAAAGATTTAATTAGTTTCGGAGCCTCTCCACGTGGAAGTATCAACCTAGCAAAAGCCGCAAAATGTTATGCATTTATCAAACGAAGAGGCTATGTAATTCCTGAAGACGTTAGAGCTGTGGTAACAGATGTATTAAGACATCGTATTGGCATCACCTATGAAGCAGAAGCAGAAAACATTACCTCTGTAGACATTATCAATAGTATTATCAATGAAGTTGAAGTGCCGTAGCAAATAGTAAACATGTTTGAAGCTTCGATTAGATTCTTAATAAAGATGAAATCTAAGGATTAAAAACATTGGCCCATCACAATAAATTGATAACAGATCATTGAAAAATGGAAACAAAGGAAATACTAAAAAAAGTACGTAAAATTGAAATCAAGACACGCAGGTTGTCTGATCATATTTTTGGCGGCGAATATCATTCGACCTTTAAAGGACGTGGTATGACTTTTTCTGAAGTACGCCCCTATCAATACGGAGACGAAATTCGGTCTATTGATTGGAATGTTACAGCTCGTTACAATGAGCCGCACGTAAAAGTTTTTGAAGAAGAGCGAGAACTAACCATGGTTTTAATGGTAGACATTTCTGGATCTGAATTTTTCGGAACCTCAGAACAATTTAAAAAAGATCGAGCTACAGAAATTGCTGCAACTCTTGCCTTTTCTGCCATTCAAAACAATGACAAAGTCGGACTGATCTTATTTTCTGATCAAGTAGAGCTCTACATCCCACCAAAAAAAGGAAAGAGCCATGTGCTAAGAATCATCAGAGAACTGATTGAATTCTCACCAAAAAGTAGAAAAACAGACATTAACGAGGCGTTAAAGTTCTTATCAAATGTGATGAAGAAAAAAGCCATTGTATTTGTACTTTCAGACTTTATGGATGATGACTATGAACAAACACTAAAAATAGTAGGAAGAAAACACGATGTCACAGGCATTAAAGTGTACGACAAGCGCGATGAAGAGATTCCAAATGTAGGAATGGTACCAATGCGAGATGCAGAAACAGGCAAAACACAATTGATACACACAGGCTCTAAAAAGATTAGAAACAATTACAAAGCACATGCCCTTCGACTCGATGCATACTACAAGAAAACATTTAGTAAGTCTGGAGCAGGTACTATATCAACTCGTGTTGACGAAGATTATGTGAAAAAATTATTAGGCTATTTTAAACACAAAGGAAATTAAGAAACAGGGGTTTTACCTTATTCGCCCCCTTTTAAAGCCCAAGCGTAGCACAAATGAACAAAAAAATTTTATACCTATTTTTATGTATTTCGACCATAGCTTTTGCACAGCAAACACCTGTTGTGAGTGCTCAAATTGATACGACCAATATTAGAATTGGCGAACAATTTGAATTTCAAATAAGAGTTCGAGATACCGCCAATGTGATCATCCCAAAACTAGAGGACATCAATGGCATAGAAATCATTGAAGACATAAAAATAGACACGATCAAAAACCAACTGATTAAGAAATACATCTTAACCAGTTTTGATAGCGGTGCATATTACATTCCACAGCAACATATTTTCATCAAACAAAGACTGCACTTAACAGATTCTTTGTTAATTAACGTTGCTACCATTGCCGTTGACACCACACAGCAGAAAATGTTCCCCATCAAAGCAAACAGAGCCGAACCAATACTCTTTGACGATTACAAAAAATATGTTTGGATTGGCATCCTTGTGCTTTTGTTGTTGGGTATTTTGCTTTATCTAGTGTTTAGAAAGAAGAAAGAACCAAAGCAGGAAGAAAACATACCGTTTGTGCCACCTTTAGAAGAAGCCATTCAAAAATTACACGAATTGGATAAAAAACTGTTGTGGCAAAACAATCAAATAAAAGCATACTACAGCGAATTAACTGAAATTGTAAGAGGGTTTATTGAGCGCGAATTAAAAGTACCTGCTTTAGAATCTACGACAGATGAGTTGATAGAGACGTTGACTGATTTTACAAAAACAAAGTCCATTACAACGCCGCAAAATACACTCAAGAAATTGCACGATCTACTTCGGGAGGCTGACTTTGTAAAATTTGCCAAATCGAAACCACTAGCCACACAAATTGAACTGAATAGGAAAGAAGCCGAAGAAATTGTAACGGCATTGCAACCAGAAGAAGAAATGCCATCAGAAAATAAAACAATAACAGATGAATTGGAATAATTTCGAGTTTTACAGTCCAGAATTTTTCTGGTTATTCTTGCTCATCCCTATGATTATAGTTTGGCAAGTGTTGGTGCGAAAAAAAAATGCAGCCACCCTAACAGTGCCTAGCACGAAAGGATTCAGAGCAGAACAAGATGTTGTCTCTAAGCTAAAACCCATACTCTATATCTTAAGACTACTCGCCTTATGTTGTTTAATTACAGCATTGGCAAGACCTAGAAATGTTGCGGTAAGCAAAAAAACCAAAAGCAACAAAGGAATTGACATCGTCATGGCAATAGATGTATCTGCAAGTATGTTGGCTAGAGATTTAAAACCCAATAGATTAGAGGCCTTGAAAAAGGTAGCCACTAATTTTATAACGCAGCGCCCAAATGACCGGATCGGAATTGTTGCGTATGCAGGAGAGAGCTTTACACAAACACCTATTACAAGTGACAAAGGGATTGTTAAAAGAACCGTTTCTGAAATTAAGTGGGGTCAATTGGAAGGGGGAACTGCCATTGGAATGGGATTAGGGTCTGCCGTAAATCGATTAAAGGAAAGCAAAGCAAAAAGTAAAGTCATTATTTTATTGACTGATGGTGTTAATAATTCTGGATTTATTGATCCAAAGACAGCAACAGAACTAGCGAAAGAACTAGACATAAAAGTATATACCATTGGAATTGGAACCAACGGAATGGCAGATTTTCCATCGAGAAAAGACCCTACTACCGGACGCTTGCTCTTTAGTAAACAACAAGTAGAAATAGACGAAGACCTATTGAAATACATAGCCACAGAAACTGAAGGGAAGTACTTCAGAGCAACAGACAACACGAAGCTAAAAGCAATCTACGACGAAATCAACAAACTAGAAAAAACCAAAATTGAAGAGTTTAAATACTATAATTATCAAGAACTATACAGAACGCTTGTTCTCATAGCATTGGCATTATTAGTACTCGAATATACATTAAAGAATACGATATTTAAAAGTTTCATATAAACATGCTTTATCAAATAGAAGAACCTATATATTTTTATTTTTTCACAATTGTACCATTGCTAATTGTGATTTTTCTATTGGCTTTTTGGTGGAAAAAAAGCGCACAAAATAAGTTCACAAATTACATCTTGTTAGAAAAATTAGCTCCCAATACTTCTACCTTTAAATCGGTTTTAAAGTTTATCTTCTTGCTCATTGGCATTAGCTTTTTAGTGATCTCACTGACAAACCCTAAAATGGGAACCAAACTAAAAACCGTAAAAAGAGAAGGTGTTGATGTGGTTTTTGCCTTAGACGTGTCTAAAAGCATGTTGGCTGAAGACATTGCACCCAACCGACTAGAAAAAGCCAAGCAGATTATCACTAAAATTATAGATAAATTGGGAAGTGATCGCGTGGGAATTATCATCTATGCAGGAAACGCATACCCATTGCTTCCGATTACAACAGACCATGCCGCTGCAAAAATGTTTCTACAAAATGCAGGCCCAGAACTTGTTTCGAGTCAAGGAACCGCAATTAATGAGGCCTTAAACCTCGCAAAAACCTACTATAATAATGATGAACAAACCAACCGTTTTCTCATCATAATCTCTGATGGTGAAGACCATCAAGAAGAAACGAAACAAGTGGCAGAAAACATGTCTAAAGAAGGCGTAAAGGTGTATGCGATTGGCGTTGGTACTGAGCAAGGAAGTCCAATACCCATGAAGGTGAACGGATCTTTAATAGGATACAAAAAAGATAGAAACGGGGAGACTGTTGTTACCCAAAGAAAACCCGATGTACTCGAAGCAGTTGCCAATGCAGCGGGTGGAAGATATATTGACGGAAATAAAACAAGTAAGCCTGTTGATTTTATTGAAGAACTCATTAGCAATGCTCAAAAGAATGAATTTGAAACCAAACAATTCTCCGACTATAAAGATCAATTTCAGTGGTTTATTGGCCTCGGACTTTTATTTCTTTGCATGGATAGCTTCTTTTTAGACAAGAAAACAAAATGGGTTAAGAAAATTGACTTGTTCAATGAAAAATAAGAATCGTATTATGAAAACCATCTATACAGCAATACTCGCGTTACTAACTTTTACATCAGCGCTCTCAGCACAAGAAGTAAAAGACTCTATTGTATTGCAGCGAGAAGCAAGAAAACTGGTTCGAGAAGGGAACGAACTCTACAAAAAAGAAAAATACGCGGATGCCGGTATTGCTTTTAGGAAAGCCCTTGAAAAAAATTCGGGGTATAAAAAAGCAAGCTATAACTTAGGAAATGCATTGTACCAGCAAAAAAACTTCAAAGAAGCATTGCCTCAATATGAAGTAGATGCAAAAGGAACAACAGACAAACTTCAAAAATCAGCATCTTTTCACAATATTGGAAATGCTGCCATGGAGCAAAAACAATATCAGCAAGCCGTAGAAGCATATAAAAATGCACTACGAAACAATTCTGTCGATGACGAAACAAGGTACAACCTGGCCATTGCTCAAAAAGAATTAAAAAAGCAACAAGACCAAGAGAAAAAAGAGAATAAGGATCAAAAAGACAACAAGAAAAAGGACGACAAGAAAAAGGACAAAAAAGAGAACAAAGATCAAAAAGGAGATAAGGAGAAAGAGGACGAAAAAGGGGACAAAAAGAAAGAAGACGAAAAAGGAAACGAGAAGAAAGACAAAAAGAAAAAACAAAAGGACGGAGATCAAGATAAAAAAGATCAGCAAAAATCGAAGGACCCTAAAAATAAGAAAGACCAAAAGAACAAGCCAAAACCTAAAAAAGGGACAATGACCCCTCAACAAATCAAACAACTCCTTGAAAGTTTAAATAATGAGGAAAAGAAAACACAAAAGAAGATGAACGTTAAAAAAACAAAAGGTAAAAAGGTAAAACAAGAAAAAGATTGGTAACCTTTTCAAACTTTTAATATTGTAAAAAAGATAGTATTTTTGAGCTTTTAATTTATGAAACAGACACTAGTATATCTTTGTATAGCATTGAGTTTCTTTACGCAAGCTATTCTCTCTCAAGCTACGTTTACAGCAAGCCTAAGTAAGAACAAACTTGGCGTAAATCAGCGTGTGAAAATTATTTTTTCTATCAACAAGCAAGGAGCAGACAATTTTTCACCTCCAAGCTTTAAAAATTTTAAAGTAATTGCAGGCCCAAGCCAATCTATAAATCAGTCTTGGATCAATGGCAAAGTCACATTTTCGCAGTCCTACACCTACATGCTGCAACCTAAGAATATGGGCACCTACACTCTACCAGGCGCAACCATTGAACTGAATGGGAAAAAACTAACCTCCAATACACTTAAAGTTACCGTATCAGAAGCCGTTGAAATACCACAAGATCCGAACGACCCACAGTACATTGCTAGTCAAAATGTGCATTTAGTTGCAGAAATTTCAAAATCCAAACCCTATGTAGGGCAAGGAATCTATGTTGAATACAAATTGTATGTAAGCGACAATATTTCTGTTAAAGATTTTAATGTAACAGAGAGTCCGCAATACAATGGGTTTTGGAATCAAGATATCAATATCAAGACACTCCAAATTAAAAACGGAACTTATAACGGAGAAAATTACAGGTATATCGTTCTTAAAAAAGCATTGCTCATCCCTACCAAATCAGGAAAGCTTAGCATAGAGCCAATGAAAATGGACATCTTAATAGGAGTTCCTACAGGAAGAGGTGATTTCTTTGGGAACCCAATTACAAGGAATATCCAGAAAGCCTTCTCATCTCCCAAAAGAACAATCTCCGTAAAAGAACTGCCCCTAGCAGGGAAGCCAGACAACTTTACGGGAGCTGTGGGTGATTATGATTTTAAGATTACAGCAAGTAGAAATGATTTAAAAGCGAACGAATCTTCCCAAATTAAGGTGAATGTTTCAGGAAAAGGAAACTTAAAACTCTTCGAAATTCCCACAATAGTAACTCCAAAAGAACTCGAAGTTTTTACACCTGAACACAAAGAAAACGTCAGAACCACTCTAACAGGTCTAAGTGGAACCGTATCTGACCTCTACAGCATTGTGCCTCAATACAAAGGAAAATATAAGATTCCGAAAGTAGCCTTTTCATTCTTTAGCCTCAAGGAAAACGCATACAAAACAATTACAACAGAAGATCTATATGTCAATGTCTTGGAAGGGAAAGAAATTGTGGAGACCCCAACAAATACGATCAAAAAGGACGTGATCCTCACAGGAAACAACTTTAGATATATTCAAACTTCTACAACCCTTGCACCCATTGCAAAAGAGGACTTTTTCGGATCGAACCTATTTTACCTGCTTTTATTGCTCCCACTCATCAGTATTCCTGTAGGCGTCATCATCTTTAATAAAACTACAGAGAGAAATAATGATCTTATTGGGGTAAAACAAAGAAAAGCAGATCGATTGGCAAAGAAATATTTATCAGAAGCAAAAAAACAACTCGGTGAGAAAGAGGCTTTTTATATCGCTTTAGAAAAAGCATTACACAACTATTTAAAAGCAAAACTACAAGTAGAAACATCAGACATAAGCAAAGATAAAATCACTCAAATTCTAGAGTCGAAACAAGTAGACAACATCAATATACAAGAATTTATAACGGTTTTAGACGACTGTGATTTTGCGAGATTCACTCCCATAACCAATGTGATGATGCATGACGAGTTTGAGAAAGCAAAACAAGTAATAACTGCACTAGACAAACAACTATAAGCCAATGAAAAAAATATGTTATTTATTGTTTTTACTAGTTACTTCATTCCTTGTAGGACAGAACAACACAGCACAACTCTTTGAAAAAGCCAACAAAAACTATAAAGAAGGCAGCTACGAGACAGCACTCGATCTCTACAAACAAATTGAAGTAGGCAACGCTGTTTCCTCTGAGTTGTATTACAACATGGCGAATTCCTATTACAAGCTCAATAGAGTTGGTCCAACAATTTACTATTACGAAAAAGCGCTAGAATTAGATCCGTTAAACGAAGACGCTGCAAACAATTTAACGTTTGCAAGAAGAATGACCATTGACACGATTGAAGAACTTCCAAAAACCTTCTTACAAAAGATAGAGAAAAACTATATCCAAAAACTATCTTATACGCAGTGGTCTATTTTAGCAATTCTATGCTCTTTTTTAGCTGCAACATGCTTCTTACTATTCTACATCTCATCAATTTCAAATAGAAAGCGCTTTTACTTTTTACTGAGCATATTCTCATTTATGCTATTAGCCATTAGCTTAAGCATTTCGTACATTCAACACACAAAAAGTAAAAAAACCAAGACCGCAATCATCTTTAGCTCAAAAATTTCGGTGAACAATTCACCAACACTTAACTCCGAAGAAATATTTATTTTGCATGAAGGGACAAAAATTAGTATCTTAGACAGTGTTGATAATTGGAAAAAAATTAAACTAGCAGATGGAAAAATTGGCTGGATTTCTGCCGATGCCCTAAAAGAATTATAGTTGAACATACTAAGAAAAAATATACTGTTTAAAATCACGCTACTTCTAATGCTCTCATTGAAAGTAAATGTCTTTGTATATGAAAGCTATTCGCATACTGAATATTCTATTGATCATATAGTGCCTTCAGATGTCGAAGAAATTGAAGTAGAAGAAAGAGAAATTGAAGAGCTTCAAGATCATCTTATAATGCAAATCCGCAGAGCAAACACCTCTTCTGCCCTGGCCATGCTACTTACCAGCCAATCTTTCTCAGAAAAATACAACTCCAGACACCAAGACTTTACTACGCCTCCACCAAAACAAGGCTAACATTTTGCCATAAGTATAAGCGACTTATACAATCATTCAAATCATTAACTCATCAATACCTGCACAACACTCGCGGGTATAAAATCGAATACGAATGAAAAATTTATTTAGCAATCTCAGAGGAGATTTTTTTGGTGGTATTACTGCAGGTATTGTAGCATTGCCTCTCGCATTGGCTTTTGGTGTAAGCTCAGGATTGGGTCCAAGCGCAGGTTTGTACGGCGCCATATTCATTGCCTTCTTTGCTGCACTTTTTGGAGGAACAAATACACAAATATCTGGTCCAACAGCACCAATGACGGCTGTAAGTATGGTTGTAATTGCCGGTATCATTTCATCGAACGATGGAGATGTTGACAAAGCACTACCTGCGATTTTAACCGTATTTTTACTTGCTGGCTTGCTACAAATTGGATTGGGTGCAATTGGCTTAGGAAAATATATTAAATACATTCCTTACCCGGTAGTCTCTGGTTTTATGACGGCTATAGGAGTAATCATTTTAATAACACAACTACTTCCTGCTGTTGGATATTATGCAAAAGAAGATACTGCATTCGTAGAACAATTCAAACCCCAAGTAGAAGAAGTTGCCTTAACACGACTTTTAAATGAGCTAAAAACCCAAAAAGGAGAGAAGTTCTTAAAGATAGATGACTTCAAAAACACAGCTATTTATGGAGAATCCTTGACAAAACAAGATCGTTTCAAAGAAGCAACAACCCTTGCCGGAAAAGAAGCCTCTGGAGTGCTAGGTACTTTAAAAGTTTTACCAAGAGCATTGCAGAATATCAATTGGTTAGCACTTGCTTTAGCACTTGGAACTATTATTATTATTTATGGATTCAAACGCATCACCACCGCAGTACCGAGTACTCTGGTGGCATTGGCAGTAATGACGGGTATTGCTTTAGGGTTTGACTTAGATTACAGACCTATCGAAGAAATACCCGGTGGATTTCCAATTCCAAATATGGAAATTTTCACTCATTTTAATTTAGAAAGTATTACCCCGTATATCTTTACAGCATTGACCTTGGCCTTATTAGGAGCAATTGACTCACTCTTAACCTCTGTGGTAGCTGATAACATGACTAGAACAAAACACAAACCGAATAAAGAATTAATTGGTCAAGGAATTGGTAACAGTATCGCCGCCGTTTTTGGAGGAATTCCAGGAGCAGGTGCTACCATCAGAACTGTCGTAAATATCAATTCTGGAGGTAAAACTAAATTATCTGGCATGATAGCAGGTGTAATGCTATTGATGATTCTCTTAGGCCTTGGACCTATTGCTTCCAAAATACCAGCAGCTGTGCTGGCAGGTATTTTAATCACTGTAGGTATTGGAGTAATGGATTACAAAGGATTAAAAGCAATTCCTAATTTGCCACGTGATGCGAAAATCGGACCTTTAAAAGTAAGCTCTGAAGTGATTATAATGCTCGTTGTTTTGTTATTATCTACTTTCTGGAATCTAGTATATGCCGTTGGAATTGGTTTGGTCATTGCTTCTCTCATGTTTATGAAAAAAATAGGTGATGTTGCCGCAGCGCGTTCTGATGTAAAATCATTGAAGAAAGAAAAAAACTGGTCTGATGAAGAGAACTTCCCTGAAGAACTCAAAGAGAATGTGTTTATCAAGCATATCAAAGGTCCTCTATTCTTTGGAACTACGAATGAATTTCATAACCTAGCCAAACAAATCCCTTCAACAACAGCCTCTCAAGTGGTCATCCGACTGGGAAGAATGCAGTATATGGATCAGTCTGGATTGTACGCTATGGAAGATGTTTTACAAGAACTCAATAAGAAGAACATCCAAGTATTGTTTGTAGGCTTATTAGAGCAACCTGCCTATATGATGGAACGAATTGGAATCATTCCTGATCTCATTTCAAAAGAGTACATTTTCGAAGATTTCGACGCCTGTACACAATGGATCAAAGCAAATAAAACACAATCATAAAAAAACGTCACACGCATAAATAACACAATCAATAAACAGGTACAAGACGCAGTCAATGCAAACACTATCTTACAAGGTTTAATGAACAGTACTACTCATTTTAAAGTGGACAAAACCAATACAGCACACACGGCTACATTGGTACCTCAAGCTGCCAGAGGTCAATATCCAAAGTAGTGGCATGATCATTCATCGCCTCTTGAGTGCCTGTAGAAATGGGACTTGACCAAACCGTAGGTGCTATTTTTGTTGCTCAGTTCGTCAGAAATTTTGAAAATACTGATATCCTTGGAAGTCAGGAAATAAATTGATATTTGCACTAGGACACGAGAACTGCAGAGCTATAAAAGCAGCTTGAGACCCTATTAAGACTGTAAATACTACTACACTTCCAGAGAACATTCTGCCAGCTGTCACAGTATCTGAAGTTGAAATCTCAGGAGAACACAACACTTGGAATACGTCATTTATAAATGGAATCATCAAAAACAATGTCCCTTTGACGATTGATCGTATTAGAGAGAAAAACGCAATTCTCAATGAAATGGAAGCCAATGGAGAAATTAAAATCGTTGGAGGGGATGTATCACTTATCTAGCGGAACTGATGAGAAACATATAAAAACAGCTTGCACTTGCACGCTTTTTTTATAAATTGACATCTCTTGAAAAAGAATCTAACACACCGTGTCACGGAAACCAGGAGGCTAAAAAACCCCATAAATGGGTATTGCAGAAATCAAAGCAGCCCTTTATATTTGAGTAATGAATATCATTATTTAATCTTTATTAATAAAAAGCGGTTGAAAATACATCTATTCAATCGCTTTTTTATTTGACCTCATCCAAAACAGAATCTATAACCTCTTTGTATTGGTTTGCATCCGTCTTAATAATCGATGGAAATAAAGTTGGTGCGATACTTTTCACAGTTTCATACAACGAAGATTCCTCGAGCGTTTCATCATCTACAAAAGAGACTGTTGCATTAAGTTCATGAAAAAACACAAACAACATACTCAATATTAAACCAACCTTTAGCAAACCAAAAACTCCTCCTAATAGTTTATTTACCAAACCTAAAGAAGCTAAATCGGCTAACTTTGTAAGAAATTTCCCTAACAAACTAACTGCAATAACAATGACTACAAAAGTAACTGCAAAAGCAACCAACGAAATCTTTTTTTCACCCCAAGCAACACTTTCTTCTAAAAAATCACCAACGAAATAGGAAAAATGAATCGCCCCCCAAATACCTCCAATAAGCGCCACTAAAGACGCTACCTCTACAAACAAACCCTTCATAATTCCTTTTATAAATCCATAAGACAGGATTACTAGTATTACAACATCGAAAACATTCATGAAGCTTCTTTTTTTGGATTAGCTATTGCGAACATACTATAAAAAGGATGAAAATTCAAATGCTAAAAAATTTAACCAAAAATATTCCCTAGATAGCATATCTTTGTGCCTCAGAACAAAAAGCATGACAGACAATACCTCTTTGAAGAAAAAATGGGAACTTGTAGTTGCAAATTTATCCAAACAATTTGCAGATGGAGACCCTTTAAATTTAGATGCAATTATCTATTTAATCGGAATTCAAGAACTGGGTCAAGGACATCGTAAATTTAAAAAAGACGAAAAATTAAATCTCATGCATATTGCAATTTGTAAGCTCTTAGAACCTTATGGATATTATGAATTTGAATTTTTTGACAGCGATGGATGGCCACATTACAATGCAAAAACAGCATTACCCAATTTAAAGCCTGGAGAGCAATCTGTCCTCATGAAGGAAGCCGTTGTCTCTTACTTTGATGCATTGGATTTTTTTAAGTAAACACAGACTCTAAGCGAAGAGGAAAGTCACCTCAACTTTTGGAGTACTGTATCTAAAACCCTTATTAAACCTATTTATTTTGTGTAACTTCTGCATAGGGAGAACGCAGACATAAGAATAAAAAAGCTAGGTAACGCGCATTTTTCGAATCATTTTTGACAATAATTTTGGATAATAACGCTTGAGATACACTCCTAATTTCTCTTTGAAACCTGAAATATACACCTCTTCCTTTTCATCTAAAATAGCCCTAATCATCTGCTTTGCAAAGCTATTGGGATCCATACCATTCTTCGTAGCTATATCCATTTTTTGCTGAGGTGAGCCATCACCTGTTAAGGCATTGACAGAAACATTCGTATTCACAAAACCTGGACACACAATACTTACTGAAATATTGTACTTGTAAATTTCTGCTCTTAAACTATCAAAAAAACCATGCAGGGCATGTTTGGAAGCTGCATAGGACGAACGCAGTGGGGTCCCTATTTTACCTACAATACTAGTGGTTACCACAAACTGACCGTTCTCGTTTTGAATAAAATGCGGCAATAAAGCTTTTGTAAGAGCAATAGTGCCTATATAATTCACATCCATAATTTGTTTATCAACCGCTACAGATGTTTCACTTGCCAATGACCGTTGACTAACGCCTCCATTATTTACTAGTACATCTATACGTCCAAACTGCGCTAACGCTTCAGCCACCTTTTCTTGCATAGTTGCGTGCTCCTGTAAATTTAAAAGAACAATTTTTACCTTCTCAACATCCACACATGCCTCTCTAACCTTTTTTAAAGCCGCTTCATTTCGAGAAGATAATAGAAGCGTTGCACCTTGTTTTGAAAATTCCAAAGCCAATGCTTCTCCAATTCCAGAGGAGGCTCCGGTAATCCAAACAATCTTATTTGTAAAATTCATGGTAATACTTTTACAGCAATGTACTTATTTTAAAATAGAAATAGTAATTTTGGAATACTTCTTGATCTTTTCAAGACAACTAAATAAACATAGATGAAAAATTTCTTTCTATTCCTATTCTTATGCACAGCTTCATTTGGCATGCAAGCCCAATATACTATCAAAGGAGAACTAAATCCTCCGCAAAACTTCAACTGGGTGGTTTTATACAAAATAAAAGGAGCTCGACAGGTGTTTCTTGAAAGTGGGAAGATCAAGAAAGTTACCAAAACACAAAATGGACAAGAAACTGAAATTGGTCGTTTCGAATTTACATTACCCGAAAATGCTGAGGTGGGTTCTTATCGAGTCTCCTACAAAACTGAAGGTGCTGGTTTTGTTGATTTTTTATTTAATAAAGAGCACATCGAATTTGCTTTCAACCCTGAAAAAGTTGAAGAAACAGTGCAGTTTCAAGCATCGAAAGAGAATAAGATTTACCGAGAATACATTGCAGCTGTTGCACAAGAGCAATACAAAACAGATTCCTTACAGATTTCATATTTAAAAGAATCTGCGTCAAAAACCGCAGATCTTTATCAAGTGCAACTCGCCAAAATTACTGCTTTACAAAGACAATATTTAAATACATCTAAAGGATTACTTGCCTATCACTTTATAAAAGCAACAAATAGATACAATAGTAGCAGCATTGCAAAAAACTCAAAAGAATACTTGAAGTCCATCAATGAGCACTTTTTTGACAACATTGACTTTGGCAATCCTGCATTGTATAATTCTACCTTTATCATTGATAGAATCACAGATTATGTTTTTCACATGAACTATTCTGATGATTCCAAAAAACAAAACGAACTATATCAACAAGCCGTAAAAACAGTTCTTTCAAAAGTAAGAAATGAGACTTTTAAAAGAGACATTATAGAGTTTCTCATCACACAGTTTGTAAATACTAACCATATTGAGTTTTCAGATTATTTGATTTCGACCTATTATGAAAACTTCCCTGAAGCAATTCAAAACAAAGATTTTGTGAATAGTTACATCGAAAAAACCATGATTTCCATTGGAAGAACTGCACCAGAAATGACCTGGAAACAAGAGGAACAAGAGTACAAGCTATCTGCATTAAACGATGCAGAAAATTATGTACTCGTTTTTTGGAGTACAGGATGTTCGCACTGTTTGCGTGAAATCCCGGTACTTTACGACAGTACTAAAAACTTAACCAATACAAAAGTAGTTGCCTTTAGCTTGGAAAAAAATGAGAGCACATGGAAAAAACACATTCAAAAATACCCCAATTGGCATAATGCCATCGGACTAAACAAATGGGAAAATCCAACAGCGAGAACCTACCAAATTTATTCAACACCAACCTACATTGTCTTAAACAAAGACAAAAAAATCATAGCCAAACCACGCACACTAAAAGAAGTTCAAACGATTGTAAAATACTTGGACTAAGAACCTCGTTAGAAATATAAAAAAGCATCTTTCAAATGTTCTATTTGAAAGGCTTTTTTTTGTTTTACAATTGCGATAATATCAAATCGAACTAACACATCTAAATCCTTTTCTAAGACATAATGATCCATTGCTAATACGAGCCTTTTAATTTTTTTTGGAGGCACAAAATCTTGAGGATCTCCAAAATAATCTGAAGACCTCGTTTTTACCTCAACTGCAATAAGTACATTACCTTTCAAGGCAATTATATCTACTTCTGATTTTAAATAGGTATAATTCTTTTCTAAAACTCGATAGCCCTTTGTTCTGAGATAATCAAGGGCTAACATTTCCCCTTCTTTTCCTAAATCATTATGCACTGCCATCCAATGAAGATAAGACTATTTTTCCAAAAAACGAACGAGATACCTTTTGCTCGAAACTTAAAAAGTTCTTCTTCATTCACATTTCAACAAAATTCAGAACAAATAGAATGAAGAACAAAGACGAAGAAAGGTTGTTTTAATCTTCGAATACAACGGTAGAAAAGCCCTCTTTGGTAACACTTAAACCAATAGATCTCCCTAAAATTAGTGCTCTATTATCAGGTTCGTGTCCCGCAGGAAAATTGAATAAGACAGGAAAATCATAAGCTGCCACAACATCCAAAATTAATTGCTCAATACCACTGCCCCATTTCGTGGTGTTCGTTTTAATATTTGAGATATCACCAACAATCAAGCCAGTACATTTTTCAAAGAAACCAGCTCGCTTTAAACTTTGCAACATTCTATCGATGCTGTACTTATACTCGCCTATCTCTTCTATAAACAAAATTTTAGCAGCAGTGTTCATTTGACTTTGTGAACCTAGCACAGAAGCTAAAATGGCTAAATTACCGCCAATAAGCTGTCCGTTCGCATGTCCTTCTCTGTTTTCTTTTGAAGAAACCAAACTATAGGTAGCTCGTTCACCAAAAAGCATTTTCTTAAAAGAAGAAACGGCCTGAAACATTTGAATAGGATCCTCCGCCAAACTTGTACCCATCATGGCATGCATCGTTTCAATACCCAGTGTATGAATATGACTATGCAATGCGGTAATATCAGAATAACCAATTACCCATTTGGGACGCTGTTTAAAAGCTGTAAAGTCCAATCTATCTAAGATACGAACAGTACCATATCCTCCTCGTGCAGCCCAAATCGCCTTGATTGAAGGATCATCTAATGCCTTTTGAAAATCCTCAGCTCTTTCTGCATCTGTAGCCGAAAAATGCCCTGATCCTTTAAATAAATGCACTCCATAAACAACATGCAGTCCCCAGTCTTCTGCCAAAGTTCTTGCCTGATCAATAACGGATGGTTTGTTAGCTACACCTCCTGCAGGAGCCAGAATTACAATGGTATCTCCTTTCTGTAAGTAGGGTGGTGTGCGTAACACTGGTTTTACTGCAGCAATTGAATCTTTAATTTCTTGACCTTGTGCTGCAAGTGCAGTAAATAAGACAATAAACAATACGATTCTGACTTTCATAGGCTAATTCTTTGAGTAGGTAAAGGCAACAATACTTCTCACTAGAAGCAACCCAATATTCCCGTGATTGTAAATGTATCTATTTTTGAGCGCTTAAAAAAATGTGTTTTCATTGCTTTTCCTTACTTTTGCCTTTCAAAATTCAGTTCAAAACTGATAATTCACATTTGCAAAACACATACAATGAGTACGCCAAAAAGATATACAATTACTGCTGCACTACCCTATACTAATGGACCTGTTCATATTGGACATCTCGCGGGTGTCTATGTCCCTGCAGATATTTACGCACGCTATTTACGTCAAAAAGGTGAGGATGTAGTTTTTGTTTGTGGCTCAGACGAGCATGGAGTACCCATTACAATCAAAGCAAAAAATGAAGGAATTACCCCGCAACAAGTGGTAGACAAATACCATAAAATTATCAAAACATCATTTGCTGATTTTGGCATCTCTTTCGATAATTATTCAAGAACATCTGCTCAAGTGCATCACAACACCGCTTCAGACTTCTTTACCGAGCTTTACAATGACGGTGAGTTTATTGAAGAAGTAACGGAGCAACTATACGACGCTGAAGCAAATCAATATTTAGCAGATCGGTTTGTGATTGGTACTTGTCCTAAATGCGGATATGAAGAAAGCTATGGAGATCAATGTGAAAAATGCGGTACAAGTCATAATGCCACAGACCTCATCAACCCAAAATCTTCCATTACAGGAAACACCCCTACTTTAAAAGAAACGAAACACTGGTTTTTACCATTAGACAAACATGAAAAATTCTTAAAAGAGTGGATCTTAGAAGGACATAAACATGATTGGAAACCAAATGTATTGGGCCAAGTAAAATCTTGGATTGATGATGGTTTAAGACCCAGAGCAGTGACACGTGATTTAGATTGGGGAATTCCAGTTCCTGTTCAAGGGGCAGACGGAAAAGTATTGTATGTTTGGTTTGATGCACCGATTGGATATATCTCTGCGACCAAAGAATGGGCAGCACAAAACAACAAAAATTGGGAACCGTATTGGAAAGAAAAAGACACGAAACTAGTCCATTTTATTGGAAAAGATAATATTGTTTTTCACTGTATCATTTTCCCTGCGATGCTCAAAGCTCATGGTGATTATATACTCCCAGAAAATGTACCAGCAAACGAATTCTTGAACCTGGAAGGGAATAAATTATCCACCTCTAAAAACTGGGCAGTTTGGCTACATGAATACTTAAAAGATTTCCCAGAGAAACAAGATGTGCTGCGCTATGCATTAACTGCAACTGCACCAGAAACCAAAGACAACGATTTTACCTGGAAAGATTTCCAGGCGCGCAACAACAATGAGTTGGTGGCTATTTTTGGTAACTTTATCAATCGTGTTGTTGTACTAACCAATAAATATTACGGAGGAGTTGTACCGGGAGCAGGAGAACTTACAGATGTTGATCAAGAAACCTTGGCTGCCTTAAAAGAAGCACCAGATACCATTTCAAGGTCTATAGAACGTTACCGTTTCAGAGAAGCTTCTCAAGAATTGCTAAACCTGGCTCGTATAGGAAACAAATACCTTGCAGATGAAGAACCATGGAAAGTAATCAAACAAGACGAAGAACGCGTAAAAACAATCATGCATGTCGCTTTACAAATTGCTGGAGGCTTAGCAATATTATGCGAACCATTTCTACCGTTTACTTCTTCAAAACTAAAAGGAATCTTACACCTAGTTCAGCAGAATGAGGAAAGCGCTAACATTGGCAATAAAACCCTAAATTGGAATACAATTTCTTCAGGAAAGGTGCTGCTTCCTGAAGGGCATCAAATTAATAAAGCTGAATTGCTATTTGCCAAAATTGAGGATAAAGAAATTGAAGCACAATTAGAAAAATTGCAAGCCACAAAAAGAAGCAATGAACAAGCAAAAAAAATCGTGGAACCTCAAAAAGACACCATAGAATTTGAAGACTTCACAAAGCTAGACCTAAGAGTTGGAACCATTATTGAAGCCGAGAAAGTAGCAAAAACTAAAAAACTACTCCAATTAAAAGTAGATGTGGGAATGGATGTCAGAACCATTGTTTCTGGAATCGCAGAAAGCTTTAAACCAGAAGATATTATAGGACAACAAGTTACTGTTCTTTGCAACTTAGCTCCTCGAAAACTAAGAGGGGTTGAAAGTCAAGGAATGATTTTGATGACAGATACACCTGAGGGTACCTTAGCTTTTGTTGAGCCCTCAGATAAAATCAAAAATGGAACTCAAGTAAGCTAAAATAAGATTTTTTTACATCAGTAAAACCTCATGGATTTCTGTGAGGTTTTTTATGTCTCTTTTAGAACTAATAGCATCGCATGCATCTTCAACATTATATTTCACATCATACTCAGCTCTCTGAGAAAGCAGTCCAAAATACCTTAACTCTATTAAATGAAGACTGCAGCATCCCTTTTATAGCCCGCTATAGAAAGGAACGAACTGGCAACTTGGATGAAATTGAAATTGGTGATATTCTTAAATATAAAGAAATCTATGACACCCTAGAAAAGCGTAAAAAAACCATTCTAAAATCTTTAGAGGAACAAGGTGTTTTATCGACGGAGTTACATCAAAAAATTACAGAAACGAAAGAACTCATTTCTTTAGAAGACCTCTATTTACCTTTTAAGAAAAAGCGAAAAACAAAGGCAGAAGTTGCTCGTGGACAAGGATTAGAGCCCTTGGCAAAAATGCTCATGAGTCAGCGTTTACAAGACTGCATTCACGTAGCATCAAAATACATTTCTAATGAGATTCCACAACCTGAACAAGCATTAGAAGGTGCTCGACATATCATTGCAGAATGGATCAATGAGCGTACAGATATTCGCAATATCATCCGGTCACAATTAGAGCGTTTCGCTACAATTTCTACCAAAGTAATTTCAACGAAATCTACCGACGAGAAGGCTCAAAAATTTCAACAATATTTTGAATGGAACGAGGCTTTAAAGAGCATCCCTTCACATCGCTTATTGGCTATTTTAAGAGCTGAAGAAGCAGGCTATATACGCGTCAAGATTCAGATAGATTCAGAACGTACAATTGCCAAAATAGCACATCGAATTGTTCGTTTGCAAAATGCCTGTACCACACATATAGAACAAGCTGTAAAAGATGCATATAAGCGCTTATTATATCCTTCTTTATCCAATGAAGCTTTGTCTATTGCCAAAGAAAAAGCAGATACAGACGCCATTGCAGTTTTTTCGAACAACCTGCAACAACTGTTATTAGGTGCTCCATTGGGTGAAAAATGCATTCTTGGAATTGATCCAGGATATAGAACAGGTTGTAAAGTGGTCTGTTTAAATAGGCAAGGAGACTTAGTACACAACGAAACTATTTTTCCTCATGCACCACAAAATAAATACAAGGAAGCCATTAAAAAAATAAGCGCATTAACAAATGCCTATGCTATTGAAGCTATTGCCATTGGTAATGGAACTGCATCGCGAGAAACAGCTCAACTCATTCATAAAATTCCTTTTCAAAAAGATATCGAAGTTTTTGTAGTGAATGAAGCAGGCGCATCAATTTATTCAGCATCTAAAATTGCCAGAGATGAATTTCCCAATTACGACATTACAGTCAGAGGCGCCGTATCTATTGGCAGAAGATTAGCAGATCCCCTCGCTGAATTGGTTAAAATAGAGGCAAAATCAATTGGTGTTGGACAATACCAACACGATGTAGACCAAACAAAACTACAAAAATCTTTAGATACAGTTGTGGAGAGCTGTGTTCATAAAGTTGGCGTAAACATCAATACTGCAAGCATTCCATTGTTGAGTTATGTCTCTGGAATTGGCACAAAAACAGCTGAAAACATTGTAAAATACAGAAATGAAAATGGCGTCTTCACTTCGAGGGCAGCTATTAAAAAAGTACCTCGACTAGGGAACAAGTCATTTGAGCAAGCTGCAGGTTTTTTGAGAATAAAAAATGCTAAAAACCCTTTAGATAACTCTGCTGTGCATCCCGAGAGCTATGGGTTGGTCTCAAAAATGGCAAAAGACCTAAACACCAATGTAGCTGCGTTGATTGGAAACAAATCGACCTTAGCAAAAATTGAACTGAAAAAGTACACCTGTTCAACAATAGGACTACCCACCTTGCATGATATTATCAATGAATTAGAAAAACCCGGATTGGACCCAAGGGAAAAGGCGAAGATGTTTGCTTTCAATCAAAATTTAAAAACAATTGCCGATGTACAAAAAGGGCAATTATTACCAGGAATTGTAAATAACATCACCAATTTTGGCTGTTTTGTTGATATTGGAATCAAAGAAAGTGGCTTAATTCATGTCTCTAATTTATCCGATTCTTTTGTGAAAGATGTCAGTAAAATTGTACACTTAAACCAACAAATATTGGTAACGGTATTGGATGTAGACGTGCATAGAAAAAGAATTCAGTTGTCATTAAAAAAGTAATACAAAGCTTATTTTTTAGATTGCCAAATACATCATAGCTATTTTCTTAAAGCATAGGTCGCTGCTTTTCTTCTGATCACATCTCCAATACTTATGTTTTCTATTTTACTCTCTAACCAAGATAAAATATCTAAATACAAAAAAGCGCGTTTTTCATAAGGATGGTTTTCAAACTTTAAAAGACGTGCATGAATCTTCTTAAACTCATTTTTAATTTCTTGAGGATAGACGTCACTCAAAGCTCTGATTGAAACAATGAACTCTTTTTGAACAGCCTGTAAGTTTTCCATTTTCAATAAAAACTTATACGTTTCTTTAAACTGACGTTCTAAATAGTAGTCCATTCCACATTCATAATGTGCAATTAAGTTTAGCACACGTGCAAAGCATTGTAAATCCTCGCCAGAAGCTACTGTCTTTGGATTGATTATTTTAGCCAAATAGTGAATGCACTTCTTATTATCTCCCATTCCAAAATACAAACAAGCAATTTTATAATACAACACAACAATGTGATGATTGTCTAGTCTATTTGTATACATGGTAATTTTCTCTTCAATTTGAGCAACCAAATAAGCCCCCTCTTTAAAAGTCCCTTCTAAAAAATGCAAATGCAACCTATTTGCATTGACATACTGAAAAATTAAAATTTCAGTATTGCTATTTATTGGAATATTTTTTCGCTCAATTTCCTCTTCTAAATTATGAAGCTCCTCTTTAAACTTATCATAGTGTTTGATAAAGAATAGCGACTCTAGTAAATAATTTTTACCCTTTAAATAAAACACCGGATGCAATGAAATAATTCGCGGATTCTCCTTGAATAGATTGACCCACTTGTTGGCATATTTATAAGACTGAAGAAAATCCTGTGTCAAAAAACTCCGCCACAAATGCGCTTTGTACAGCCACAATTTCTCTCTCACTCCCAAAGAGCTATATTCATACTCTGGCAATCTCTTTTGAAAGTAATCATTGATTTGTTGCAGTTCAGTATCATTCCTAACATACCCGATTTTCAATAAAACGCTATACAATTGCAACGATACATTTGATAATTTACTTGTAATGACATTTTGCAAGCTCAACTGTTTTGACTGCTCCGATAATTCATCAGCACGGCTACTAATACTTCGGGTAATGAACTGTGTTTCGATTACCTTCTCTAGCTCCACTATTTCGTACGCAATATTTTTTTCATCAGCGTCTAAGGCCATGGTTTTTGCCTTATCCAGTAATTTTAAACTTTGCTTGTACAGTCCTTTCTGATACAAAACAGTAGCAAAATCTAATTGTTCTCTTATCTGAACTCTCATATTTTGATGCGCAGGGTTTAAGCGCAAACTAATTAATAACTGCTTGTATAAATGAGCTTTTAAATTTGACAACTGCTGTTTTGCAACAACCCCACTTTTCAAAATTATACGCTCATCATACACTTTCATTTTATCCAATATTTTGAATAATGAAAGAAATTTAGCTTCGTTATTTCCATCCAATCTACCCACATATAAGTTAAACTGACGCTTTTCTGACTTTGTTAATGACTTCACTAGTAAAAAAAGCGCATCGTTTTGATGATTGGACAATGTAACAGAATTTATTCTATTCATTTGATTATTAAGGTTTTAACGCGACTAAAAACAAGTTCAACATCGTAAAACACATCGATAAACCAGTTGTTAACACACAAGCAATATATAAATTTGATTTAGATAAAAA
Organism: Polaribacter sp.; assembly: GCA_042091715.1. GTDB lineage: Bacteria > Bacteroidota > Bacteroidia > Flavobacteriales > Flavobacteriaceae > Polaribacter. The sequence continues at coordinate 32,868 of JBELGW010000012.1, read as the reverse complement.
AACCATACATGAATCATGCAAGATAATAAAGTCCAAATTTTTGACACAACCCTCCGAGATGGGGAGCAAGTACCGGGATGCAAATTAGACACCAATCAAAAATTGATTATTGCTGAACGATTGGATGTATTGGGTGTCAATGTCATAGAAGCCGGGTTCCCTGTTTCAAGTCCGGGAGATTTTAATTCGGTTTCAGAAATTGCCAAAATTGTAAAAAATGCAACCGTGTGTGGTTTGACTAGAGCTGTTAAAAACGATATAAAAATAGCAGCAGAAGCACTTAAACATGCTAAAATGCCAAGAATTCATACAGGAATTGGAACAAGTGACTCTCATATCAAATACAAATTTAACGCAACAAGAGAACAAGTAATTGAGCGCGCAGTAAGCGCTGTTGCTTATGCGAAAAGATTTGTACAGGATGTAGAGTTTTATGCTGAAGATGCAGGAAGAACAGACAATAAATTTTTAGCCCAAGTTTGTGAAGAAGTAATTAAAGCAGGAGCAACTGTGTTAAATATTCCAGATACCACTGGATATTGTTTACCGGAAGAATATGGCGCCAAAATACACTATTTAAGAACTCATGTAAAAGGAATTGAAAATGTAATTTTATCTTGCCATTGTCACAATGACCTCGGGTTAGCTACCGCCAATTCAATTGCTGGAGTAATAAATGGAGCTCGTCAAATTGAATGTACCATTAATGGAATTGGTGAGCGCGCAGGTAATACGGCCTTAGAGGAGGTTGTGATGGTTTTAAAACAACATCCATACCTAAATTTACAGACAGATATTAACACCAAGTTATTATACGACACAAGTATGTTGGTTCGAGAGAGCATGGGAATGCCAGTGCAACCGAATAAAGCCATTGTAGGAGCCAATGCATTTGCCCATAGTTCTGGAATTCATCAAGATGGAGTGATAAAAAATAGAAACACCTATGAAATCATGAATCCCGAAGAGGTTGGTGTTACCGAAAGTGCTATTGTACTTACAGCCAGAAGTGGAAGAGCTGCATTGGCATACCGAGCAAAAAAAATTGGATATGAACTAACAAAGTTACAACTAGATGCTGCATATACATCCTTTTTGGTGTGTGCAGACCAGCAAAAAGAAGTAAAAGATGACGATATACACAGTATCATGAAAAGTCTTGATAAAATTTCTAAAATAGCAATTGCCTAATGGGAAAAACATTATTTGATAAAGTTTGGGATGCACATGTTGTTGACACCATAGAAAATGGACCTCAAATTTTATACATAGACAAACACCTAATACACGAGGTTACAAGTCCGCAGGCCTTTAATGAGCTCGAGCAACGCGATATACCCATTGCGAGGCCGGATAAAATAGTGGCTACTGCAGACCATAATACACCTACGGAGAATCAACATTTACCCATCAAAGATGCACTTTCAAGAAAGCAGTTAGCTCAACTCTCCAACAATTGTAAAAAGAACAACATTCCGTTGTATGGCCTAGGGCATGAAAATAATGGAATTGTACATGTCATTGCTCCTGAATTAGGATTCACTCAGCCGGGAATGACAATGGTTTGCGGTGATTCTCACACATCTACTCATGGCGCTTTTGGAACCATTGCATTTGGAATAGGAACCAGTCAAGTAGCACAAGTGTTTGCCAGTCAATGTTTGTTATTGCAAAAACCGAAAAGCTTACGTGTTTCTGTACATGGAACATTGAAAAAAGGAGTACTTCCAAAAGATGTTATTTTATACATCATCTCCAAACTAGGAACCAACTCTGGAACAGGTTTTTTTTGTGAGTATGCAGGCAACGTATTTGAGGAAATGACTATGGAAGGAAGAATGACTGTATGTAACATGAGTATTGAAATGGGAGCTCGTGGAGGAATGATTGCTCCAGACCAAACAACTTTTGACTACGTCTATGGTAAAGAACACGCTCCAAAAGGAGAAGAGTTCGACAAAAAAGTAGCTTATTGGAAAACGCTTGCAACAGACAGAGATGCTGTTTTTGACCAAGAATATACTTTTGATGCTGCAGATATAGCACCTATGATTACCTATGGTACAAACCCTGGAATGGGAATAAAAATCACAGAAAGCATCCCAAATTTCAATGATCGCTCCTTTGAGAAATCACTGAAATACATGAACTTTAAGAAAGGTGAAAGTCTCATCAATAAGCCTATCAACTACGTCTTTATTGGAAGTTGTACCAATTCAAGAATAGAAGATTTTAGAATTGCCGCAGCCTATGTAAAAGGGAAGCAGAAAGCAGCACATGTGAATGCGTGGTTAGTGCCTGGATCTCAAAGAGTAGCCAAGCAAATCACAGAAGAAGGGCTGCAAACTGTTTTTGAAGAAGCAGGCTTTGTGTTACGACAACCTGGATGCTCTGCCTGTTTAGCTATGAACGACGATAAAATTCCGGAAGGAGAATATTGCGTATCTACCTCTAACAGAAATTTTGAAGGACGACAAGGACAAGGAGCTAGAACCATTTTAGCAAGTCCGCTAGTAGCAGCAGCAACAGCAGTAGAAGGAAAAATTATTGATATTACAAAACATATAAACTAATGGAAAAGTTTACGACACTAACATCTAGAGCAATTCCTCTAGCAACTGAGAATATTGATACAGACCAAATTATACCCGCTCGTTTCCTAAAAGCAACTGACAAATTAGGCTTTGGAGATAATGTATTTAGAGATTGGCGCTTTCATCAAGATGGCAGTACAAATGACGACTTTCCATTGAATAACGAAAATTATAGCGGTACTATTTTAGTTGCGGGCGATAATTTTGGATGTGGTTCGAGCAGAGAACACGCCGCATGGGCATTGGTTGGATATGGCTTTAAGGTAATTGTAAGTAGTTTTTTTGCTGACATATTTAAAGGAAATGCTTTAAATAATGGACTGTTACCGGTACAAGTTTCTGAAGAATACTTAAAGAAACTACTAGCACACATTCAAGAAAACCCTACTTCTAAAGTTGTGGTAAATCTAGAACAACAGTTCATAGAAACAAGTATTGGAGCTGCTTCGTTTGATATTGATGCCTACAAAAAAACATGCCTCTTAAATGGCTATGATGATATCGATTATCTCATCAGCAAAAGAGCAAAAATAAGAGCATTTGAAGCTCAACATTAAAACAAAAAAATGCGTTAGCACATTGAAATTCGCCCTTATTGATCTGAGAAAAAACAGAGCAAGTAGCGAAATCATTAAGGGAACGACTAAAAAGAAGACATATGAAATATACAATAGCTGTATTACCAGGAGACGGAATTGGCCCTGAAGTAATTGAACAAGCAAAAAAGGCATTAAATGCCATTGCCGATGTGTACGAACATACATTTATTTACAAAGAAGCCATGATGGGAGCATGTGCTATTGACATCACAGGAAACCCATTGCCCAACGAAACCTTAAGCATATGCAAAAAATCTGATGCCATTTTGTTTGGAGCTATAGGCCATCCCAAATATGACAATGACCCAACGGCCAAAGTGAGACCAGAGCAAGGATTGTTGAAGCTGCGCAAAGAGCTTGGCCTATTCTGTAACATAAGGCCTGTAAAAGCCTATGATAAATTGATTAAGAACTCTCCTTTGAAAAAAGAAATTATTGAAGGCACAGATGTTTCTATCTATAGAGAATTAACTGGGGGAATTTACTTTGGAAATAAAAAACTAAGTAAAGACGGTACTGTGGCTTTTGATGACTGTACTTACAGTGTTGAAGAGATAGAACGCATTGCTCACTTGGCATTTAAAGAAGCACAAACACGCAGAAAAAAAGTAACCTTGGTAGACAAAGCCAATGTATTAGAAACATCTCGTTTGTGGAGAAAAACAGTCACAGCTTTGGCAGATCAATATCCAGATGTTAGATTGGAGTTTTTATTTGTAGACAACGCCGCGATGCAATTGATCTTAAACCCGAAACAATTTGATGTGATCTTAACAGAAAATCTATTTGGAGACATTATTAGTGACGAGGCTAGTGTTATTGGAGGATCTATTGGATTACTTGCTTCTGCTTCGATAGGAAAAGAGAATGCACTATTTGAACCTATTCACGGATCTTTTCCACAAGCAACAGGGAAAAATATTGCAAACCCTTTGGCGTCTATTTTGTCAGCTGCCATGCTATTACAGCACCTAGGACTTCACAAAGAAGCAAGTGCTGTTGAAAGAGCAGTAGAAAAATCATTATCCCTAGAAATTACAACAGAAGATATTAATAAAAATCAAGCATTCTCTACTTCTAAAGTAGGAGATTTCATTGCAGACTATATCGAAAACCAAGAAGACAGTGCGATCAATTTCAAAAACATTCACATGGGACAAAGCACCATTATATAAGAAATCTATAATACTTAAAAAACACATCAAGAAGGGAGACTGGACCTCCCTTCTTACGTTTAATTACGACTGCTCTATTTCTTTTTTCAATGCGATAACATCTCCTAACATTTTCATTTCTTTTTGCATCCCTTTTCTCATAAAAATATAAATAAATGCGATAATTATTAAAAAAGAAACATCCATTAAAATCATTTGCCCTAGGCTAAAATAGAGACTAAACTCTGGACTTATCAAATAAAAACCGACGATATACAAGACGAAAATAATGTGCGTAAGTGCTCCGTGAACTTTTTCTCTGAATGCATAAAATGCAAGCGTTGCTTTTGTTGATTTTAAGGCTGTATCTAAATTATTTATTTTTGCAGACCTCAAAGCACTTCCTATTTCAATAGCAACTCTCAATGCAAGGCCAATTGTCATCAACCCAACACCAATTCTACTGATGACCTCTTGGACAGGTGCTATAAAATAGAAAAACGATACAAGTCCAATGATCGTACTTGTTAAAATGAGGACCGTCCAATAATGAAAAGACAATCCTTTTTTATTTTTATTTTCAATTTCTACAACGAGTTGCTGGAAATTAGGAAGCTCAACATTTCGCTCTTTTATTTGAGCTTGCCATGCGTTTTGTAAATCTGAAAATTCGCTATTCATTGCTTAGTAATTTTTTTAATCTCTTTTTTATTCTGTGGATTTTCACTCTTGTATTTACTGGATTTATTCCAATAACATCTGAAATACCTTCATAATCTTGCCCTTCCAAGACCATCATAATAATCAACCTATCCAATTCCTTTAATTGACCAATAGCTCTATGTAAATCTGAAATCAAAGCTTCTTGATGTTCTTTACTTTCAGCTTTGACATCGAGTTCTTGCTCTGAAATAGGCACTGTTCTTTTCTGCTTTTCTTTTCTGATAAACTCGAGACACTTATTTACAGTTATTCTATAAATCCATGTTTTATGAGAGGACTCTTCTCGAAATGTCTCTAATTTTTTCCAAACAATGATAAAAACCTCTTGAGCCAAATCACTGGCAATATCTAGGTCCCCTTTAACAAAACCAAGGCACATTTGATGCACCATAGCATAATATTGTTTGTGTAATGACTCAAAAAGATTTTTACTCATACCCTAAGAAAGTATTCACTGTTTTATAAAACCATTCCGGTTGATCGAACATGATAAAATGTTTACTATTCGCTACCATTTCAATGGTTTTGTTCGACAAATTTGCATATTGTTTTTCAAAATTTGCTTGTACCATAGCTTCATTTGGAAAAGAGCCCGCTAAAATAAGTGTCTCCGCTTTCACAAATTTTAGAGACATTCTCAAATCTAATTTCAACAAATCTGTATACCCATAGACATAGGTTGTTCGATCTGCTTTCTGCATCCAATTTGCCAGTATGGATACTTTCTCTTTTTTAGAGGTCATACCACTAGCCATATTCATAGTCATTCCCTTAAATTGCATGTCATCCATACCTAACATCCTTTTGTTATATGGACTGTCATACTTCAAATTGCTTGCAGGAACACCTGGCATCATCACCTCACGATAGCAAGGCAATGCATCTACAAGAACCATTTTTTCAACTCTTTCTGGAAACTTCACTGCGATATCAACAGCCAAATTCCCTCCCATACTATGACCTATGATGCTAAACTTTTTTAAATTATTTTCTTCAATATACTCAAATATTTCCTCTTTTACCGTTGCATACCAAGGCATTTTTATCGGGGTAATCCCATTAAAACCGGCATAAGAAAAGAGATGGCTTTCGTTTTTCGTGTTGAGTTTTTCAACAGTGGGTCTCCAAACAGATCCAGGAACAGTAAATCCTGGTAAAAACAGTATTGGATCGCCTTTTCCAATGACCTCTACTCGAATTGCTTTTTCTTGACTAAAATTAACATGTACCGCTAAAAAAAGTGCTATTACTAAAATGCGTTGTTTCATTTGGTTTCGTTTATTTTTAGCTTTGATGCAACAATTTATAAATTGTTACACCGTCCTCAAAAAAAATCGATATACTTACTTCGGAAACTTCGCTCGTATCTTATCCAAACTTAAATTATGAATACTCCCTGCATGTGTATGCTTTTTTGAGGCATCTGGTTTATACGTACCATTTTTCACTTGATCTCCAATGGCTCTGTAGGCGTCCCGGTAGGTCATTCCTCCTTGCACCAGAGTATTCATGTTGTCTACTGTGAATAAGAATGTGTATTTTTCATCCTTTGGATTCACCTCTTTTATGATGATTTGCTTAATTGCAAAATCAAAAATCTCCAAAATACTTTTCACCTCTTCAAAAGCAGTAATCATATGCTCTTTTAACAACTGAACATCTCTATGATATCCACTTGGTAAGTTATTAGTAATTAGAATCATTTGTGTCTGCAAACTTTGAATCTTATTACACTTTCCTCGAATCAATTCAAATACATCTGGATTTTTTTTATGTGGCATGATACTACTTCCTGTTGTTAACTGATCTGGAAAAGAAATAAAGTCAAAATTTTGACTCATGTACAAACAAATATCCATTGAAAAACGTGCAAGTGTATTGCAGAGCCCTCCCAAAGCTGCTGCAATGGTTCTCTCACTTTTCCCTCTACTCATTTGTGCTGCTACGACATTGTATTTTAATGTCGTAAAATTCAATTCTTGTGTTGTAAATTCTCGATCTATTGGAAAGGAACTACCATATCCTGCGGCAGAGCCCAAAGGATTTTGATCTACCACTTGATAGGCAGCTTTCAATAAATACACATCATCAATTAACAACTCTGCATAGGCAGCAAACCACAAACCAAAAGAGGATGGCATTGCTACTTGAAGATGAGTATACCCCGGCAAGAGCATATCTTTATATACATCAGACAATTCCAACAGAGTTTCAAATAAGATACTTGTTTGTTCAATTACAACAGAAATTTCTTCCTTAAAGTACAAATGTAAAGCAACTAAGACTTGATCATTTCTCGAACGCGCAGTGTGAATTTTCTTCCCTACGGCTCCAAATTTTTTGGTAATTTCAAATTCAATTTTAGAGTGTACATCTTCAAAACATTCTTCGATAACAAACGTATTACTTTTAATTTGATCCATTAAATATTCCAACCCTTGTAGTAATTGCTGTAATTCATTCGCGTCTATGCTATTTATTTTGTACAACATATGAACATGTGCAATAGAAGCTTGCACATCATATTTTGCGATATGCATATCCATTTCTCGATCGTTTCCAACGGTGAACTCCTCTATTTTCTTATCGATTGCTATTCCTTTATCCCAAAGTTTCATTTTTATAAATTTTGTCAATCCTGCCAAGACAGGATTCTTATTTTTGTTATTGTGTATTTTATGGACTCCTGCCTTCGCAGGAATAGTATTAGTATTAAACGATTACTTTGCGTAACAATGCTACATAAATTTCAATTCCTTCTTCAATTTCATCAACATAGATAAATTCATCTGCTGAATGAGAACGTGTACTATCTCCTGGGCCTAATTTTAGTGATGGGCAACTGAGCACCGCTTGATCGGACAAGGTTGGCGACCCATAAGTTTTTCTTCCTAATGAGATTCCCGCTTGTACAAATTCATGATCTTTTGAAATGGAAGAAGAATTCAAGTTCGTTCCGCGAGGACTAATATCATCGCACGGTGCTTCTCGTTGTAAAATCGAAACAATTTCTTGATTTGAGTATGCATCATTTACACGCACATCAACTACCAAATGTACCTCAGCAGGCACTGCATTGTGCTGAATTCCAGCATTGATTTGTGATACCGTCATTTTTACAGGCCCCAAGGTTTCTGACATCCTCTCAAAGGTGAAGTTTTGAAACCATTTTAACACATCAATGCTATTGTAAATGGCATTGTTGGCATTCAAGTGTGCAGCATGACTGGGGGTTCCTTTTACAATTGCATCAAAAACCACCAAACCCTTTTCTGCGATTGCCAAATTCATTAATGTTGGTTCCCCAACAATAGCAACGTCTATTTTCGGAAGTATCGACAACAAGCTACACAATCCTTGATCTCCACTACTCTCTTCTTCTGCAGAAGCTACAAATACAAGATTGTATTTCAAATTTTCTTGGGCATAAAAATAAGTAAACGCCGCGAGTAAAGAAACCAAACAGCCACCCGCATCATTGCTCCCTAATCCGTATAATTTCCCGTCTTCTATATGCGCTCTAAAAGGATCTTTGGTATATCCTTTATTTGGTTGTACGGTATCATGATGAGAATTCAACAATAGCGTTGGTTTACTCGCATCGAAATATTTATTCACCGCCCAAACATTGTTATCATTCCTTTGATATTCAATTTTATTATCTAAAAACCATTCCACCAATAACAATGCTGTTTGCGCTTCTTCTGATGAAAAAGAAGGAATTTCAATGAGCTTCTTTAATAGCTCAATCGCCTCAAATGTAAGTTCTTGTTCCGTTTTCATGTTGCCTGAATTTTTGTAAATTTCGCATGCTGGTTGTATAACATATCAGCGTTTCCAATGCATACCTTTTGTACTTTTTGCTTCACCGCATAAAAACAATTGTTCAATTTTGGCAACATCCCATCTGCAATAACCTTATGAGCTACAAGCAAATCATATTTCTTTTGGTTCATGTTTTCTACCAAAGAGTTTTCATCAGTTACATCCAATAAAACACCTTTTTTCTCAAAGCAGTAATACAATTCTGTATGAAAAGATCCAGCAAATGCGACGGCCAATTCAGCTGCAACAGTATCAGCGTTAGTATTTAACAATTGTCCATCACCATCATGAGTAACGGCAGAAAAAACGGGAGTCAACCTGTGCTTGATTAATAGGTCTAGCAACGCTGTATTTACTTTAACAATATCTCCAACAAAACCATAATCTACTTCTTTTACAGGTCTTTTTACAGATACAATTGCATTGCCATCTGCTCCAGAAAACCCAATGGCATTGCAAGTATTTGATTGCAGTGCAGCCACTATCTTTTTATTAATTTTCCCTGCATAAACCATGGTAATGAGATCTAATGTTTCTTCATCAGTAACTCTTCTACCTTCGGTCATTTTTACATCAACTTTCATTTTTACTGCCATTTCAGTGGCTATATTTCCGCCTCCATGTACCAATATCTTTGGCCCTTCAATGCGTGCAAAATATTTTATAAACGTAGCGAATGAATTAGCGTTATCAATAATATTCCCTCCTATTTTAATCACTTTCAATGTTTCCATAACCTAGATGTTTTCTAATATTTTTTTTAAGACAATTTGTGCTGCGTATGTCCTATTATTCGCTTGATGAATTACCAAAGAAGCGGCACTATCTAGCACATTATCTTCTACTACCACATTTCTTCTCACAGGCAAACAATGCATAAACATTGCGCCTCCTAAAAGTTTTTCCGAAAGCATCCAGCTCGCGTCTTGAGAAGTAACTTCTCCATACGCTTTGTAACTACTCCAATTCTTTACATAGACAAAATCTGCATCTCTCAAAGCTTCCTCTTGATTGTAATATATGGGAACGCTCTTAGTTCTTTCTGAATTCAATTCGTATCCTTTAGGGTGTGTAATTGCAAAATCAACATCGAGTGCTTGCATCATTTCTATAAATGAATTTGCCACCGCATGAGGCAGCGCCTTGGGGTGCGGCGCCCAAGACAAGACTACTTTAGGTTTTGGCTTTGTTCTATGCTCTTCAATAGTGATTGCGTCTGTAAGGGCTTGCAAAGGGTGTCCTGTTGCACTCTCCATATTTACAACGGGTACTGAAGCATGTTTCACAAAACCATTCAACACCAATTCTGATTCATCTTTTTCCTTATGCTTCAATGTTGGAAATGATCGCAATGCGATAATATCTGCATATTGAGAAATGACTTTCGCAGCTTCTTTCACATGTTCAGCCCGCTTCAAATTCATCACAACACCATCATCAAATTCAAGTTCCCAAGCATCACTTATGTTCAACACCATTACTTGCATGCCTAAATTTTTAGCAGCTTTCTCTGTGCTCAACCGAGTTCTTAAACTCGCATTAAAAAACAACATGACTAAGGTTTTATGACGTCCAATCTTTTGGAATTCAAACGGGTTTTTCTTCAATTCAATGGCTTCCTCAATAATGTGGGGAATGTTTTCGATATCGTTCGTGGTTGTATATTTTTTCATGGATATTGTTTTTAGCTTCTGAGTATGACAATTATATTTTGTTATAAAACATTCTGAATAATTTACTGTGTTTTAAGCGCCGTACTTAGGGCTTCAAAAAACAAGTCAATATGAGATCGTTGAATGGTTAACGGGGGTAATATTCTTAATAGATTTGGATTCTTTGCACTTCCTGTAAAAATATGATGCTTAAAAAGTAGTTTTTTCCGCAATGCTGCAATGGGAAAATCAAATTCCAATCCCAACATCAACCCTCTCCCTTTTATCTTTTTAATTTCAGAAATGCTTGTTGCTTTTTCAATAAAATATGCTGAAATAGCGCGGGTATTTTCCAATAATTGCTGCTTTTTTAAGACATTTAAAACAGCCAAAGAGGCAACACAAGCCAAATGATTTCCGCCGAACGTAGTACCCAACATTCCGAAAGACGCTTTCATTTTAGGATGAATCAATATACCTCCAACAGGGAATCCGTTCCCCATGCCTTTTGCCATCGAAATAATATCTGGATAAATTTCATGTTTTTGAAAAGCAAAAAAATCACCAGTTCTTCCAAAACCAGATTGAACTTCATCGACAATAAAAATAGCTTGGTACTTTTTACACAAAAGTTCCAATCCTTTGTAAAAGGCAGTTGTACTTTCATCCAACCCTCCAACACCTTGAATACACTCGATAATTACAGCACAAACATCTCCTTTCTGAAGAGACTTCTCTACTGACTTCAAATCTCCCAAATCAAAAAAATCTACTTCTTGCTGCGCATTAATAGGGGCGATAATTTTTGAATTATCTGTTGCAACAACGGCAGCAGAAGTTCTTCCATGAAATGAATTGGTAAATGCGATCAACTTGCTTTTTCCTGTATAAAAAGAAGCTAGCTTCATCGCATTCTCATTTGCTTCTGCTCCAGAATTACATAAGAATAATTGATACTCTTCACAGTTAGACTGCTGCTGTAATTCTCTTGCTAAGGCCAACTGAAGTGGATTTTGAACCGAATTGCTATAGAAACCTAATGTACTCACCTGATCGTGAATCCCTTGCACATATGCAGGATGCGCATGCCCTATGGAGATTACAGCATGTCCACCATATAGATCTAAATACGGCGTTTCTTGATCATCATATACAAAAACATCTTTTGCCTTTACTGGCGTAATATCAAACAATGGATATACATTAAATAAACTCATAATTGATCTGTTTTTATGGCGTTAATTTTAGTGTAGGAAGCCACCATTCCTCGAATTAAAGATGAACTCAATCCTTGATGTTCCATTTCATTCAACCCTTCAATTGTACAACCTTTTGGTGTAGTTACCTTATCAATTTCTTGTTCTGGATGATTGCCATTTGTAATTAACAAGTTCGCTGCACCATGACAGGTATGCATTGCCAATTCTTGTGCTTCTTTCCAATCAAACCCTAATTGAATGGCTGCTTGCGTGCTTGCTCGAATCATTCGCATCCAAAAAGCAATTCCACTGGCACAGACTACAGTTGCCGCTTGCATTTGAGATTCTGGAATTACAATTGAAGTTCCTAGTCTATTAAAAATACTTACAGCTATTTGAATTTTTTCCAACCCCTTTGCATTCCCACACAAACACGTCATAGAGGTACCAACCGCTATTGCTGTATTGGGCATTGCTCTTACCAAATGATGTGTATCAGTAATAACGCCTTCAATCTGAGCAACTGAAAACCCTGTAACTGTAGAAATTATCATATGCCTTTCTTTTAAATACGGCTCAATATCTTTTAAAACCGACTCTAAATGCATGGGTTGGACAGCGAGTATAATAATATCAGAATTCTCCACTGCCTCTGCATTATTCGATGTTAATGACACATTTGCATACTGTTTAAAATTTTGAAGTGCTGCTAAATTCCCTCTTGTTAAATACAAACTTTTAATTCCACCAACCTTTAATAATCCGTTTGCTATGGATTTCCCAAGGTTCCCTGTACCTATAATTGCTATATTCATCTGTTGTTGTTTAAGTATGATACCCCACTAGATTTGTTTAAAAATACATTGCTTTCAAATTCAGCCCTTCTGTTTCTTCAAATCCAAATAGTAAGTTCATGTTTTGAATTGCCTGTCCTGAAGCTCCTTTCACCAAATTGTCAATACAACTTGTTATTAAAATTTTACGTTCATGTTTGTGCAAATGGAGCATGCATTTGTTCGTATTCACCACCTGTTTTAAATGGATCTCTTTGTCAGAAATAACAGTAAATTTCGCGTCATTATAATAAGTTTGATAGAGCGAAGTTGCCTCTTCTAAGGTTCCTTCAAAATCGGTATATATGGTGGCAAAAATCCCTCTAGAAAAATCACCTCTATTTGGTATAAATAGCAATTCACTGTGAAGATCTGATTGCAAGCTATGTATGGACTGATAAATTTCTCCTAAATGCTGATGTGTGAATGGTTTATAATGTGAAAAATTATTAGACCTCCAGGTAAAATGTGTGGTCTGTGACAAAGATCTTCCTGCACCCGTTGCACCTGTAACAGCGTTTATATGGACACTCCCATTCAATAAATTTGCATTTGCTAAAGGTAAAATGGCCAATTGAATTGCCGTAGCAAAGCAGCCTGGATTTGCAATGTATTGTGCCTTCTGAATTGCCTCCTTATTCAACTCAGGCAACCCATAGACAAAATATCCCTCTTGAAATACCTTGTCTTTTTCCAATCTAAAATCATTTCCTAAATCGATAATTTTCGTAGATGGAGAAAAGGAATTATTCTCTAAAAATAATTTGGATTTTCCATGACCTAAGCACAAGAACACCAAATCGACATCCCTATTCACGGTACTTGCAAAGCAATCATCTGTACAACCCACCAAATCTTGATGAACAGCGCTAATCTTCTGACCTCCACTGGAGGTACTATACACAAAATTAATTTCAATATTTGCGTGATGTATCAATAATCGAATGAGTTCTCCTGCCGTATAACCAGCGCCGCCAATAATTCCTACCTGTATCATATTTTCCCAAAATTTACTTGCTGATATATTTTATTTTGATTGCCAATGATTTTAATAAACCCCTTGGCATCTGTTGCTGTCCATGATGTATTTTCCTCACCATAGCTTCCAAATTTCGGATTCATTAAATCGTGTTTTGATTCAATACCATTTAATTGAAAGTGATAGGGTTTCAATGTTACGCATACGTCACCAGTTACTCTTGATTGACTACTCTCAAAAAAAGACTCTATATCTCTTAATACAGGGTCTAAGTATTGTCCTTCATGTAAATGCATCCCATAGAAACTAGCCAGATATTCTTTGTGCTGCAACTGCCACTTTGTAAGTGTATGTTTTTCCAATAGATGATGTGCTTTGATACTAATAAGTGCAGCAGCTGCTTCAAAACCAACTCTCCCTTTGATACCTACAATGGTATCCCCTACATGAATATCTCTACCAATGGCAAATTTGGAAGCCAATTCATTTAATTTTTGAATGTTTCGTTCTGGAGTATCAATTACATAATTTATCGCTACGAGCTCTCCTGTTTTGAAGGTTAATTTCACCTTCTCCTCTTCGGTGTTTTTTAATTGCGATGGATACGCCTTTTCTGGCAGTGCTTTATTTGAACTTAGCGTTTCAACTCCTCCTACACTCGTTCCCCACAGGCCTCTATTAACGGAGTACTTTGTCTGTTCCCAAGAGATGTCAATTCCGTTTTCCTTGAGGTACGCTGTTTCTTGTTTTCTTGAGATTTGCTGATCTCTAATTGGAGTTATGATTTGAATTTCTGGGGCAATGGTTTGAAAAATCATATCAAAACGAACTTGATCATTACCAGCTCCAGTGCTTCCATGTGCAATATAACTAGCACCGATACTTTTAGCATAATTCACAATTTCTATCGCCTGAATAATTCGTTCTGCACTAACAGACAAAGGATAGGTGTTATTTTTCAAAACATTGCCAAAGATTAAATACTTGACTACCTTTTGATAAAATGTAGCTACAGCATCAATGTTCTTATACGTTTTGACTCCCATTTGATAGGCATTGTGGGCTATATGTTGTATTTCCTCATCTGAAAACCCTCCTGTATTTACACTTACCGCATGAACATCAAATCCTGCCTTTGATAAATATACTGCACAATAAGAGGTATCTAACCCCCCACTATATGCGATGACTAACTTTTTCATTTTCTTTCTTTTTTTAAATATATACGTTCTTTAATATGCTTCAATCTCTGAAAAGCCTTCTTTTCAACGGGTATCTTATTGTTTTTTGTTTTTTGCAAAGACGGATCGTACAACATACCGGTACACAAGCACATCTGTTGTTTTGTTCTTTGTAAAACATCATAGTTTTTGCAAGTCTTACAACCGTTCCAAAAGCTCTGATCATCGGTCAATTCAGAAAAAGGAACAGGTTTGTAACCCAAATCGCCATTCAACTTCATAACAGGCAATCCTGTAGTAATTGAAAATATTTTTGCCGATGGAAATTTTGTTCTAGAGTGCTGAAATATTCTTGCTTTTATTTTTTTTGCCAATCCTAGGTTTCTAAAATCTGGATGCACAATCAATCCAGAATTGGCAACAAACCTCCCATGATTCCAAGACTCGATATAGCAAAATCCTGCAAAAGCAGTACCTTCGAGAGCAATAACAGCATTGCCATCTTCTATCTTCGTACAAATGTATTCTGGCGTGCGCTGCGCAATACCAGTGCCTCTTACATTGGCAGATACCGCAATCGTTTCAGAAATGATTTCTGCATAGACACAATGTGATCTATTTGCAATAACAACTTCCATTGTTCTTGATTTTAAATTAATTAAGGGGTATACTAAATGTTTCGTTCATGAACACAATTGACCATTAGACCCTGTGTGAATCACTCATGATTCTTGAATTTATGTATGTTGTTTTGAAAGAAGAACCGGACTCACCTTGGTTCAAAAAAGTTAGAGCACCCCCAAAGGGCGACGACGAAAATCGAGGCGCAAATAATTCAGATTATCTGAAGAGATAACTAAAAATAAAGATGATATGAAATTGGGATTGTACAAAAGATAAAAAAAATAAAAATTACGTAAATAGAGTGTTTGATCGCTTTTAGCGGCGGCGAAAGCGATCAAATGTACTGGGAACAGTACTACGTATTTTATTTTTTATAGTATTCACGGTTCAAACGTACAATTATTTATTCATATAGCTGACGTCAAGATTTTGTTTTTGACGACATCTTGTTAAAATAACACAGATTGCAATATTTTGTTTTAAATCAAACAAAATTACCTAGATCTATACATTAAATATTTGTAAGGTTTGAGTTTTCATTTCTTAGCAAATCATCTAAAATTTGATTGTTTACGGAAGTGCTTCTAAAGGCAACCATCGTGCTAATAGAAAAAGTGCGCAAGGCATCATGAACACTCAAGGTACTTACTGCAGAATCTTTTCTTCCCACAAAAGGAAATACATCAGGACCTCGCTGGCATTTGGTATTGATATTTACTCTACAAACTTGATTTGCCAGTGAATCAATTAAGGGAGCTAATGAAGTCGGATTTTTACTAAACAAGCTCACTTGTTGTCCGTAATTTGATTCTGAAATATAATTCAAAGGTTCTGAAATATCACTAAAAGAAACTATTGGCACCACAGGACCAAATTGTTCTTCATGATAAACATCCATTGTCTCATTTACAGGGTACAATACCGTGGGACTCACAAAACTTTTATCGAACTGATTTCCTTTTTCGTTCATTACAGTTGCTCCTTTAGACTGAGCATCTGCAATCAATGCTTTAATGTAGGCCGGTTTATGGGGTTCAGGTAGTGGTGTAATATTCACATAGTCGTCCCAGGGCAATCCGCAGATTAACTTATCTACTTCTGCTTTAAATTTTGCATTAAATGTGTCAACAATCGATTCGTGCACAAACAATATTTTCAAGGCCGTACATCGCTGTCCATTGAAAGCTAAAGCCCCCAATACAGTTTCTTTTACTGCCAAATCTAAATCGCAATCGGGTAAAATGATGCCCGGATTCTTAGCCTCCAAACCAAGTACCAAACGCAATCTATTTTTCTTTGGATGAAACTCTTGCAAAATATTGGCCGATTTACTATTCCCAATCAATGCCAATACATCCACTCTTCCAGATTTCAAAATTGGTGGTGCTAGCGTTCTTCCACTTCCATAAATAATATTTACAACCCCCTTTGGGAAACATTGCTGAAACGCTTTTAACAAGGGAGATAATAGTAAAATTCCATGTTTAGCAGGTTTAAAAACAGTAGTATTTCCCATCATTAATGCTGGAATCAGCAAACAAAAAGTTTCGTTTAACGGGTAATTATAAGGACTTAAACACAACACAACTCCCAAAGGAGCTCTTCGAACTTGAGCTAAAATACCGCTGTGCTCTTTTACCTCAGAAGCCTTCGCATCCAGCTCTTCAAGAACGGAAATGCTGTCCTCTATGTACTCAATTGTTCTATCAAATTCATTGCAAGACTCTACAAAAGGCTTCCCTATTTCCCACATGAGAAGTTTCACAACCTCATCTCGCTTTTCCTCCATCAATTTCGAAAAGTTACGTATGCAAGCAATTCGCTGTTGAACTTTCATTATGGCCCACTCACCTCTACCTTTGTCATAGGCATTCACAGCAGCATCTAAAGCTTCTAAGGCTTCATTCTTCCCAAGATCTGGTATATCCCCAAGAAATGTAGGAGCCAATTCACCCTCAGAATTTTGAGAATACATGGGAGAATATACTTTTTCAGTTGCTCCTCTCCATTCTTTGAGCTGACCGTCTATGAGAAATGTATCCTGCACATAGGGTTTATCTATTTTATAAATATCTGGAATACTGCTTTTTAAAAAAATATCTTTCAACTGAAAATCTGAATTTAATTTTATGCAAGTTAGCCATTTTACAGATTGATTTATACCAAATACTGAAATAAATCAGGTTTATCATTTAAATAATCTCCATAAAAATTTCGTTCTTTCATTCTTTGAATTAAGGGAACTAGATCTGTGTTATGTTTTAGTTCTACACCTACTACTGCAGGCGCATTTTCTCGATTATTTTTTTTAGAGTACTCAAAGTGAGTAATGTCATCGTCTGTACCTAAAACCTCAGCTACAAATTCTTTTAGGGCACCTGCTCTTTGAGGAAAACGAACAATAAAATAATGCTTCAAGCCATTAAACAACATGGCTCTTTCTTTAATCTCTGCAGTTCTCGTAATATCATTGTTCGACCCACTCACAACACAGACCACATTTTTACCTTTAATTTCTTCAGCAAACAGATCTAAGGCAGCAATTGTTAAGGCTCCTGCAGGTTCTACGACAATTGCATCTTTATTGTATAAATCTAAAATCGTTTGGCAAACTTTACCCTCTGGAACCGTAATCATCGCATCTAAATACTGTTTACATATGTCAAAGGTTAGCTTCCCTACCTGTTGCACTGCTGCGCCGTCTATAAACTTTTCAATCTTTGACAGTCGCACATTGGTATTCATCTCTAAAGCTGTTTTCATGGATGGAGCTCCTTGTGGCTCTACACCAATTATTTTTGTTTTTGGCGATATCATTTTAAAAACTGATGACAATCCAGCTGCTAAACCACCGCCACCAACAGGAACAAAAACATAATCAATAAACTCCTGAGATTGCTCTAAAATCTCGAGTCCAACGGTTCCCTGTCCCTCAATAATTTTAGGGTCATTGAACGGATGCACAAAGGTTTTGCCTTCTAATTCACATACCATTGCCGCTTCCTTTTGGGCGTCATCAAATGTATCACCAATTAGTTTTACTGTAATATATGCTCCTCCAAACATCACTACCTGTTCTAACTTTTGTCTCGGAGTTGGGGTAGGCATGTATATGGTTCCATGAATTTTCAACCTGCGGCAGGCAAAAGCCACTCCCTGCGCGTGATTCCCTGCGCTCGCACAAACAATTCCTCTTTCTAGTTGTCCTGGCGCTAGAGAGCTAATCTTGTTGTAAGCACCCCTAATTTTATATGAACGCACCTGCTGCAAATCTTCTCTTTTCAGCAAGATGTTTGCTTCGAATTTTTTTGAGTAATTGATATTTTGACTTAGAGGAGTTGCGGTAACCACATCTTTCAGCGTAATTACAGCTTCTCTAATATCAATCAGTTTTGGATAATATGTTGTTGTTTTAACGGTCATTCTATGTATTTCACCTTTTAGGCATTTCACGATGAGCATTTTCGCTATTCAAAAAAAATCTACTACGAATCATGAGATGTATCACAGCACATGCCTCGATCTATTGAAATGATCCTGCTATATTTGCTTCATAGCTGTCATAGAGGCTCTCAAAACAGCTCCTACTTTTTCAACTTCGTGCGCTCTAATTGCGCTGTTAACTTCAATTAACTTTTGGTTGTCTACCGAATTACTTGAAGTGTATGAAGTACCAATAACTGTTGTATTAACTGTTTTCATAAAGTCGGTCAAAAGAGGCTTGCATGCATGATCAAACAAGTAACAACCATACTCTGCAGTATCAGAAATTACACGATTCATTTCATATAATTTTTTTCGAGCAATTGTATTTGCAATTAATGGCGTTTCATGCAAAGATTCGTAGTATGCTGATTCTGCTATGATTCCAGACTCAGTCATGGTGTCGAAAGCTAGCTCAACACCTGCTCTAACAAAAGCAACGAGCAGTGTACCATGATCAAAATATTCCTGTTCTGAAATTTCTTGTTCGGTAATGACTGTTTTTTCAAAGGCTGTCTCTCCGGTTGCTGCTCTCCAAGACAATAGATTTTGATCATCATTCGCCCAATCTTCCATCATAGTTTTCGAGAAACGCCCCGACATAATATCATCCATATGCTTCTGAAATAAAGGACGCATAATCGCTTTCAATTCTTCAGAAAGTGCAAAGGCTTTTAATTTTGCTGGATTGGACAAGCGATCCATCATATTGGTAATTCCACCGTGCTTCAAGGCTTCTGTTATGGTTTCCCAACCATACTGAATCAATTTTGCTGCATATCCCGGCTCAATTCCCTGCGCTACCATTTTATCAAAAGATAGGATTGCTCCTGTTTGCAGCACCCCACATAAAATGGTTTGTTCCCCCATTAAATCAGATTTCACCTCTGCAACAAAAGAAGACTCTAACACTCCAGCTCTGTGTCCACCTGTAGCAACTGCATAGGCCTTTGCTTGTGCCAAACCTTTTGATTGTGGATCGTTTTCTGGATGAACAGCAATTAGTGTTGGCACTCCAAAACCTCTTTTATATTCTTCTCTTACCTCAGAACCAGGACACTTCGGAGCTACCATAATGACGGTTAAATCTTCACGAATTTGCATCCCCTCTTCAACAATATTAAAACCATGCGAATAAGACAAGGTTCCTCCTTTTTTCATCAATGGCATTACAGCATTTACCACATTGGTATGTTGCTTATCTGGTGTTAAATTAAGCACTACATCAGCAGTTGGCACTAATTCTTGATAGGTACCAACCGTAAAACCATTTTTAGAGGCATTTAAAAAAGAAGCTCTTTTTTCTGCGATGGATTGGCTGCGAAGCGCGTATGAAATATCCAATCCAGAATCTCTCATATTCAACCCTTGATTTAAACCTTGAGCACCGCAACCGATGATGACAATTTTTTTGCCCTTCAATGCAGTAACGCCTTGTTCAAACTCTGAAGACTCCATAAATCTACATTTTCCTAATTCTGTAAGTTGATCTCTTAATGATAGCGTGTTAAAATAATTTTTCATTGTTGTTCTTTTAAGTAATTTTATGTGCTCTGGTTAGGAGTACAAGGTGAAATATAGTTGTTATTTTTATTTGGATACAAGCATCAATTTAGCCATTATACTGCGCTTAAAATGCTGATAGCATTTCTGAAATATTCATAGGTTGTTTGGTCACTGATATTCGCCCTGATCGCACAAATTGCATCAGTTTATATGGTTTTAAGTCTTTGTATAATTGCTCTGTTTCGTGTCTTCTTCCTGTTTTCTCTATCACAAAAAACTCACGTGAAACTGTTACAATGTTTGCGTGACTGTCTTTAATAATGTTCTGAATTTGTCGTTCATCAAACAATGAATCTGAAGCCACTTTAAACAAGGCGGTTTCTTGATAAATGGTCTCTTCATCTGTGTGCGCATATGCCTTAATTACCTCAATTTGTTTCTCTAGTTGTTTGACTATTTTCTCGGCTTGTAATGGAGGCATACTTGCTACAATAACAAACCTATTCACATTTTCAATCTCAGATTGGGAGGTTGTTAAACTTTCAATATTGATATGTCTTTTCAAAAAAATAGAAGAAACTCTATTCAACAATCCTATATTATTTTCTGTATATACCGATATGGTAAAAGATTTCATTTCTGCATTCATTTTCTTCCTTTTGTAATTTAACTTAATCTGATATCTGAAACCGATGCTCCTGTAGGAATCATTGGAAATACATTGTTCTCTTTTTCAACGCAAACCTCAAGGAAATAGGAATCTTTAGAGGCCAGCATTTCTTGAACTGCTGCCGTCAAATCTTCTCTTTTAGTAACACGTTGTGCAGCGATATGATATCCTTTTGCAATGGTTACAAAGTCTGGATTTGTCATTTCTGTAGACGCGTATCTGTTCTCAAAAAACAATTCTTGCCACTGACGCACCATTCCAAGAAAATCATTATTCAAAACAACAATTTTCACGGCTGCTTTGGTTTGAAAAATAGTTCCCAATTCTTGAATGGTCATTTGATAACCACCGTCACCAATAATAGCAATAACCTCTCTTTCTGGCGCTCCCATTTTAGCTCCAATTGCTGCAGGTAATGCAAACCCCATAGTACCAAGACCACCGGATGTTATATTACTTTTTGTTTGGTTAAATGCTGCATACCTACAAGCAACCATTTGATGCTGACCAACGTCAGAAACAATCACAGCAGTTCCTTTTGTGACTTGATTAATTTCTTTCAAAACCTCGCCCATGGTAATCCCTTCTTTTGAAGGGTACAATTCTTGTTTAATTACCTTTTCAAACTCAATAGCATCATAATCTTTAAAAGCTTGCAACCATGCCACATGGCTATTTTTATTTACCAATGGTAAAATTTTAGCTAATGTTTCTTTTGCATTCCCTAACACAGCAACAGCTGATTGCACATTCTTGTCAACCTCGGCGGGATCAATCTCAAAATGAACAACCTTTGCTTGCTTCGCATAGGTATTTAAATTGCCCGTAACACGATCATCAAAACGCATTCCAATAGCTATGAGCACATCACACTCATTGGTTAATTTGTTGGGTCCATAATTACCGTGCATACCAACCATACCGACATTTAAAGGGTGTTTGGTTTCCAATGCAGACAAGCCCAAAATGGTCCAAGCAGCAGGAATACCTGTTTTTTCAATGAATGCTTTAAACGCTGCTTCTGCTTCACCTAAAATAACTCCTTGACCAAAAACAATAAATGGTTTTTTTGCGCTATTTATTAAAGCTGCAGCATCTAACAATTGCTTTTTATCAATATCAGGAACCGCTTTATAACTTCGCACTGAGGTACACTTTTCGTAAGTAAAGTCAAAGGTCTCAAACTGTGCATTTTTTGTAATGTCAATCAAAACAGGTCCTGGTCTGCCAGAACGCGCAATGTAAAATGCTTTTGCCATCACTTCTGGAATTTCTGAGGCCTGAGTGATTTGATAATTCCATTTTGTTACTGGTGTTGAGATCCCAACAATATCGGTTTCTTGAAAAGCGTCAGACCCCAATAAATGTTTCCCTACCTGACCTGTAATGCAAACCATGGGTGTAGAATCAATTTGGGCATCTGCAATTCCAGTCACTAAATTTGTAGCTCCCGGACCAGAAGTTGCAATAGCAACACCGACCTTTCCAGAAACTCTTGCAAACCCCTGAGCTGCATGTGTTGCACCCTGCTCATGACGTGTTAATACATGTTGTAGTTGATCTTGATACTTAAACAATTCATCGTAAACAGGCATGATTGCACCACCAGGATACCCATAAATTAAATCGACACCCTCTGCCAATAAACATTTGATAACTGCTTCTGCTCCAGAAATATGCAAAGCTTTAGTTTGTGTTTTTTTCGATGTAGTTTGATTTTTTGTTTCCATAACTATCGTGTTTAAAAAGCATCTGTGATACATCCTTTTGATGCCGATGCAACCATTTTTGCGTATTTGTATAAAATTCCTTTTGTATGCTTCAATGCTGGCGCTATCCAATTGGCTTTTCTCGCGGCTATTTCTTCCTGTGACAGCAGCACATCAATTCTATTATCTTCTGCATTAATTCTAATTTGATCACCTGTTTCTAAAAGAGCAATAACGCCTCCTGATTGAGCCTCTGGAGTGATATGCCCAACAACAAACCCGTGTGTTCCTCCAGAAAATCGACCATCCGTAATCAAAGCCACAGATTTTCCCAATCCTGCTCCCATAATTAATGACGTTGGCTTTAACATTTCTGGCATGCCTGGCCCGCCTTTGGGCCCAACGTAGCGAATCACAACAACATCTCCTTTATGCACTTCTCCATTAGAAATACCTGTATTGGCAGCCTGTTCTCCGTCATAAACCACAGCCTTCCCTTCAAAATACAACCCTTCATTACCGCTAATCTTAGCTACCGCGCCTTCTTGTGCTAAATTCCCATATAATATTTGAAGGTTTCCAGAAGCTTTTAACGCCTTGTCTTTGGGATAAATCACATCCTGATCATCCTCAAAAGTCAACGCTGCTACATTCGCTAAATTTTCTGCAAGTGTTTTCCCTGTTACCGTTAAACACTCACCATGCAAATAACCATGATCTAAGAGATACTTCATCACAGCAGGAGTTCCTCCCACGCCATGCACATCTTCCATCAAATAGTTTCCACTTGGTTTTAAATCTGCAATCAAAGGAGTTCTATCACTAACTCGCTGAAAGTCTTCCAAAGTAAAATCAATATCTGCTGCATGCGCAATTGCCAAAAAGTGCAATACTGCATTGGTGGATCCCCCCAATGCATTGACCAATGTAATGGCATTCTCAATAGACTTCTTTGTAATAATATCTAGCGGCTTAAGATCTAACTCTAGTAAATTCTTCATCGCTAAAGCTGTTCGTTCACTTTCTGATATTTTCGAGGGATTTTCTGCTGGAATTGATGAGTTATAAGGCAAGGAAAACCCCATTGCTTCTATTGCAGAAGCCATGGTATTAGCGGTATACATACCTCCACAAGCTCCAGCTCCTGGAATTGCTCTTTTGATAATCTCTTTGTACTCACTTTCATCAATTTCACCTGCCACTTTTTGCCCCAAGGCCTCAAAAGCAGAAACAATATTTAATTTTTTCCCTTTGTAATTGCCCGAAGCAATAGTACCTCCATACATCATAATTGAAGGACGATTCAAACGCAGCATGGCAATGATGGCACCCGGCATATTTTTATCGCATCCAACTACAGCAACTAAACCATCATAACTCTGAGCATTCATTACCGTTTCTATGGAATCCGCTATGATATCTCTTGAAGCCAACGAATAGTTCATTCCTGATGTCCCCATAGAAATTCCATCACTTACGCCGATGGTATTAAAACCCAAACCAACCAATCCGGTGATATTACACTCCACTTTAACTTCAGATGCCAAACCATTCAAATGCATATTGCACGGATTACCATCGTAACCTGTACTCGCAATCCCTACCTGTGCTTTCTGCATGTCTGCATCAGTGAGCCCCACGGCGTATAACATGGCTTGTGATGCTGGCTGAGATTCATCTTGTGTTAATCGACTGCTGTGTTTGTTTAAATTCATAGTTAATATTCTTGACTAAGGTCTTCTTTATATTCCTACTCGTGCTGACCATTCAAAAGTAATTATTCATTACATGGAATTCGTATGCTGTAGTCAAACTACGCTATATTCATTTTTTATTTTAAATAACTAAAGCATTAAAACACAGTAACTTAATCCTAATTTATTATGATACCCAACCCAAACGCATTCAACAAAAAAAAGATGAAATCAATAGGCTAGGCGTCTCGTTTTTGAAAATCATAGAACCTTATACATGAATTAATTCTTTTATACTCTAGAGGATTATGAAAAAAGATTCGTAGGAGGCTTTAAAAAAAGTTCTCTTATTCTTTTGTTTTATTACATTTACATTGGAAAAATTTTACTTTTGATAACCAATTACGATTCCAATATCTTTTAAATGCTGATTCTAATGAGATTGAAAAAAACAATTTTTAAAACAACTTTAATTGTCTTAATACTATTTATTTCTTGTCAAGAATCTCAACGCAAATTAAACACAGAGAGCGTGGTTGGTGGCTTTGAATTACTTTCTCCAGAACAAACAGGAATCGAATTCAACAATAAAATAGAAGAAGGGCTACAATTCAATCAATATTTTTATACGCAAATTTATAATGGGTCCGGCGTTGCAATTGGGGATATCAATAACGATGGGCTACTCGATATCTTCTTTGGTGGAAATCAGGTAGGAGATCGACTGTATTTAAACAAAGGAAATTTTCGATTTGAGGATATTACTAAAAGTTCAAAAATCTCTCGCAATCCAGGATGGACTTGGGGCGTAACTATGGTAGATATCAATGCTGATGGTTACTTGGATATTTATGTGAGCAGAAATGGAACATCGATGAGTCCGACAGACCGAAAAAACAAGTTGTTTATCAACAATAAAGACCTGACATTTACGGAATCCGCTTCAGAATATGGCCTTGGAGACACCGGTTTTTCAACCCAAGCAGCTTTTTTTGACATGGACAATGACGGTGACTTAGATATGTATCAGGTAAATCAACCACCCGATAAAAAATTATTATTGCTTCATAAGATACCTAAGAAACGTCTAAAATTATACCAAGATCGATTGTATCTCAATGACAATGGAAAATTTAGAGATATTTCGAAAGAAGCGGGTATCTCATCTGAAAAGGTATATGGATTAAGTATCAATACTTCCGACTTCAATAATGACGGATTTACAGATCTCTATATTGCTAATGATTACAATGGCTCTGACTTTATGTATCTCAATAATGGCAACGGCACCTTTAGAAATACAACCAATGAGCACATCAAACACATGTCTCAAAATAGTATGGGTTCAGATACTGGGGATATCAACAATGATGGGCTGATAGATCTAATGACGACAGATATGACGCCATCGGATCATTATCGCTCCAAAACGAATATGGCTTCCATGAACTCTAAAACATTTGAAGGTATTGTACAGAAGACTGGAAACTATCAATACATGACCAATACTTTACAAATAAATTCTGGAATGGGACAATTTTCTGATATCGGAAATTTAGCAGGCGTATCAAGTACCGATTGGAGTTGGACCAGCTTATTGGTGGATTTAGACAATGATGGCTACAAAGATATTTTTGTAACCAATGGTATTAAAAAAGATTTGGACAATAATGACTATCGAGCTGTTTTAAGCAATTTAGAAAAAGGGACCTCCTTAGAAGAATTGTACGAACTTAGTAAAAATGCTCCCGCCCAACGTATTTCGAACTATGTTTTCCAAAACCAAGGAAATTATCGTTTTAAGAAGGTAGCTAAAAAATGGGGACTAGACACACCCAGTTTTTCCAACGGCATGGCATATGGAGATCTAGATAATGATGGAGACCTCGATTTGGTCATTAATAATATGGAAGACACAGCTTTCGTCTACAAGAATAAAACCAACGGAAATTTTTTAAAAGTTGCTTTTGAGGGTGCGGATAAAAATACGATGGGGATCGGTGCAAAAGCACACATTTATTACAACGATCAACAACAATTTGCAGAACATGCTCTAACGAGAGGCTATTTTTCATCTGTAGCACCGCATCTATTTTTTGGGCTTGGAAAACAAACAAAAATTGATTCGGTAAAAGTGATTTGGCACGATGGTAAAGTAAATATTTTCACAGATGTAGCGGTAAACAAAACAATTACTGCCTTTTACACAAAAGCCAAAGAATATTCCGATATCAAACCTCAAGAGCCCTTATTAACAGAAAAAAATGCAGCAACGCTAGGAATCAATTTTCAACACCAAGAAAATGAGTTTGATGACTTCAAAGAGGAAGTTTTATTGCCACATAAGCTTTCTACTGAAGGCCCCTTTTCAGCAGTTGGAGACGTAAATGCAGATGGTTTAGAAGATGTATTTATTGGCGGTGCAGCAAACCAATCAGGTGTCTTATTCCTTCAAACCACAGAAGGTGCCTTTATTAAAAATAAGCATCAACCTTGGTCATTAGACAAAGCATCTGAAGATTTAGAAGCACTCTTTATAGATGTAGATAATGACAATGATTTGGATCTATACATTAGCAGTGGGGGTAGTGAATTTAAAAGAGGTAGTAAATTACTCAAAGACAGATTATACTTGAATAACGGAACGGGGAAATTCACAAAAAGCAAAAATGCCATTCCAAACATCTACGAAAGTACCAAAACGGTAAAATCATCGGATATTGATGGAGATGGAGATCTAGATTTATTTGTCGGAACAAGACTTATTGCTGGGAAATACACCTATCCTGCTACTAGCTACTTCTTAATCAATGAAAATGGTACATTTCAAAAAGCAGCAACAACAATTTTAGATAAATTTGGAATGGTTTCAGATGCTGTTTTTAGCGATATCGACAATGACGGAGATGAAGATTTATTGGTAGTAGGAGAATGGATGGAAATCAAAGTGCTTGAAAACAAGAACGGAATATTTGAAGATAGTTCTGAGACATTTGGCCTTGTAAATAATACGAGAGGCATTTGGTGGTCAATTACAGCTTGTGATATTGATCATGATGGAGATGACGACTACATTGTTGGTAACCTCGGCAAGAACAATAAATTCAAAGCTAGTAAAGAGCATCCTTTTAAAGTCTATACAAACGATTTTGATAATAATGGAACAAACGACGTAGTACTTGCAAAGTATTACAAAGGCAATTATGTTCCAATGAGAGGAAGAGAATGCACAACCCAACAAATGCCATACGTGGGGAAAAAGTTCAAAGACTTCCACAGTTTTGCATCATCCACATTAATAGAGGTTTTGCCCGAGGAAAAAGTAAAAGATGCGGTGATTTATGAAATTGAGAATTTTGAGAGCATCCTCCTCATCAATAACAAGGGCAAATTAACAGCCAAACCACTACCTATCGAAGCACAAATAAGCCCAATTAAAAGTTCTTTAGTAGATGATTTTAATAACGACGGATTCAATGATATTCTCATAGTAGGAAACCACTATGGTGTAGAGGTAGAAACCACGCGTTACGATGCTAGTTATGGTTCACTTTTAATCGGTGATGGTAAGAATAACTTTACCGTTTTAACTCCAAAAGTAAGCGGAGTATACCTGCCGTTTGACAGCAGAACAATTCATAAAATTCAACGAAAAAATAAAGAAGCCTTTTTGATAACGAACAACAATGATTCCATACAACTTCTCGAAAAAAAATAGCAATACTCACTTTTTATATTGAGCTATTCATAATCACATATTTAAGACGTTTTAAATCAAATAACTGTTATTTTTAAGACATCTTCATGACCAGACACCCATACAAAACCACTACAGAAATAGTTTTTAGGTGATATTTTTAAAATTTCATCTTCAATAAGACACCAATGAAAAGACTAGAAATCGTGGTAGAGAGTAAGTTTTTCTGAAAGAAAAATCTTTACAATCCTCTAAATTTATTTTGTGTAGCGTTTTATTTTGTTAAACACTTGGGCAAATAGTTGTACATTTAGGAAGAATTAATTACTTACCCTAATCATTTAAAAATTATGAAAAAAATTACTCTTTTAATTTTACTTTTAACAATATCCATGGGGTACTCTCAAGACCTACTTCAAGATTTTGAAGACAATGACGGTATTGGAGCTACTTTCGGAAATTTAACATCAGCTACTCTTGTTAATGATCCAGCTGCTGGCGGAACCAACGGTACAGTTGCTGAACTTATTACATCAGCCGCCGGCGAAACTTGGCAAGGTACCAATATAGACATTGATAGTAATGTACTCTTAAACGCAACCGATGGTTTAACCATGACTGTTGATGTATACTCAGAGTCGGCAATTTCCTTATTGGTAAAAGTAACTTCAAGTTCTGATGGTGGACCAGACTCTTCAACACCAGTGAGCCACACAGGTACAGGTTGGGAAACCTTAACGGCAACGTTCAATACAGGTTCTGACAATACTGCTCCCGCAAACGGTACTTACACAAATTTCGTAGTATATCCAAATTGGGATAGTAGTACAAACAGTTTTATTTCGCCTGCAATTATAAGAACAATGTACGTTGACAATATTAAAGGAAAGACTTCCACTGTAGTTGTAGAACCAGATCCTGAACCAGCAACTGCAGCTCCAGTACCTACTACGAGCAATGATGTTGTCTACAGTATTTATAATGACACGAACGGATACACGAATAAATTAAATATTGCGTATCAATTTGGAGAATCATCTGAGGTAGACTTAGATGCTACAGCAGGGGTAAATAATGCTCGTAAAGTAAACCTAGAAGTAGCTGGTTTTGGTCAAGGTGAAGGAGGACCAGACGATGTTTCAGATTATGATTTTGTTAATTTCCATTACTGGTTTTCATCTTCAAAAGGTACAGATGGTTTTAAAATTATCATGATTGATAATGATGGAACAACTCAAGAATTTGGGTACCAAATAGGAAGCATTGCGAATGGCGATCAGGCAGATATAGTATTAGAGACTTGGACGCTCGTTTCAATTCCTATGTCTTATTTCACAAACCTAGGTTATGATAGCACAAAATTATGGCAGTGGAAAGTAGATAGATATAACCAATCTGGAGACAATGGAGGTATGCTTTACTTAGATAATATAGCGCTAACGAAGGACTATGCCCTATCTAAAGATGAATTCTCTTTATTTGCATCAAGCGTGTATCCAAACCCATCTTCTAACGGATGGACGATTAGTACACCAAACACGGCAATTAAATCCGTAGATGTATATAATGTTTTAGGTAAAAGAGTCATTTCTCAGTCTTATGACAACAACCAAGTAATGATCGAGAATCAATCTTTAGCTGTTGGTATTTATGTGGCTCGTATTTCTACAGATGCAGGGACAAAAACGGTAAAACTAATTAAAGAGTAAGAAGCGATACTTCTTTATTATTTTAAAGCGTGTTTGCAATGTGAACACGCTTTTTTTGTAATTTTAATTTTATGAATCATAACAATTTTTTCCTTTTTAAAATAAGTATTGTACTTGTACTTTCTTTGTTTATCAGTTGTAGTGATACCCAAACTACAGTTCCAAAAATAGGCAATGCACTAGTTAAAGAAACCAGCCCTTACCTATTGCAACACGCATACAACCCTGTGCACTGGAAAGCTTGGAATGATGAAACGTTGGGGCTAGCCAAAAAAGAAAATAAATTAATGGTGATCTCCATAGGATACTCTGCTTGTCATTGGTGTCATGTTATGGAAGAAGAAAGTTTTGAAAATGATACTATTGCAAGATTGATGAATGAAAATTTCATCAATGTAAAAGTAGATAGAGAAGAAAGGCCTGATGTTGATAAGGTATATATGAATGCTGTTCAACTAATGACTGGTGGTGGTGGATGGCCCTTGAATTGTATTACACTTCCCGATGGCAGACCCATCTTTGGAGGCACTTATTTTAGCAAGGCACAATGGAAAAAGATTTTAATAGATATTTCAAAACTTTACAAAGAAAACCCTGAAAAAGCAATTCGTTTCGCAGAGAGGTTAACTGAAGGGCTGCAAGCGTCTAATTTAATTGAAATTAATACAGAGAAAGCTTCTTTTAAAAAAGAAGACATTCGCAATGCCATACATGCATCTAAAAAAATACGAGACCCCCAGTATGGTGGTATTCAAGGAGCTCCAAAATTTCCAATGCCTAATTCTCTAGATTTCTTACTGAGATACCAGCATCAATTTGATGATAAAGAGATCCGTAAATATGTAGACAACACCTTAACTAAAATGGCTTACGGTGGTCTTTATGATCACATTGGCGGAGGTTTTTCAAGATATTCCATTGATGAGAAGTGGCACATACCTCACTTCGAAAAAATGCTGTATGACAATGCCCAGTTAATTAGTATTTACGCCAAGGCATATCTTGAAAATAAAAACGAGTTGTATAAAAAAGTGGTCACTGAAACATTAGCTTTTATTGACAAAGAATTGAACGCAAAAAATGGCGCTTTTTATGCTTCTTTAGATGCAGATAGTAAAAATAAAAACAACGAATCAGAAGAAGGAGCTTACTATGCCTGGAATGAACTTGAATTGAAGAACTTACTAAAAAGAGAGTTTCCTTTATTTAAAGACTATTTCAACATCAACAATTTTGGCTTTTGGGAAAAAGAGAATTATGTGCTTATTAGAAACCAATCAAACACCGATTTTGCAAAAAAACATGGTTTAAAAATTACAGATCTCATTACCAAAATTAATCATTGGAAGGCCCTATTACTCGAGGAGCGGAACCAACGAAATAAGCCAAATTTAGACGATAAAATTCTAACTTCTTGGAATGCTTTAATGTTGCAAGGATATGTAGATGCTTACAGGGCTTTTGGAGATGAAAACTATCTTCAAAAAGCGATTGATATTGCAGCTTTTCTGCTCGAGAAGCAGTTGAGAAGTGATGGAGGTCTTCATAGAAGTTTTAAAAACGGAAAAAGCAGCATCAATGGATATTCAGAAGATTATGCGACTGTTATCTCTGCGTTGATCTCTCTTTATGAAATTACTTTTAATGACAAATACCTTAAAGAGTCAAAAAAATTAATGAATTATACCATCCATAATTTTTACGACGCATCTAGCGCAATGTTTTTCTATACCTCTAACAAAGACAAAAGCTTAATTACCCGTAAAATAGAAATCATTGACGGTGTGATTAATTCTTCAAATTCTATGCTAGCAAATAGTCTGTTTAAACTTGGGCATTATTACTACGATCCTAAAATGATTCAGCGCTCTGAGCAAATGTTGAATAACCTGAAAACAGCTATTCTCAAGAACCCATTAAATTATTCTAATTGGCTGCATTTAATGACCAATTTCACAAATCCATATTATGAGGTGGCAATTGTAGGAGCAGAGGCTAATGCATTGAACAAACAATTGGGAACCCATTATTTACCAAATATCTTAATTACAGGGGCAAAAAAAGATTCAGAACAGCCCTTATTGAAAAACAAATACATTCCGGGAAATACTTTTATTTATGTTTGTGTTCATGGGACATGCAAATTACCGGTCAATACAATCCCTCAAACAATACATCTCATTGATAAATAGTGACAAAAGATCGGCAGTTTTCACTGTTTTAAATCATACATAATCAATACATTACACAACTTTTCAGCAATGTTTTTCTTGAAAAAAGACCATTTACATTCTCTTTTTGAAAAAAACCAATGTGATTTTATTTAGAATCGTTTTAAATAGCTAACTTTGTAGCATTAAAATTTTTTGAAATGATTGTATATGAAACCTCAGCAGATGATGCTGTGAAAATAATAAAATCCGGAGATAGAGTTTTTATACACACTGCCGCTGCGGCTCCTTCAAGACTTATTGAAGCGATGACAAATAGACATCAAGAACTTCAAAATGTAGAGCTTGTTTCAGCACATACAGAAGGACCCGTGCCTTACGCCTTAGATACCTACAAAAACAGTTTTACCATAAATTGTTTTTTTGTCGGGCACAATATTAGACCTCATGTCCAGAGAGGAAGAGCGAATTATATTCCCATTTTTCTTAGCGAAATCCCTTCATTATTTAGAAGTGGGCAAATGCCAATTGACGTAGCTTTGGTGACAGTATCGCCTCCAAACAACAAAGGCTATTGTTCTTTAGGTTGCTCGGTAGACATTTCAAACGCGGCCATTGATACGGCAAAGTATGTAATTGCTCAAATCAACCCGAACATGCCATTTGTTCATGGAAACGGAATCATCCATATGAGTAGAATTCATGCTTGCACCTATGTTAATGACCCTCTTTTTGAGATGCAAAAAAAACCTGCAACTAAAACTGAAAACAAAATTGGAAAACACATTGCTAGTCTTGTAGAAGACGGCGCTACTCTTCAACTTGGCATCGGAGGAATTCCAGATGCTGCACTCTCTTACTTAACG
>JBELGW010000011.1:0-66164 GCA_042091715.1 Polaribacter sp. | reverse complement strand
AGGCGTCATAAGTATCGGGCAAATGATACTGTACCACATAGGCAACTTCTTTCACATCAATACCACGTGCTGCCAAATCGGTTGCGACTAAAATATCAATATATCCCTCTCTAAACTGCCCCATAATTCGATCTCGGATCCCTTGTGTTAAACTACCATGAATAGCTCCGGATGAAAATTTATGAATTGCCAAGTTCTTTGCTAACTTATTGACGGCTGCCTTTGTTTTACAAAAGATAATCCCTCTTTGACCTGCCTTGGAAGTTAAAAAATGTAGCAATACCTCTAATTTTTCAATAGGCTCAACCACTACATATTGGTGTGCGATACCTTGATGTCCAACAGTATCCATATCTGCTTCAATATGCACAACGTGTTTCGACATATAATTCTGCACCAATTGCTTAATAGCTCCTGGCATGGTTGCTGAAAAAAGTAAAGTTCTTCTCTTTTTGGGAAGCGCTTTAATAATGGCATCTAATCCTTCTTTTAGTGCACTCACCATTTCATCTGCTTCATCGAGCACGAAAAATGAAACTTGTGTCACATCAATGGCGTTGCGCTCTATTAAATCTGCCAAACGCCCAGGTGTTGCTACGACAATATGAGTAGCTGCTTGTAAGCGCTCTATTTGAGGCTTTATGGGAATTCCTCCACACACAGCTGCCATTGATATTGCTGGACTGTTTTTAGCAAAGGCTACTAAATTATGATACACTTGTTGCCCAAGCTCTCTTGTAGGTGTTAAAATGATAGCCTGAATATGCGTTGATTGTGTATCGATTAACTGCAGTAAAGGAAGCCCGAATGCCGCAGTTTTACCAGTTCCTGTTTTCGCCAAGGCCACAATATCTTCTTTTTGATGTAAGACCACCGGAATTGCTTTTTTCTGTATGTCTGTAGGCTCAGAAATTTTTAATGCGTCTAAGCTTTGTTGAATTTGTGTATCTATTCCTAAAGATGCAAAGTGTGTACTCATAACTCGTGTTTTTCTACTGCTATTCGAATTGAAATCAATCAATTATTTAGATTTTTGTAATTCTAACTTTCTTCTTTTTCAATCTAGAATTGTTCAAGGTGCCAATCAATTCTTCTGCCAATTTTGATGGAATTGCAACAAAAGCGCAGTCTTGTTTTAATTCGATCATTCCAAGTTGATCCTTACTCAGGTTTCCTTGCTTTAAAAACAAACCTGCAATGTCTCCTTTAGATATTTTATCTTTTCTACCTCCAGAGACAAATAAGGTCTCCCAAAAAACGGGTTTTCGTGTCACACTGCTATGTAGTTTCTCTGCAGGAGCATTCTGAATAAAATCGGGCAAACGCTCGTCTTTCCATTTGATGATGTAGGCCGTTCCTTTTGCCGAAACTCTGGCAGTACGACCATTTCTATGAATGAACTCCTCTTTATACAACGGCAATTCGTAATGAATAATGTATTTCATTTCCGGAACATCAATACCTCTTGCTGCCAAATCGGTTGCAATTAATAGCTGATTCGTTCCATTTCTAAATTTAATCAAAGCACGCTCTCTATCTTTTTGCTCCATTCCTCCATTGAAACAACCATGACTGATATTATTACGCTCTAAAAACGAACTGACCTCTTGTATACTATCTTTTAAATTACAAAATACAATACCTTGTTGATTTCCAATATGATTGAGTAACTGCACTAAGGTTTTTAGCTTGTTCTTCGCTGGCGACACCACTGTTTTTAAGGCTAATTTAGAGGTCTTTGTCCCTAAATAATTAATGATTTTTGGTTTCTCTAATCTCACAAAATCTGGAATTTCAACACCTTCAGTTGCGGAGGTAAGAATGCGTTTTGTAAGGGCAGGCAATTGATTGATAATGCCTCGCATTTCGTATTCAAACCCTACTTCAAGGGATTTATCAAATTCATCTAAAATTAACGTTTTAATGTACCGTTTTGAAAAACGATCATTGCTAAAATGGTCTGCTATTCTGCCTGGTGTTCCAATTAAAATAGCAGGAATATGTTTCAACTCTATTTTATCTTTAGACATGGGTCTACCGCCATATACTGCATTGACTTTATAACCAGACCCCATCGTCCGAATCACCTGCTCAATTTGGATGGCTAGCTCCCGAGAAGGGACTAAAATTAGCGCTTGTACTTCCGGTATTTCGGGGGTTAACAATTGAAGCAAGGGCAATACAAATGCCACCGTTTTCCCTGTGCCCGTAGGAGACAATAAGATGGTGTTGTTCGCACGATCTATTGTAGTAATTGCCTCTTCTTGCATTTCATTCAGTTGATGAATTTGCAACTTACGTAATATTTCTCCCTGCTCTTTTATATGATTTGCCATGCTCTAGATACCATTGTTTTAACCTAAAAAAGTCAGCAATCGAATCAAAATTCTAATTGCTGACTTTCTTAATATATATTGTTGAAGGGTTTATTTTTGTAAGGTAACTTTTACAGCGTTCATTCCTTTCATTCCTTTTTCTAACTCAAAAGTAACTTTGTCATTTTCAGCGATCTGATCAATAATGCCACTCACGTGTGTAAAGTATTTTTCTTGATTATCCGAATCAATAATAAAACCGAAACCTTTAGAGGTGTCAAAGAAAGATACTTTTCCTTTTCTCACTGGGTCTTCTGCCTCTCCTTCTTCTTTCTTCGGAATCCCTAAAATGATATCTTCAACATCAACTTCTACTTTCAACGTTGGATCTGGCGGAGTATCTGTTAAATTACCATTATGATCTACATAAGCAAACTCAATACCTTTCTTCCCATTTTCCTTAGCATCTAATTTACGGGCTTCCATTTTCTTTCTCTTCTCCTCACGTTTTTTTAAACGTTTCTTCTCTTTTTCACTTTTATTATATGTTTGCTGAGATTTTGCCATAGGTACTATAAATATATTTTATCGGTTTCTATGTGACAAAGATACAATTTAGTTTAGATTAATATAGCATCTAAAAAATTTAAAATTTAAGGAGCGTTTTCTCTTTTACTGGTAACTGTATTTTACTCCGTCACAATTAGTTTCAATGTGGCGCTTTGTTTGGTGTTCAATAGTATTCTAGCCATGTAAACTCCCGCAGGAAGATCCCTTTTATTGAAAGTAACGGCACGCTGTCCGACTGCAACAGGCTTCGCAGAAACTAGTTGACCAGTTAGTGTATAAATGCCAATACTGCCTTTTTCCTTTGCCGCTGCAAAAGAAAAGGTAGTGCTCTCATTGAACGGATTTGGATGGTTTGAAAACTGCATGCGATCCCTATCTTGATCTTCAAGACTGAGAGACTGATCCATTTTAAATTTAAGTGCCACGGGTCTATGATCGGTAATGTTCGAGTCATAAGCACTCCAACCACCCGAAATGTACTGTTCTACCTTGATTACCTCAACGACGGTATCCTCCTGCTCATACTCGTCAAAAAGCTCATTGCTTATCAAGATGTGGTCTAAATGAGATGGCCAATTAGGAAAAGACCAATCTGCTGAACTTCCCTCGGCAATTTCAGTATCTACAAACTTATAATTCCATGGGGCATCTAAAAATATTTTAAATAC
The DNA here is from genome assembly GCA_042091715.1 of Polaribacter sp. GTDB lineage: Bacteria > Bacteroidota > Bacteroidia > Flavobacteriales > Flavobacteriaceae > Polaribacter. The sequence goes on along the minus strand of JBELGW010000011.1, from coordinate 62,611 downwards.
ATTGTGTTCGTCACGATCTGTTAATATATCATTCAAATCACCAACTAACATTACATTCAAATCAGTAAAATTAGTATCTATATATGCTTCCAAGAGATTGCTTGCATCATTTCTTCTCGTTTCTTCATCCCAATTGTTTCCCTCATCTAAAAAACTATTTCCACAACATTTAAAATGATTGTTGATAATGACCATTCGTTCTCCTTTATAGTCAAAATCCATCACCATTGGATATCTTGGAAAGGGTCTATCGTAACTAGATGTGTTATAAATTTCGTACATGCTATTGATCTGAATCGTACTATTTTTATAAATATACGCCAAACCTCCAAAATCATCAGATTCCAAATATCCTTCATAAAGAGGCAATGCATTCATAAGTTCATCGAACATGTCGATATCGTCAATTTCTTGAATCGCATATACATCGGCATCTATTGCCCGTAGGATGCGCGCTGCATAGTCAATAGAGGTTTGATTCTTTTTAGGAAAACGCTCAATATTCCAGGTAACTACTTCAAACGTTTCATCGGAACCAAAGTCAATATCTTCGATTGTTTGAGCATGCATTGGAATTGTAAAAAGCAGCATAAGAGCTGAGATTTTGACCTGTTTTGAGAAATACTGTATCATTCTTTTATCGTACATAAATTGGAGGGTAAAAATACGAATAAAATAGGACTAAGAACACTATTGTCTGAATCAAATTATGAGTGATCTTCCCAATTGAATTTCGCTATTTATTTTCCAAAATCATACAGCTACTGATTCAAATATCTCTATAAAAAAAACTCCCGAAATCGGGAGTTTTTTATAACTTAAAACAGTTTTTTACCTTTCACCTTTGAGCAATTCATACCCTTGGTGAATTCCTTTTTCTATTGCCGGAACCCCACGTTGCATCCATCTAGGTTTTGGAGCATCTTTCAAATAGTAATCAAAAAACTGTGCCATTCGAATATTAAAGTCCTTCCTGTTTTGCATTTTTAATGGCCAATGTGGTTCTTCATTGTAGTTCAAAAACCAAGAAGTTTTTCCCAAACGTCTTAAGGCGGTAAAAAACTCTATTCCTTGATACCAAGGCACGTGGCCGTCTGCATCATTGTGCATAATTAAAATAGGCGTGTTTATTTTATCAATATTAAAAATGGGGGAGTTTTCGATGTATCGCATTGGATATTGCCAAGGAGTACCTCCTATTCTACTTTGTGTATGTTCGTATTGAAATTGCCTACTTAACCCCGTCCACCATCGAATTCCTCCATATGCACTGATCATATTTACCACAGGTGCCCCTGACTCTATGGCTGCAAAAATGTCTGTTTTTGTTGCCAGGTGTGCTACTTGGTAACCTCCCCAACTATGCCCTTGTGCACCAATTTTATCTTTTAAAATAAACCCTTTATCAATAAGTGACGTAACTCCTGGAATTACTGCATTGTAGGCGCTTTCTCCTGGGTATCCATCCCTATACACAATATCAGGATTAAAAATTACATAACCTCTGCTTGTATAAAAGCTATAATTGATACTCGACCTTCCTGGAGAAGGAGCTCTATGTCTGTGCAATCCATCTGAGCTTCGTTCATAGAAATTCACGAGCATAGGATACTTCTTAGCTGGATCAAAATTTTCAGGTTTCACCAGAAGTCCTGTCAATGCTTTTCCTTCTAACGAAGTAAAGTTATAAAGTTCTATACTTCCCCAATTATAGTCCTTCTGTTGTGGATTTGCATTACTAATTATACGTTCCTTACGAAATGTATCATCAGAGATTCGAAGGTTTGGGAACTCCGTAAATGACTGTCTTGTGAACAGTAGTTTGTTCGCATCCGTTGCTTTTAAGGGCCTTGAGTAGGCATACGGTCCGTCTAACAATTGCTTTCCTCTTTTATTTGTATGAGTATAACTGTAATATCCACTGTTTTTAGAGGTTTCGTTAAACGTACTAAAAAGCCATTTTTTAGTGCTATCTATAACTCGTTCTTCATCGTCTAATTTCAGGTAGCGATAGACTGTTTTATTGGGTCTCCCGTTTGTTAAGCGCACATGAGTTCCTGTTTTAGGGTTGAATTCATACACATCATAACGATCGTAGATTAATAACGAAGCATCGTTTTGTGTCCAACCAGCAGCACCATAAGATCTTGGATGGTTTGGCGTATCATTCAGTTCATTGTAAAATAGTTTTCCTTTTGTTAAATTAACTCTTTCATCCAATGCAATATCATAGGCAAACCAAGTACTATCAACAGCAGAATATCCATAAGCATACTTCCCCATCGGACTCAAACGAACGCGACCATCTACTTTGGTCATTATCTTTTTAAGAGCACCTGTTTGAGTATTTACAACAGCATAGTCACTTGCTCTAATGGCTGTCCATTGGCTTTCTAGCTGGTATGGAGTTGGATTGGAAACTAAAACATTTTCAGCATTCCCTTCATTTCCTGTCATTGCGTTTGGATAGGTGGTATTGGCCAATTGTACCGTCTTATTGTTCGCTGTGTGCAGCATGGCAGCATATGATTTCTTCTGATCATTTTTCACTTGCAGTTCTTGCACCGTATACAACCTAGGAGAATCATAGGCCCAGACTTCTACATTCACAATTTCCTCTTTTAAAAGTGTGGTATCTTTTACAATGGGTTTGGTTGCCAAACCAAAATACATTTTTGAATTGTCTTTGGAAAAACGTACCGAACCATTTGAAGAAATAAGATAACCTTTAGGTGCTGTTTGGGCATCCAATACCCGTGTTGCCTTTTGAGAACCTTTTTGCCATAGGTATAACGCATTGGGTCTCACTTGTACTTTTGTACTATCTACATCTACTATGAAACCTAATTGCGTCCCTTGGTCATTAAAAGTCAATTTATGATATTTTGCAGTGTTCACTGCAGCAAAAACCTTTGTTGTAGTCTTGCTTCCTAAATCCACTACAAACACTCCGCTTTCCTCTTCTTTTGAAGCACCAGAAGTAATGTATGTCAATACTTTACCCTTTTTCGCAAAAGCGTAGTCTTTCACAAAGCGAATGGTGTCCTCTTTTTTTGAGACCATATCTCTAATCACTAAGTGATAACCGTTTTTAGCATTTACCTTTTTTATTTTATCTGTCGATTTTTTTTCAAGAGTATCCTTTTTAGGGTTGCTTTTCTTAGCGTCTTTCTTTTTCGTATCATGCAACACATAGGCAATATAACCCGACCATTTCTCGGGCACTTTATATGATTTTACATGAGGTATCTTAGTGAGCGACTTCGTTCTTAATTCAAAAATAGCCAAAGTGTCTTTTGGCATATTTTTCTTCTTCACTTTCCTACGTTTCATTTCAACAACACTATCCTTCCATGCTTTGACCGTGAACAAGGCATGTTTAGAATCTGAAGTAAAGGTGCCTCCTACAACGCGATCATGCTCAAAAATTAAATTGGACTTGCTGTCTTTAATTTTTAGAAACCGATCTTTTTCTCCTCTTTCTAGAGAATACAAGACATAATTTCCATTATTCGATAAAGACGGATTCTTGACCGTATTCCAAAGATCAAAATCACTGTGGTCTAACACTTTTTTTTGTGCAGTTATACTGCATACAATCAACAAGAAGATACTGCAAAGGGTGTTTTTCATGGTGTATTATATTTAGCAACGCTAAAAATAACAAAGTTATTTCTGATTTCTTTGAAACCCATAAAATAATTGCCCAAAAAAACTTTTGGGAAAGGTTTGGTCGTTTGGAAATCCTAATTCAATCGTACCACTGTCTTCGGGCATGTAATTTGTTCTAAAGATATAATCCCAAATACTTAAACTGATGCCAAAATTAACTCCTCTAGGACTTTCTTTTGGAAACGTTTTTGCATGATGATACAAATGCATGACCGGACTGTTGATGATGTATTTCAAAACTCCCCATGATAGTTTGATGTTCGCATGGTTCAAATGCCCTATGGCGATGGCGACAAAATGAACGATAAAAGCTTGCTCAGGTTCAAAACCTCCAAGAAGCATTAAACCCAAAGTTTTGAGTGGTTTGTATAAAATATTTTCCATCCAATGGTAGCGCAAATGTGCTGCGAACCCCATTTCTTTTACCGAGTGATGTACTTTATGAAATTTCCACAAGAATCCATAGCTATGCAACATGAGGTGTGTGCACCATTGCACAAAATCCAATAAAACAAAGAATATGAGTAAAGACGCCCAAGGTGGTAGCAAAAAAATATCGATGATAGCCATGCTTTCTATTGTGATTCCAAGATCCTTAAAAAATAATTCAAGAACACGATAAAAGCCACTGATGATTATTGAAAATACAAAAAAATTAAAAAACATATACCCCACGTCTAACCAAAAATCTTTTCGGATAATTCCCTGTTCTTTCCGCCAAGGACGGAGAATTTCTAACATCCAAACCAGGAAAGAAATTAAGACAAGACCCCAGAAATAATTGGTATACCAAGGCACGTCAAAGCACATAGATCTCCATGTCCAAGTGGTAGCTCCAACAAATGCATCTTGAAATGCCATGAAATAAGTCTCCATAAGTAGGTGTTCTTTTGGGGTATTCATTTTGCACAAAACATCACATCCTAGCTCTTGTATGATGAGAAGTTGGTCTTGTACAGCTTTTTTCTCTTCACAAAGATACTGAAACTTGAATCATTCAATCCTAATCAGCACTCGGTATTCGAGCGATGCTCCATAACACTATGTTAGACGTATTGAAAAGGAATACTTACACGCATTCTGAGCAGCACATACCTGTGTTATTGAATTTGAATAAAAGCAATCTTAAAGACCATCATTTGCAGTAAAAACTTTAACCGAAAAAAATAGAACACGCAGAGCGCTACCCCTTAATTTCTTTAAGGCAAAATTGTTCCTCTAAGAATACAAAAAATATGATATCGAAACTTCGTTATTATTCAGGAGGTCTGCCATGAATCTCTTCAAACATTTCATCAAAATTCGCGCGCAAGTGCAATCTTAATTTTGTGCGATAGTCATTCTTTAACCAATCCATAAAATTGTGTGTACTTTTTGAAATACACTTGGTGTAACGTTGCAATCTAAAATCGATATCATCGCCTAATTTTTTAGCGAGGTCTAATGCATCGTATACATCTTCACTATTCTCTACACAAATTTTCGCATGATTTAGTAGCGATCTCTCTAAGACAACTTTTGTGGTATCTCTACTCTGAACAGCATCGAGATAGGCTTGTTTAATATCAAAAGATACATCTGGCGAATTGGCGAATTGAGCTCTTAAACTATCAGGCATTTCATAACCAAAACTTTCTTCCAAATCTTCATCATTCAACAATTTCTCTAGGTAAAAATTAGGAGCTCTAAAAATTTGTTGCCAATCCAAATCTGCTCCCCAAGGTCCAAATCTATGAAAGTTATTTCCTAAATCAATCACGTTAAAATGTGATTTATCTTTAAGAATACGCGAACCACGACCAATCATTTGATAATATAAGGTCAATGATTTTGTGGCTCTATTTAAAATAATAGTATCTACGGTTGGTTCATCAAAACCGGTTGTTAAAATACTTACCGAAGTCAAAATTGCATTTGGTGTTTCTTTGAACCATTTCAACAGAAAAGCACGTTCTTTTTTTGTAGCCGTATTGTCTAAGTGAGCAATAGGATATCCCGCAGCTTTAAAGGTTTCATATACGTGGATAGATGTGTTAATTCCATTGTTAAAGATGAGGGTCTTTTTCCCTTTGGAACGTTCTTCATATGCTTGTAACAGCTTGCCAAGCATCTGCGTGTTTGTATATAAATCCTCTGAAGACTTTACCGTGTAGTCTCCGTTAGAACCAACAACCAATGAGGTCAAACCAACATTATACGAAAAGGTATTAGCACGTGCTAAAAATTCATGTTCAATTAAAGACTCAATAGTCTCACCAACAATGAGTTCGTTATAATTGTCATTCATTGGTAATTTCACATTCGAACTTAACGGTGTGGCAGTCACCCCTAAAATGAATGATTTTTCAAAAAACTTAAAGAGCTTTGTAAATGAGTTGTAATGTGCTTCATCAATGATTACAAGACCTATGTCAGAAATATCTAATTTATCATCCGTAAGACGATTGTTAAGGGTTTCTACCATGGCAACAAAACAAGAGTAGTCTTTTTGGTCATCAAGGTTTGCGGTGCTGTCCACAACCTTGTTATTTACACCAAAATCTGTCAGAACATTCGAAGTCTGCCTACACAATTCAATTCGATGCGTCATTACCAACACTTTCTTTTGGTGGTGTTTCAAATACTGTCGAACGATTTCAGAAAATATCACCGTTTTTCCACCTCCAGTAGGCAATTGATACAACAAATGGTAATCTTTCGGAGCTTCTTCAAAAAGTGTAAATATTTTATTTATAGCTCCTTTTTGATAACTATATAACTCTTTCCCTGCTTTTCGCTCGTCCAATTCTGCTGTAATTGTTTCTACCATTTTGTGTATTCAGTTATGAAGTGCAAAAATACGTTCTTTTAGGGGGTTTTGACAAAAAAAATACAAAAAATAATGTGACCCATCTAAAGATATAAAGAATAACAAATGATACTCATTTTCTCATAAAAATATGCTATCTTGAAAAATCTTCTTTACGATTAGCTATCGCTCTTGAATACATATTTACAATTCCAATAATTCAAGAATCTGCAAAGTAGCGTATTTTCGAGACCGTTTTTCAGTGTCATTTTACGATTATTATTGGTATTCCATGCCAATACTACCAACGGCAAAGAAATGGCTATCATTAGAAAAACCTGATTAATGCTTCATTTTACTCCATAAAAAGAGCTAAAAATTCCGCTACACAGGCCGGTTTCTCTTGATCTTTAATGACCACTGTGCAAGAAAAAGTCACCTTATATCCCTTATTGTGTTCTTCTATACTTGACACTGAACTTTGCAACTGCAATTCGCTATTCACTAAAACAGGCTGCATAAAACGCACGTAGTTCAAACCGTAGTTTAAACCCATTTTTACACTTTCAATAAGAATAACATCCTCTAAAAACTTTGAAAGTAGTGCAACTGACATAAAACCATGTGCAATGGTGCACTTAAATGGAGATTCTAGTTTCGCCCGCTCGGGATCTATATGTATCCACTGCTTGTCTAATGTTGCATTGGCAAAGTTCGTAATCATTTCTTGTGAAATACGAATCCAATCAGAATTAGGGAGTGCCATCCCATTCATGCTAGCAAATTCTTTCATGTCTTTAAATGTCAATGTTTTCATAAGGTTTTTATCATTTTATTGGGGAGTGAATGTAAAACAATTTGAGCTTCAGAAGCTTTTATTTTAACAATTATTTTAGATTTTTAACAAAAAAAGATAGAGACGAAAGTAGTAGTTTAGACAAAAAATAAAACAATGAAACAATTCTTACTCTTACTGCTTTTTAGTTATGCCTCCATACAAGGGCAACAGTCCCCTCAATGGATGCGCTATTCTTCTATTTCACCAGATGGTTCTCAGATTGTATTTACCTATAAAGGAGATCTTTACAAAGTAGCATCTTCAGGTGGAGATGCAATACAATTAACCTTTCACAAAGCACATGACTACATGGCTGTTTGGAGCAAAGATGGTTCTCAAATTGCTTTTGCATCAAATAGGTATGGGAATTTTGATGTGTTTGCAATGTCGGCCAAAGGTGGCAATGCAACACGTCTTACTTTTCATTCGGCGAATGAATCTCCGTTTTCTTTCTCTGCAAATAATAAGGAAGTGCTCTTTGGAACCACACGACAGGATGCAGTCAACCACAGGCAATACCCAACAGGATCTCAGCCAGAATTATATAGTGTTCCTGTGAAAGGAGGACGCGTATCTCAAGTATTCACCATTCCAGCAGAATATGTACAGGTTTCCAAAAATGGAAAGACCATGATCTATCACGATAAAAAAGGAGGAGAAAATGAGTTTAGAAAGCATCACACCTCTTCAATTACAAGAGATATTTGGATGTATGACCGAAAATCAAACAACCATAAAATGTTGACTTCGTTTAACGGAGAAGACAGGCAACCAGTTTTTAGTGAAGATGAAAAGAGCATCTATTACTTAAGTGAAGAAAGTGGTAGCTTTAATGTACATGCAATGTCTGTAGACAATGCGAATCAAAAAAAGCAACTCACAAGTTTCAAAAAGCATCCCGTTCGCTTTTTAAGCATTGGTAATGGTGTTATTTCATTTGGTTATGATGGTGAGCTTTACACGATGAAAAAAGGTAAAAAACCTGTTAAGGTAAATGTACAGATTACCACCCAAAATATAGACAATACTGACAAGTACATTTCTATCAATGGCGGCATAAGAGAAATGGCGGTTTCTCCAAATGGTAAAGAAATTGCGTTCATTGCTAGAGGAGAAGTTTTTGTAACCTCTGTAGATAAATCCTTTACAAAGAGACTTACCAACACTCCAGAAAACGAACGCTTCGTAACGTGGGGTCCAGAAGGGAAATCTGTGGTATATAGCAGCGAACGTAATGGGAAATGGAGCATTTACAAGACTGAGAAAGTGCGTAACGAGGAACCTTTTTTCTACGCTGCCACCTTATTAAAAGAAAGTGTAGTACGCGAAAATAAGTTTGATAATTACTTGGCAAAATACGCTCCTGATGGCAAAAAAATAGCCTATATAGAAGGACGTAGAACACTAAAAATAATCGATCTTGACACAAAGAAGGAAACAACCCTGCTCACACCAAAGGATTTATTTCATATGAGAGATGGAGATAAATATTTTACCTGGAGCCCAGATAGCAAATGGCTATTGGTAGATTGGAGTAAAACTTTAAGTAATGGCGAAGTTTTATTGATGGCTGCAGATGGAAGTAAACGCGTTAATTTAAATGAAAGTGGGTACCGTGATTACAGCCCTAAATGGGTAAATGGCGGAAAACAAATGATTTGGTTTAGTAATAGAAATGGGCTCAAATCCTATGCTACCAGTGGACAATCGCAAAGTGATGTGTACAGCATGTTTTTTAATCAAGAAGCATGGGATGAATTTAATTTGAGTGATGAGGACTTTAAATTAATGAAAGCGCTCAAAGAAGAGGCAAAAAAAGCGAAAGAAAAAGCTGACAAAGAAAAAGCCGAAGCTGACAAGAAAACAAAAAAATCAGATAAAAAAGCGAAAGATAAAAAGGACACTGACAAGAAAGATACACCTACCCTACTAACCTTCGATTGGGAAAACATGAAAGATTGGACCAAACGATTGACCATCCACTCTTCAGGACTAGGAGATGCCGTACTGTCTAAAAAAGGTGATATTTTGTATTATCTATCTCGATTTGAAGGAAGATCAAATCTTTGGAGTACGAATTTAAGAACCAAAGCGACCAAAATGGTATTGAAATTAAATATTGGAGGTGGACGCTTAGAATGGGATAAGGAAATGAAAAACCTTTACTTATTAAGTAGCGGACGTATTTCAAAAATTGATCCAAGTGCAGGGAAACAAAAAAGTGTAAAAATTAAAGGGGAAATACAATTTGATGAAGCTGCAGAAAGAGTAGCCATGTTCAATCATGTTTGGATTCGTACCAATGCGATCTTCTATGAGCCTAATTTTCATGGAGTCAATTGGAAGCAGTTAAAAAAGGAATATCAGAAGTACCTTCCACATATTGGCAATGGATTTGAGTTTTCTGAAATGCTTTCAGAAATGATTGGAGAATTGAACGTATCGCATGCGGGTGCTGGTTATAGAGGTGCTAGTATGTCGAATGCAGACGCAACAGCATCCCTAGGTATCTTTATGAATTACAAACATAAAGAAAATGGTATCTTAATTGATGAGATTATCAAAGGCGGTCCCTTAGACAAAGCTTCGTTTAAAATTAGCCCCGGAATGATCATTACAAAAATTAATGGAGAAGTTGTAGATAAGAACCAAGATGTTGCAAAGTATTTCAATAGAGCGGCAGGAACTTTTATGTTGCTCGATGTTGTAGACCCAGCTACCAAAAAAACAACCGTAATTACGGTAAAACCAATTTCTATTGGTGCAGAAAACAGCTTGCTTTATAAGCGTTGGGTAGACATCAATGAAAAAGAAGTGGATAAAGCAAGTAATGGACAACTGGGCTATGTGCACATCCCCGGAATGAGTGATGGTCCTTACAGAAGTATTTATCAAGATATGATGGGGAAATTTTCGGAACGAAAAGGGGTTATTGTAGACACACGTTTTAATGGTGGTGGAGATTTGGTTGCAGACCTTGCCATGTTCTTTACCGGAACACCATTTATTACTTATGCCACAGAAGCTAAGGTTGTTGGAGGTGAGCCAACGTCTAGATGGACCAAACCGACCTTGTCTATTTTTAATGAGAGCATGTATTCTGACGGACATTGTTATGCTTCTGGATATACAGATTTAAAAATTGGAAAAACGGTTGGAATGCCTGTTCCAGGAACGTGTAGTTTTGCCGGGTGGGAAGGATTGCCAAACGGTTCTTACTGGGGTGTTGTTCCAATTAGTGCAAAGAATAAGGCAGGTGAATGGATGGAAAACAACCAAACAAATCCATTAATTCAAGTGAAAAATATGCCTGGGGTGATTGATAAAGGAAGAGACCAACAATTAGAACGCTCTATCAAAGAGCTATTGAAGGATGTAAAATAAGTACATTCCTCCTAAAAAAGCGCTAGTTCTAACTAGCGCTTTTTTTTATTTGATTTTACCAAATAGGTCGTCCTTTATTTTTGGGAGTTCAAGATGATATTTTACTGCGAGAGATCGAATCACAATCACCGTAACAATGGTTGTCAAAAATTGTATGCTTTCCGATAACTGAAAGTAATTACATATTAAATACATGGTTCCTCCGGCCAAGCAAGCCGAAGCATAAATTTCTTTTTTAAATATCAAAGGAACTTCATTGGTTAAGACATCGCGAATAACGCCACCAATTACGGAAGAAACCATTCCCATAACCACTGCAATAAAAGGATGTAAATGGTAGGAAAGCCCTTTTTGGGTGCCCAATAAGGTAAAAACGCCAATACCAATGGTATCAAATAAAAACATGGTTTTGCTCAAGGGAGCTATTTTACTTTTAAATAAAAAAGTAAACACAACAGCCGCCATGATGGTCCAGATATAGTTTAAATCACCAATCCAATTGATGGGATGTGCGTTGATCAAAACATCGCGTGTCATGCCTCCTCCAACTGCGGTCACAAACGCAATAATGAGCACTCCAAATAAATCAAAATCTTTTTTAGAAGCCACCAGGGCTCCAGAAATTGCAAAAGCAAACGTTCCGATGATATCTAAAACGTATATAAAAGTCATTTTATTAGAATGAAATCTCGTTAAATTGAATGCCTAATTCTTTCTGAATTTTATGAATCTGCTCCAATTCATAAGGCAATACAAAGGCCAAAGAGAAACCTGTCTTTCCTGCTCTAGCTGTTCTCCCACTCCTATGTGTGTAATATTCTAATTGCTCTGGCAGTTGATGGTGCAGTACAAAAGCCAGGTTGTTCACATCGATTCCTCGTGCAGAAACATCTGTGGAAATTAAACATTGACAATTTCCATTTTTGAAGATTCGCATTGCTCTATCACGCTCTTTTTGCTGCATATTACCTTCTAAGGCCTCTACAGAAAAGCCTTCTTCCTTTAATTGATTTGCTAGATTTTGAGTTCCTGCCTTGGTTCTACAAAAAATAATACCTCTATCGTCTGGTCTTTTCTCTAAAAACTGAACAATCAAATTGGTCTTTTCCTTGATGGATGTTTTAACATATTGATGCGTAATGTTTTCATTGACCAAACTGTTCTGATTCACTGCAATACGAATTGCATTTGGACTCATGTACTTTTTGATAATCTTTTGAATCTCTTCTGGCATTGTTGCCGAAAACAACCAAGTGTTGCTTGTGTCGTTGGTGTATTTTAGAATTCTATTTAAATCTTGTTTGAACCCCATACTCAGCATTTCATCTGCTTCGTCTAAGACCAACGTTTTCACATCCTTCAATTGCACTTCTCCGCGTTCAATCAAATCAATCAACCTTCCTGGGGTTGCAACAATCACATGTGTGGTGCGCTGTAAATTTGCAATTTGCTTATCAATTTTTTCACCGCCGTACACTGCTTCACAAAAAATCTTATCATCTGAGTACTTGGTGAATTTAAAAAGTTGCTTTTTAATTTGCTGCACCAACTCTCTTGTTGGAGATAAAATCAAGGCTTGTACCCCATCCTTTGAAGGGTCTATTTTATGTAAAATAGGCAATCCAAAAGCAGCTGTTTTCCCCGTACCAGTTTGCGCAAGCCCAACCAAATCAGTTGCTGTTTTAAGTAATACCGGAATCGTTTTCTCCTGAATTTCTGTTGGAGTTGTGATGTTTAACTCTTTTAGTGAGCTGATAAAATCTTTACGAACTCCTAAATCTTTGAATGTAGCCATATGCTTAATTTGAAAGTGCAAATGTACACTTATTTACCCGCTTGCAATACTTTTAAAATACTTTCTGTAATTCTCGCAGGCTTTAAACTTTTTGCATGTAACATGCACCAAGTAGTTGCAGCCTTCGCAAGTAGCTTACTTCCTTTATAGATTTCTACATGTCGCACGGAGGTCACTGCTTTCGTCTCTCCTACCCATGTTTTAAAGGTAATCTGATCACCTAGGAGGGCCTGACCTTTGTAGTCAATTTCATGTCGCATTACCACCCAAACATAGTTCATATCAACATCATTTACTGTTAAATCATTCCAATGTTTGGTAGAAACATCTTGAATCCATTGCACATAAACCACATTGTTTACATGATTTAAGTGATCTATTTCATCTTCGGTAACAATATGGGTGTAGGTATAGGTGTTGGTCATCATAAAAAAATAAGTGCTAATTTAAGTGAATTCTTATAAAGTTTTCAAGAAGCTTTGTAAGGTTATACTCCAATACCTTAAAAAAAACTTAAAGTTTGATGTTTTAAAATTCTTTAACATGAATTTAGAATAAAATGAGTTTACAAACTGCATATTTGAATGCATTAAGAGACATACATGAACAAACTAGTAAACGAATTAGGTACAGAAAAAATAAGTAAACTACTCATCAAGCAGGCTGTACCTGCTTCTATTGGCATACTGGTCATGTCTCTGAATATGATCATTGATACAATTCTAGTAGGTCAATGGATTGGCATCATGGCCATGGCTGCCATCACGGTAGTGTTGCCCGTTGCTTTTTTAATTGCTTCTATTGGAATGGGGATTGGAATTGGCGGTAGTTCCATCATTTCAAGGGCCCTCGGCGCAAATAATATAAACAAAGCTTTTACAACCTTTGGAAACCAGATCATGCTAACAATTGGTTTATCAATAGTTTTTGTAGGTATTGGCATTTACTTTTGTTTTCCTATTTTGCAATTATTTGGTGCGCATGGGACCATTGTAGCTCCTGCAACTGAGTACTTCCATGTAATTCTTTACGGAGTACCTTTTTTTGCATTTGCTATGATGGGAAATCCGATTCTTAGAGCCATTGGGCAAGCTAAAATTGCCATGTATGCTATGATGATCTCTGCAACAGTGAATATTGTACTTGATATTATATGCATTAAATTTCTTGATTTAGGCATGTTTGGAGCTGGTCTTGCAACTGCGATTTCCTATACTGCTAGTGGTGTTTTTATTCTTGGATTTTTTATATCTTCTAAAAGTACCTTGCGTATTTCAATCGAGCATTTCATTCCGAACTCAAAAATTATATCCGAAATTATTTCACTAGGAGGAATTACAATGATAAGACAAGGGGCCATTAGTCTTTTGCTAATCATTTTAAATTACACCTTATTCAAATACGGCGGTGAAATTGCTATTGCCGTTTATGGAATCATAAATAGGGTCATGATGTTTGCGTTATTTCCTGTATTGGGAGTCACCCAAGGCTTTTTGCCAATCGCAGGTTTTAATCATGGTTCTAATGACTTCCAACGCGTCAAAGAAAGTATTAAAACATCCATTATTTATGGCACTGGAATTGCTCTATTAATTTTTATGTTCATTGTGCTTTTTCCAAGCAATATTGTTGAAGTTTTTACCAAGAACTGTGAATTGTTGGCTAAGACACCAAATGCCTTGCTCATTGCTTTTTTAGCAACTCCTTTTATTACGGCACAATTCATTGGATCTGCCTATTTTCAAGCAGTAGGAAAGACGCTACCCGCCTTGGTATTAACACTATTAAAACAAGGGGTATTCTTAATTCCGTTGGTCTATTTCTTACCCAAGTATTTCGGAGTTACTGGTGTTTGGATGTCATTTCCTATTGCCGATGTTTTAGCCACGAGTATTACAATGCTTTATTTGAGAAGAGAACTCAACAAACCTCAAACGATTCAAGACTGCCAATAGTTGCAGCGGATTACCCTCAGCGTGTTGCAAGTAATTGGGGCAAAACGAGTGTCCTTATAAAATCGATTCTCCATTTAAGTTCGTCGTTAGGACATCAGAGAATAGGTCAAAAAAAGGTCTCATCGCTTTAAAACTCGTGTTTATTTGTTCTAAAAAATCAGCAGACAACACTTCTGCATCGGAAAATTTCTGAACAGCAATAAAGCCTTTTTTTCTCAATAAGTCGATGTCAGGATGCGCTTTATCAAAACCTCGTGGAGCCGATTTAAGTTCGTGGCCTTGAAAACTATTTCCAAAATGACGCACAAAAGTAGAATCTGCTAAAATAGCCCTAAACTCGCTGGCATCCAACTCAATTTCTTTTCGCAATCGAAATAAATCGTCTTTCTCTGGCTGCCAAAAACCTCCACCTACGAAAGATTCCCCTGGTTTAATTTGTAAGAAATACCCTCCTCGTAAATGACTACCTTGTCGCGAAAAAGAAACTGCTAATCTTGGATTGTAGGGTGTTTTATCTTTTGAGAAACGGACATCTCTGTAAATTCGATATAGCTTCATTTTTTCAATCACATCATGCTGTTCTAATCGGAGTTTCAATGCTCCAAAAAGTACTTTACTCTGCTCTTGAATTTCAATAAATCTTGATTTATGTTCTGCAAACCAATCGCGGTTGTTATTTGCGGTTAAATCACTTAAATAGGCTAAGGTAGCTGTCTCAAATTTCATAAAGTCCAAAATTAATTGTTCGAAGATATAAAATATGTCTGTGATTCAATCTTCATTTAGGCTAAAATTACAGTCTTATAGTGGCTTATGGTCGCACGGATGCTCTTCAATATTTTTGATAGCATCTCTTTTAAGTAAGGTTTATTTTATCTTTTTATGCGTACATTCGTGCTGCATGAACTCATTAAATTCTAAAAACATACAACAGCAATACGAAGGCTTTCTGGAAACTAAACCTCTTTGGAATGCCTCTTTTTATGGCTTAACTCAATTGCAACTTACGTCTCAATCAAGCACCATTTATAATGGAACATTAAGCAAAAGTCCAAGATTGGGAAAGCGCGTGGAATCGTTTGTATCTTGTTTTCTTCAGCACATCAAAAATATAAGAATTGTTCATGAAAACGTCCAGATACAAAAAAACAAACGCACCATCGGAGAAATTGATTGCATTCTATATCAAGACAATACACCCATTCACTTAGAAATTGTATTTAAGTATTATTTATACGACGCAACCATTGGGGATGATGAAATAGCGCATTGGATAGGTCCGAACAGGAATGATTCGCTGCAACAAAAAATTGAAAAATTAGCAATCAAGCAATTTCCTCTATTGTACAAGGAAGAGACACAAAAGTACATCGAT
Organism: Polaribacter sp.; assembly: GCA_042091715.1. GTDB lineage: Bacteria > Bacteroidota > Bacteroidia > Flavobacteriales > Flavobacteriaceae > Polaribacter. The sequence continues at coordinate 46,804 of JBELGW010000011.1, read as the reverse complement.
ATGGATGTTGACTGCATCCAACAAAGAGTATTATTCAAAGCACAACTCTTTGTTCCTTTTGCTAATAACAACGTAGTATTTGAAGAAATCAATGCAGCTTGCGTTGCAGGATTTTATATCTATCGAGATGAATTGTCAAATTTTACGGATTGTAAATTTTACATCCCTGCTAAATTAGATTGGTTGGTTGTGCCAAAGAAGCATATAGATTGGTTGTCTTATGACGCGTATAAAGAACTCACAAACCTCCTATTGGATGAAAAAAAATCTCCGCTCTGCTGGCTAAAAAAGTCAAATGGAGAACTGTTCAAATTCTTTCTTGTTTGGTGGTAAGTAGGCAGAACAAGCTAGTCCATTGAAAATTATAGAATATTTTTGATAGCAAAGTCCCTGATACTTTTCACAGCAATATACCTGCATATTTCGTGCTTCTTCCCTATTTTTACAGACTCAAAAGTTGATGCTGTATGCCGCAAATGAAATTTCAAGAAAATCTGCTTGCTACCTTAAAAAAATATTTTGGTTATGATCATTTTCGTGCTCAGCAACTGGAAATTATCGAAACCGTTTTGCAACGAAGAGACGCTTTGGTCATTATGCCTACTGGTGGAGGAAAGTCTATTTGTTTTCAATTACCAGCACTTCATTTTAAAGGGGTTACTCTTGTTATTTCTCCATTAATTGCTTTGATGAAGGATCAAGTTGATGGTTTGAATGCAAATGGAATTCCATCTGCATATTTTAACAGCAGTCAATCCAGTGATGTTCATACAGACATTCTCGAAAAGATTCATCTGAAACAGCTAAAACTGTTGTATGTAGCTCCAGAAAGCCTGCGTGCTTTAGAGCCCATCATTTCCGAAAAATTCATTAGCTGTATCGCTGTAGACGAGGCACATTGTATTTCTTCTTGGGGACATGATTTTCGTCCCTCCTATCAAGCCTTGAATTTTTTTAAAAAAGTACTACCGAATGCACCTATTATTGCGCTCACGGCAACTGCAGACAAGGCTACTAGAGAGGATATCCTCAATCAATTAAACATTCCAAAAGCGCAACAATTTATTACCTCTTTTGATCGAAAAAACATTTCACTAGAAGTGCGAATTGCCGATAAACGAGTAGCACAAATTCTACGTTTTATCAATGAACGCAAGCAAGAATTTGGAATTGTTTATTGTTTGAGTAGAAAAACAACTGAGCAGTTGGCTCAAAAGTTAACGCTAAATGGGGTGAAGGCTGCAGCCTATCATGCAGGTTTGTCATTTGAGAAAAGAAGCAAAGTACAAGAAGATTTTATTTTTGACAAGATTCATGTGGTTTGTGCGACTGTGGCATTTGGTATGGGTATCGACAAGTCAAATGTGCGCTGGGTTGTGCATTATAACATGCCTAAAAACATGGAGGGCTATTATCAAGAAATTGGAAGAGCAGGTAGAGATGGATTGGTATCAAATGCCTTACTTTTTCATAGTTATGCTGATGTAATACAACTGCGAAAATTTGCACAAGGCGCTAGCAATGAAGCCATACAAATTGCAAAACTAGACCGCATGAAGCAATTTACAGAGGCCACCACATGCCGACGTAAAATTTTATTGAGCTATTTCGGTGAGCTGCTTGGTGAGAATTGCGGCAATTGTGATATCTGTAAAAATCCACCACAGTTTTTTAATGGCACTGTGATTGCACAAAAAGTGCTATCAACAATCTATCGATTAAAAGAGCAGGAAGCTGCCGGAACGGTTATAGACATCTTACGTGGTGCCCAAAATGCAGCTGTTCTAGAAAAAAACTATCAACATATTTCTACCTATGGTATTGGTAAAGATATTTCATGGAAAGATTGGCAACAATACATCATCCAACTCGCCAACCAAGGATTTTGTGAAATTGCCTTCCATAAAAACAACAACCTTCAACTCACGGAATTTTCAAAACAAGCATTATTTGAAGGTCTTGTCGTGCATCTAACAAAACCAGTGCAGCTATCAACAAAAACTGCCAATACCAAAAAGATAACTGCTAGTTCACAAAGAAATAAAAGCAACACTCTTTTCGAAAAACTAAGAGCACTACGCTATCGAATTTCACAAGAAGAGAACATCCCGGCCTACTTGGTTTTTAACGATGCAACACTAAAAGAAATCGAAAGAGAACGCCCAATGTCTGAATCAGAGTTTTTAGCAATAAGCGGAGTAGGACATCGAAAAGCCACAGTGTATGGTGCCGAATTTATGCAGGAGGTAATTGACTTCATGGGAAGTAAAGTGGTTCGGAAAAGAAAAAAATCAGAAACTCATCTCGTGACCTATGAACTCTATAAATCTGGACTCAGCATTGATGAAATCTCTATAGAACGCAAGTTAAAATCACCTACAATTTATTCACATATTGCACGCTTATATCTTGAAGGAAAAGACATTCCTATCTATGATTTTGTTTCCAAAAAAGAAGTAAGCTTCGTAAAAGAGGCAAAAAAGTCTTTGGAGAGTCCAAAAACTTTAAAGCCTTACTTTGATTATTTCGATGAACAAATGGATTATTTTAAAATTCGATTGTCTTTGAGTATTATTGAAAAAGAGGAAGACTAATTTCTGTTTTGTAAAACACTTACAACATCCTCTAATCGAAACCCTTTGGCTTGGAGTAAAACCAAATAGTGAAACAACAAGTCTGCACTTTCATTTAAAAACAAGTCATCATTGCTGTCTTTGGCCTCAATAACAACCTCCACAGCCTCTTCTCCAACCTTCTGTGCCATTTTATTAATGCCACTCGCAAACAAGGAGGCTACATAAGATGTTTTGGGGTCTGCGTTTTCTTTTCGCAATGCAATGGTTTCTTCTAAGCTCGAAATAAATCCATAATTCGGATTATTTTCTGTACCCCAACATGTATCTGTACCTGTATGACAGGTAGGACCTGTAGGCTTGGCTAAAACGAGTAAGGTGTCACGATCGCAATCTAATGAGATATCGACTAGAACTAACGTATTTCCACTCTTTTCGCCTTTGGTCCATAGACGATTTTTACTTCTCGAAAAAAAAGTCACTAATTTCGTTGCTCTTGTAGTATCAAATGCCTCTTGGTTCATATAACCTAGCATCAATACTTCTCTTGTATTAGCGTCTTGTATAACTGCAGGAACAAGTCCGTCTTTATTTTTTGTAAAATCAATATTCATACGTTTTCTTTTTACAGTACATAGTTTCCTATTGTACTTCATATTTTATGCGTTATTTTCAATTCTTTTAGGTCCTAAATTCGAACAGGAATTTCGGAGTCTTGTAAGGTTTTCTTTAAGGTATTAATTTCTATTTCTTTGAAATGAAAGACACTTGCTGCCAGTGCGGCATCTGCTTTCCCTTTCAGAAATGCATCCACGAAATGCTGCACGTTCCCTGCTCCTCCAGAAGCAATAATCGGAATAGGTAAACTTTCAGACAATGTTGCCAACGCTTCATTGGCAAACCCATCTTTTGTTCCATCATTGTCCATAGAGGTGAATAAAATTTCACCTGCCCCACGATCTGCAACTTCCTTAGCCCAATCAAATAAATTGAGGTCTGTGGCTACCTTACCTCCAACCAGGTGAACTTTCCAGATACCATTGATTCGTTTTGCATCAATAGCAACTGTAATACACTGACTGCCAAACTTATTTGCCAAGGTATTGATAAGTTCAGGATGTTTCACTGCTGATGAATTTATCGAAACTTTATCTGCACCTGCATTTAGCAAAGCAGAAACATCTTCTATTGACGAGATTCCGCCTCCCACTGTAAATGGGATATTTACTTGGGCTGCTACCTTCAATACCATATCGATCAGTGTTTTTCTTTTTTCTTCAGTTGCTGAAATATCTAAAAAAACCAATTCATCTGCACCGTTTTCAGCATAGCAACGAGCAAGCTCAACAGGGTCACCTGCATCACGAAGATTGATGAAATTTACCCCTTTTACTGTTCTTCCGTCTTTAATATCTAGACAAGGAATAATTCTTTTTGTAAGCATATGTTTGTTTTTGTAGGTTCAAGTAGTTTTAGTATTCACGTTACAATTCTAAATCCCTAAAATCACTTGTGTAAAATTATTGATTGATAATGAATTTTTCCAATTGCTTTAAGGAAATTCTATTTTCATAAATGGCCTTTCCTATAATGACTCCTTCACAACCCATTGCTGCCAATTTTGGAAGCTCATCAAATGTAGATATTCCGCCAGATGCAATTAATTGTAGGTTTTCACTGCGCTTATTCTCATTACAAACAGCTAAAATATTTTCATATAAATCAAACGACGGCCCTGCGAGCATTCCGTCTTTTTCGATGTCGGTAGAAATCACATAAGAAATGCCCTTTTTTTGATACTTTTGAATAAAAGGAATGATGTCCTCTGAACTCTCTTCTAGCCATCCGTTGGTGGCTATTTTCCCGTTGTGAGCATCTGCTCCTAAAATGACCTTATTGCTCCCATATCTTTCGATCCATTCTTCAAATAATTCGGGTTTTTTCACAGCAATACTGCCACCTGTAATCTGAGAAGCACCAGAATTAAATGCTATTTCCACATCTTCATTTGTTTTTAATCCTCCACCAAAATCAATCAATAAATTGGTTTTTGAAGCAATCTTTTCTAACACCTTGTAATTGATGATCTGGTTTGATTTAGCACCATCTAAATCTACCACATGTAAATAGGTGATTCCGGCTTGCTCAAACTCTTTTGCTACTTCTAACGGACTCTCATTGTATATCTTTTTAGTATCATATGCGCCTTTTGATAATCGCACGCATTTACCATCGATGATGTCTATTGCTGGTATAATTCTCATGAGTGTATTTTTTTGTGTATTTTTTAGTATTTAGGTTCGGCTAGGTTGTCAAATAGCAGTGCCTTATTCCTTGTGTACATGGCTTATAAATTTATAAAATTCCTTAATAATTGCTCTCCGGCACTACTGCTTTTTTCGGGGTGAAATTGTACTCCATAAAAATTATCTTTTTGCAAAGCAGCAGCATAAGATTGTCCATAGGTTGTTGTTGCAATTTGTGCATCACAACTTTCAGCATAATAGCTATGCACTGCATACATAAAGGAATGATCATCGATGTCTTTGAACAAGTCTGACTGCAAATTTGTAATCGAATTCCACCCAATCTGTGGCACTTTAACGTCTGATTCAAATTTCCGTACGGCTACATCAAATACACCCAATCCAATGGTCGAATTCTCTTCAGTGCTCCTACATAATAATTGCATTCCCAAACAGATTCCCAATACGGGCTGTGTTAAAGTTGGAATAATGGTATCTAAGCCAGACTCTCTCAGTTTTTTCATCGCTGAGCTCGCTTCGCCTACACCAGGAAAAATGAGCTTATCAGCTTTTCTTATTTCGTCTATATCATTTGATAATTTTGCAGAAAACCCCAATCTATTGAATGCAAACTGTATGCTTTTAATGTTACCAGCTCCATAGTCTATGATAATTATATTCATATTTTGTATGTATTTTTAAAGTATTTCATGTCTCCTCATTATCTCCAGAATTGCAATCCTTCGGTCTAGAGCACCCCTTTTGTTGATGGCAAAACCATTTTATCTGCATCTCGCTTGACCGCCACTTTCATCGCCTTTGCAAAGGCTTTAAAAATAGCTTCAATTTTGTGATGTTCGTTGGTTCCTTCTGCTTTGATATTTAAATTACACTTGGCTCCATCTGTAAATGATTTAAAAAAGTGATAGAACATTTCTGTAGGCATTTTACCAATCATTTCTCTTTTAAATTGAGCATCCCATACCAACCAATTCCTTCCTCCAAAATCAATAGCAACTTGAGCTAGACAGTCATCCATTGGCAAGCAAAAACCGTAGCGTTCAATTCCTAATTTACTGCTCAAAGCATCGTGAAATACTTCTCCTAATGCGATGGCTGTGTCTTCGATGGTGTGGTGTTCGTCTACTTCCAAATCTCCTTGTACATTCACTTCTAAATCCATATTACCATGACGTGCAATTTGATCTAACATGTGGTCAAAAAAAGCAATTCCTGTTTGGATCTTACTTTTACCTGTACCATCAAGATTCAACGCTATTTTAATCTTCGTTTCGTTGGTATTTCGTTCAATATCGGCTGCTCTCTCTTCCAGTTTTAAAAATTCATAAATAGATTTCCAAGATGCTGTTTTTAGTACTTGTGTTTTATTTTTGTACTGTAAGTTGTCATCAGAACTGATCAAAACACCATTCGCCTTCAAATTCTCTGCCAATTCTATATCGGTTAAACGATCGCCAATGACAAAAGAATTTTCCAAATCATAATCACCATTCAAATAGTCGGTAAGCAAGCCTGTTCTTGGTTTTCTATTGGGAGAATTCTCTGATGGGAAGGAGGCATCAATGAGTACTTCATCAAATACAATCCCTTCATTTTCAAAAGCTTGAATTACTTTATTTTGCGCAGGCCAAAAGGTCTCTTCAGGAAATGATTTTGTTCCCAACCCATCCTGGTTGGTGACCATTACAAGTTCATAATCTAGTTCTTCTGCAATTCTACTGAGCCAACGGAATACTCCCGGGTAGAATTCTAATTTCTCTAAGCTATCGAGCTGGTAATCTAATGGAGGCTCAATAACTAAGGTTCCGTCTCTGTCTACAAATAATACTTTTTTCATGGGTTTTAAGTTCTTTTCAAAATGTTTTTTAGATGGTCAAAAATGCTGTATAATTAACTGTTCATCGCTTGTTTTCTCTACAATATACTGGTGCCGTTCTCCTGCACACACATATCTAGAAGCACAGCGATGAGTCGCTCATTTTCTTTTGGAGTCCCTACACTAATACGGAGAGAATTATCGCATAAAGGTTCATTGCTTCGATTTCTCACAACGATGGCCTTTTCAATCAATTGTGCATATCTTTTGTTTGCATCATCAACTTTGACAAGCAGAAAATTAGCATCTGAAGAATATACGTTTTCAATAAAGTCAATTTGATTCAATGCATTTTCTAATCGGATTTTTTGTTTGTTAATGGCTGCTATTTCAGTTTTTATTTCAGCGGGCTTACAGAGTCTTTCCAACGCCTTTTGTTGTGTCAATTCATTCACATTATATGGAGGCTTGATGCTATTGAGTACATTGATAATTGCTTCAGAAGCATAGCAAATCCCTAATCGAATACCTGCTACTCCATAAGCTTTAGACAGGGTTTGTGTGATGATTAAATTTGGAAACTCAGACAAGCGTTTCAACCAAGAATCTTTCTCTGAAAAATCAATATATGCCTCATCGATAACCACAATTCCTTTAAACTGGCGCAGTAATTTTTCTACTTGAATGCTTGAGAACGTATTTCCAGTAGGATTGTTTGGTGAACATAAAAACAATAATTTACTGTTTTCATTTGAAGCTAATAAGATGGTTTGGGTTTTAGGTTCAAAATCAGCGGTTAATATTACTTCTTTTACCTCAACTGCATTGATATTGGCCAGTACCTTATACATGCCGTATGTGGGTGGTAAAATAAGTACATTGTCTTTATTTGGTTCGCAGAAAGCTCTCATGATTAAATCCAATACTTCATCGCTACCATTCCCCAAAAATATTTGTTCGTTTGGGACCCCTTTTAGCGCTGATAACTGTTGCTTAACAGTTTTTTGTTGTGGATCTGGATACCGATTCACCCCATTATTAAAAGGGTTCTCATTGGCATCTAAAAAGACCATATTAGCATTGGTACCTGTATACTCATCTCTTGCAGATGTGTAAGACTGCATGGTTCTCATGTTTTCTCTTAAAAGATTTTCAATTTTAAACGTTGTATTTATCATAGCATTAAATTGAGGTAGTTCGATTGAATTTATTTATTTCTTCTAATCTTAGTGATACTGCATTCTTATGAGCCTGCAACCCTTCTGCTTCTGCCATAATTTCAATAGACTTTCCAATATATTGCATGCCCTCTTTTGAAATCTTTTGAAAGGTAATACTCTTTAAAAAGCTATCGAGATTGACACCAGAATAGGACTTTGAAAAGCCGTTGGTAGGCAATGTATGATTGGTTCCTGAAGCATAGTCTCCTGCGCTTTCTGGTGTATAATTCCCAATAAAAACGGAGCCAGCATTTTCTATTCTTTCTACAAAAAAATCTTCGTCTTCTGAACAAATAATAAGGTGCTCAGGGGCATATTCATTCATAAGGTCGATGGCAATCTCTTTCGATTTCACATATATTAATTTAGAATTAGCCATGGCTTCTCTGGCAATGTCAACTCTAGGAAGTACTTTTAGTTGTTTTTTGATTTCGATGGAAACCGTATTTATAAACGTCTTTGATGTTGACACTAAAATTACCTGACTATCTGTACCGTGTTCTGCTTGACTCAGTAAATCAGATGCAACAAAAGAGGCGTTGGCAATAGTATCTGCGAATACCATCAATTCACTTGGACCCGCAGGCATATCGATGGCTACTCCAAATTTTGTTGCGACTTGTTTTGCGCAGGTTACATATTGATTACCTGGTCCAAATATTTTTGATACTTTAGGTATCGATTTGGTTCCCATAGTCATTCCGGCGATTGCTTGAATGCCTCCAACTTTAAAAATTTTAGTCACACCGCAGCGCTGGGCAGCATATAAAATCGCTGGGTGAATTGCTCCTTTAGAATTCGGAGGAGAACAAATAATGATTTCTTTACTCCCTGCGATCTTGGCAGGAATGGCCAACATTAATACCGTCGAAAATAATGGAGCAGTTCCTCCTGGAATGTACAAACCAACTTCTGTAATAGGCTTTTTCTCTTGCCAACAGGACACTCCTTTACTGGTTTCTACAATCACTTTTTCGGATTTTTGAGCTTTGTGAAATTTCTCAATATTTTTTCTAGCGACGTCGATGGCGCTTTTCAGTTCCTCTGATACCAAATTACAAGCTTCTTCAATCTCATTCTCAGAAACGCGTAAACTTGGTATATCTACCTTATCAAAGACAGATGTGTACCGGAGTAATGCACTATCTCCTTCTTTTTTAACTTCATCAAAAACATGAAGAACCAGAGGCTCAATGTCATCAATACTTTTCGTGGGGCGCTCTAAAATCTGACTCCAGTCTCTTCTAATTGGACTTATTACTATATTCATATCTCACTTAACTTTCTATTATTGACAAGGGGTAATATTTAAATTGTGAATGCACTTAAACAGCTCATTACAATACCATTTTTTCTATAGGACAAACTAATATACCTTCTGCTCCTTTTTCTTTAAGCACATCTATAATTTCCCAAAATTGATTTTTTGGGATTACTGAATGAACACTGCTCCAACCTTTTTTTGCCAAGGGTAGCACAGTTGGACTTTTCATTCCGGGTAATACCTCTATAATTTCTTCTAGTTTGTTTGTGGGCGCATTGAGCAAAATATATTTAGAGTTTCTTCCTTTCAAAACAGACTGAATTCTGAATTGTAGTTTGTCTAATATCTGTTGGTTTTCAGAAGAAATTCGCTGAGAAACTGCCAATACGGCTTCTGAATTCAATAACAATGCTACTTCTTTGAGATTGTTCTTAAAAAGCGTAGAACCACTAGAAACAATATCACAAATTCCATCAGCTAAACCTATATTTGGAGCAATTTCAACAGAACCATTGATCACATGAATTTGTGTATCAATACCTTTATCTATCAAGTACTTTTTTACAGTATTGGGATAGGAAGTTGCTATTTGCTTTCCATCAAAGTAGTTGATGTCTGTATACTGTTCACCTTTAGGAATTGCAAGAGACACTTTACATTTTGAAAAGCCTAATTTTTCTGCAATGTCAATGTCTTCTCCTTTTTCTACAAGTACATTTTCTCCTATAATAGCAATATCTACGACTCCATCTCTTAAGTATTGAGGAATATCTCCATTTCGCAAATAGAAAACCTCAAGAGGAAAATTGCTTGCAGTGGCCTTTAGTTGATCCTTCCCATTGTCAATGGAAATTCCACAATCTTTTAACATTTTTAAGGAATCTTGGTTCAGCCTACCCGATTTTTGAATGGCTATTTTTAATTTACTCATTTCTTTTGTTAAAATGTTTGAGTAAATCGAAAGAGGAAATTCATGGCAAGAAAAAACCCATTTGATTTACTCAAACGGGTTTCTATATATTTTTGTTTTTATTCAATACATATTCAGATCGCTTGAGTGCAATGATGACTATGATGATGATGGTTTTGAATAAATAACATGTTTCTCTGTTTTGAAGTACAAATATGGTAAATTATTTTTGAATTATCCTATTTATTTTCAAAAAAAACAACCTCTTTTATTTAAAACCTGATAATCAATTAAGTATGGCATAAATTTCGAAGAATCACTACATTAAAAAGTCCATTTTATTCTTTCAGCGCCTATGAAAAAAATATGCTCCTTCTCATTATTTCATGTCTAACACTATGCGATTGTATTCAAGATGAACCAAATCCTTCTTGTTTAAGACTAGACACCGTATCGGAAAGTATATTGTTCAATGTAGTGAAACGAAACTCTTCATCGCCCATTGACTTCAACATATCAAATGATTGTCGATATACTGCACGCATTTTAGATGTAAAAACAAGAGGTATTCATCAAGATGAATTTCTTATTTAGGGAATTTCAAAGGGTATTGAATAATAGAAAAAGGGCTTCAATTTCGTATGGTATTTGCACCAAGATCTATTGGAAATCAAAAAGTCACACTCACGATACAAACTGAAACCTCTAACCCTATTATTCATTTGAATGGAAAAGGCATCTACTAATTACTTAAATGCATATAGACTGCAATTTTTGTTTTCTTATTGAAAAGGAAAGGCCCAACAAATGAACACCTTGAACAACTTCAAATAGTCTAATCAATTTCTTACAAAAGCGTTTCTAGGTAATGCTTATCTATTTGATAGGTTTCTTTTAAATTCGAAATTTTTTGTTCAATACTTGTTTGGTCTGACTTTTTAGATGATTTATTTGCTACTAACATGACATTTTTACGTGTATGCTCATTGCTTATAAATTCAAATACCTTGGTGTTGTAATTGTGTTTTTCCAAAATCAAAGCACGAATGGTATCTGTGACCATTTCAAATTGACGCTCTTTAAAAATGCCATATTTTAATAAGGGACTCCCCTGCTCTTTACCCTTGACTTGCTGTCTAATTTGTTTATGACAGCAAGGCGCGCAAATAATAAGATCAGCTTTCGAAACCAATCCTTTATAAATGGCGTCATCTGTTGCGGTATCGCAGGCATGCAATGCAATTAAAATATCTATCTTATTGTTGTCATACTCTTGAATACGCTGTGCAACGAATGACAGGTCCTTAAATTCAGATTTTAAAGCAATGTCATTGCAGTAGTTCACCAATTCTTCGCGCAATTCAATGCCTGTTACTGAAGCACTCAACTGCTTTGTATTGACTAAATAATCATATAAAGCAAAGGTCAAATAACCTTTTCCAGAGCCCATATCAACAATATGAATGTGTTTGGGTAATTTGGCAGATTTCAACAAGCCTTCAATAATCTCTAAATACTTATTAATTTGTCGGTATTTATCAGCCATCTTATGAATTACTTTACCTTTTGCATCTGTAATTCCTAAATGATGTAAATAATTACCTGCTTCTGCTAATCGCTCTTTGGGCTTGTCATGAGCAGCTGGCAATGTACTTGTAAAGCTAGGAGTCTTTGTTTTGTATGAAACCTTTTTCTTTTTAGACACAAATACCAACAAATCATTGACTAAGGTAAACAATACTGCAGCTCTAAAATTTTCTAACAACAAGGTCTCTATGACCTCACAGGCCTCTTCCAAAGCGTAATTCTTTACTTTATCATTGGTTGTGTAATGATATGTAAATTGAAACACGTCTTTTTCTTTAATCCTAATCAAACGGACATAAACATTGGGCAAAGCATCACTCTTTCTAATAGGCTTACTCAACGTGAGTTTTACAAAGTTTCTATCATTGATACTTTGATGCAATGCACTTCGTATTTGCTGAAAATCATTCATAGTACAAAAATAAGGGTCTAATTATTTTTTTGTGGGTGATTTGGTAATTTATTTTTAAAACTGGGAGGTGTATCTCGACAAGAGATCTGCTTTTTCTTAGAGACTCCTATTAATAGGTCATAACTTAAAGTAAATAAAGTACCCGCTCTAAAGGTTTCAAGCAGTAAACGCTCTAACAGGTCTTTTGTTTCACTCAATGAACATTGTTTGTAGGTGTCTGTATCTGTATATCTATATTTCAATTCAAAAGTTGGATCTGATTTAGTTGCCAATGCTCGCAAATAGACGTTCAGTAAACCCTCCTGTTTCCTCAGAGGTTTACTCAAGGTTAACTTCACAAATTCGTCATCAATGATACTCTGCTCTAGTGCATCAAAAAATTCTTTAAAATCGCTCATGCTACAAAGATAAAAAGGATCAAAATAAAAATCATCATAAAGTACCATCCTTTTATGAAGTGCTACAAACCAAATTTAAAACAAAGCAAAAGGGTCTGCAGCTATTGACATTCAGATCCGGTATCGCATGTGTTTCATATACGATTTTTGAATGAAGACTGCCTCATGAGGAGAAAAATAATTTCCGCTATGATAAAAGCTGGAAACTATCAAAAAATATCACATATCAAAAAAAACCATCCAAAGGATGGTTTTTTTATCTGTAATCTTAGTTGAGTTATGGCAACAATACAGAACCAATTGCATGAATTACACCGTTTGATCCTTGAACATCATTCGTTGCAGCTCCTATCAATATTGGCACATTTTGGTCACTCGAAGTATTTATAGAAGTTCCACTAATTGTGATTGTTCCTGCAATCGCTTCAACAGTTCCATCTGTCAACTCATCTCCCTGCACATTGGCTCCGCTAATTACATGGTATTTTAAAACAGCATCCAAAGTAGCGATTGGAATATCTGCCAAAGAATTCCAACTAGCCTCCGAATCTAATAAAGCTTGGAATGCTTCGTTGGTTGGTGCGAATATTGTAAATGGCCCCGTACCTGAGAGAATTGAAACGAAATCTGTTGAGTGTCTTGCATCTGTTAATGCCGCAACTAAGTTTGTAAAACCTGCATTGTTTAGTGCTACTGTCACTACATTTGGCGGTAACATAACCTTGTCAATGATATGTATAATTCCATTAGAAGCTGCAACATCGACGGTTACCGGCGCAGCATCGCCATTGAATTCAATAGCTCCAGTTGTTTCAACTTGTAAAGAAAGAGGTTCTGAATTGGGTCCGATTGCCAAGGTATTGACATAGGTATCGCTCAAGTCTGTAGAAGCCACTCTTGAACCTAATACGTGAAATAATAAAACAGATTGCAATGTTGCGACCGGTATGTCATCTAACGATGACCAGTCTGCATTTGCATCCAGAAGCGCTTGAAAAGCATCGTTCGTTGGTGCAAAAACAGTTTTCATTCCTGTATTCTTTAACGCATCTACTAAACCTGCCTTTTGAACAGCAGCTACCAGCGTACTCAAATTAGGTGTACTTGCAGCGACATCCACAATGTCATTAGAATAAGGAAGATCGTCATCATTGTTATTTTTACTGCAAGCAGTAAATAAAAAACCGGTAAGCACCATGATAAAGAGTGACATGGTAAAATTTTGATTGAATTTTTTCATAAGATAGTGATTAGGTTAAAAATGTTTAATTAAATGCTGTTAATGTTAAACAAAATAAAATTGGTTATAAAAAAAAAGACAGTATTCTGTCCCTTTTGATGACAAATTTACATATTTTGTTTAACTACAACTGTTAAATATTAAACAAAATATGTTAAAATACTCCTAAAACCTTTGTAAACCTTTTTAGCTAGTTTCTACACTAACTGCATATTTTTCGCATTCATAGCTCGTTCTTTTGCCTGATATGCTATTGGAACAAAAAAAGCTCAAGTGCAATACTTGAGCTTTCATATCTATCTATGTGTCTATCCTTCCATTAAGGTCTAAAAGAGATTTTACGCATGCGTAAACTTTCTGGAGTCACTTCTAAATATTCATCTGCTTTGATATATTCCATATTCTCCTCTAAAGAAAAATCTACTTTCGGTGCAATTTTCATAGCGTCATCTGAACCAGACTTACGCATATTTGTTAATTGCTTACCTTTGATTAAGTTCACTGCCATATCTTCTGACTTTGAATTTTCTCCTATGACTTGACCAATGTAGATTTCTTGATTAATATCTATAAAGAAACGGCCTCTATCTTGTAAACGATTCAATGCATATGCCGTTGCTTTACCGGCAGCAGAAGAAACGATGGCTCCTTTTATATCTTCATTAAAATCTCCTTTATAAGGTCCATATTCACTAAACCTGTGGTTGATTATTGCTGTACCAGCAGTCGCTGTTAAAATCTTATTACGCAAACCTATCAGTCCCCTTGAAGGAATTGTAAATTCTAAATGTTGTAAATCTCCTTTAGGCTCCATAATCATTAAGTCACCTTTACGCAAAGAAACTAAATTTACGGCTTTTGAAGCAGCCTCTTCAGGAACATCGATAGACAATGTTTCCATTGGCTCACATTTCTGCCCATCAATTTCTTTGATAATTACCTGAGGTCTACCTACTTGTAATTCATACCCCTCTCTGCGCATTGTTTCAATCAATACAGACAAGTGCAATACACCACGACCAAATACATTAAACTTGTCTTCAGAGTCCGTTGTTTCAACTTTTAACGCTAAATTCTTTTCTAGTTCCTTGAATAAACGATCACGTAAATGACGTGAGGTAACATACTTCCCTTCTTTACCAAAGAAAGGAGAATTGTTAATGGTAAACAACATACTCATTGTAGGTTGGTCAATTTCTGTTCTTGGCAATGCTTCAGGAGCTTCAAGATCTGCAATGGTATCACCAATTTCAAAACCTTCAATACCTGTAATTGCACAAATATCTCCACATGGAACTTTATCTACCTGAATTTTACCCATTCCTTCGAATACGTGCAATTCTTTAATTCTAACTTTTTTATTGGTGCCATCAGCTTTACATAACATGTAATCTTTACCTGCTTCTAAATCTCCACGGAATATACGACCGATCGCTATTCTCCCTGTAAATGAAGAAAAGTCTAACGAAGTAATCTGCATTTGCGGAGTTCCTTCATTGTATTTTGTCGCTGGAATTGATTCTATTACTGCGTCTAATAAAGGAATAATATTGTCTGTTTCATTTTGCCAATCTGTACTCATCCAATTGTTTTTGGCTGAACCATAAACTGTCGTAAAATCTAGTTGCTCCTCTGTTGCCTCTAGTGCAAACATGAGATCAAAAACCTTTTCATGTACTAAATCTGGAGTACAGTTTTCTTTATCAACTTTATTAACAACGACAATAGGAGTCAATCCTAATTCTAAAGCTTTTCCGAGCACAAATCGTGTTTGAGGCATTGGTCCTTCAAAAGCATCAACTAATAACAATACACCATCTGCCATTTTTAAGACACGCTCAACCTCACCTCCGAAATCGGCGTGACCTGGTGTATCAATAACATTTATTTTTGTATTCTTATAGTTTATAGATACGTTCTTTGAGAGAATGGTAATCCCTCTTTCACGCTCTAAGTCATTATTATCTAGCAATAAATCTTTGCGCTCTTTACGATCGTCAAGGATTTTTGCTTGGTCAATGATCTTGTCAACTAATGTTGTTTTTCCGTGATCTACGTGTGCTATAATAGCAATATTTCTAATTGGTTGCATGCTTGCTTATTTTGAAGCTGCAAAATTAGTGTTTTAGATTGAGATTTAAGGTTTTAATTGTGGTTTTATTTTTTCAAACCTATTTCTTCCCTTTCAGAGGGATCTACTCGAAAAGAACTGGGCAATATATCTGGGATTAATTTAATCAGTAAAGGCAATAGCAGTGCCCCACCAGGCAACAAAAATACAGCAAATGCAGGAATGCCTTTACAAATATCTAAAAGCTGTTCTTTTACCTTTTCTTTCTCTTTATCAGATAGTTTGTTGTAAGCAGATTTCTTTAACAAAACAGCGAGCTCTTTGCTCTCTTGAAACTCTTTTGCAAGTCGTTTCTTATTTTTGTGAATACTTTTTTTTATTTCTTCCAAAGAAGTACTCATTATATCTTTCTCCTTTTTCGCTCTGTTTTAATTAAACTGAGTTCTCTACTCGTTTGTCCGGATACAGAGGTGTTTTCTTCTGCTCTTCGAATTAAATAAGGCATCACATCTCGAACAGGTCCAAAAGGAACGTATTTCGCAACATTATATCCCTCGCTTGCTAAATTGAAACTGATATGATCACTCATCCCAAATAGTTGTCCAAACCACAAACGACCATCATTGGATTGTATGTTGTATTTCTTCGCTAATTCCATCAAGAAATATGAACTCTCTTCATTATGAGTCCCTGCAAAAATTGCCATTTTTGAGTGTTCCATCATGTAGGAAATAGCCGCATCATAGTTGATGTCTGTTGCCTTCTTATCTATACATATAGGTGAAGTGTACCCTTTCTCTTCTGCTCTTGCACGCTCTTTTTCCATGTACGCACCTCGAACAACTTTCATACCAATGTAAAATCCTTTTTGATGTGCTTTTTGGTGCAAAGCTTTGAGATAATCCATCCTATCGTGGCGGTACATTTGCAGGGTATTAAATACAATGGCTTTTTCTGTATTGTACTGTTCCATCAAGTCTTCTACTAAATGATCTGCAGCATCTTGCATCCAACTCTCTTCTGCATCAATTAAAAGAGGTACGTCTTTCTTTACAGCTTCTTTACAAACCATATGATAACGTTCTACTACACGAAGCCATTCTGACTTTTCATCGACTGTTAGCTCTTCTCCTTCTGTGATTTTTTGATACAGCGCAAAACGACCAAAACCGGTTGGTTTGAATACGGCAAATGGAATCGCAGCTTTCTCTTTAGCAAAGTCAATCGTTGTTAATGTCTTCGCTAGGGCATTATCAAACTGCTCTTCTGTCTCCTTTCCTTCAACAGAATAATCCAACACAGCATGTACATTTTTAGTAAACATTTTATCAATATTCGGCAGACAGTCTTCTTCTGTAACGCCACCACAAAAGTGATCAAATACCGTTGAACGAATCAATCCTTCTACAGGCAAATGAGCCTTTAATGCAAAATTAGTAACTACGGTACCAATTTTGACTAATGGCTGACTTTCGATCATTTTAAATAAAAAAAAGGCACGCTCTAATTGCGAATCTGACTTTAGGGTAAATGCGATTTCTGTGTTGTTAAACAATTTCATTGTTCAATGGTTAAAAGATTTATCAAGACAAAGATAATTTTAAAGCGCAAATAATTCAATTTTTTCTACTTAATTTGCGTCATCAAATTTTACATAATGAAATCAATTCAGGCCAACTCTTATTTTGTTCATTTTGAAAACAAGGGATACGAAGCACTCAATACATTCATTGCATCAAAATCGTACTCTTCTATTTTTATTTTAGTGGATGAGAATACTCATGAACATTGTTATGCCAAATTTATACCTAAATTAGCTACAACGTGTCCCATTGAACTCATAGAAATCGTGCCTGGAGAGCTTCATAAAAACCTAGAAACATGTGTAGGTATTTGGAATGTACTCACTGAATTACATGCAGATAGAAAAAGTCTCATGATTACACTTGGAGGTGGCGTTATAACAGATTTAGGAGGATTTGTGGCTGCTACTTTCAAACGAGGAATTGATTTTGTAAATATTCCCACTACGCTGCTTAGTATGGTTGATGCCTCGGTTGGTGGAAAGACAGGTGTGGATTTAGGTGTTCTCAAAAATCAAATTGGATTGTTTGCCAATCCAGAAATGGTGCTCATAGACCCTGATTATTTAGCAACGGTTGAATCGAGAGAGATTCGATCTGGAATGGCAGAAATCATCAAATATGGTTTAACATTTGATGTGGGTGTATATCAAACCATTAAAGACAATCAAAATGTGAACATTATAGATTTAATCCATAGATCTGTGGCAATTAAAAATGAGATTGTACTTCGAGATCCAAAAGAAAATAATGTGCGAAAAATTTTAAATTTCGGACATACGATTGGGCATGCTATCGAATCTTTTCACTTAGAATCTGAAGACAAAGAAAACCTTACACACGGCGAAGCCATTGCTATTGGAATGATTGCTGAATGTTATATTTCATCCAAACTTTTGAATTTCCCCAATCAAGAGGTTACTTTTCTTAAAAATTTTATCATAGCCCTGTATGGAAAAGTTTCGATCTCAAAAGATGATTTTGACACCATACTTACCTATTTAATCCACGACAAAAAAAATGTAGGAGGACAAGTAAATTTTGTGCTTTTAGAGGAATTGGGTGTTGCAAAAATTGACTGTCAGGTTTCTAATGAGCTCATTGAAGAAAGTATCGCCTACTATAACAACTAGTTGCCGTCGAGCAAAGAGGTATAAATGTCTTCATAAATAGGCAGCACACTGTTTAATGAAAATTGTTTTGTATGTTCTTTTGCATTCTTTTTAAATTGGGCCAATACAGCTTCATCTTGTATGATTGCCAATGTATTTTTAGCCATGTCTTCTATATCACCAATATCGCTTAAGTACCCTGTATAACCATGACTATTCACCTCTGGTAATCCTCCCGTGTTGGTAGAAATTACAGCAGACTCCGCTGCCATTGCTTCCAGCGCTGCTAAACCAAAACTCTCCGTTTCTGAAGGCAGTAAAAAAACATCTGTGTAACACAATAATTCTGCTACTTCAGAACTATTTCCTAAAAAAATTACTTTGTCTGCTATTCCTAAATTTTTCACTAACAATTCTGCTGCTTTCTTGTCTGGACCATCACCAACCATTAATAATTTTGAAGGAACAACACGTTGCACCTTTTCAAAAATTTTCACAACATCAAGTACTCTTTTAACAGGCCTAAAATTACTAATATGTGCACAGATTCTCTCCTCTGGAGAGGCCAGTGCTCCACGCTGACAATCCTTTTGACTTTCTCTAGCATATTTTTTTGTATCAATAAAATTCTGTACCACTTTGATTGAATTTTTGATATTAAAAAGACGCAAGGTATCTTCTTTTAAGCTTTGTGAAACGGTTGTTACCACATCAGAATTGTTAATGCTAAATTCTGCTGCTGTTCTATAGGTCGGATGACTTCCAACGAGTGTGATATCCGTTCCATGCAAGGTGGTAACCACTTTGATGTCGATGCCCTTTTCTCTTAACATTTGCTTGGCCATATAAGCCGCATATGCATGAGGAATGGCATAGTGAACATGTACAATTTCCAATTCATATTTCTCCACAACTTCCACCATTCTTGTAGAAAGCGCCAATTCGTAGGGTTGATATTGGAACAATGGATATTCTTCAATAGCTACTTCATGAAAATGAAGATTATGAGATATAAAATCTAAACGCACAGGCTGGTTGTAAGTAATAAAATGCACTTCATGTCCGTTATCCGCAAGAGCCATTCCTAATTCTGTAGCTACAACTCCACTTCCTCCAAATGTTGGATAACACACAATTCCAATTTTCATAAATAGTTATTTTTATCTGAGGTAAAGATACTGCTTTCCTAGGAAAACCTTTTTTTTAAAAGTGAAATAAATCATAAAAATAGTTTTAAAAAAAACTTCATTGAACCTTTGCATTTTCCATGTAACACCTGCAATGAGCAACAAAAAATCCTGCACCAATAGTGCAGGATTTCAGCTGTATTTTATACCTATTAGCAACACTAATAATCTCCCAATGTTTCAGGGTTTTGAGCCAATGCTTCCTCTAATTGTGCATCGTTCGGTGCTTTTCCGTGCCAAGCATGGGTGTGCATCATAAAGTCTACCCCATTCCCCATTTCTGTATGTAATAAAATACAAACAGGCTTCCCTTTTCCTGTTCGCGATTTTGCCTCTGCAATACCCTTTAACACTGAAGCCACATCGTTTCCTTGAACAATCTCTAGCACATCCCAACCGAAAGCTTCAAATTTTGCTCTGATACTTCCCATTGGTAATACATCATCTGTAGCTCCATCAATTTGTTTCCCATTAAGATCAACGGTTGCTATTAAATTATCAATTTTCTTCGCAGATGCATACATTGCTGCCTCCCATATTTGACCTTCTTGCAATTCTCCATCACCATGAAGTGTATACACCAAATGGGTATCATTGTTTAATTTTTTAGCCTCTGCAGCACCAATTCCAACACTCATTCCTTGACCTAAAGAACCAGATGCAATTCTAATTCCTTCAAGCCCTTCATGAGTAGTCGGATGCCCTTGCAAACGTGTGTTTAATTTTCTAAAACTTGCCAACTCTTCTACTGGAAAAAAACCTGTATGTGCTAAGACACTGTAAAAAACAGGAGAAATATGACCATTTGACAAAAAGAATAGATCTTCATTCACACCATTCATTTTGAAATCTGTTGCATACTCCATTACTTCTTGATACAAGACTGTAATAAACTCTGCACATCCTAATGAACCACCCGGGTGACCTGAATTTACTGCATGTACCATGCGTAAAATATCTCTTCTAACTTGCTGTGTAAAAATTTCTAAACGTTGTACTGTTGTAGACATGTTGTGTTTTGTTTTGTTAAGAGCAAAAGTAGGATATTAAATGGTTTAAACAAGAACCTATTTTAAGTTTTTATTGAGAGGTCACTGGAAGTTATTAAAATTTTAGAGCATCCTTTATTTCATTACTTGAACAGAGTCAAATCAAGAAATCGAAAGAAGTTATAACAACAGCTTACCTCGTTTCATGTTGCATGCCTTCCTACTTCAATGAGGTGATCATCACGCACCTCATGCAGTGCTGAAACATGCGCTATATATTGTCAAGTTTTTTGCTTCTTCTTTTTCGCTGCCGGAAATAAGACGTTATTCAGAATCAATCGATACCCTGGAGAGTTTGGGTGCACATCTAATTCTGTTTTTGGATCCCCAACTCTATGCTGATAGTCTTCAGGATCGTGGCCTCCATAAAAAGTAAACATCCCTTTGCCTTTGGTACCATGAATGTATCTCGCTTCTCTATTTGTTTTGTTTTCTCCCATTACAAGCACAGAAGATTTTACAGACGCCCTATCAAAAGATGTTGTTTGCCCCATAAATCCTTTTACCAATTGTGTATGGTTCTGTGTTAACATGGTAGGAACTGCATCCCATTTTGCAGAATATTCTTGTAAATAAAAATAATCTGATGTTTTCAAAATTCTACGTTTTCGAGTCATATCTATGGATGAAAACTCATAGGTTGTAGGATTTCGAACTAGTGAGAAATTATGAAAAGCTAAGGTTTTACTAAAATCTAATTTTGATTGATAGTCGGGTTCCGAAGCATCACCATCAAACATGGTCTCCGCAATATCAACTCCTTCTGCCGAAAGTGCAATGTCAAAACTATCGGTAGCAGAGCACATGGCAAACATAAAACCTCCACCAATAACATAGTCTTTTATTTTCTTGCTAACCGCCAATTTTTGTTGAGACACTTTTGTATACCCTAATTTTTTGGCCAAAGCCTCTGCTTTTTGTTTCCTTTCAACATACCAAGGAGCTGTTCTATAGGAACCATAAAAACGTCCATATTGCCCGGTAAAATCCTCATGATGTAAATGCAACCATTCATATAAGAGTAATTTATCTGCCAAAACTTCTTCATCATAAATCACATCAAATGGAATTTCAGCATATTTCAATACCATGGTTACAGCATCATCCCATGGCATTTTATCTTTGGGTGAGTATACTGCTATTTTTGGTGCTTTTTCCAAAACAATCGCATCTTGATTCTTCGATGGAGATGCTATATCTTCTAAAATCAGTTGCGTCTTGGCATTAGAAATAACTTCAAAGGACACTCCTCTAATTTTACATTCATTTATAATGGAAGCACTATGCTGAATAAGAAAGGCACCTCCGTCATAATTCAATAACCACTTTGCTTTTACACCGTTCTGAAGAGAAAAGAAAACGATGCCATAAGCTTTCAAGTGATTCTGTTGATTTTCTGCACTCATTGGAATGTAAATAAACGATGCCAAAAGTGAATTTGTACAGAGTAAAAAAGTAAGTATTGTAAAAATATTCCTCATAGAAAACTAAAATACACAATTCCTTGAAAGGATTTGTGTATTTCTAAATAATTCTATTGGATCTTCTCTAAAAAGGTACATCACCACCATCATCTTCCATACCAAAAGCATCTTTCGGACTAATAAATTGATCCGGAGAAACATTCATGCTCGATTGGAACTCGCTACTTCCCTGCTCTTCTAAATCAGAAAAAAGTGCAAGATGCCCCGTAAATTTCAAACGAATATTGTCTAAACCTCCATTACGATGTTTTGCAACAATAAACTCTCCTTGCCCCTCACAAGGTGAATGATCATCATCATCCCATTCGGTTACTCCGTAATATTCTGGTCTAAAAATAAATGAAACGATATCCGCATCTTGTTCAATAGCTCCAGACTCACGTAGATCTGAGAGCAACGGTCTTTTAGACCCTCCACGTGTTTCTACGGCACGAGATAACTGGGACAAAGCAATCACGGGAACAGATAATTCTTTTGCCAATGCCTTTAAATTTCTCGAGATGGTAGATATTTCTTGTTCTCGATTTCCACCAGAGCCACCAGCAGTCATTAACTGCAAGTAGTCGATGATTAATATTTTCACGCCGTGCTGAGAAACCAATCGACGCGC
The DNA here is from genome assembly GCA_042091715.1 of Polaribacter sp. Lineage (GTDB taxonomy): Bacteria > Bacteroidota > Bacteroidia > Flavobacteriales > Flavobacteriaceae > Polaribacter. Next base: position 24,021 of record JBELGW010000011.1, on the reverse strand, counting down.
TTTTGCTCGCAAATCAAAAATGGATAGCGAAGGGGTGTCATCGATATAGATTGGCGCATCAGACAACTGCTTTACTTTAACGTTTAGTTGCTCCCATTCGTGCGGTTCTAAATTTCCTTTACGGAGTTTTTCTGATGTCAAGCCTGTTTCAGAAGAAATCATACGCATAATTAACTGAACAGAAGACATCTCTAAAGAAAATACCGCTACAGGATGCTCGAATTTTATGGCCATATTTTTTGCCATTGATATTACAAATGCTGTTTTACCCATACCTGGACGCGCAGCAATGATAATTAAATCAGACGGTTGCCAACCAGAGGTCAATGCATCTAATTTTGTAAAACCCGTAGCCAAACCAGACATCCCTTCCTGATTCGAGATATCTTGAATCTTCTTTAAGGCTTGCTTTACTAAATCTCCTGCATCTTCAGAACCTTTTTTCAGGTTTCCTTGTGTTACTTCGAATAATTTACCTTCCGCCAAATCTAACAAGTCAAATACATCCATTGTTTCATCATAGGCATTTTCTATGATATCACTAGAAATAGAAATAAGTTTACGCTGTATGTATTTTTGAAGGATGATACGAGCATGGTATTCTATGTGGGCAGAAGAAGCTACTCTTTGTGTCAGATTGATAAGGTAGAAGTCACCACCTACGATGTCTAGTTTCCCGTCTTTTCTTAATTGAGCTGAAACTGTTAATAAATCTGTTGGTTCAGAATTTTGGAACAAGGTGTAAATGGCCGCATATATTTCTTGGTGTCTTTTGTCATAAAAAGCCTCTGGATGTAGAATATCAATAACATCGTCAATCCCTTTTTTATCGATCATCATTGCACCTAAAACAGCCAACTCTAAATCCAAAGCTTGGGGTGGAACTTTTCCTTTTTCTAAGCCAATGATTTTAGTTTTGTCTACCTTTTTGCCCGGCACAAATTTTGTTTTCTCCATAGAACAAAAGTAGTTTTTTAGGTTGGTATTTTAAGCGAGAAATTCCATTTTCTTTATTCACAATTTTTGTTCATTAAAATGTTATTAACTTGTTCATAAAAACCTAGTTCAAAAATAAATTGATTATTTTTGATCCTATGAAAAATAATAAGATTAATTTTTTCTTAATTTTTTTGTTGGGATTTCAAATTTTCTTCGTCCAGATCATAAGCGATTATTCCGAAATAATTGAAACCTATTACTCCAATGGAATGTATCCAATTGTTAGCAAGCTATTTCGTATGGCTTTGGGATGGATCCCTTTTTCCTTTGGAGATCTATTGATTCCTATTTCACTGTTTTTGTGCATTCGTTTCCTCTACAGCATGATGCGAAATAGGTGTTTGAATTGGAAACAGAAAATGATACAGGTATTGGCAGTTATCTCCATTTTTTACAGCTGTTTTTATTGGTTTTGGGGTTTCAATTATTTTAGAGAACCTCTGTCAAAAAATTTAGGTCTGGATCAAACGAAATATACAACAATACAACTGATTAAAGTAACTAGAAAAATTGGCAAAAAACTAGATAGCATTCATCTAAAAATTTCAAAAAACGACACCTTGGCAATTGAAAGTCCATATACTGCGAAAGAATTGTACCAGATGTCTGTTGTTGCTTATAAAAATTTAAGTAAAAAATTTCCACAATTGGCTTACGAGCATCCCTCAATCAAAAGTTCGTTAATGAGTACCATGCAATCCTACAACGGGACTTCAGGATATTTAAATCCATTTACAGGAGAAGCCCAAGTAAATGACAAAATTCCAAAAACAGGATACCCTACCACAGCCTGCCATGAAATAGCGCATCAAATTGGTTTTGCAGCAGAAAACGAAGCTAATTTTATAGGGTACATAGCCGCACTGGCTCATGAAGACCAATACTTTAAATACGCTGCCTACAGAATGGCCTTTGCCTATTTAATTTCTGAAGTAAAAAAGCACAACTACAGCAAGTATAAAGAAATTATTTTAGAAACGAACAAAGGTGTTTTAAAGGACTATTCGAATAGTGTTGCTTTTTGGAATCAATACCAAAATCCCATAGAGCCTCTAATCAAGAGAGGATACAACTCTTATCTGAAGGCCAATAAACAAGCAAAAGGCATACAGTCCTATCATTATGTAGTTGATTTGATCATTGCATACAACCAAAGAAAATAAATAAAATGATGTTATAATGACTGTATTCATAAGTATTATAATGCAGGTCATTCAATGTAAAGCTTAATAAAATAAACCAATGAAAAAAACACTAAATCTATTTTTGATACTGTGCAGTTTAATTGCACAGGCGCAAGAATACTTCCCAACAAATTCAGGAATTAAAACCACGAAAAATACAACCGTGGCTTTTACCAATGCTAAAATTTATGTAACTCCATCCCAAATTATTAAGAGCGGAACGCTACTTTTAAAAGATGGAAAAGTACTTGCCGTAGGGAAGAAAATATCCATTCCCAAAGGAACAAAAACGGTAAACCTTTCAGGTAAGTATGTCTACCCTTCATTTATTGAAGTATATTCAGATTTTGGCATAAAAAAACCAAATAAACCAAGCAATGCTGGTGCAACTAGACAATATGAAGCGAATAGAAAAGGGTATTATTGGAATGACCATATTAGACCAGAAACAAATGCTTTTGCGCACTTCACCTATGATAGCAAAGCAGCGTTAGCCCTTTTAAAGGCTGGTTTTGGTGTTGTTAATACACATCTAAAAGATGGCATCATAAGCGGTAATGGTGTATTAGTAGCGTTAAATTCGAACTCTACAAACGCTTATCGCATCTTGGATCCGAAATCCGCTCAGTATTTCTCTTTGAGTAAAAGTAGCATGTCTCGACAAGCCTACCCAACATCTTTTATGGGTAAAACAGCCCTATTGAGGCAAGTGTATATGGATGTGAACTGGTATGAGACTGGTAATGCAAAAAACAGAGATATGTCTCTAGAAGCTTTGATTAACAATGCGAATCTATCTCAAATATTTGACACGAATGGCAGTAATTTGAATGCTATTCGAATGGATAAAGTTGGAGATGAAAATGGAATTCAATACAGTTTTGTTGGCTCAGGACACGAATATGAAAATATGGCAGAGATTAAACGTTTGAATGCCACCATGATTGTTCCTGTCAATTTTAGAAAAGCATATGATGTCTCAAATCCATACCTCGCAAATGAACTTGAATTAAATGACATGAGAAGATGGAATCAAGAGCCTGCTAATTTAGCCGCACTGGCAAAAAATAAAGTAAATTTTACCATTACTTCTCACACCTTAAAATCGAAAACAGATTTTCTCAAGAATCTTCAAAAAGCCATTTCTCATGGGTTATCTGAAACGAAGGCGCTAGAAGCATTAACAACACGACCTGCAAAATTACTTGGAAAGTCAAACACACTAGGAAGCCTGAAGATAGGAAGTCATGCAAACTTTTTAATCAGTTCTGGAGCCATCTTTGATAAAAATACAATCATCTATGAAAATTGGGTCCAAGGAAACAAGCATGTTATTCATGACATGAACTTGCGAGATGCTCGCGGCAACTATACGATAAACTACAATAACAAAATCTTAAACCTTGATATTTCTGGAACATTAGAAAAACAGAAGGGCGCTCTAAAGCAGGGAACCACAAAATTAAAATCTAAATTTTATTTTAAAAATGACTGGGTACAAATCACCCTAAACAATGAAGATGACCGCAAACAATTTACCCGTTTCATAGGCCGTTACTCTGAAAAAGAGCATTCATTTACCGGAAAAGTAGTCGATGAACATGGAAATGAATTTACTTGGAGCGCTTATCAAAACCCAAAAAAAATTGCAAAACCTATTACAAAAAAGAACAAAGCGAAAAAATCAACACCTTTTGTTGCTCCCATTACCTTTCCAAATGTAGGATATGGATTTGTAAGCAAGCCGAAACAAGAAACGATTCTATTTCAAAATGCAACGGTATGGACTAGTGAAAAAGAGGGCATCTTAAAAAACACAGATGTACTCTTAAAAGATGGTAAAATAGCGCAAATAGGAAAAAATTTAACGATTCGAGGCGCGAGAACCATTGATGCCACCGGCAAACATCTAACTGCTGGAATTATTGATGAACATACGCATATTGCGCTCTCCTCTTCAAATGAGTCTGGACATAATTCGGTTGCTGAGGTTACCATGGAAGATGCCATTAACCCTTCGGACATGAATATCTATAGAAATTTAGCAGGAGGGGTTACCTCTGCTCAATTATTGCATGGCTCTGCAAATCCAATTGGAGGAAGATCTGCAATTGTTAAATTAAAATGGGGAGAGACCTCAGAAAACATGGTATATAAAAACACGCCAAAGTTCATAAAATTTGCTTTAGGTGAAAACGTAAAACAGTCGCGTTACACTTCGAGTTTTAGATTCCCACAAACTAGAATGGGTGTTGAGCAAGTCTATGTAGATTACTTCCAAAGAGCGAAAGAGTATGCGGCTGTTAAGAATAGTGGGAAACCTTATAGAAAAGACTTAGAACTAGAAGTATTGGCAGAAATTTTAAACAAAGAACGCTTTATAACTTGTCATTCATACGTTCAAAGTGAAATTAACATGTTGATGAAAGTCGCTGAGCGATTTGACTTTCGTATCAATACGTTTACACATATTTTAGAGGGTTATAAAGTTGCTGATAAAATGAAAGCACATGGTGTTGGTGGTTCTACTTTTTCAGATTGGTGGGCTTATAAGTACGAAGTAAATGATGCCATCCCTTTCAACGCGGCTATTATGCACAATCAAGGTGTTACGGTAGCCATCAATTCAGATGATAGAGAAATGTCTAGAAGATTAAATCAAGAGGCCGCAAAAACAATCAAATATGGAGGTCTGTCTGAACTCGATGCTTGGAATACGATTACAATCAACCCTGCAAAACTGCTGCACATAGATGAACGAACAGGAAGTATCAAGGTAGGGAAAGATGCAGATGTAGTGCTATGGACAGCTCACCCAATGTCTATATATGCCAAAGCTGAAACTACTATTATTGATGGTACTGTATATTTCGACTTAGCATATGATTTGGCAAAAAGAGAGGCGATAAAAAAAGAGCGAAGCATGCTCATGAATATGATGTTGCATGAAAAAAATAATGGTGGCCAAGTACAAGCACCTAAGAAAAACGTAAAAAGAGAATTTCATTGTGATACTGAAGAAACGGAATTAAATGATTAAAATTATGAAAACACAACAACTATATAGTATCCTGTTTTTATGGATTATTGGAAATATTTTTGCCCAACAAACACCCGCACCAAGGCAATCTATCGCTTATTCCATAGAAGGAGCAACGGCTCATTTAGGAGATGGAACCGTACTCGAAAACTCACTCATTATGTTTGCCAATGGCAAGATTACTTTTGTGGGATCTGCTAACTTAAAAATTGGAAGAATAGGTACCGTCATAAATGCAAAAGGGAAACATGTATACCCCGGATTTATTGCTACAAACTCTACCTTAGGACTTGGTGAAATTGATGCGGTAAAAGCTTCTTTAGATGTAGAAGAAGTGGGTACTATGAATCCACATATTAGAAGTTTAATTGCTTACAATGCTGAATCTAAGGTCGTAGAAAGTATGCGTCCTAACGGAGTTTTAATGGGACAAATTACCCCAAGAGGAGGACTCATTTCGGGAACTTCCTCTGTAGTTCAGTTCGATGCTTGGAATTGGGAAGATGCAGCGATAAAGGTGGATGATGGAATTCATGTGAATTGGCCCGCAAGCATTACCTACGGTAGATGGTGGTTAGGTGAAGACCCTGCAGCAAAAATGAATAAGAAATATCCCAAACAAGTAGCACAATTATCAGAATATATACAGCAGTCTAAAGACTATTTAAAAGGAGCAGCAACTCCTGTTAATTTAGAATTTGAAGCTTTAAAAGAGTTATTAAGCGGCTCAAAAAAACTGTATGTTCACGCCCATGGTGAAAGAGAAATCACAGACGCTATTCATTTTGCAAATACTTTTAAATTAAAACTTGTTATCGTGGGAGGTGATGAAGCGCATAAAGTAGCAAACACATTAGTTAAAAATCAAGTTCCTGTTATTTTAGAGCGTGCTCATAGAATTCCGAATGGAGACGATTCTGATTATGATTTCTCTTATAAATTAGCGAAACTATTATTGGATAAAGGGATTGTTGTTGCCGTAGGAATGGATGGACAAATGGAACGTATGAATACCCGAAACTTACCCTTTTATGTGGGCACGTATGCCGCACATGGCATTGATAAAGAAGAAGCGTTAAAAATGATTACATCAAATGCGGCTAAAATCTTAGGGATCGAATCTAGCGTAGGAAGCATTGCAGTAGGTAAGCATGCAACTCTTTTCATTTCTCAGGGAGATGCGCTCGATATGAGAGGAAATATCCTTACTCATGCATTCATACAAGGCAGAACAGTGAGCCTAGAGACCCATCAAACTAAACTTTGGAAACGCTACGAAACGAAATATAAAAACCAATAATTTAAGAATTCTATTGATCCGGCACCTTCTTCAATCATGCAGTGGTAGCGTTCTCAATAAAAACAAATTCCTTTTAAATTAAAATAGATACTTTTGTCAGGTATGAAAGAAATTAATAGCATTCAAAACCCTACTGTAAAAAACATCTTAAAACTTCAAGAGAAGTCTAGAGAACGTAAAAAAATGGGGTTATTTGTGATTGAGGGAAAACGAGAAATCACTTTGGCGTCTCAAGGCGGTTATCTCATAAAAACTATTCTTTTCTATGAAGGAGCTATCAAAGCATCTGAACTCGGAGATTTTACAAGCACTTATACGGAGCGCATAGCTGTTTCAAAAGAGGTATATCATAAATTGGCATACAGAGATAGTACAGAAGGAGTTATTGCTCTTGTAGAAACAAGAGAATTTCCACTCAAAAACATTGATTTTAAAACGAGTACTCCATTGATTTTAGTTGCTGAGTCTCCCGAAAAACCGGGTAATATAGGTGCTTTACTTCGCACTGCTGATGCAGCCAATATTGATGCTGTATTTATAGCAAATCCAAAAACTGATCTACTCAATCCAAACTGCATCAGGTCCAGTGTCGGATGCTTATTTACCAATCAGATTGCCATTGGTACGTCAAGTGAAATTATAGAATTCCTTCAGTTGAAGGGTATTGATATGTATGCCGCAACATTGCAGAATTCAAATGCATACCATAAAGAAAACTACACCAAGGCTACTGCAATTGTTGTAGGAACAGAGGCTACTGGATTAACAGCCGAATTTAGAAAAGCTGCAAAACAAAACATAAACATTCCAATGCAAGGAGCCATCGATTCCATGAATGTTTCTGTTGCTGCAGCTATCGTTTTATTTGAGGCAAAAAGACAACGGAATTTCTCATAAAATGACTCCCACTATTTTATTTTATATATTGGTTGGAGTGATTTTCATCAACTTTATGGTAAATAAGCTATTAAGCCTCTTAAATTCGAAACACTTTCATGACACAATTCCTGAAGAACTAGCTGATGTTTATGACAAATCAGACTACAAAAAATCGCAAGAATATAAAAAATCAACTGCCAATTTCGTTGCTACTACCCAGCTATCTTCTTTTGTTGGGACTCTGGGATTTTTATGTTTCAATGGCTTCCAATATGTAGATAAAATTGCCAGAAGCATGAGCGCGAACTCAATCATAGTTGCACTGATTTTTTTTGGAATTGTAATGGGTATCTCAGAGCTTATATATACCCCGTTTTCATACTATAAAACCTTTATACTTGAGGAAAAATACGGTTTTAATAAAACTTCAATCGCTACTTTTTTTAAAGACAAAGTGAAAAATTTATTGCTTACAGCTATGCTTGGAGGAAGTATTTTAGCTTTGATCGTTTGGTGCTATGAATTTTTAGGAGTTCACTTTTGGATCTATGCTTGGATGGGAATATCCGCGGTTACAATATGCATCAATATGTGCTATTCAAAATTAATTGTTCCACTCTTTAATAAACAAGAATTACTCGAGGAAGGCTTGCTGAAAAATGCGATACAAGAATATGCTACAACTGTTGGTTTTCAGTTAAATGCTATTTTCGTAATCGATGGTTCCAAACGTTCAACAAAAGGCAACGCCTATTTCTCTGGTTTTGGTAAACAAAAGCAGATCACACTATATGACACCTTAATTAATGATTTGGAAACTGATGAAATTATTGCAGTTTTAGCACATGAGGTAGGGCATTACAAACACAAACATATTGTCTTTAATCTTGTGTCTTCGATTTTTTTTACGGGCATTACCCTATTTGTTTTATCTTTATGTGTAGGGTTACCCCTATTCTCTGCGGCATTAGGAGTAGCTTCTCCTAGTTTTCATATTGGACTTATCGCATTTGGAATTTTATATGCTCCCATATCAGAGATCACAAAATTAGGCATGAACATACTTTCGAGAAAATTTGAATATCAAGCAGATAATTACGCAAAAAAAACATTTGCTGCAGCTCCTCTGATAACGGCTTTAAAAAAAATAGCTAGAAAGAGCTTCAGCAATTTAACACCACACTTTGCATATGTCTATGTACATTATTCCCATCCAACATTGCTTCAGCGCGTTCAAAATTTAAAAAAATAAGTGACTATTTTAAAAACGAAAAATTAACTTTGTTGACAAACTAAATTAGTTTATCTTTCAGTATGAGTTATACGGCAACCATAGAAGAAGAAAATAGAGAAATCACAAAAAGATATAAGGATCTGTTAAAAGGAACATACCAAGCACTTTCTTCAAGTGACAAAAAACTCATCCGTTCTGCTTTTGATGTGGCGGTAGAAGCGCATTCCTCGCAAAGAAGAAAATCTGGTGAACCGTATATATACCATCCTATTGCCGTTGCTAAAATTGTAGCTTATGAAATTGGTTTAGGAGCAACTTCTATTGCAGCCGCACTATTGCATGACGTTGTTGAGGATACGGACTATACGGTTGAAGATATGGAGAGGTTGTTTGGAGAAAACATTGCGAGAATCGTGAATGGACTCACGAAAATATCTAGATTAAACAAAGAGAAAAATGCCTCTATTCAGGCAGAAAATTTCAGAAAAATGCTATTGACATTACACGACGATGTTCGTGTGATATTAATAAAAATTGCCGATCGTTTGCACAACATGCAAACCATGGATTTTATGCCGGAGCACAAGCAAGTAAAGATTGCCTCTGAGACCCTGTACATTTATGCTCCTTTGGCGCATAGATTAGGATTGTACAATATCAAAACAGAATTGGAAGACCTTGGATTAAAATACACAGAGTCTGACGTATATTATGATATTTTAAGTAAAATTACGCAAAGTAAAGAAGATCAAGAAAAATACATCGATGCGTTCTCGGCAACCTTAGATAAAGGTTTAAAAAAAGAGGATTTTAAATACGAGATCAAAGGAAGAACCAAATCCATCTTTTCCATACGCAGAAAAATGCGAAAGCAGAATGTTTCGTTTGAAGAGGTTTATGATAAGTTTGCAATACGTATTGTTTTCAAACCTATTTCTAAAGATGAAAAGTTTGATGCTTGGAAAATATATTCTATTGTAACAGATTATTTTAAACCAAACCCTTCTCGATTAAGAGATTGGATATCACAACCCAAGTCTACAGGTTATGAAGCCCTGCATATTACAGTAATAGGACCTGAAAGCAAATGGGTAGAAGTTCAAATTCGTTCTGAAAGAATGGATGAAATTGCCGAAAAAGGCTATGCTGCACATTTCAAATACAAGCAAGGAAACATTAAAGAGAGTGGTTTAGAGGGATGGCTCAATAAGTTAAAAGAAACTTTAGAAAACCAAAGTGTCAATGCCGTAGATTTTGTAGAAGACTTCAAATTAAATTTATATGCGAAAGAAATCTTTGTCTTTACTCCTAAAGGAGATTTAAAATCGCTACCTAAAGGAGCTTCTGCTTTAGATTTTGCTTTCTCAGTTCATACTGATATTGGCTTAAAATGTCGTGGTGCAAAAGTAAATGGAAAACTAGTTCCTTTGAGCCATGAGCTTAAAAGCGGAGATCATGTGGAGGTTCAAATATCATCGGTAAAAAAACCAAATATACGATGGTTAGATTTTGTAATGACCGCAAGGGCTCGAACGAAAATAAAGACAGCTTTAAAAGAGGAGGAAAAGAAAATTGCAGAAGAAGGTAAGGCTATTTTAATTCGAAAACTTCGTCATTTGAAAATTACCATGAACGATAGGGTCATCAATGAAATGGCAACCTATTTTTCGTTAAAAACAAGCTTCGATTTATTTTATAGAATTGGCAATGGCGCTATCGACAATACACAATTAAAAGGATTTGTGACTCAAAAAAATAATGCTTTTATCAGTTTTTTTAAAAGCAAACTAAAACGAGCACCTAGCAGCGAAGTTTTAATCAAAGAAGAAGTTACTAGTAAATTTGATGCTTTGGTCTTTGGTAAAGAAGATGAACAATTAGCATATACATTATCAAAATGTTGTAATCCAATTTCGGGAGATAAAGTGTTTGGTTTTCTCACGATAAATGACGGTATTAAAGTGCATAAAATGAATTGCCCAAATGCAATTGCGATGCAATCTAATTATGCCTATAGAATTATGCAGGCCAAATGGATCGATACCACGAAACAGGAATTTAAGGCAATCCTAAAGATTAGCGGAGTAGATACAAAAGGCATTTTGAACAATATTACTCGCATCATTTCCAATACAATGGACGTATATATACACAATATAAATATCTCAGGAGATGAAGGAGTCTTTGAAGGTAAAATTTTAATTAGTGTTAAAAATAATTCACAATTGAGTAAATTAATCAATCGAATTAAAAAAATAGAAAGTGTCTTAAAAATAGAGCGCGTCAATGCGATGTAAAGATCCGTGCGTGAAAAACTTTTTTTATAGATAAATAAGATTAAATTTGTTCTTTATCTAAAGCTAGAAATAATGGTTGCAAAAGAAAATCAGGAAATTGTAAAAAATGTCTTTACTAAGTTTTTAGAATCGAAAAAACATAGAAAAACGCCAGAGCGCTTTGCGATTCTTCAAGAAATCTATGATTTGGAAGACCACTTTGATATTGAGTCGTTGTATATCAATATGAAGAATAAAAATTATCGGGTGAGTAGAGCTACCTTATACAATACTATAGAACTGCTCCTTGAATGTGGATTGGTAAGAAAGCATCAATTCGGCGGACAAAGTATGGCTCATTTTGAAAAGAGTTACTTCGACAAACAACACGATCATGTTATTTTAACAGATACCGGTGAGGTAAAAGAATTCTGCGATCCAAGAATTCAGATTATTAAAAAAACCATAGAAGAGGTTTTTGACATTGAGATCCATAATCACTCGCTCTATTTTTATGGGACAAAAAAAGAACCGAAATAAAACAAAACATACACAACTAACAACACACAAACACAAGGAATGGCAGTAGATTTATTACTAGGATTGCAATGGGGAGATGAAGGGAAAGGGAAAATTGTAGATGTTCTCACTTCGAACTATGATATTATTGCAAGATTTCAAGGAGGTCCAAATGCGGGTCATACTTTAGAATTTGATGGTATTAAACATGTATTAAGAACGATACCCTCAGGTATTTTTCATAAAAACTCAATCAATGTAATTGGAAATGGAGTAGTGATTGACCCCGTTGTCTTCGTCCAAGAACTTGACGGGTTAGACCGTTTTGATTTAGACTATAAATCTAAGTTAATTATTTCGAGAAAAGCACATGTTATTTTACCCACCCACCGCCTTTTAGATGCGGCCTCTGAAGCCTCTAAAGGGAAAGCTAAAATTGGCTCTACGTTGAAAGGTATTGGTCCGACATATATGGACAAAACCGGCAGAAATGGAATTCGAATAGGCGACTTAGAGTTAACGAATTGGAAAGAAAAGTATAGAAGTCTCGCAAACAAGCATGAAGCAATGATTGACTTCTATGATGTAGAAATACAGTATGATCTGCAGGAAATGGAAGCTACTTTCTTTGCAGCTGTTGAGCGATTAAAAGAATTACAATTTATCGATAGCGAAGAGTACTTAAATCAAGCCCTAAAAGCAGGAAAAAAGATTTTAGCAGAAGGCGCACAAGGCTCTTTATTGGATATTGATTTTGGAACCTACCCTTTTGTTACATCATCGAATACAACAGCCTCAGGTGCTTGTACAGGATTGGGGATTGCCCCAAATAAAATAGGAGATGTGTACGGCATCTTCAAAGCCTATACAACACGCGTAGGTTCGGGACCTTTTCCTACAGAATTATTTGATGAAGTTGGAGAAGAAATGGCCAAGATTGGAAGAGAGTTTGGCGCTGTAACTGGAAGACCTAGGCGTTGTGGTTGGCTCGATTTAGTAGCGCTGAAATACGCTTGTCAGGTGAACGGAGTAACACAACTTATGATGATGAAAGGTGATGTTCTATCTGGTTTCGATGCTCTTGAAATATGTACGGCATACAATTACAAAGGTGAAATAATTACACATTTACCCTACAATATTGAACCCGAAAATATTCGTCCTATCTATACAAAATTTGACTGTTGGACAGAAGACCTTACTCAAATGACAGACGAAAGTGAATTTCCACAGGCATTAAATGATTACATTGCTTTTTTAGAAAAAGAATTGGAAATCCCTATTAAAGTTATTTCGGTAGGTCCAGACCGAAAACAAACGATACACAGGTAAATATAATTGTTATTTTAAGATAAAAAAGCATCTTCTCAGTAATGAAAAGATGCTTTTTTATTGGGACCTATTTTAGCGCATAAATGACAATTATTACGGTTTTGCTAACGCTAAAAACCGATCAATAAAGGAGCATGTTTATCTGCAAAAGCTCCCAAAATAACAACCCATAAAATACTACTCCATAACAAGGAATACCTGCTGTGAATCAGTCACTTTTAAGAAAGGTCCCATTCTGCTATAATATCCTTCGCAAATCCATTACACTGTGCTAGTGTATCTTTAATATCTCTCATGCTTGTTTTTGGATTGATCAAGCACATTCTCAGCACTACTTGATGCTGTAATAATGTGGTAACCAACAACGCTTCTTTCGAGGCCAATACCCGTGCAGAAATCTCTTGATTCAGTGCGTCTATTTGTTTTTCAGATAAAGATAAACCCAAAGGATTGTACCTAAAATTAATAATCGCTAAGGTAGCAGGAGATACAATTTCCCAACTAGCACTTTTGCGCAGAAACTCTTCTGTTTCTTCAGCCAAGTCTATGTTGTAAGCAATCGCATTCTTGAAGGTATTTAAGCCGTAGGTCTTAATGGACATATAAAACTTTAATGCTCTAAACCTTCTGGTTAACTGTATGCCATAATCATAGAAATTAATCTCCGATTCATTGCCTTCTATATCTCTCAGGTATTCTGGTTTTTCAGAAAAAGTGTTGCTTAACCAAGAGGAATCTTTGACCAATAAACAACCCAATTCATAAGGTTGAAAAAACCATTTATGCGGATCTACAGTTAAAGAATCTGCTCGCTCTATTCCACGCAGCGCCTTCGCTCCTTTATCGGCTAAAATTGCTGCACCACCATAGGCTCCATCAACGTGCATCCAAAGATTCTCTTTCTCGCAAATATCAGCAATACTATCTAAGTCATCTACAGAGCCCGTATTTGTTGTTCCGGCAGAAGCAATGATACAAAAAGGCTGTTTTCCCTCTAACCTATCTTTCGCAATTGCATTTTTTAATTTGTTAAAGCCTATTTTGAATTCTGAATCCGTGGGGATGATTCTAATTTGTTCTTTTTTAAATCCAAGAACACGAATCGCTTTAATATTTGATGAATGGGCTTGGTCTGATAAATAAATAATCGCCCTTGAAAAATCATCTCCACATTTGATTCTTCTTGCAGTCACCAATGCCGTTAAATTGGCCATAGAACCTCCACTTGTGAAAATACCTCCACCCTTCTTCACGGGAAAATTGAACATTTTCAACAACCAATTCATTGTCACTATTTCTAACTCTGCAGCTGCGGGAGAAACAATCCAACCGCCAGAAAATATATTGAATCCAGTAGCTAAAGTATCAGCAAGTACACTAATATAATTGCTTGGTCCTGGCACAAAAGAATACGATTTAGGGTGTGTTTGTAGATTGCTATATGGAATTACATTATCCATAACAAAATCCAATACATCATTTGCAGGCATGCCATGATCTGGTGCTTCTTGAAGAAAAATACTATCCATCTCTTTTCTTGTTGCAGAAGAAACAGGACTTTTAGATTCAAGTGTATCGAAATGTGCTACCAAGATATCAATAATTTTATATCCATATGTTCTCATTTCTTCCTTGGATAAGTCAAAAGGTGGCTTCATGTTTTTTATTTTTTTGCAAAAGTACGTATCTCCTCACATTCTAGCCTCTTATTATGGACTTTTAATGAGATGATATGCAACTTCGGTCTCTTCCCTATCATTATTTTTGTTTTGAAGCCCTTTCAAACACAAAATTAATGGACTATTAGAAAGTAGACCAACTCATAAATTTCACTTTTCTTTTAGAGGTAGCATGGATCTTTTCACTATTTTTGTTGAAAATATACAAGGTTTTGAAACAGCGCTATTTTATACTTTTTCTACTCTTTGCCATTGCGAGTTATTCACAACAAAAACTAGTGCATATCGAGTACTCTGGTGTCACTACTTTCGATGATGAGCAATATCCAGGAGCAACTATTTTAACCAAAGACGCTCAAAGACTTGTTGAAATTCATCACGAAGGAGCCGTTTTAACATGTAAGCGTGCCATTGTTTATAAAAAGAGAAACTTCTTTAAAGCTTTTGGGGATGTCTTGATAAAACAAGGAGATACTATAATACAAACGAGCGATTATGTCGATTATAACGGAAATACAAAAATGGTGGTTTCTAAAGGTAATGTCATTCTCCGAGATCCTAAAATGACACTAACTACAGATACCTTAAACTTCGATCGGCAACAACAACAATTATTTTACCAGCACAACGCTACAATCAAGGATGCAACAAACACACTAAAAAGTAAGGTTGGGCTGTATTTCTTGCAGAATAAAAAATTTACAGCCACGACGAAAGTAGTAGTTACAAATCCTGATCATCAGATAGAGTCTAACCATTTAGACTACTACACAGACTCTGCCTATGCTTATTTATACGGCCCCTCTAGAATTATTGGTAAAGACAATACAATCTATACCGAAAAGGGATTTTACAATACAAAAGCAGAAATATCTCATTTTGTAAAGAATTCTACACTTTATTTCAAAGACAGAACTATTGAAGGAGATAGTTTGTATTACGACCGCTTTCGCGGATTTGCTTCGGCAACACAAAACATTCAGGTGCTAGATACCGTTCAAAACTTTGTGGCAAGAGGACATTACGCTGAGTTTTTTGAGAAAAAAGACTCTGTATTTATCGTAGAAAGAGCCGTGGCAATCTCTTTAATAGAAAAGGATTCTTTGTATGTTCATGGAGATACACTGCTTGTCACAGGAAAGGCAGACAATAGAATTGTTCGAATTTACAATGATGTAAAGATTTTTAAATCAGATTTACAAGGCAAAGCAGATTCTATTCACATGAACCAAACAAATGGGTTAACCAAAATGTATAGAAACCCTATTTTGTGGTCAGGTAAAAATCAAATTACTGGAGATAGTATTCATTTAATCAACAACACAAAAACGGATCAATTAGATTCATTAAAAATTTTAAATAATGCCTTAATTGTACAATTAGACACTTTGATTGATGGCATTGCTAGCTATAATCAAATCAAAGGAAGAAATATGTATGGAAAATTTATAGCCGGAAAATTAAAACGTTTTTTAGTAAATGGTAATGCTGAAGTAGTTTATTTCAATAGAAATGAAACAGGAGTATTAGAAACTATTACGAAACAACAATGTAGCTCTATAGAGTTTACACTCAACGAAAGCAATGCGATAGAAACTATTACTTACATAAAAGAGCCAGAAGGAACTTCTTTTCCACCGAAAGATCTCCCGGAGAACGACAGAAGGTTAAGAGGGTTTATTTGGCGAGAAGATGAGCAACCCAAAACAATGGAGGCTATTTTTACTGATGATGATAAAGATACAAACGAAACTGTAACGATTTCAAAAAAGAGGAATCAATAATATGAAAACCGATTTTTTAACATATCAAGCGCAAACCACTCCTCACCCACTCTCTTTGGAGATTTCTCATGCCAAAGGAAGTTATGTATACGATACCAACAACAAATCTTATTTGGATTTTATTGCTGGAGTATCGGCAAATACTTTAGGTCATAACCACCCAAAAGTGAGTGAGGCTATCAAGCGTCAAGTGGATGCCTATACGCATGTAATGGTGTACGGAGAGTTTATTCAGAAACCACAACTAGAATTATCTCGAGCACTAGCCCATACCATTCCTAATAAAATCTGTGCTGTGTACCTAACCAATTCTGGTACAGAAGCCACAGAGGGTGCTTTAAAGTTAGCAAAACGTTTCACCGGCAGAACCGAAATCATTGCTGCAAAAAATGCATATCATGGCAATACGCAAGGTGCCATGAGTGTCTGTGGAGCAGAAAAACAGAACAGCGCATACAGACCCTTAATTCCCGGAGTTCGATTTATTGAGTTTAATCTAGAAAAAGATCTTGAAAAGATCACAACGAATACTGCCGCGGTGATACTTGAAACCATTCAAGGAGGTGCAGGCTTTATTGTACCTATTCAACAATATTTACGAAAAGTACAAGAGCGATGCAATCAAGTTGGAGCCTTATTAATTTTAGATGAAATACAATCAGGTATTGGTCGCACAGGGACCTTCTGGGGGTTTGAAAATTATGAATGCTCTCCAGATGTTGTAATCACAGGAAAAGGATTGGGTGGTGGCATGCCTATTGGTGCTTTTATCGCAGAAAAAAAAGTCATGAGTGTACTTCAAGACAAACCAAAGCTAGGTCACATTACTACATTTGGAGGGCATCCTGTAATTGCTGCTGCTGCTCTGGCTACATTGCATGAAATAAAGGCATCTAATCTAATAGCAGAAACACTTCGAAAAGAACAATTGATTAGAAGTCATCTACAGCACTCAGGAGTCAAAGAAATACGAGGAAAAGGACTCATGCTAGCAGTACTTGTTGAAACTCCGGAGATTGCCTCGAAAATTATACTCAAATGTATGGATAAAGGGTTGTTTTTGTTTTGGTTGCTATTTGAAGGGCGTGCCATCAGAATTACCCCACCATTAACCATTTCTGACGAAGAACTAAAAGAAGGCTGTGCACGCATCGTTCAAGTAATGAATGACGTAATTTAGGTTGCTCACAACAATTCTTATCGCATGTCTTATGGTTTCGTTTGAAATGAGCTAAAATCTAGAAGAGCCAGGAGCCCCTCTAGATGTTTATGTATTCGAGATCAATTAAAGTTGTGGTGCTATTGATTTAGCAGAATCAATTATGGTTTTTTCAAATGCAATGGGTTGCCAATTAAACGTCTCATTAGTTGCAGAAGTATCTGCACCGACTTCCACATCAAAGAAAGGCGACATCCCTTTCATTTCTCTATTAAAAACACTTAAAACTCGAAGCAACCATGTAGGGGCAGTTTTAGGAGTTACCTTATCAAATCCATTCTTTTTAAGAATTGAAGCTACCTCTACAAAAGAATTAGGTACAGAAGAAGTGGCTATAAATCGTTTGCCATTGGCTTTGCTATTTTCTAAGGCTTTTACATGAAGTGTTGCAATGTCTCTCACATCAGACATTACATAACTACAATTTGGCTGCATAGGCATCTTACCAGTAATCATTTCTTTGATCATTTTCATAGAAGCACCTGTTAAATTACCGGTAAGTGTTGGTCCATATATTGGCCCAGGATTGATAACAGTTAACTCCATCACATCGTCTTCTTTTTGACTCTTATAAAAATCCCAAGCAGCCATCTCAGCTAACGTTTTACTCTTGATATAAGCAGATACTTTGTCATTCTTTGGGTCTGTCCAGCTATCCTGTGTCAATGTATTTAATTTTTTATCTCCTGCCATGGCAACCGTAGAAGAGGTCAAGACTACCTTTTTAACACCTGCTTTCTTCGCAAATTTTAAAGCACGCTGAGTTCCATCTACTGCCGGTTGTATCATTTCATTTTCATTTTTTGGCTCGGCAATAATAAAAGGAGAAGCCACATGCAATACATAATCACATCCTTGCATCGCTTCTGCCCAACCCATATCTTCTAATAGATTTAACGTACAAAACTCTAAATTACTTCCTGGATCAACTTGCTTTTTAATACCATTAATTACCTCTTCTTTTCTTGATAAACTTCGCACAGATCCTCTTACCTTGTATCCGTTTTTTAACAATTCCACGGCACAATGCTGTCCTACAAAACCTGATATTCCTGTTACTAATACTGTTTTCATGTTCTCTATTTTAATTTTATTTTATGATAATTACCTCCACTATTTAAAAAGACTAAACGCATATCAATCTCCTGTAATCTAACGATTAAACCACTAACCTCCAAATGTATATCCATTCAAAATGCCCATTGAGAGCTACTATTGATAGCAATCAATAAAAACAACATAGACCGCGATCGAAGGACAAAAAGAACCCTGGCGTTTTATTTTTAAAGGACTCTAGTCAATTAAAAATTAATTATTACTTTTGTTTCGAAAGCAAAAATAATGAATTACTTTTGTTTTACAAGTAATAAATGTTATGAATTTTAAAATGAAAAATAAGCCATCTGATATGGAAAAAACATTTCGTTGTAATTGTCCGGTTACCTCTGCCCTAGATATATTAGGTGATAAATGGTCTTTAGTACTCATCAAACAAATGCTCATGGAGGGTATGAAAACATTCAAGGATTTTTCTGAAAGTGATGAGGCGATTGCCTCAAACATATTGTCTGCAAGACTAAAAATGTTAGAGAAATTTGAAATTGTTCGAAAACAAAAATTACCTCACAACAAAAAAACAAATATCTATGTTTTAACTGAGCGCGGACTAGAACTGGCACCTGCCATAGTAGAACTAGCACTATGGAGTCATCGAAATGTTGGCTCTTATAATTCCATAGGGATGTCAGAAGATCTGTTTACTTCTATCGAGAAGGACAAAACAGGGTTTGTTAAACTACTTGTTGATAGGTATACCATAGAAAATCAGTTAGTTTAGGATATTGATCCTAGCATAAAATTTCGCTAAAAACAGCGTCTCTTTGATGATGTTGGTTAAAATTTCCGGGCATTATTTTAGAAAAATTTAAGAATTCATAGAGCACAGTCACGCTATTTTGTTAAGGTTATATTAAAGTCGCAGAACGATTGAAACATCTACGATGAATATGAGTCTTATGGGTATACAATTTCATTCAAAAAATAATATTATGAAAAATTTCAAAACTCTGATTACCATTTTAACGATTAGCATTGCATCTATTTTACCAGCCTCTGTAAACGCAGAAGCGGATCCAAACAATCCTCAAACCATCCACACAGCTTTGAGAACTCAAATTGTGGAGCTCTTAGGAAATCATGACAATACTTTTGAAGGACAAGGCTTACATGCTGAAGTATCGATCATCATCAACAATAATAACGAATTAGTTGTTGTTGATGTAAAATCAAAAAACCAAGAAGTTGATTATTTTATTAAAGACAAGTTGAATTACAAAAAAGTAACGATTCGTGGAATTGGGAAAGGAGCGATTTTTAGAATGCCTCTAAAAATTAATTCCTCTAATTAAATTGTCCTGATACCGTCGAAAAAAGCTCCTTTTTAGGAGCTTTTTTTTGTTTTATTAAGGAATCTAACAATTTTCTTATGGCACTCGTATTCCAATTGGCAGCGCCTTTTTCACTAACAACGATACGTCTTTCTTTGGACACAATGTAGGTTACAGGTATGCTGGTATGTTCAAATTCTTTTGGTGCTTGATTTTGTTCATGATAGGTCGGAAAACTGTAGGTGTTTTTGCTATAAAATTTAGCAACTGTACTCCATGATTCATCGGTAATAAAGAGAAACATTACTTGATCTTTATAATCTCTATATAAGGCTTTCATACTTGGCATTTCTGCAGTACAAGGTGGACACCAAGTAGCCCAAAAACTTACAAATACAACCTTTTGGTTGAGTTCAGCAAGGTTGATACTTTTTGTATTTAATCCTTTTAGGTACCAATTTGGGTTTTCGAGCTTCTTTTGACTTTGGGAATCTTCAACTTTAGGCGAAAAAGAGAAAAGACGAATGAAATAGATTTTTGTTGGAGGATATACCAATAAGCCTATAAGCAATACAAAAGCAATATTTGTAATGTGTTTTTTTGAAATTTGAATCATGTAGCTTTCGAGTTATGTGTTGTCTAATATATGAAAACCTTTATCAACATATAAACAACGCTAAAAGTACTTCATTACAGCTCATAAAATACCATGTCCTGACCCGATACTAATTTGTTTCTTTTAACATCCATTTGAATAAAATCATCAAATCATTCCATAAAAAAAGCCCAAATCTATCGATTCGGGCTCGTTTACAATTCGTATCAAACGCCTATCCAACTAACAGTTTGTGGGATGGTTTAAATTTAGTCAAGTTAATGCCTTGCACAGCAGCTTCATATTCTGCTAAATTTGGAGTTCTACCCAGTACAGTAGACAAAACAACTACAGGAGTTGAAGAAAGTAAAGACTCTCCTTTTTTCTCATCAGAATCTGCTACAACACGTCCTTGAAATAAACGAGTTGACGTAGCCATAACGGTATCTCCTTTTTCTGCTTTTTCTTGGTTCCCCATGCAAAGATTACATCCAGGACGCTCTAAATACAACATGTTTTTGTATTTGGTTCGGGCTAGACCTTTAGGAGCATTATCATCAAACTCAAATCCTGAGTACTTTTGCAATACTTCCCAATCACCTTCAGCCTTCAACTCATCTACAATATTATAAGTTGGAGGGGCCACAACAAGAGGTGCTTTGAATGAAACACTTCCCATCTGCGCTTCGATATTTTTTAGCATTTGAGCAAGTATTTTCATATCACCCTTATGAACCATACATGATCCTACAAATCCTAAATCTACCTTTTTAGTACCACCGTAATAAGACAAGGGTCTAATCGTGTCATGTGTGTATCGTTTGGAAACATCTTCATTGTATACATCTGGATCCGCAATCATTGGCTCTACTATTTGATCCAAATCAATAACAACCTCAGCAAAATATTTAGCGTTTGCATCTGGTGTTAACGCTGGTTTTTCGCCAGATCTTATTTCTGAAATTCTCCTATTGGCAATATCAATTAGTCCTTGGAGCACCTGCTTATGATTGTCCATTCCTTTATCAATCATGATCTGAATTCTACCCTTCGCAATTTCTAGAGATTCAATCAATGTTTCATCTTCAGAAATACAGATAGATGCTTTGGCTTTCATCTCTGCTGTCCAATCAGTAAATGTAAATGCCTGATCTGCAGTTAGTGTTCCAATATGCACCTCAATAATTCTACCTTGAAATACGTTATCACCACCAAATTGACTAAGCATTTGCTGCTGTGTTGCATGAACTACGTCGCGAAAATCCATATACTCCCTCATCTCTCCTGTAAAAGTAACTTTTACAGACTGCGGAATTGGCATTGAAGCTTCACCGGTAGCAAGCGCTAAAGCAACGGTACCTGAATCTGCACCAAAAGCAACTCCTTTCGACATTCTAGTATGAGAATCACCACCAATAATAATCGCCCAATCATCAATAGTTATGTCATTAAGAACCTTATGGATTACGTCTGTCATCGCATGATACTCTCCTTTAGGATCACGCGCTGTAATCAAACCAAAATCATTCATAAACTGCATCAATCTCGGAATATTTGCTTTGGATTTATCATCCCATACAGAAGCTGTATGACATCCAGATTGATAGGCTCCATCTACGATAGGAGAAATTGTAGTTGCTGCCATCATTTCTAATTCTTGCGATGTCATCAAACCCGTTGTATCTTGAGAACCTACAATATTCACCTCAACACGCACATCAGAACCAGCATGTAAAATCTTACCTGGTGTTGTGCCTACTGCATTTTTATTAAATATTTTTTCCACCGCTGTTAAACCCTGTCCTTCTATAGAAATTTCTTTTGAAGTAGCGTACACCTGAGGTACCTCTATCCCCAATATCTTTGCGGCAAAGGTTTGCAGTTTCTTACCAAATACAACCGCATAAGAACCTCCAGCCTTGATGAACTCCACTTTTTGAGGGGTCAGAGAGGCAGAAATATCCATAACTTCTTGATCTCCTTTGTATAATTTCTTCTCTTTGGTATTAATGGTTAAGACTGTTCCTGTTTCAACAGAATATGTTTGTTCCAATACAGGCTCTCCATCTGCATCAAGCACAGTATTACCATCTGCATCTTTTTGTTTTACCCAGTTTTTTAAATCAACTCCAATACCTCCTGTTACACCCACTGTTGTTAAAAAGATCGGCGAAATACCATTGGTACCTGCAATAATTGGTGCAATATTTATAAATGGTACATATGGACTCGATTTAATACCTGTCCACAAAGCCACGTTATTCACACCTGACATTCTTGAAGATCCCACACCCATGGTTCCTTTTTCTGCAATCAACATCACACGCTTATCTGGATGCTCTTCTTTCAAAGCCATCAGCTTGTTTTGTTGTTCTTTATTATGCTCAAACAAACATTGCCCGTGCAATTCTCGGTCAGACCTTGAATGTGCATCACCTCCAGGAGAAAGCAAATCTGTAGAAATATCTCCAATACCAGCAATGAAAGTAACCACTTTGATCTCTTCTTCAACCTCCGGTAATTTGGTAAAAAATTCGGCCTGTGCGTAGCTTTCAATAATCTCTTTTGCAAGTGAATTCCCTTTTTTAAAGGCCTCTTCTAAACGCGCTGTATCCGCTTCGTACAAAAACACTTGTGTCTTTAATACTTTGGCCGCCTGATTCGCAATGGAGGTATCGGACCCTAGTGCCAAATCAATTAGCACCTCAACTGAAGGTCCTCCTTTCATGTGAGATAATTGTTCAAAAGCAAACGCTATTGAAATTTCTGAAAGAACGATATCACCAAGAATAATCTCTTTTAAAAATTTAGCCTTAACCCCAGCTGCACTAGTTGTACCGGGCAAAACATTGTATATGAAAAATAATAGAGAATCTTCTCTGTCTTCATTGTGCACATCTTTAATTTGATCAATAATTTTAATCAATAATTCAGCACCATCAATTGGTTTGGGATGAAGTCCCACCTCTCTTCGATTTTCGATCTCTTCGAGGTAATTTTCATAAATGTTCATAAATAATGTATTTTTGTTGTTTAATTCAATATCGTACCGTTGCGCTATATCTATGATAACATCACGTAGCAATGCATGCTTCTTGTCGTTTGACTTTGAGCTCAGTCGCAATTGCCGGAAAAGTGCTATGCAACGGAATATTTAGAGAAAAAATAGCTACAACAGTTCTCTATTTATTTTAAGCGCATTCGCATAAAAATTATTCTGTTATAAATCATTCTTTTTCTGATTTGCAAAATTACGATTTTTTCTCAAGATTACACAATAAACATCGAATCAAGGCGAATAATGAAAAAATCTCATTTTTAAGCAATAAAAAAAAGAATATTACAACAAAACAAACACCATACCGATGTAAATTTACCATATTAATAATTGAAGTATAAAATAAAGCAGATCAATAAGCCGAATCCTGTTTTCTGTTTTCCAGAATCTTATCATTTATCTAGTTCTAAAATTACTCTTAAAATCAATCTGCCCACCCCTTAGAATCGAACGAGTAGTTCTCAAGCTCTAATATACGTGGCATTGCACCGCATAGAGTTTACCTGGTTTCACTACAGCCGAACTGTACTTGCTTT
>JBELGW010000010.1:0-70801 GCA_042091715.1 Polaribacter sp. | reverse complement strand
TTGCAAACCATGTTAAAAAGTCCTGTTATTAAAGCTGCTGATAAAAAGAAAGTTTTAAATGCGTTGTTTGCAGATAAAGTAAATGCCGTATCATTAGGGTTGTTTAACTTACTAGAAGAAAATAAGCGAATGGTGATGTTACAACCAATCGCATCACAATACACAATTATTTTCGATTACTTAAAAAACATGAGCGTAGCCAAAGTAACTACAGCAGTTGCATTGACCAAAGACATGGAAGAAAAAGTATTGAAGAAAGTAGTGGAGCTAACTGGTAATAAAACCAGTATAGAGAATACAATAGACCCAGCTATTTTAGGTGGATTTATTTTACGTGTTGGAGATATGCAGTACGATGCAAGTATCGCTAACAATTTCAATGAATTAAGAAGAGAATTTGACAATAGTCAGTACATTCCAAAAATTTAATTATACATCAAACGAGATAAGATGGCAACAATTAAACCAGCTGAAGTATCAGCAATTTTAAAGCAACAATTAACAAATTTTGAAGCGAAGGCTTCATTAAACGAAGTAGGTACCGTATTACAAGTAGGTGATGGTATTGCTCGTGTGTATGGTTTGTCTAACGTTCAATACGGAGAATTAGTAGAATTTGAAGGTGGATTGGAAGGAATCGTATTAAACTTAGAGGAAGACAATGCAGGTGTTGTATTGTTAGGAGCTTCTA
The DNA here is from genome assembly GCA_042091715.1 of Polaribacter sp. Classification (GTDB taxonomy): domain Bacteria; phylum Bacteroidota; class Bacteroidia; order Flavobacteriales; family Flavobacteriaceae; genus Polaribacter. The sequence goes on along the minus strand of JBELGW010000010.1, from coordinate 70,110 downwards.
CAACCGTTACAGAGGGATCAACCGTAAAACGTACGGAGCGTATTGCTTCTTTAAGAGCTGGAGAAGGCGTTGTTGGGCGTGTAGTTGATACCTTAGGAAATCCAATTGATGGTAAAGGACCTATTGAAGGAACAACCTATGAAATGCCTTTAGAGCGTAAAGCACCTGGAGTAATTTTTCGTGAGCCTGTAACAGAGCCTTTACAAACTGGAATTAAAGCAATTGATGCGATGATTCCTGTAGGACGTGGACAACGTGAGCTAATCATTGGAGACCGTCAAACAGGGAAATCTACTGTAGCTTTAGATACCATCTTAAACCAGAAAGAATTTTACGATGCTGGTGAGCCAGTATTCTGTATTTATGTTGCTATTGGGCAAAAAGCATCTACGGTTGCTGCCATTGCAAACATGTTAGAAGAAAAAGGAGCAATGGCTTATACTACAATTGTAGCAGCCAATGCATCTGACCCTGCATCTATGCAGGTATATGCACCATTTGCAGGAGCTGCAATTGGAGAGTACTTCAGAGATTCTGGAAGACCTGCATTGATTATATACGATGATTTATCGAAACAAGCAGTTGCGTACCGTGAGATTTCTTTATTGTTAAGAAGACCACCGGGACGTGAGGCATATCCGGGAGATGTATTTTACCTACACTCGAGATTACTAGAGCGTTCTGCAAAGGTGATTAACGATGATAGCATTGCAAAAGACATGAACGACTTACCAGATTCTTTAAAGGGAATCGTAAAAGGTGGAGGTTCTTTAACGGCATTGCCAATTATTGAAACACAAGCAGGTGACGTTTCTGCCTACATTCCTACCAACGTAATTTCGATTACAGACGGACAGATTTTCTTAGATGGAGATTTATTTAACTCAGGCGTACGTCCAGCAATTAACGTAGGTATTTCTGTATCGCGTGTTGGAGGTAATGCTCAGATCAAATCAATGAAAAAAGTATCTGGTACCTTAAAACTAGATCAAGCACAATTCCGTGAATTGGAGGCGTTTGCAAAGTTTGGTTCTGATTTAGATGCAGCAACAATGAATGTAATTTCTAAAGGACAACGTAACGTTGAAATTTTGAAACAAGCACAAAACGATCCTTTCTCTGTAGAAGACCAGGTGGCAATTATCTATGCAGGTTCTAAGAACTTGTTAAGCGAGGTGCCTGTAAATAAGGTGAAAGAATTCGAAAAAGATTATATCTCGTATCTAAATGCAAAACATAGAGATGCATTAGATACTTTAAAAGCTGGTAAATTAACCAGCGAAGTTACAGCTACATTAGAAGCTGCAGCAAAAGAGATTTCAAGCAAATATTAAATTAGGAATTGCCTGTTAATTGTTCACAATTAGCAGGTAATTACTACACCTAATTCAACATAGAATGGCAAACTTAAAAGAAATACGTAACAGAATTACATCGATTGGTTCTACCATGCAGATTACCAGTGCTATGAAAATGGTTTCTGCTGCAAAGTTGAAAAAAGCGCAAGACGCCATTACGGCAATGCGCCCTTACTCATCGAAACTAACCGAGTTGCTACAAAATTTAAGCGCTACTTTAGATAGCGATGCAGGAGGAGATTTCTCTGAGCAAAGAGAGGTGTCTAATGCATTGGTAGTGGTGATTACCTCAAATAGAGGTTTGTGTGGTGGATTTAATTCATCGGTAATCAAAGAAACCATCAATACGATTGAAGCGAAGTATGCAAATGCAAACGTAGATGTATTGACCATTGGTAAAAAAGGAAACGATATTTTATCTAAGTCATACAGTGTTTTTGAGTCAAATAATGAAATTTTTGACGATTTAACATTCGATAATGTTGCTGTGATTGCAGAAAAATTAATGGATGTTTTTGTAAACGGTAGCTATGATAAAATTGAGTTGGTTTACAATCGATTTAAAAATGCTGCAACGCAGATTACAACCGTAGAGCAATTTTTACCAATCAAACCAATTGAAGGAGACAGCAATGCTGCAAATCAAGATTATATTTTTGAGCCTTCTAAAGAGGAAATTGTATTGGAGTTGATTCCTAAATCATTAAAAACTCAGTTATACAAGGCTATTAGAGATAGTTTTGCAGCAGAGCACGGAGCGCGTATGACAGCCATGCACAAAGCAACCGATAATGCGAAAGACCTACGTGATGAATTATTGTTAACATACAACAAAGCGCGTCAGGCAGCAATTACAAATGAGATTCTAGAGATTGTAGGAGGTGCAGAAGCTCTAAACAATTAAGCGCAGAGCAGCGTAGCTAAATTTTATATGGCAGAGGCGCTTAACAATTAAGCAAATTATATTTCAACAACATAAAAAAGAGCTTACCAGTAATGATAAGCTCTTTTTTTGTATACTGTATCATTAGATACTAATTTATATTAAAATAAAAGCCATGAATATGTTGAAATACATACTAGTACTTATTTTTACGGGAGCAAGCGTTTCGCAATGTGCAAAGATAAAATTAACGGAAAAAGCGCCCTTTACCATTACAGAGGCCACCTTTCAGAATTGGGTGGGAGGTCAACCCGGTGTGCGGGGAACCAATTTAAGAATTGGCATTGAAGCTTTAAATGGGGTGTCAATACAGCACGTGTATTACAAGAATAGAAGACATACACCAAGTATCGAAACTATAAATGGCAAGACATATGTGGTAGTGAACATTACCGAATCCCGTAGCGATCATATTCATGAGATTACCTTATCGCCTAAAAAGAGGCTAGATAAAAAACCAGAAGTAAAGGAAGAATTACCCTTTAAGTTGTCTATTAATGACGCTGTAATAGCCTATACCGATGGGGCTAAAACAAGATATTATAAAGTAACACAAATAAAAAAAGTAGACACTGTTTTTTATCATTAACCTAACAAACAATTCATTGCAGGAGGCCACCAATTTTGGTGGTCTTTTTTTTTGGCACGTATTTTGAATTACTTTGAATAATATAAAAACTAAACCAGATGAAAACTATAAAATTACTCGTACTACTTTTTACTACAGCAACCCTTTTTAATTCATGTACACTGGACGAGGGACCCTATGAAATTTCATTAGAAGAAGTGGTTTCAGGGTATGATTTGTGGTATATTGATTATCACAGAACTTCTGGATCAGGCGATGTTCCATTTTTGTCGAGAGCCTTTACCGTCTCTTTTCTCAATGGTCAGATGTATGCGAATAATAATATTGCAGATATTGGTTTTACAGGAAATGGGCTAGGTATTCAGGTTGGAAATTACGATACTTATAACGGTTATCTTGAAACCTTTCATAATAGAGAAGGACGATATGATTTTGATGTAGTGCAGCTTTCTGATAATGAAATTAGAATTGACGACGGATTTAATAATGTTTCCTATTATTTGATAGGCTATCAACGATCTAATTTCGATTATGATATGTTGTTTTACGAAAACATTGAGTATTTTTTACAAGAGTATGTTGCTTGGGAAAAAACAGCAAGCGTTGCGGGAGTTGCAAACCCTTTTGATGAAGAAAACTACCTGCAGTTTACTCCCGAAAATACTACTACATTTTATTCTTCTCAAGACACTTTTGGCACAGATATTGATGTATTGAACTGGAATTTTGTAGGAGACTACGAGGTGTTTGATGTTGTAGGTTATGATGATCTCAAAATTTTAACACTTAATTATGACAACGGAGATATTGAAGAGTTTGAATTGAGCGTTGTTAATGATAGTAAAATTCGTCTTTACCATATAAGTTCAGAAACAACATATACCTTTAGAGGGCTAGGGTTTATACAGTATTTAAAAGGAAATACGACACAGAAAGCAGCTGTAAGGAATAGTGGTAGAAAACGAGAAAAAATAGAAAGAAAAACAAAAGTTAGAAGAGATTTAAAATAAAGTTTGGTTAGTTGATTTTAGTTGGTTGCTGCGGCAATTGGCTAAAGGGAACCGCTCTAGAGGTAGAGCGGTTTTTTCATGCCTGAATTTTTTGTTTTTCATTGCAAGTCAAGTATCTTTATCAAAAAGGTTTTTATGAGTTTAACAGCATGTATTACAGGAGCCACTTCGGGCATTGGCAAAGCCACTGCAACGTTGTTTGCGAAACATCAAATCCGTCTTGTTCTTTGCGGAAGAAGGAAAGATCGGTTAGAGGACTTGCAAGTTGAATTGAGTTCCTTAACAGCCGTCACTATCTTGCAGTTTGATGTAGGTAAAAGAGGGGAAGTATTTGAGGCGATACAAACATTACCTGAATCCTTTTCGCAGATCGATATATTAATTAACAATGCAGGGAATGCACATGGCCTCAGCAGCATTCAGGATGGAGACATGGATGATTGGGACGCAATGCTAGACAGTAATGTCAAAGGCTTATTGTACGTAACTAAAGCAATCATTCCAAAAATGATTTATAGAAATACAGGTTTTATCGTTAATATAGGCTCTATCGCAGGCAAAGAAGTATATCCTAATGGAAACGTATATTGCGCTTCGAAACACGCTGTAAACGCCTTAAACAAGGCAATGAGAATCGATTTAAACGCCCATAATATTCGCGTATCTGCCATTCATCCAGGAGCAGTGGAGACCGAATTTTCTGATGTGCGTTTTAAAGGAGACACCCAACGAGCGAAATCTGTGTATGCCGGCTATGCTCCCTTGCAAGCAGAAGACATTGCAGATATTATTCATTTCGTTGTTACGAGACCTTATCATGTTAACATAGAAGACTTGGTGGTGTATCCTACAGCACAAGCAAGTGCAACAATACTTCACAAAGAATAAATGCAAGTACAACAATATAGCAGAATCATCGCAGGATGCATGTCTTGGGGAGCGTGGGGAAAACAGCTTTCTACAACCGATATGGTAGCTCAGATACAGCGCACTCTTTCTGCGGGAATTACAACTTTTGATCATGCAGACATCTACGGAGATTATACTACTGAAGCCCAATTTGGCGAAGCATTTCAGCAGAGTGGAGTCTCTAGAGAAGAAATCCAGCTCATTTCGAAATGTGGAATTCAGCATGTTGGGAGTACTAGAAACAACAGAGTAAAACACTACAATTATACCAAAGACTATATCATTTGGAGTGTAGAGGCCTCCCTGAAAAAATTGCGGACTGACTATGTAGATTTAATGTTATTGCATCGCCCGAGTCCATTGATGCACCCAGAAGAAATTAGTGAAGCAATACTGTTTTTAAAGGAGCAAGGGAAAATTTTAGACTTTGGAGTCTCTAACTTTAACTCTTCCCAAATAGAAATGATCTCCTCTCACATACCAGTGTGTGCAAATCAAATAGAATTTTCATTAACAGCCCATGAAGCAATGTACAATGGCTGTTTAGAGTATCTGTCACGCGAGAATACCATTGCGATGAGTTGGAGTCCGTTGGGAACTGTTTTTAAGGAAGACAACGAAACAACGAGACGTATCAGAAAATGTTTGCTATATTTAAGAAATAAATACAACTGTACGGAAGCACAAATGTTGCTCGCTTGGATTTTAAAGCATCCCGCTAAACCATATCCTGTGATCGGAACCACTAATGAAAAAAGGCTATTAAACGCTCAGGAAGCTGTGAGCATTGACTTGGCCATAGAAGATTGGTTCGAGCTGCTAGCTGCTAGCCAGGGGCATAGCGTTCCATAATAAAGATGTCATGATTAACAAACGACTTTTGATTAAAAACTTACTTTCTCATAATGATGAGAACAGTTTTTATGACAAAAAGGAAAAGTTAGCATTGCATAACAAGGAGGGTAAAGCAAAATTCATCAAACACGTTTGCGCTTTATCAAATTCCAATCCTACAAACAACTCATACATTGTTATTGGTATTGAAGATGAAGAAAACAAGCTGATAGGTGTCGATTTTTTCGATGACAGCAAGATTCAAAACTTGGCAAATGCCTATTTAAAGAATCCTCCAAAAATTCAGTATGAGAACGTGCCTTTTCCAACATTACCTCGTCATAAGGTAATTGGTTTGGTAACGATTGCTCCAAACAATCAGGTGACCTCACTGGCAAAAAACGCTTGGAAGTATAAAACAGGTGCTGTCTTTTTTCGAAGAGGGAGTAATTCAATGACTTCCAAGGGGATTTTAGAACTTAAAAGCACCAACGAACTTCTTGTTAAGGCTATTGAAAAAAATGCTCAAAATAATATTGAACTGACCTTGAATGGGGTTTTTGACTTTATCAAGAACCATAAAAAAGAGTACAATCCAAGGTATAAGGTTTTTAAGGAACAGTTTGTATTGTGCTGGGCAGGTAGGAAAACGATGAACAGAGGACGTGAATTTTTATCGAGAGTAGATATTGAATTGATCAACGATCAAGTACGTTTGTTTTTTTCGGCCTTAGACGATGTTCAAATTCGTTACAATACACATTCTTTTATAATTACTGAATTTATATTGCTTGGAATAGACAAGCACGAAACACATTATCCGTTAGAAAAGACCATTATTCATTTTAAAGACAATGGGAAGCTAGATATTGTTAAAGAATTTTTATTCGTTCCTCCTAAATTTGATCCAGCAGTCATTGCACATATTTTTACAAATAGCAATCGAATTGTTTCAAAAATTGCCTGTAAAAAACCACTTTCTGTAACAGAGCATGAAGATGTGTTGCGTCTGCCAACAAATTATTTAATTAGCTATCTCTATGGGTATCTAGAGGCCCCTGTTCAATTGAGAAAGGCAAAAGATTACATAAAAAATTTACCAGATAAAACTACCTATATGAAGTACAAAGATACCATGCGTGTTTTGCGAAAAGTAAAGTATAGTTGAGCCAAATATCCTTCTGATTTTGGGAGTATTGTGGTTCTGAAAGTATTGTTTAAGATGTAAAAAAACCCCCGCTATATGGCGAGGGTTTATGAATTCTTATTTTAAAGAAAGAGGTTCGATTCGAACCGCCTTTTTAAAGGTCAAATTTAATTCCTTGTGCAAGTGGTAATTCATCAGAATAATTTACCGTATTGGTTTGTCTTCTCATGTATACTTTCCATGCATCAGATCCAGACTCACGTCCTCCACCTGTTTCTTTTTCTCCACCAAAAGCGCCGCCAATCTCAGCACCTGAAGTACCGATATTTACATTGGCAATACCACAGTCAGAACCAGCATAAGATAAAAACTTTTCTGCTTCCTTCATTTCATTGGTCATAATAGCAGAAGACAATCCTTGTGCAACACCATTTTGGGTTTCAATAGCATTCTCAACCTCTCCCGAATATTTCATTAAGTACAAAATTGGAGCAAAGGTTTCGTGCTGTACAATTTCGAAATGATTTTCAGCTTCTATAATGGCTGGTTTTACGTAGCAACCGCTTTCATATCCTTCTCCTTCTAATACACCTCCTTCTACAAGTACATTTCCTCCTTCAGCTTTTGCTTTTTCAATGGCTGCTAGGTAGGTATTTACTGCATCGTGATCAATTAAAGGTCCAATATGGTTTTTTTCATCCAAAGGATTTCCAATGGTTAACTGCCCGTAAGCACCAACAATAGCATCTCTTACTTTATCATATACAGATTCGTGAATAATCAATCTACGAGTAGAAGTACAACGTTGTCCACAAGTACCTACAGCACCAAATACAGCGCCAGGAACTACCACTTTTAAATCTGCAGTTGGAGTGATTATAATGGCATTGTTTCCACCTAACTCTAATAATGATTTTCCAAAACGCTCTGCAACAGTTGCACCAACAATTCTTCCCATTCTTGTAGATCCTGTAGCAGAAACTAAAGGAATACGTGCATCTGTAGTCATGTATTCACCTACGGTGTAATCTCCATTAATGATACAAGAAATACCCTCTGGTAAATTGTTGTCTTTTAAAACAGCTGCAATGATATTTTGACATGCAACAGAACATAAAGGCGCTTTTTCAGAACCTTTCCATACACAAACATCTCCACAAATCCATGCTAATGCTGTATTCCATGCCCAAACAGCAACAGGGAAGTTAAATGCAGAGATGATCCCAACCACACCAATAGGGTGCCATTGCTCTCTCATTACATGCCCTGGTCGCTCAGAAGGAATCGTTTGACCGTTTAACTGTCTTGACAAACCTACTGCAAAGTCACAGATGTCAATCATTTCTTGCACCTCTCCATAACCTTCTTGTAAAGATTTCCCCATTTCATAAGAAACCAACTTCCCCAAAGGCTCTTTTAGCTCTCTTAACTTGTTTCCAAATTGACGCACAACTTCTCCACGTTGTGGAGCTGGCATGTTTCTGAATGATTTAAAGGCATCCGTAGCAGTTGCCATCACGTTGTCATAATCTTCTCTTGTGGTGGTCTTTACTTTTCCAATTAATTTTCCATCAACCGGCGAATAACTTTCAATAAGATCTCCACTAGAGAAGTTATTTGAACCTGTAGAAGTTCCCTCATTTATGTCTTGTAAACCTAATGCATGTAAGGCTTCTTTAATACCAAAATCTGTCATTTTTATCTTGAAATTTAGCTGTTAAAACTGAATCCCAAAACTACAAAATAATTATAGACTACAGATTAAACAAAAAAAAGAAAATTGTTTGGTATTAAACAATTTGTATTACAACCATTCTTCAGGTAAAGGTTTTAGCGCTAATGTTTGAATTTCGGAGCTGCTCTTAAAAACGCATAAGGGCTTTTTCGGTAGTGAAAGTTTTACCTGATGCGTTTTGCAAATCTTTCGAATCACATCATTAATGGATTTTCGTTCGCTAAGTATGAGGTTGTTCATTTTGAGATTTGAGTTGCTTTTAAAGTCAAAGCAATCCACAAAATAAGTTGGGGTGTCGTTTTGGTAAATAATCCATTGACAGGATTTTCTCTTGAGAATCTCCAGAACGCTCTTTGTACCTGTAAGGGTAGTGTAGGTGATAAGTTTGTACTTGTTCATTACGCCATTATTGCAGGGGAAACTAAGAGGAGGGAGAAAATTGTTTAGTTTCTAAGAAAATGAAATTTTCTTGTCTGCAAGATAGTAAAATTTAAATAAATCAGAAACCATACCAATATTTAGGGCTATTTTTGCGGTATAGTCATGAGAGAATCAATTTTTAATATACAAACCGAGCAAGAATTTTTAGACGTTGCTTTGACTGTTTTTAGGCATCAGTTCAAGAATAACTCCGTGTATCGTTCTTTTTGTGATTTATTGTATGTTCATCCCTCTGACGTGAAGGATATTGCACAAATTCCATTTCTACCTATTCAGTTTTTTAAGACGAAAGAGGTGCTTTCTACACAAAATGCGGTTCAAGAAACTTTTACAAGTTCAGGAACCACAGGAAGCGTTACTAGCAAGCATTTTGTGACCGACCTTGCTTTGTATGAAGAGAGTTATTTAAAGGGATTTCGTTTTTTTTATGGAGATATTGAAGATTATACAGTACTCGCTTTATTGCCTAATTATTTAGAGCGAGAAGGGTCTTCCTTAGTCTATATGGTGAATGATTTCATTCGCAAGTCTAACAAACCAGAGAGTGGGTTTTATTTAAACAATCTTGATGAACTTTCACAGACCTTGGAGCGCTTAGACGCAGCAGGTGAAAAAGTCTTATTGATTGGTGTTTCTTTTGCTTTATTAGACCTCATTGAACGGTATCAGTTTGGTCTTAAAAATACCATTATTATGGAAACTGGCGGTATGAAAGGAAGGCGAAAGGAATTGGTTCGTGAAGAATTGCACCGCTTATTAGCGAGAGGTTTTGGTGTCTCTCAAATTCATTCAGAATACGGAATGACAGAATTATTAAGTCAGGCATATGCGCTTCGTGAGGGCCGCTTTGGCAGTCCTCCTTGGATGAAAGTACTTGCGAGAGATACAGAAGATCCACTCTCCATTTTACCTAGAGGAGTTTCAGGAGGGATCAATATCATAGACCTCGCTAATTATAATTCATGTTCCTTTATTGCTACACAAGATTTAGGTAAAGTGCATGCAAATAGAACTTTTGAAGTTATAGGTCGCTTTGATAACTCGGATATTAGAGGGTGTAACTTGATGGTGCTGTAAATAGATGCAAAATGGATGTAAACACCCTTAAATAGTAAGCTATTAAATTAGGGTCAACAGACATTTCATTTGTGTTTAGAGCAACTCTTTTTTTTCTCAGTAAGTACATTCTTAAATTGTGGTGAATACGGATCATATCCCATGAGCTACACAGGATAAAAATTTTAGCAATGAATCAAGAAACTTTCCACAACAGAGATTGTAAGCTCTGGCTGTTTTATAATGCATAGGGATGGCATATCCGAGCAGGTTTATGAAAAGATGTAAAACTTCAGTGATAAGAGACTGAAGCACCAGAAAAAGGGTATAAAAAAAGAAGAAGCTCACTTTTGTAAAAAATGTGTGCAAATAAACTGCACACATTTTTTACAAAAGTGAGTCTTATGCTACTTTTAGTAAAAAGTATGATTTTTTACCACGTTGTAACAAGACATAGGCATCAGCAATTAAATCGTCAGATGTAATTAAATACTGTTCTTTTACCTTTTCTTTATTTACAGAAACCGCATTTTCTTTTAAGGCCCTTCGAGCATCAGAATTTGATGCTAAAAAATTTGTTTTTGCGGCCAAAGCACCAATCATATCTAGTCCATTTTCTATTTCTTCTCTTGAGACAGTGGCTTGAGGGACTCCCTCAAAAACATCTAAAAATGTTTGTTCATCGAGCGATTTTATGGCCTCTGAGGTTGATTTTCCAAACAAGATGTTCGCTGCAGCAATCGCATTATCATATGCGGCTCTACCATGAGTCATCACGGTTACCTCTTCTCCAATTTTCTTTTGAAGCAGTCGCATGTGAGGAGCTTCTTTATGCGCTTCAACCAATTGTTCAATCTCTTCTTTTGATAGGAAGGTGAATATTTTAATGTATTTTTCAGAATCTTCATCAGAAGAATTCAACCAGTATTGATAGAATTTATAAGGAGAAGTTCTATTTGCATCTAACCAAACATTGCCCCCTTCCGTTTTTCCGAACTTTGTACCGTCTGCTTTTGTGACCAAAGGCACTGTAATTGCATAAGCTTTTCCTTGCGCTTTTCTTCTGATCAACTCTGTTCCTGTGGTAATATTTCCCCACTGATCAGATCCCCCCATCTGTAAGCGACAGTTTTTCTCTTTGTACAGATGATAAAAATCATAGCCTTGAAATAATTGATAGGTAAATTCTGTAAAACTCATCCCTTCTGTATTTTCACCAGAAATTCTTTTTTTCACAGAGTCTTTTGCCATCATATAATTGACCGTAATGTGTTTACCCGTATCGCGCACAAAATCAATTAAAGAGATGTCTTTCATCCAGTCGTAATTGTTTACCAATGCTGCAGGGTTTTTTGATGTTGCTTCGTTAAAATCCAAGAAACGCTCCAATTGTCCTTTTACTCCAGCAATATTTTTTGATAAAGTAGCTTCATCGAGCAAGTTTCGCTCTGCAGATTTTCCAGAAGGATCTCCTACCATTCCTGTTGCACCTCCAACCAAAGCGATAGAGGAATGTCCTGCTTTTTGAAAATGCATTAATATGATAATTTGAACCAAACTACCAATGTGTAGTGAATCTGCAGTAGGGTCAAAGCCAATATAGCCAGCAGTTTTATTTTTTAATAAATAAGCTTCTGTATCTGGCATGATATCATGCAACAATCCTCGCCAGCGTAATTCTTCTACAAAATTTGTCATTTTTTCTTAATTTAACCGAAAGCAAAGATACTTTTATCCTATAAAAAAAACTATTTTAGCTACTAGGATTTTTAGATTTGTAAGATGATTTTGGTAACAGGCGGAACGGGATTAGTAGGAGCACATTTATTGTATCAATTAGCTTCTCAAAACAAGGAAGTCAGAGCAATTTATAGAACAGCTAGCCGATTACAAGCTGTTAAAAAAGTGTTTTCTTATTATACGGATGCTGTAGAAGATTTATTTTCGAGAATCGAGTGGGTGCAGGCAGATATTACCGAGGTTCCTTCTTTAGAGAAGGCATTTGTGGATGTAGATTTTGTGTATCATGCTGCTGCGTTCGTTTCTTTTGATCCTAAAGATTATCTAAAAATGCGTCAGGTAAATATCGAAGGTACAGCTCATGTCGTAAACTGTGCTATTGCCTGTAATGTAAAGAAACTTTGCTTTGTGAGTTCTATAGCCACCATTGGAGATGCCGAGCATACAGAGCTTGTTTCTGAAGAAAATGATTGGGTCCTGGATGATAATAGTAGTGGATATGCAATTACAAAGCACGGTGCGGAGATGGAGGTATGGCGGGCTAGTCAAGAAGGTGTTGATGTGATTATTGTGAATCCTGGAGTGATCTTAGGAGCCGGGTTTTGGGAAGTGAATACAGGATTGTTATTTGCAAAGGCAGCAAAGGGTTTTTCCTTTTTTACAGACGGAGTTACTGGTTTCGTAGGTGTTTCTGATGTCGCTGCGGCGATGCTTAGACTGATGGCTAGTAATCTGAAAAATGAACGATTTATTTTAGTTACAGAGAATCTTAGTTTTAAAGCTCTTTTTTCTCAGATAGCACAGCATTTTGGAAAAAAAGCACCAACGATCTATATGTCAAAAAGAAAAACCTCTTTTTTGAGGATAATTGACAGTGTGGTCGCTTTTTTTACGGGTAGAAAAAGAAGGATCACAAGAAACTCTGAGCGGTCATTGCATCGCAAAACCTATTATTCCTCAGCGAAAATTAAAAAGAGTGTGAGTTTTGAATTTATGCCTTTGAAAAAGGTCATCCAAGTAGTTGCTGACAATTATAAAAGAGAATGATGGTGTTAATCTTTTAGAGGAAGGTTGTTTTCTTCAATGTCGATCTCTTCAAAGTCTGTTTTTATTTTTTTTTCAAGCACTTCTTTTTGTTCTTTTAATTGTGCTTTCACCGCTGTGAAAATAAGATTATATTCTTCTAGTTTTGAGGTGTAATAATAGTTGCTCTGTATAAATCGAGTGCTATCGATTTTGTATTTGGTGTAAATAAGAGGGGCATAATTAATATTGCGCTCATTGTTTAAATTCTTTTTATTATGAGCGCTTTTGGCAATGAATAAATCTGTTAAGAGCAGCGCCATTGTGTCTTTAGGAATTATATCATCAGGTTTTTTTAGAATCGTTCTACTAGTGCATGATGCTAAAAAAAGAACGAATGTGAGTATTGTTATTTTGTTCATATTATCTGTTAAAAACGAGACGCTCTCCTTTTATATTTTCATTGAATTCTCCGTGGTTGTAGATCAAATTTCCATTGACAAATGTATGGGTGATTGTTGATGAAAATTCCGTTCCTTCAAAAGGAGACCAGCCACACTTATACAATATATTTTCTTTTGTAACCTTGTTTGACTTGTGGGTGTTTATTAAAACAAGATCTGCAAAATAGCCTTCTTTAATGAAGCCTCTTTTGTTTATCTTAAATATTTTTGCAGGGTTATGACACATTTTTTCAACTGCTTTCTCAACAGAAATAGTGCCGTCTTTGACTTTCTCAAATATAGCATTTAACGCATGCTGTACCAAGGGCCCTCCGCTGGGAGCTTTGGTATATACGTTGTCTTTTTCTTCTAATGTATGAGGCGCATGATCGGTAGCGATGATGTCTAATCGGTCATCTAATAAAGCCTTCCACAGCCCAGCTCTGTCATTGGCAGATTTTACTGCAGGATTCCATTTTATATGAGTTCCTTTGGAAGTGTAGTCTTCATCACAAAACCATAAATGATGTATGCAGACCTCTGCTGTTATTTGCTTTTCCTCCAGAGGAATATCATTTCTGAATAAGTGCGTTTCTTTTTCTGTGGAAAGATGAAATACATGCAGTCTTGCTCCTGTTTTTTTTGCAAGCTCAATGGCCTTTGAAGACGAGATGTAACAGGCTTCTTCACTTCGTATAATAGGATGTAGCTCTATAGGAATGTCATCTCCGTAAATCGCTTTGAAATGCGCTGTATTCTTTTTAATTGTAGTTTCATCTTCACAATGAACAGCGATGAGCATGTTGGTCGATGAAAATATTTTCTCTAAGGTTTGTTCATTGTCTACGAGCATATTTCCGGTAGAAGACCCAAGAAATAACTTAATTCCCGCTACATGTTTAGGATTGGTTTTTAGCAATTCCTCAAGGTTGTTGTTTGTTCCTCCAAACATAAAAGAGTAGTTGGCATAGGATGATGCTGAGGCAATTCTAAATTTATCTTCTAATAATTTTTGTGTAGTTGCTTGCGGAACGGTATTTGGCATTTCAATAAAAGAGGTAATTCCTCCTGCAATTGCAGCTTTACTTTCCGTTGCAATGTTTGCTTTTTCAGTCAACCCAGGTTCACGAAAATGAACTTGATCGTCAATAACTCCTGGGATTAAATAGGATCCATTGGCATCAATGACCTTTGTTTTTTCTATGGGACTTATGTTTTTTCCGATGTGTTTAATAATATTGTTTTCAATGAAAACATCGCCTTTAAAGACCTTGTTTTCATTCACAATTTGAGCATTCTGTATAAGTATTGTGTTGTTCATGTTATTTGGGTAAGCCGTTTAAACGTAGTTTTAAAACTCCAAAGAGTGCTTCAAAAACAATGGAGCCGCTCATTTTTGATTCCCCTAAGGTTCTGTCAGTAAAAATAACAGAAACTTCTTGTATTGTAAATTTGTGCTTCCAAGCTTTAAATTTCATTTCAATTTGGAAGGCATAGCCAACAAATTTAATTTGTTCTAGTTGAATGGTTTCTAGGACGTTTCTTTTGTAGCAAACAAAACCAGCCGTTGTATCATGAATGGGGATGCCTGTAATAAAGCGCACATATCTAGATGCAAAATAAGAAAGCAATACTCGTTTCATTGGCCAATTAACAACATTAACACCGTTTGAGTATCTTGATCCAATTGAGATATCTGATCCTTTGTTGGAGCAGGCGTCATAGAGCTTCTCTAAGTCTTTTGGGTCATGAGAAAAATCGGCGTCCATCTCTATAATAAAATCGTAGTTTCTATCAAGAGCCCATTTAAAACCATGTATGTACGCGGTACCAATTCCGTTTTTCTCTGTGCGTGTTTCTAAATGCAATTGTTCAGGGAATTCTTGCATTAAACGTTGCACAATTGCAGAAGTTCCATCAGGAGAGTTGTCGTCAACAATAAGTAGGTGAAAAGATTTTTTTTGATCAAAGACTGCGCGAGTGATCGCTTCAATGTTTTCTTTTTCGTTATACGTAGGTATAATGACGAGTGTATTAGACATGTTTTTTCAATCTAAAAGTATGAGTAACAAATATACGCTATTTTATTCCTAATTTTGTGTTTAATTTAGATACAGAATATAATGCAGGCCATAGATCGAATAGATTTTTCTAACAATTGGATAACATTTGTTTTTTTAGGAGCCCTGTTGTTGCTTGTTGTACTGAAAACAGGTAGTCAAGAGAAGTTATTCGGTTATGTTACTTCTTTTTTTAATCGTGGTTTTCTTGCAAAGACGAACGAAGAAAGAGGAACTTTTTTGAATTTTTTTAATGTAGTTTTACTTTGCTTTTCTTCGGTTGTTTTTGCGGTTTTTATCACGCTATTGCAAGAATTTGTCTTTCTTGTTCCTTCTAGTTTTTCTTCTTTTACAGCAGCGTTAGGTGAAGTCTTTGTTTATGTTTTACTTTTTCAGTTAGTGATTCTAAGTTTGTCGAAAGTATTTAATGTTCAAAATGAAATAGGTTTATTATTAGTGAGTAGAGTGATCTATTTTCACACTACTGCACTCCTTATTTACCCAGTATTGGTTGTTGTTGTTTATAATAAATTGAGTGTATTGTTGCTGTTTGTTGCAGGTGTCTTGTTTTTTTTGATGTCATGGATCTTCTTATTTCGACATAACAAAAACTTGATTGTTAGCAAGTTGTTTTATTTTATTTTGTATCTTTGCGCCCTTGAAATCGCACCGTTACTAATTGTGTATAAGGCAGTGCTTTAAAAAAAGATGTATGAAAGTGAAAACAATATTGGTGTCGCAGCCGGCTCCAAAAACAGAAACCTCACCTTATTTTGATCTCTCTGAAAAACAGAAGGTAAAAATTGATTTTAGATCTTTTATTCATGTTGAAGGAGTTGAGGTAAAGGAGGTTAGAACTCAAAAAGTAGATTTAAATAATTTTACTGCAATTATATTAACGAGTAGAAATGCTGTTGATAATTTTTTTAGAATTGCAGAAGAGATGCGCTTTAAAGTGCCTGATAGTTTAAAGTATTTTTGTCAGTCGGAGGCAGTTGCTTTTTATTTGCAAAAATATGTAGTCTACAGAAAACGAAAGATTTATGTTGGAGTTAGAACATTTCCAGAGCTTTGTAAGCTTATAAAGAAACATAAAGATGAGAAGTTTTTATTACCATCTTCAGATAAGTTGAAGCCATTAATCCCATCGGAACTGGAAAAACTAGGAGTAGACTGGAAACAAGCTATTTTGTATCGAACGGTAGTAAGCGATTTGTCAGATTTAGAAAATGTTTTTTATGATATTCTCGTGTTTTTTAGTCCGTCTGGAATTGATTCGTTATTCAAGAATTTCCCGGATTTCAAACAAAATAACACGAAAATAGCGGTATTCGGAAATTCTACTGTACGAGCTGCAACAGAGGCTGGGTTAAGGTGTGATATTACTGCCCCTACTCCAGAGACCCCTTCGATGACTATGGCTTTAGATAAATTCATAAAATCACAAAACGGGAAGAGCTAATTTTTCTGAAATATAAAAAGAAACCGAGCACTATTGCTCGGTTTTTTTATGCAAACAATGTTGCGAAAGCTTCTTCCACTTTTCCAACCAATATGAGTTGTATCGAATGAGTTTTACTTGTGATTTTATTGTATTTTGAGGTGACGAACTTTTTGTAGCCAAGTTTTTCTGCTTCTAATATTCGTTGGTCAATTTTAGATACGGGTCTTATTTCTCCTGCCAAACCTACTTCTGCAGCGAAGCATACATGGGGAGATATTGGGAGGTCTTGATTTGAGGATAAGATGGCGGCAACAACAGCTAAATCAATTGCCGGGTCATCTACTTGTATTCCTCCGGTAATGTTTAAGAAAACATCTTTTGCTCCTAACTTAAAACCTGCACGTTTTTCTAAAACAGCCAGAATCATATGAAGTCTTTTCAAATTGTACCCTGTTGTAGATCGTTGTGGAGTTCCGTAAACAGCGGTACTAACCAATGCCTGAATCTCAATCATCAAAGGTCTTAATCCTTCGAGGGTAGATGCGATAGCTGTGCCGCTCAAGTCCGCATCTTTTTTAGAAATTAAAATCTCAGATGGGTTTGAAACCTCTCTCAATCCATTAGAGAGCATCTCATAAATACCTAATTCTGAGGTTGATCCAAATCTGTTTTTTTGAGCTCTTAATATTCTATAGGTGTGGTTTCTGTCTCCTTCGAATTGTAAAACAACATCAACCATGTGCTCTAGTATTTTAGGGCCTGCAATTTGTCCTTCTTTATTAATGTGGCCAATTAATAAAACTGGGGTTTCGGTTTCTTTTGCAAATTTTATCAATTCAGCCGTAGTTTCTCTAATTTGAGAAATGCTTCCAGGTGAAGCTTCTATAGTACTCGTGTGAAGTGTTTGAATAGAATCAATAATTAAAAACTCTGGATTAATATTTTCGATGTTTTTAAAAATCTCCTGTGTATTTGTCGCTGTTAATATAAGGCAATTAGAATCTTTAGCGTCAATCCTTTCTGCTCTCATTTTGATTTGTGATTGACTCTCTTCCCCAGAAACATAAAGTACCTTTTGTGAGATGCAAAGCGCTACTTGCAGTAAAAGCGTAGATTTGCCTATTCCGGGTTCCCCTCCAAGCAAAGTGACAGATCCTTTTACGAGGCCACCCCCAAGCACAGTATCGAGTTCATTGTTGTTGGTTTGAATCCGCTCTTCGGTGTTTAATTGAATTTCTTCAATGCGAAGAGGTGAGGATTTTTGTTGTTTTGATGTGTCTTGTTTCCAGCTCCTTTTCTCTTCTTTCTGAATAATTTCTTCTACAATGGTATTCCATTCGTTACAGGTAGCGCATTTTCCGGTCCATTTGGGAGTTTGAGCTCCGCAGTTTTGACAGAAAAAAGAAGTTTTTACTTTGGCCATTATAAATAATATATACAAACCTTAAAGTTACAAGTTTCAGTTGTAATGAAACTTAAAAAGTTACTTGTTTTTATTGAATATTGGAAGTGCTAAGAATGACAATCCTCCAAAAAGGATAATCATTGCTGTTTGTGTAGTCCACATAATCCAACCAAAAGCAGTTGCAGGTTCTTCTGAAATTCCAAACAAGGCTAATGCTCCGGCAACAGCTATAGGGTAAAGACCTATTCCGCCATTCGTTGCAG
Organism: Polaribacter sp.; assembly: GCA_042091715.1. GTDB lineage: Bacteria > Bacteroidota > Bacteroidia > Flavobacteriales > Flavobacteriaceae > Polaribacter. The sequence continues at coordinate 51,710 of JBELGW010000010.1, read as the reverse complement.
CAATGCTAAATCCGCCAGCAATAAAACCTATTAAAACGCCTCCAAAAGGAACTTCTAAGTTTTCAATAGAAGGGATTGTTGCCCAAAACATAGCAACATACATTGTCCAAATGAAAAAAGTATGGAAAAGAAAGGCCCATTTGTTTTTCATTTTAAAAATACTAGTGACTCCTTCAATGAGTCCACTAATAAAATTTTTAATTTTTAAAGCAATTCCTTTTGTTGCCTTTTTTACATACCGAGTAATTAGGTAAAAACAGATGATAATTCCCAGTAGAATGAGACTGCTATTTACGCTGTCAAAATTACGTGCTAGTAAATTATAAATAAAGTCGAACTGTACAAAAAGAGTAATGAGAACAATCAATAGCATCATGATTACGTCTGCAATTCTTTCTGCAACAATAGTTCCAAATCCTTTTTCAAAGGGTACATTTTCGTAGTTGGTCAGCACAGCAGCTCGAGATACTTCTCCAGCTCTTGGGATGGCAAGATTAACAAGGTATCCTACCAAAACAGCCAAGATGCTATTGGTGAGCTTAGGGGTATATCCAATAGGTTCTAGCATAAATTTCCAACGATATGCTCTGGATAAATGACTTAGAGTTCCGAAGAACAAACCTAGCCCAATCCACCAGTAATTTGCGTTTTCAAAGTAGTCTGCTAATACGGTGATTGAAATACTCGATAAAGAATACCAAACTAGAAAACCACCAAAAAGAAGAGGTAGTACAATTTTTAATGATTTCTTTAGTGAGTTTTTCAAGGTTATGTAAGGGTGTTTGTTGCTTCGTTTGGAAAAACCAGCGCTGGTTCAAAATCTTTTGCCTTTTCAAAATCCATGAAGGCATAGGTAATAAGTATGAGTATATCGCCCACTGCGACTCTTCTTGCAGCTGCCCCGTTTAGTGTAATCTCTCCACTTCCTCTTTTTCCAGGAATTGCGTAAGTATCTAATCGCTCTCCGTTGTTATTATTGACAATTTGCACTTTTTCTCCTTCAATGAGATTCGCAGCTTCCATCAAGTCGAGATCAATGGTAATGCTTCCTATATAATTTAAATCTGCACCGGTTACTTTAACCCTGTGGATTTTAGATTTTACTACTTGTACTAACATGGCGCGAAAATAAAACTTTTAAATGTATTTCTAAGTTAAAAAAAAACAAAAAGCATTTTTAGCTGTTTGCAGGTAATAGTAGGTTGTCTATTAATCGAATAGTACCCGCATTTACTGCAATAAATGCTCTGTGGTTTTTACCTTTTTTTATGCTTGTTACCTCCTGTAAAGTATCTTGATTTGCAATGGTAAAATACTCTAGTTCTAGGAAGCTATTTTTGTCAAATTGCTCTTGAACATAGGTGTAAATTTCTTTGATGTCCTTTGTGTTGATGAGGTTGTAGACCTTCTGTAGTGTTTTGTAGATTAAAGGAGAGGCGTTTCTTTGTAATTCTGATAGCCTCATGTTTCTGGAGCTCATTGCTAATCCGTCCTCTTCTCTAAAGATGGGGCAGCCAATTACTTCCACGTTTGAGTTTTCCTGTTCTGCTAGTTTTTTTACAACTTGCAATTGTTGGTAGTCTTTTTCTCCAAAATAAGCACGATTTGGCTGAATGATTTCAAAAAAGAGTTGAATAATTGTTGCTACTCCGTCAAAATGACCAGCTCTAAATTTTCCTTCCATTTGATTCTCAATTCCGCCAAAAGAGTATCGTTTCGAGGAAATAGTATTGCTGTATATTTCATCCACAGATGGGATGAATACAATATCACAATCAATACTTCTCAATAAATTTAAGTCATTCTCAATTGTTTTTGGGTACTTTTCTAAGTCCTCGGACTTGTTAAACTGAGTGGGATTCACAAATATGGTTGCTAGAGAGATGTCGTTGTTTTTTTTTGCAGCTGCTACTAGAGACAGATGTCCTTGGTGTAATGCTCCCATCGTAGGAACGAATCCGATTTGCTTATTCTCTTCTTTAAGTATAGAAATACAATGGATTAAAGCTTTCTTATTTTTGAAAATTTGCATAAATACTCAGTGTTAATTGTGTGCAAACTTAGTATTTTAACATGAATTTTGCATAAAAAAGTGTACTTTTGCAATTCTCATAAAATGAACTGACTCAATGAAGGATAAGAGAATATTATACGTTTCGTCTGAAGTAGTACCATATTTACCGGAAACAGAAATGGCGTCTACAGCATTCAACGCTGCTAGGAAAGCTCATTCTAAAGGGGTTCAAACCCGTATTTTTATGCCAAGATTTGGTGTGATTAACGAAAGAAGACACCAGTTGCATGAAGTAATAAGGTTGTCTGGAATGAATTTGATAATCAACGATATGGACATGCCTCTCATCATTAAGGTGGCATCTATTCCTAAGGAGCGCATGCAGGTATATTTCATTGATAATGATGAGTACTTCAAGCGTAAAGCTATTTTTACCGATGAAGACGATGCTTTGTTTGATGATAATGATGAAAGAGCAATCTTTTTTGCAAAAGGTGTTATTGAAACTGTAAAAAAATTAAACTGGGCTCCAGATATTATCCATATTCATGGCTGGATGGCTTCATTGTTGCCGTTATACTTAAGAGAGTTCTACAAAGAAGAGCCATTGTTTAATGAAAGCAAAATAGTGACTTCTGTATATAACAATGATTTTGAAGGAACATTGAACGGGACCTTAGCTGAAAAGGTGAAATTCGACAAAATAGCTTTGGATAAAACGGTTATTCTTGACACACCAAACCATGTCAATATTTTAAAAAGTGCCATTCAAAATTCTGATGCCGTAATTAAAGGAAGCGAGTATATCTCTGAGGAGTTAAGTTCTTTTATCCAAGATTGCGATAAACCTGTTTTAGATTACCAGACAGAAGAAACGCTTACAGAGGCTTATTTAGATTTTTATGCGAACGAAGTTTTAGCAGAATAACCATTATTTTAAGGGAAAATGACGAAAAAGAGTGTATATATTGCATTGTTCATGCTGTTCTTTATTGGAATAGTATCATGTGAAAAAGATTTTAATGATATTGCAACAAGTGTTGTTACAAATTCAAAATTTGAAACAAAGGACACCGTAATTGATGTGGTTGTTACCAATAAGGCAATTACAAGTGTAAGGGCAGATGGTTTAACGATTGGAGGATCTCTCGGGCAATATTTATTGGGAGTGTATAATAATTCCAATTATGAGAAGGTCGAGGCCTCGATTGTGTCTCAATTGGTGCTAGATGGCGAGGTGAATGCTACTCCTGATGCTGCAGAAAGAACCTATGGAGTAGATACAACGATTGTAACTACCATTGATACAGTGTTTTTAAAACTTCCATACCAGGCAACCAAAAAAGTGGGGACGATTTCAGAGTATGTGTTAGATTCTATCATTGGAGATCAAACGAAATCATTTGATTTTAATGTTTACAGAACAGAGACCTATATGAATCGCTTAGATCCTGCAGATCCTTCTAAGTCTAATGCATACGATTCAGATGCGGCCTATCAAATACTTCCTGGAATATTAAATGCTACTGCCGACTATCAATTCAAGCCAAACGCAACCGATACCGTAATGATTTACAAAAGAAGGTTGAGTACAGGTGAGGTGTATCAAACTGATACACTAAGGTTGGCCAACATCAATCCCTTTGCTAGGGTACCATTGGATGCTGATAAAATAAAGGACATATTTATAGATGCTTATGAAACTTCATCAAATTTTGATTCTCAAGAAGCCTTGAATGCTTATTTTAATGGTTTGTATATGGAAGCAAAAGGTAATGAAGGCGCATTAATAGGTTTCAATATAGGAACAGTGAATCAAGAATTGAGGCCGTCTATTGAGATAAGATATACAAAAACAGTGGTAGTAGGAGGAACAACAGTGCTTGATACAATTGCAAAATCGAATTCGTTTGCTCTTTCAAATTTTAGTACAAGCTTGTATAAGATGGCCGAAAAAGTGTATCCAGATGACGGCAATATTATTATTCAAGGAACTGCCGGAAATAGTGCGCAAGTACAAATGTTAGATGCCAATCAATTGATTGATTTAAAAAGTAAAAATTGGCTGATTAATGATGCCTCTTTATCCTTTTATGTCAATCAAGACATTGTGGGGCAGGATACTGTGCAAACACCGTTTAGACTTCTTTTGTACAAAGAAGGCGCCTATGATGCACAAATCAAAGATCATTTTTCTGAAGGGCCAGATGTTTTTGGTGGGAATTTAGTGATTACAGATCAAAAACCTGATTATTATAAATTTAGAATTACAGATTATGTGTCAGAGTTACTGAATGGTGATGAAACTGAGAATCCGATATTAGGTCTGAAAGTTTTTAATAGTGTCACGGATGTAATTTCATCACCACTCGATACCCTCGTGTCGAAGCATAGTTGGAATCCTAAAGCGGTAACCTTATTAGATCACAATAAAGCATTGCATGGAGCACGAAATGCGAAGTTGAAAATCTCCTATTCAATAAAGAAATAAAGAAATAAAGAAATAAAAAAATAAAAAGCTATGTGTGGAATTACAGGGTATATAGGTTATAGAGAAGCCTACCCAATTGTTGTGAAAGGTTTGCAAAGACTAGAGTATAGAGGTTATGACAGTGCAGGAATCATGTTGTATGATGGAGCGGCTGTTTCTGTAACTAAAACAAAAGGAAAGGTTTCTGATTTAGAACTGATTACTAATGAAGACGAAACAAGGAAACAAGGAAATATAGGAATAGGTCATACACGTTGGGCAACGCATGGTGTTCCAAACGATATCAATTCTCACCCCCATACATCGATGTCTGGAGATCTTGTTATAGTGCACAATGGAATTATAGAGAACTATGATACTTTAAAGAAAGAACTGGTTAATAGAGGCTATGTCTTTCATAGTGATACCGATACTGAAGTGTTAATAAACCTCATTGAAGAGGTGAAAAAAGAGAGAGGTTGTAAGCTAGGTAAGGCGGTGCAGTTAGCTTTGAACGAAGTGATTGGGGCTTATGCAATTGCTGTTTTTGATAGGTCAAAACCAAATGAAATCGTAGTTGCCCGTCTGGGTAGTCCGATTGCAATAGGGATTGGTAAAAACAACAAAGAGTTTTTTATCGCCTCTGATGCTTCACCGTTTATTGAATATACAAAAGAAGCGGTCTATCTTGAAGATGAAGAAATGGCTATTATTAAATTAGGCAAGGGCATCAAGGTGCGTGAAATTAAAAAAGATTCCCTAATAGATACCAAAACCCAAGAACTACACTTGAGTCTAGAGCAAATTGAAAAGGGGGGCTACGATCATTTTATGTTGAAAGAGATTCATGAGCAGCCAAAAGCAATCTTAGATACCTACAGAGGGCGCTTGCTTGCTGATCAAGGAATTGTTAGAATGGCAGGTGTTGACAATCACATTGAAAAATTTGTGAATGCAGATCGTATTATTATTGTGGCTTGTGGAACTTCGTGGCATGCAGGTCTCGTTGCAGAATATTTATTTGAAGATATTGCAAGGGTTCCAGTAGAAGTGGAATATGCTTCAGAATTTCGATATAGAAATCCAATAATTACAGAGAAAGACATTGTAATTGCAATTTCTCAATCAGGAGAGACTGCAGACACCTTAGCCGCTATTAAGCTAGCGAAGTCGAAAGGAGCCTTTGTGTTTGGTGTGTGTAATGTTGTGGGGTCTTCTATTGCTAGAGAAACACATGCAGGTGCTTATACACATGCAGGTCCAGAAATTGGAGTAGCTTCAACGAAAGCATTTACCACGCAGATCACAGTATTGTCTTTAATAGCAATTAAATTAGGGAAGGAAAAAGGTAAAATTTCACAAACGCTGTTTCAAACTTACCTTCAGACTCTCCAAGCAATACCTTCTAAGGTAGAAGCATTGTTGAAAATTGATGAACAGGTGAAATACATTGCATCTGTATACAAAGACGCTCCAAATTGCTTGTATTTGGGTAGAGGGTTTAATTTTCCTGTTGCACTAGAAGGTGCTTTAAAGTTGAAAGAAATTTCATACATCCACGCTGAAGGGTATCCAGCTGCAGAAATGAAGCATGGTCCAATTGCTTTGATTGATGAAAACATGCCAATTTTTGTGATTGCAACGAATAAAGGGCACTACGAAAAGGTGGTAAGTAATATTCAAGAGATAAAATCGAGATCAGGTAAAATAATTGCGGTGGTTACAGAAGGAGATACTACGGTGAAAGAGATCGCAGATCACGTGATTGAGATTCCTGAGACAGAGGAGGCGTTTACACCACTTCTTACGACAATTCCTTTGCAGTTGTTGTCTTATCACATAGCAGTAATGCTAGAAAAAAATGTAGATCAACCAAGAAATTTAGCGAAGTCTGTTACAGTAGAATAAATAGGACCTATTGAAATACATATATAATTAAAAATCCCCGCTAACGAGCGGGGATTTTTAATTATGCTTTGTCATGGATTTTTGTGTGTTTTCCGTTATTCCAAAGCGTTAAAATATCTGTAGCTACAGTAGCACCGCTTCCCGCAGCTATGGCAAATTGACTCCTGAGGCCAGCAATGGTTCCGCAGACATACAGTCCTTGGGCTACTAAAAAGTCTACATGTTTGAGCTGGATGCGATCTTTACTTGCCTGTGCTTTTTTGTGTGGAATTATAAACTCTTCAAGACCTTTTATTGTAAATGGCTTGGCATAATTTAAAGCGAGTACCACAATTTTGGAAAAATAAATGGCTTTATTTGTTGTGATTTTATAGCCGTTTGTTACTTGAGCTATAGAAAGTGTCTTTTCAGTATCTATCTGTGAAATCTGCGGGTAGGTTTGGGCCAAATGCTTTTTTCCATCTTCAAGAATAGCAGCGCCGGTAGTTTTTGGTGCTATGCCAAGCGCATTGTTGAACAATGCATTTTGCAGATGAGAAGTTTTTTGATGTAGCACAATTCCAACCCTTTTGTCAGCTGCAAATGGTTTGTCTTTCGCAGAACCAAAAATTAATGCACATTGCATGCCAGCAACGCCACCTCCAATAATTAACACATCAAAATTCTCCATTAAAATAATTCTTTAATATTCGTAGCAAATAGTTTCACTGCAATCGCTAAAAGGATCACACCAAATATTTTTCTTATGATGTTTATGCCGTTTGGTCCAATGAATTTCTCAATTTTAGTAGATGTTTTTAAAACGATATAGATAACGAGTACATTTAACAAAACCGCTACAATAATATTTTCGATACTGAATTCTGCTCTCAGTGATAAAAGCGTTGTGAGACTCCCTGGTCCTGCAATTAGTGGAAAAGCTAATGGAAAGACTGAGGCTGTAATAGCGCTGCTTTCGTCATCCTTGTAAAGTGTAATGCCTAAAATCATTTCTAAGGCGATGAAGAATAAAATAAAGGCTCCAGCAACAGCAAATGAATTGACGTCTACACCAATAACAGACAATAAACTTTTTCCAAGAAACAAAAAGAATATCATAATGATACCCGCAATAATTGATGCTTTTTCTGATTGAATATGTCCTGCTTTTTTACGCAAATCAATCACAATAGGAATGTTTCCAATAATGTCAATAACGGCAAAAAGCACCATAAAGGCAGTAAAGATTTCTTTTAGATCAAGTTTCATCATTAGGTTTGGTTTATGTACAACACTAAGTTATTGTAAAGATATAAGAATTAGAAAAAAATAAATGTATTTTTGCGAAATGTTTCAATTAGGGAAAACCATAGTTTCAGAGAACCTTATAGATAAAGATTTTGTCTGTAACCTTTCTGCATGCAAAGGAGCTTGTTGTATTGATGGTGATGCCGGTGCTCCTTTGGAAAAAGAAGAAACCGAAATATTAGCTGAAATTTATCCAAAGGTGAAACCTTTTTTAAGAAAGGAAGGTATCGACGCAATAGAAAGCCAAGGAACTTGGATTACTAGTGATTTTGGTGAGTTAGAAACACCGTTAATCAACGGTGCAGATTGTGCCTATGTTATTTTTGATAAAAACAATACAGCATTATGTGCAATAGAAGAGGCTTATAATCAAGGTGTTGTTGAATGGAAGAAGCCAATTTCTTGCCATTTATATCCTGTTAGAATAAAGAAGTTTACAGAATTTTCATCGGTAAATTATGATAAATGGGATATTTGTGATGATGCTTGTTCTTTAGGAAAGGAACTACAAGTGCCGGTATATAAGTTTGTCAAACAAGCATTGGTAAGAAAATTTGGAGAAGTGTGGTATGAGGAATTAGAAAAAGTAGCCGAACAACTGAAAGAAAAGTAGCCGTCAAGCAGAACTGTGAAAAATAGCGCTATGTGTTTTTTATTCTTCTTTGGGATGCATTTGCGCTGCTGAAGCAATTAAAATGCAACAAGTCATAGTAAAGATATAGTGAAAAAAGAACCTAAATAACTTAGGTTCTTTTTTGTTTTTGAAGTTTCGAAAGTGCCCTTTTGAAAAACTTCTTACAGGTTCAATAGACTTCTTTGATAACCTCAATAAAAACAAGGGTTTTGCGAAATTTAAGCGTGTAATAATCTGTAAATCAATATGTTGAATTAGGGTCAAAAATGCTTTAAAACATGTAAATATTTACCTTTTGTTAAAAACTTAGGGTTATTGTGAATAAGTAAGACTTCGTATTTCAGACAAATTTTGCAATCTTTGTTAACGCCTTTTTTTGAAAAGCAACACACAAGCAATGCAACTAAATTTTATATACAATGTCTGCAATAGAACCGATTTTACAGCCAAACGATAATAGATTTGTAATTTTTCCAATTCAACATGATGATTTATGGGAGTGGTATAAGAAACAGCAAGCATGTATCTGGACAGCTGAAGAGATTGATTTGCATGCAGATGTTGCAGATTGGAATGATAAATTAACAGCTGATGAACGTTATTTTATCAAGCATATTTTAGCCTTTTTTGCTGCGTCTGATGGAATTGTAAATGAAAATTTAGCAGAGAACTTTGTGAACGAAGTGCAGTATTCTGAGGCGAAATTCTTCTATGGTTTTCAAATAATGATGGAGAATATTCATTCTGAAACCTATTCTTTGTTAATTGATACCTATGTGAAGGATGAGTTAGAGAAAGACAAGCTCTTTAAAGCGATAGAAACTTTTCCTGCAATCAAATTAAAAGCTGATTGGGCTTTGAAATGGATCGAGTCCGAATCTTTTGCAGAACGTTTGATTGCCTTTGCTGCTGTTGAAGGTATTTTCTTTTCAGGAGCATTTTGTTCTATTTTTTGGTTAAAGAAAAGAGGTTTGTTGCCAGGTTTGACCTTTTCTAATGAGTTGATTTCAAGAGATGAAGGGATGCATTGTGATTTTGCCGTGCACCTGCACAACCATCACATTGTGAATAAAGTCCCAAAAGAACGCATTAAAGAAATCATCGTCGAAGCCTTAGACATTGAACGTGTATTTATTACAGAGTCTTTGCCGGTGAGCTTAATAGGAATGAATGCAAAGTTAATGACCGAGTATTTAGAGTATGTTACCGACCGACTACTGCTAGAGTTTGGGTGCGAAAAAGTATACGATTCAAAAAATCCATTTGACTTTATGGAAATGATATCTTTAGAAGGAAAAACAAATTTCTTCGAGAAAAGAGTGTCGGAATATCAAAAGGCAGGAGTGAAATCTGGTGGAACAGGAAGTATTAATTTCGACTCTGATTTTTAAATTGAGCGCCCCTTAATACGAATTAAAAAAACAAATTAAATCCATGTTGTTTCCTTTTATAGGGGAAGCAATGTCTATTAGAACACGTCAAAAAGATGATTATTTTTTGACGAATCAATAAACCGAAGACCTAATTTAAAACCTTAGTAACATGTATGTATTAAAAAGAGATGGTAAGAAAGAGCCGGTAATGTTTGACAAGATTACCGCACGAGTGAAGAAAATGTGTTATGGGCTTAATAAAATTGTGGACCCTGTAAAGGTTGCCATGCGAGTGATAGAGGGCTTATATGATGGTGTTACGACTTCTGAATTAGATAATCTGGCAGCGGAGACAGCTGCTACGATGACAACTGCACATCCAGATTATGCAAAATTGGCTGCAAGAATAGCCGTTTCTAACTTACATAAAAACACGAAGAAATCATTCTCAGAGACCATGGATGATTTGTATTACTATGTGAATCCACGTACCGACAAAAAAGCGCCCTTGTTGGCTGATGATGTTTATAAAATCATTAAAGATAATGCAGAAAAATTAGACTCTACAATTATCTATAATAGAGACTTTAATTATGATTATTTCGGTTTTAAAACTTTGGAGCGTTCGTATTTGTTGAAATTAAATGGTCAGATTGCAGAACGTCCTCAGCATATGTTAATGAGGGTTTCTATTGGGATTCATAAAGATGATATCGATGAGGCTATTGCAACTTACGAATTGATGAGTAAAAAATACTTTACCCATGCAACACCTACCTTATTTAATGCCGGTACTCCAAAACCGCAAATGTCCTCTTGTTTTTTATTACAAATGCAAGATGATAGCATTGATGGTATTTATGATACCTTAAAGCAAACCGCAAAAATTTCACAATCAGCAGGAGGAATAGGTTTGTCTTTGCATAATGTAAGAGCTACAGGTTCTTATATTAGAGGTACAAATGGTACTTCTAACGGAATTGTACCGATGTTAAAAGTCTTTAATGATACCGCCCGTTATGTAGATCAAGGAGGAGGAAAACGGAAAGGCTCTTTTGCGATGTATCTAGAGCCATGGCATGCAGATATTTTTGATTTCTTAGATCTTAAAAAGAATCATGGGAAAGAGGAAATGAGAGCACGTGATTTGTTCTATGCCATGTGGGTTCCAGATCTATTTATGAAACGTGTTCAAGAAGATGGAGACTGGACCTTGATGTGTCCGAATGAGTGTCCGCATTTATTCGATTCATATGGAGATGAATTTGAAAAATTATATGAGGGCTATGAGAAGGCTGAAAAAGGTAGAAAAACAATTAAGGCACGTGAACTTTGGGAGAAAATTTTAGAGTCTCAAATTGAGACAGGAACCCCTTATATGCTCTATAAAGATGCTGTAAATCGTAAGACGAATCATAAAAATTTAGGAACCATTCGTTCTTCAAACTTATGTACAGAGATTATGGAATATACAGCAAATGATGAGGTTGCTGTATGTAATTTGGCCTCTATTGCATTGCCGATGTTTATCTCTGAGAAAGAGAATGGAGAGCGATTTTTCAATCATAAAAAATTATTTGATGTAACGAAAAAGGTAACACGCAATCTAGATACCGTTATTGATATGAATTACTACCCTGTGAAAGAAGCAGAAAATTCTAATTTTCGTCATAGACCCGTAGGGTTAGGAATCCAAGGGTTGGCAGACACTTTTATAGAATTGCGTTTGCCATTTACTTCGGAGGAAGCGAAAAGATTGAATCAAGATATTTTTGAAACCATGTATTTTGCAGCGGTAACTTCTTCTATGGAAATTGCGAAAGTAAAAGAGCCTTATTCTACATTTAAAGGATCTCCAATGTCGGAAGGAGAATTTCAGTTCAATATGTGGGGAATTAAAGATGATGAATTAAGCGGAAACTGGGATTGGGCGAAATTGCGTAAGAACGTAATGAAACATGGTGTTAGAAACTCACTTTTAGTGGCGCCAATGCCAACTGCTTCGACATCACAAATTTTAGGAAACAATGAGGCTTTTGAACCTTATACTTCTAATATTTATACACGTAGAGTGCTGTCTGGTGAGTTCATTGTAGTGAACAAGCACTTATTAGAAGACCTTGTAGAGTTAGGTCTATGGGATAATAATATGAAAGAAGATATCATGCGAGCAAATGGGTCTATTCAGCATATTGAAGCCATTCCTGCAGATTTAAAAGAATTGTATAAAACCGTTTGGGAAATGAGTATGAAAGATATTATTGATATGGCTAGACAGAGAGGCTACTTTATCGATCAATCTCAATCGTTGAACTTATTCATGCAAGACCCTGATTTTGGAAAGTTAACCTCAATGCATTTCTATGGATGGAAATCCGGATTGAAAACAGGAATGTATTATCTGAGAACAAAATCTGCCGTAAACGCGAAACAGTTTACTCTAAATGTAGAGAAGAAAGAAAAAGTTGAAGACACACCAATGTCTCCAGAAGAATATAAAGCCATGGTAGAAGCATCACGAGATGCTGGCCCTGATGACTGTTTAATGTGCGGTTCTTAAAAAGATTATCTATAAAGAACACTAGAGCTATAAACTCAGTAAAAACAAGAGAAAGAGAGGTAGAAATACTTCTCTTTTTTTTGTTAACTTCGACCTCCATATAAAAATACAATCACTGCACTAAATTCAACAAGTATGAACTGGGAACAATTACTTTCGTTAAAGCGATTTGGAGATACAGAAAAACGCTACAGAGCCAAGCAAGATGAAACTCGTTTGGGCTTTGAAGTAGATTTTGATCGGATTATTTTTTCATCTGCATTTAGAAGTTTGCAAGATAAAACACAGGTGATTCCGCTGTCGGAAACAGATTTTGTTCATACACGCTTAACACATAGTTTGGAGGTCTCTGTTGTAGGAAGAAGTATTGGTAGACGGGTAGGAAAGGTATTGCTAGAGCGTCACCCTAACCTGGTTCAGTTGGGGTATACCTTTAATGATTTTGGCGCAATTGTAGCCGCCGCATCTGTCTCTCACGATATCGGTAATCCTCCTTTTGGTCATTCTGGTGAGAAGGCTATTGGAGAATATTTCAAAACAGGCAAAGGAGCCAAATATAAAGAACACTTGGCTAAAAAGGAGTATCAAGATCTCATTGATTTTGAAGGAAATGCAAATGGATTAAAAATTTTAACCGAAAGTAGAGAGGGTGTTTCTGGAGGGTTGCGCTTGTCTTATGCAACCATAGGTGCTTTTATGAAATACCCCAAAGAATCATTGCCGAAAAAACCGACAAGACACATTGTAGATAAAAAGTATGGTGTTTTTCAATCGGAAAAAGAAACGTTTGTCGATGTTGCTGATGAACTTGGATTACAGCAAAAGTCAACAACAAATGACCTTTCGTATTACCGTCATCCCTTAGCATATTTGGTAGAGGCTGCAGATGATATTTGTTATACTATTATCGATTTTGAAGATGGTATAAATTTGGGCTTGATAGATGAAGACTTTGCGCTAGAATTCATGATAAAATTAGTGAAAGATACCATTGATACGAATAAGTATCACTCTTTACAGCATAAAAAAGACCGTGTAAGCTATTTACGGGCACTCTCAATTGGTGTTTTGATTAATGAGGCTGTAGATATTTTTTTAGACAATGAAGACGAAATATTAAAAGGAAATTTTGATAAAGGATTATTAGATAGATGTGCATATGAGGCTCAGATCAATGACATCTTAAAAATTAGTGTGGCTAAAATTTATAAAAGTAAAGATGTTGTTGAGAAAGAAGTAGCAGGGTATAAAATTATTGCAGACATCTTAGATGTTTTTGTTAATGCTTTGAACAATGCATATCTCGGATCTCCATCAAATTATGACAAGCTAATTTTACATGTGTTGCCTCAAGAATACAATAGTCAGTCAGAAGATTTGTATACTAGAATTATGTCTGTTTGTAGTTATGTATCTAGAATGTCAGATACCTATGCAATAAGGCTTCACAAGAAGATAAAAGGAGGTTTTATTTAAAAATATTTTAGTATTTTTGTTTTCTAAGCTACTTAACGCCAAAAAAATGAAAAAAAAACATCTATTGTTTGTTTTCTCAACACTATTAGCTATTTCTATAGTTACAATTGTAAAAGAAGAAAATACTACTGAAAAAACACAAACGAAATACGCTAACTTTTTAAAGAACCATCCTTATAATGAAAGCTTAAAACTTTCCAAAAAGGAACGTAGGGCAAAGGGAATGCCGCCAAATAAATATTTTGAACAAGAATATTTGTTAGAAATGAACCCGAATACAGGTAGAACACACCCTGAAAATATTTTTAAAGTTCAACAAGAACTGAAACAGAATAGGAAACAACAAAGAGTCCCTGGAGATGCTTCTGATAATAATTGGTTAGAACGAGGTCCTAACAATGTGGGAGGTAGAACTAGAGTTGTACTTTTTGACCCAAACGATGAAACACAAAAACGTCTTTTTGCCGGAGGTGTTTCTGGAGGATTGTGGGTGAATAATGATATAACTGATGAGAATTCTGAATGGACTAGAGTCGGGATCGATGAAAATTTGTCTGTTAGTTGCATAACAGTTGACCCTAATAATTCTCAAATATGGTATTTGGGAACCGGAGAGTCTCATACCTCCGGAGATGCTTTTGGTAATGGAGTTTGGAAATCAATAGATGGAGGCGCGAGTTGGACAAATGTATATAGTGATACTTTTAACTTTTCAGTTGGTAACCGTTTGTTGTTTATTAACTCCATTAAAGCATGGAACAATCCAGTAACTAGTAAGACTGAAATATTTATTGGTGTTGCAGGTGCTTATGATGGAACATCTAGTTTTCCTGGGTCTAATATACATGGACTATATAAATCAATCGATGATGGAGCAAATTGGAGTCCAGTTCCTTTGCCTAGTATCTCAGGTAGTACTTCTAGCCAAACATCAGATATTCATGAGCCAAACGATATTGAAATAGGGAAAGATAATGCTATTTGGGTTGCTACAGGAACTAATATTTTTGGAAATGGAGGGGGCGTAATATTGAAATCTACTGATGGAGATGTTTTTACAGAAGCATATAAGCTAACCACACCCAACCCAGGCAGGACTGAGATAGCTGTATCAAAACAGGACGAAAATACTGTTTTCGTTTTAGCAGCCAACCGAAATCGAGACAGTAATGGTAACTCAATTGCTCCTTTTTTAACAATGTTGAAAACAGTAGATGGATTTTCAAGTGTCTCAAATATGGTATTACCCAGTGATGTTGATTCAGGTATTTCAGCAAATGATTTTACAAGAGGACAAGCATCATATGATTTAATGATTGAAGTAGATCCATTAGATGACACAGTGCTTTATGCAGGAGGAATCGATTTATTTAAGTCTACGAATAGCGGAACTAGTTGGAGCCAGTTATCGCATTGGTATGGCGGATATGGTTATCAAGAAGTGCACGCTGATCAACATAGTATTGCTTTTGCAGATGGAAGCTCCAGTAAAATAGTATTTGGTAATGACGGAGGAGTATATTACACAGACAATGGAGGAGTAAATACGAATGTTAGGAATAAAGGATATAACGTTACTCAGTTTTATCACGGTTCTATTGGACAAAATGTTAGTAATGAAATACTATTGTCTGGGTCTCAAGATAATGGTACACAAATCATTGACACAGCAAATAGTGGTGTAAACCCGTCTTTAGAAGTTTTTGGAGGAGATGGTGCTTACTCATTTATAGATAAAGATGGCGAGTATATTATTGTAAACTATGTATATAACACATCTAGAAGAGTTGATTTGCCACTTGTTGCCGTTAATACAAGCATACCAATATATGAAGGTGTTGATATACAGGACGATCAAGATTCAGGCTTGTTTATAAATCCCTCAGAATTGGATGATAATCTTGATATATTGTATACGAATGCAGCCACGGGCCCTTCATCCAGTCGAGTTGGAGCAATCAATAGATTTACAGATATTAAAGGGACTCCTGTGAAAACTCAATTGACCAATGCATTATTAGATGAGCACGCAACTGTTTTAAAAGTGTCACCCTTTACAACAGCCTCTACTACTCTTTTCGTCGGTACTTCGAATAGAAAGTTATTAAAACTTGAGAATGCTGATACAAATCCAGTTTGGACCAGTGTTGGCGATAACTTTTTCGTTGGAAGTATTTCTGATATTTCTTTTGGTAGCTCTGAAGATGAAATCATAGTTACATTTCATAATTTTGGAGTCAAAAGTATTTGGTTCACAGAAAATGGAGGAAGTTCTTGGTCAAATAAAGAAGGGGATTTTCCAGATATGCCTGTAAAGGCAGTGATGATGAATCCTTTAAATAATGATGAAGTTATTATTGGAACTCAGTTAGGAGTTTGGAGAACAAGTAATTTTAAAAGCTTTAGTCCTTCTTGGAAACAATCATATAACGGAATGTCTGATGTGACAGTAACTTCTTTTTCTCTTAGAACGGCAGATAATACCGTAATGGCATCTACCTACGGAAGAGGAATGTTTACAGGACAATTTGCTACAGGCGTCGCTTCGGTAGATGACGTATTGAAAGAAAGTACGATGTTTGCAATGTATCCAACAGTTTCGTCTGGAGATTTTACACTTTTTGCAAAAAACTCATTAGGTAAAGCAAGGCTTCAACTGTTTGATGTAAGAGGAAGAGAAGTGTATACCAAACAAGTAGATTTCGCACAACAAGAAAGACAATCAATTTCTGTAAACCTAGAAACAGGAGTTTATATTGTGCATCTAACAGATGCTAGTAATAAGAAAGCAACAAGTAAAGTTATTATTAAATAATTTCTTGTACATCATACATAGAAAAAAGGGCTGCGATTTGCAGCCCTTTTTTATTGAATTTCTTTTATCTTATGTATAATTGATTCTGCATCAATCTTTGCTATTTTATGAAGCTCCTCAATAGTTCCTTGATCTATGAAATGATCTGGAATTCCAAGGACGGAAATATGATTGTTGTAACGATGTTCAGCAGCAAATGCTAAAATTGAACTTCCGAACCCTCCTTTAATAGTGCCATCTTCTATGGTGATGATTTTTGCGTACGTACTAAAAATAGCATGCAGCAAGGCGGTGTCTAAGGGTTTTAAAAACGGAATGTCATAATGGGAAATATCCATGGAGTTACTAGCATTAGAGACATTCTTAGCAATACTTCCAATTGAGAGAATTGCAATATCTTTCCCCTTTTGTAAGCAACTTCCCTTTCCCATTTCAATTTTAGAGAACGGTTGTTTCCAGTCAATAAGTACACCTTTACCTCTTGGGTAACGTATGGCAATTGGCTGTTGAAGTCCTAATTGGGCAGTGTACATAATGTTTCTTAACTCAACTTCATTTCTCGGTGCAAAAACAATGATGTTGGGAATGCAATTTAAATAGGCTAAGTCAAAGACACCATGATGTGTTGCACCGTCTTCTCCTACCAAGCCTGCCCTGTCTAAACAAAAAATAACAGGTAGGTTTTGTAGCGCAACATCATGAATGACTTGGTCGTATGCACGTTGTAAGAAGGTAGAGTAGATATTGCAAAAAGGAATAAGCCCTTGGGTAGCCATTCCTGCCGCTAAAGTAACAGCATGTTGCTCTGCAATTCCCACATCAAAGGTTCTGTTGGGAAATTTATCGAGCATGTATTTTAAAGAACTACCGGTAAGCATGGCCGGTGTAATGCCTACAATTGCTTCGTTTTTTGAAGCCAATTCAACGATTGTTTTTCCAAAAATATCTTGATACTTTAACGGCTCAATTTTAGACTCTTTTGGGAGTAAATCACCAGTCTTACTATCAAATTTCCCCGGAGCATGATAGGTAACCTGGTTTTCTTCTGCTTGTTGCAGTCCTTTTCCTTTGGTGGTAATAATATGTAAAAACTTGGGTCCTTTTATAGGTTGTAACCGCTTCAATTCATTCAGTAAAGCATTCAAGTCATGACCATCTATGGGGCCAGAATAATTGAAGTTTAAGGCCTTGATAATGTTGTTTTGAGCTGCAAGTCTCTTGTCTGTTTTTACTTTTGTTAAGTACTCTTTTAGAGCCCCTACTGCGGGGTCTATACCAATGGCATTGTCATTTAAAATAACCAACACATTCGCGTCCGTAACACCCGCATGATTCAATGCTTCAAAAGCCATTCCACTAGCGATAGATGCGTCACCAATCACAGCAATATGTTGTTTGGCGGTTTCTCCTTTTAATTTTGACGCAATTGCCATGCCCAGAACAGCAGAAATAGAGGTAGAAGAATGCCCCACACCAAAAGCATCATAATTACTTTCAGATCGCTTTGGAAAACCAGAAAGCCCGTCTAGTCTTCTGTTGGTATGAAAACGATCTTTTCTTTCAGTAAGTATTTTGTGCACATAAGCCTGATGGCCAACATCCCAAACGAGCAAATCATTGGGTGTGTCAAATAAATAGTGCAAGGCAATGCTAAGTTCAATAACTCCAAGACTTGCCCCGAGATGCCCTTCTTTTGTAGCTACAATATCAATGATAAACCGGCGTAGTTCTTTGGCCAATTGGGCTAGTTGACTTGGGTGTAACTTTCGCAGATCTTCAGGATTGTGTATGGTATCTAACAGATTTTTTGACATAAAGCAAAAGTACGAGTTTTAGAACTCATATGCTTTTCGTATTATTGAAAAAATATTTCAAAGATGATACAGCCGTTTGACGACATCTATTTTATGAGGAAAGCTTTAGACGAGGCACATATTGCATTTGATAAAGGTGAAGTTCCTGTGGGGGCTGTAATTGTCTTTAAGGATCAAATAATAGCAAGGGCTCATAATCTTACAGAAACCTTAAATGATGTAACAGCGCATGCAGAAATGCAGGCTTTTACAGCTGCTGCAGACTATCTCGGAGGAAAGTATTTAAAAGAATGTACCCTGTATGTTACCCTTGAGCCTTGCCAAATGTGTGCCGGTGCTAGTTATTGGACACAAATAGGTAAAATAGTGTACGGTGCCTCTGAATTGGATAGAGGGTTTGTGAACTTAAATACAAAACTACACCCTAAAACAAAAGTAGTGCAGGGCATCTTAGAAAAGGAGTGTAGCATACTCATAAAGCGATTTTTTATTGAAAAGCGAAACTTAAATTAATCGCTCTTATCAAGACAGGCTTAATTTGTATGTGTTTTAGATTCGAGAAACTTATTCTTTCGTTATTTTAAAGTTGTCAATTCTAAAGGTTGTGCTAATGCCTCCATCTGCACCTCTATATCTAAAAGCGACGTTTACGTTGCCATCAAGACAATCAATATTTACACTTCCAGATGAGGTAAATCGACTCCCATAACCAGCACTTGGCCCCTCAGAGAGAGCTACATCTAATAAGGTCCATGTGGCTGTTTTAATATCTCCTGTAAAATCCGTTGCTACGTAAACGGTCATTACTTTTCCGTTGTCATATCCTGTATTGGTGTCAAAAGAAAGTTGCTCGTTCGTGGTTGAGTCCAGATTGATTTTTGGAGAGATCAACCATACTTCTAATGGGGTTTCTCCACTATTATAGGCTGATAGTTCCATGAAGCGATTTCCTTCTGATGATTTTGATTTAAAAAGGGTACTATTCCCATTTGAATTGATGTTACTCCAACCTGACCCCACCAGATTGGAGTTGTTTTTGATATTTTCAAAATCTTCAGTGAATACTATGTTGCTATTGCCCTGGGCTACTGGTCCGCAATCCAAAAAAACAGGATCACAACGATTGTTGTTTGTAAAAGAAATGTCGGAAGGGGTATTGATGGTAAGTACAAAAAATTCTGAGCTATAATCTTTGGTTAAAACAGCATCAATACTTCCTTTTTTAGAAGGAATGATGGTTGATTTAAAACTTGAAAAGGTACTTGTTTGTAATCTAATTGTTTGGGTTGTTTTGCAATCAAAGAGGTAGCGAAATCCGTCATATTCATCGTTAGGTTCTCCAGAAAAGGTTTTTCCGAGTTGTGTTTTTTCAAATTGGGCATCCTCTAGTCGTATAAATGTGTGTATCTGTGCTTCGGTAATTGATGATATATCTGTAACCAAAGGCTTTATCTCTTGTACAACAGCAGATTTAATGATGTGTTCTTTTATTCTTGTTGAAGGGATGTTTTGAATACTTCCTTCATATAAATAGCCTAAACAATACTTTCCGACGGTTAAATTTGTTGGGTCAACATCACTTTCTCCATCGTCATAGGAAACCGATAGACCATCTAGTTTTACATATATTTTTCGTCCAGTTTCATAGCGAGAGGCTAAAGAAGGTGCATTGATCAGTAGCTCAATACCTCCCGTTGGCGCGTCATAGCTGTCTTGTATAATGAGCTTTTTATAAAAGTTTCCTGTTGCATCTGATGAAATAACATACCCTGCCACATAGGTTGGATCATCACTGTGTATGGGAAAGGTGTATATTGCTTTGTGGTTTGTATTATATGCTTGCTGAAGCGCAGTTTTTATTTTTGAAATGGAGGAATTTACGACAATAGTTGGTTCTGTAATTGAGAGGTCTGGCAATTCAAAAGTGCCGTCCTTGACGCAAGAGCTGATGCAGATGCACAGCATCAGAATTTTACCTGTTTTAAATGAGATGTGTATTGTTTTCATAGCGTTTGTAGTGTTAGTTCCTAATACTTAGGTTTAAAAAATAGGTGGTTCCCCTTCCATACCAATACTTGTTGCCAAAGATTGGTTTGTTTAGAGACTCGTCTGCAATCAACTCTCTGAAGTTTGCATTTCTCCCTTGTTCAAAACCTCCTGTTTTGTAACGAGTATTGAATACATTTCCAATGCTTGCAAAAAAACCGATGTAGTAGGTTTGTATTTTCCATGTTTTCCCGCCGACGAGGTTGACTAAAGAGTAGTTTTTAAATTGTTCTTGTTGTAAAAGTTGTTTGGCAATATTGGGGTCATAATCGTGAAATGGAATTCCGCCATCATCAGAGAGGTTAAATGTTCTTGTTAAAGGATTGATGTCTGCATAGGTAGCCCCAAGAAAATTAACGGTAGCTCCAATCCACCAATAATCTGAAGCGCGGTATTCAAAACCCAACGAATACGCCTGCTGAGGACCTGCCGGTAATTTGTAGTTTTTTAAGTGAGCGACTCTACTAGTAAATTGAAAATCTCTTGATTCTGAGCTTAATGATAGGTTGGGGTTGTTGTTAAAAGTATACTGACCAATATTTGCGGCTCCTTTGAATTTTAATGCAGGTGTTAGTGCTACTTCTATACCCATTTCTATACCCAAATGATTGCTGTCTAAGTCGGTGATTACTTCTTGAACAAAAGCAGTATTTTCTTGATCGTTGCCTCCGATTCCATCGGCATAATAAAAAGAAACCTCTGTAGCGTTCCTGTTTTTTATAAGGTATGTTGAAATTTTTCCTTGAACACGAGGAGAACGATACATATAACTAAGATTTCCATGTATGCGATATTCTGAATCCAAGTTTTCAACAACAGCGTTGCTAATCCGCATGTTGGAAAAAGAATTTTTTAGCAGTGGTGCTTCCGTAGTGTGGGCAAGATTAAGGTCTATGAAATGCCTGCCGGTGATTTTAAAGGTGCCTCCTGTTTTGAGTCCAAAATTTGTAAATAGGAGTTGTTGGGACGAACCAAATGATTCATGATCCTTTTTATATTTCCCGTTTTTGTATTTTCCGATTCTTTGGTACGAGGTATGGGAGATACTGCTAGCAATGAATGCGTCAAATTTGGGATAATTGAATTGCACTTGAGCGAATCCTTTTGCAATGCGAGCCTCTAAATTATAATTGTATTTGAAATGATCTCCTTGGTAAACGATTCTATTGGGATGTAAAATGTCATTCTGTTTTCTCTCGTTATTTTCTGCATAAGGGTCAATGTCTAAAAAACCATGTCCGCCTAATACATCGGTGAGTTTTGCATAATTGTGAGAGGTGAATTGTTTCAGTTGAATGGAAGCATTCAGAAGCATGTGTGTTGTGATTTCTGTTTCGTAATTGCTCTGTAGGTTTAGAAATTTATCATCATTGCGATCTTCATAAAGAATATAGGTCGCATGCCCATTGTTGAACGAATGTTGATTTGCCCGGTACATCGCTTCCCAATCTAATTGACCATCGGTTACAAAGCTTTCCATTATTTCATAGACATACGGATCATTTTTTTTTAGGGCATAGCTAGGCATTTTTTGATAGTAGCTAGGGTCTGGATTCGTGCCTCCTAATTTTACAATACTAGGGATGCCTGCTATAAAGTTGTCAATTTTACTGCCGTTATAATCTATTCTAGAATTGCTAACTTTTCCAAACTGATATCCAATACTTGTTGTTAAAGTACTTTTTGAGTTGATCTTGTAATAATGATTTAGGAGTAGTATTGGTTCGGTAATTTCTTTTACTCGAGCATTTCTTATGTTGCCATTTTGAATCCCCCAATATGAATTGTATCTTCTTCCTTTTAGATCGAATGCTTCCTGGGTGTTTGCAGAAGATTTTCCTCTTTTATTAGGCGCTACAATGGCAGAGAGCTGTATGCTGTTTTTGTGATTAAGTTTTTTTTCTATGCTTGCAAGGAAGGAATATGCATCATAAAATGTTCCGTCAGAATATCCTTCTAAAGCACTTCTTCTGCTGCCTGAAAAGGAAAATGCCCAATTGTTTTTGAGTACGCCTGAATTATGGGTTGCCATAATTCTGTGGTTATAGCTTCTATTTGAAGCAGCATAGGAAATTTTGTTTCCTGGTCTTGTTGTTGTGGGTCTTATATTGATATTGGTGACGCCTAGTGTCCTTCCAAAACTGTAAACAGATGCAGTGATTCCGGCATTGAATTCTTGATAATTTGTTAGGTCGTTGAGTCCGCCCCAATTGCTCCATTGCGGTCTCCCAGTAAAAATTTTATTCAACTCAACTCCGTTGATGAGCAGTGATCCATTTTCAGAACCCAATCCCTTTACTCTAAAAAAAGAGGCACTAAATTCGTAGGCAGCAGCTCTTAAATAGACATCTTTAGAAGCTTGAAGTAGCCCTGAAATATTATCTGATGCACCTGTATCAGTATGTAGTTCATCTTCAGTCAAGGATAAGACGCTCAAATTGATCTGTTTTGTCTTATTTTTAAACATAAAAAGCGTACCCAAATTAATGGGTCGTCCGGCAAAAGAAATGGGGAATTTTTCAGTTTCATAGCCTTTATTTGTGATTTCAAGAATGTAATTTCCATCTGTATCGCAGGCAATAATGAATGCGCCGTCTGTGCTTGTTTTGACAAGATATACGGTTTTTAGGAATCGAATTTTTACGTTCTCGATGGGGTTTTCGGTTTCGGAATCAACAATAATTCCTGTTACAATATTCTGAGCATGAGTGTTGTATAGGATGCATGCAAAGAATACCATAAGGATGGCTCTTTTCATAAGTAGCAATTTTATTTAAAGATAGTAAAAATGATTTAACATGTGTTTTACACACTTTTAAGCGAGTTTTACGTAAGTTTGCGCAGTTAAAATTTATTCCATGAAGAAAATAGTCTTTTTTAGTTGTTTTATTGCGATTTTCCTAGTTGGCCATTCGCAGACAAAAGAGAAACAATATGCTGTGCGAACGGTTGCCTTTTATAATTTAGAAAATTTGTTTGATACGATTAATGATCCAACTAAAAACGATGAGGCCAGTCCAATTATGAAATTAAAAGAGGGCGCTTCAGAAGTGTATTGGGATAAAATAGACAAGCTTAGTTCTGTAATTTCTAAAATCGGAGTAGAGAAGGCAAAAACAAGTCCGGCAATTATTGGTGTTTGTGAAGTTGAAAACAAAAAAGTGCTCGTTGATTTGGTCAATTCTAAACATTTAAAAGATAAAAATTATCAAATTGTACATTATGATTCTCCCGATGCAAGAGGTATTGATGTAGCATTGCTCTATCAAGCAGCCTATTTCAAGCCGGTTTCTCATGAGGCATTTAATCCGAATATTTATAAAGATGGCAAGCAGGTACTCACACGTGATCAATTGTTAGTCTCTGGGTATTTAGATGATGAAATGATTCATGTGGTGGTAAATCATTGGCCATCTCGAAGAGGAGGACAGGAAGCGAGTAGTCCACTACGTCAAAAGGCGGCGTTCCAAAATACTAAGATTATTCAACAGATTAGAGCCAACGATGCAAATGCAAAGATTGTATTACTGGGTGATTTTAATGACGACCCTACAAATGATAGTTTTAAAAAAGTATTGAAGTCAAAAGCAATCAAGGAAAATTTACAACCGAAAGATATATACAATCCATATGAGAATTTGCATAAGAAAGGATTGAATACATTGGCGTACCGAGATAATATATTTCTTTTTGATCAAGTATTATTTAGTGCTTCTTTTGTCAATGTAGGTTCGAAAGATTTTTCTAGTTATAAGCTATGGTCTGCAGAAGTATTTAACAAACCTTTTTTATTAACTAAGAAAGGACGCTATAAAGGATATCCTTTTCGAAGCTTCTCCTACGGAAACTATACTGGTGGATATAGCGATCATCTTCCTGTATACACCTACTTAATTAAAGAAATTAGGAAGCCTTAAGTGAGTACATCTAAGTATGACTTACAATCATTGCTTGAGCTTTGTTCTATTGTTTTACCTATAGACTATTATAGAGTAGCATAAAAGATATAGGCGTTTAGTAACATATAGAATGCAGCAGGCAGACAAATCCACAAGGCATCACGCAGTCGTATTCTAACCAATACTCCCAAAAACATGAGTAAAGCAAGACCAAATGAAGCGATCAGTAAAAGTGGTTTAAAGTAGAGTCCTACAAGAAGCCCAATAGCTCCTGTGAACTGAAGCACAATAATAAGCAGCCCAAGTTTTTCTAGATCAAATCGTTTAAATTCCTGTTTCATATGGGGCAATATGAAATACGAAATGGTATAGCCAAAAAAGGAGATGCTAGATAAGAAGATACAGATTTTATAGAGTTCCATATGTGGTTACGGCATCGAATTTATTGCGATGATGACGCACAAGATTAAGAGGGTCATTGAGGGAAGTTTTTTGATGAATGGGTTGCCTGTTTTGAAATGAAAAAACTGAGCACTCATCATAAAAAGACCCATCAGTACAGCCGCATAAAAAACCAATGAAGAGAACCATATACCTGCAACTAGTAGCGTAGCAATAGCGATTTTCGAAGTACCTACAGCGTTTCGGCTAATGTCACTTAATCCAAACTCTTTGAATTCTCTAATCACGTTGTGATATCTAAAAACCCAAACATAAACTACAGATAGTGAAACGATTAATTGCAATACCTTTACTATATTTTCCATTGTATTCCGTTTTAATTTATAGATTACAGCACCTACTTAGGCACCACTTTATGCACTCGTATTCTCAATTATAGCACTACAAAAATCATTTCATTTTAAAAATAATAATGGTTTGGTAGCGAATACATTGGTTTCGTATATTGGAAAGATACGATTTTTTTTCATTTCTTAATAAGCAAATATTCTTCTAAAGAGATGTTGATCAGGCGCTCCTGGGCTATTTATCTTCTACCGTTAAGATCATAGCTAGAAACAAACTCCCAAATCAATTGGGCGGTGCTGTTACCTTGATAGGTATCGTTAAACCAGACATGGTCTCCGTTTATATATTTATAGTGTTCCACAGAAACATCGTTGTCGCCTTGATCATACACATAGTGTGCTATGGTGGTTCCTGCATTTGTTTCGTTGGAAACTGTTGGCGTTGTTGTTGTATTATTAAAATCGACCCAATAGTTTAAAACTACTTGCGCAGCGCTATAATCCGTATTTCCGTTGTATGGTAGTACACCGTCCGAGGTACCGTGCATATGCAAAATAGGCATGGGATGAGTAATCGTTCCCGGACAGTCGAGCATAGTTCCGGAAACGGAGGCAACAGCAGCAAAGAGGTTGCTCTTATGATTCGCTAGCCCATAGGCCATCATACCCCCATTGGAGTAACCAGCGGCATATACTCTTTGTGTATCTATTGTGTAGGTTGTGGAAATTTCAGTAAGCATGGCTTCTGTAAAGCCAAAGTCATCAGCCGTGCTCTTATTGTCTCCTCCTGTTGGACAAGCATTCCAGTGAGAGGTACCGTTCAACATACTTCCTTGTGGATACACTAGAATAAAGGTTTCTGATTCGGCCACAGAGCGCATGTCTGCTTCATTCATATAGTCACTTGCACGTCCTCCAAACCCATGAAAATTAAATAGCAAAGGAACAGGAGTGTTGCCATCATAGGAGCTAGGAACATACAACACATATTCTCGGTTGAGTCCATCATGTAAAATTGTATTGCTGTTGCTATTTGAATAGTCAGAAGGTTTGCCTGCGTCTTTATCTTCATTTTTACAGCTCATAGCTGTGAGCAATGCAAAACAAATTAGAAGTAATTTTTTCATCTTTAATATTGTTTTAAATTAAACCTCCATTGAATCTTGTTCAATACTTTTTACGATAGCTGACGAAGTCTACACGGTTGGGTAACCTAAAAAAGAGGTGCTTTTCAAGATACGAAAAACTTAGGTTATTTCTAAATAAATGAGCTTTTTATCACCGCCGTTTGTCATTCGAAACAAGTTGAAAAGTAAAAAGCCTTTAATGAAAATTAAAGGCTTTGAATAGGATTGTTTTTTTAGTGTTTTTCAATTTGATTGAGTACATTCATTTTCTCTAGCACATCACCTGTGATTGCTACAACAGCTGATTTAGGGATGTTGTCTTTATCGAAAGGCCATTTGCTCGTTGGATTGTTGAGGTCAGTGGTTTGTTCTCCGGGGTGTTGAACACTTAAAAATAAGGTTTTTCCATCTTCAGAAAACCAAGGTCCAGTGAGTTCGGCATCTCGAGGCGCAGCTGCAACTCGAATTACTTTCCCTGCATCTTTTCCATAGCGAGGAATCACAAATAGGCTATTGTTTTTAAAGGGCATATAAGGGCCGTCTTTTTTGTTCATTTTACTTCCAGACATGTCTGAGGTCATCCAAAGATTGCCCGATAAATCAAAGGCTAAATTATCTGGACAAGAAAAACCGTTATCTTCTCCTCCAGCCATGTAGGTTGATGCTTTAAATGTTAATGCATCGTAGTCGCCATTTGATTCTTCAATTTTTAGCAAAGATCCATGGTAGTCTTTTTTGTTAGTATTGTTTGTTAACGCAATAATAATATTACCAGTGATCGGATCAATCTCGATATCTTCGGGTCTATTTAACTCGGTAGCTCCGACTAATTTAGCAGCTTCACGAGCCCTGACTAGCACTTCTGTTTGATCTTTAAATCTATTTTTAAGCACCGGTTGCTGCTCCCAATCTAAAGAGAGCCATTTCCCATTAATAGTATCTGCAACATACAGTGTGCCTTCTTTCAAAGAGTTGGGTTTTGATGAAATGAATTTATACAAATGCTCATCTTTTTTGTCATCTCCTGAATACGCAACAATTCGCTTATCCTCCAGTTGGTATAAGGTGCAACATTCATGAGCAAATCTTCCTAGAGCAATGTGTTTTTGAGCGGTTCCGTCTTTTGGATCTACTTCTACCACCCATCCATAATGTTCTGGTGGATAGTTGTAATAGTCTTCCCAAGAAAGGATGCTTGGCTCATGACTAGCAACATTGTTGGCATCATAAGTGGTTTCTCCAAAAAAAGAATCGTAATTTTCTTCACAGGTCAGAATGGTGTTCCATGGTGTGATTCCTCCTGAACAATTGCTATGTGTACCGATTACTGTACTTTTCCCTTTTATGGGCTGATCCCAATTTAATTTTATAGGAGTTTTCGCAGTAATTCGCCTGTTGTAAGGGTCGTTTTTTACCACATTCCAAGAACCATTTTCCTCTCGAATTCGTACAATACTGCCACCCACATTATACATTTCTTTATCAACTTGTTCGAGCGTACGGTGCTCTTGTGGATTTGGATATTTGTTCCGATCGAAATCAGAAACAAACAGCGGATTTATATATTCGTGGTTTACCCACAATAATCCATCTTTTGGGTTTGTTTTATCAAAGGGAATAAAACAGGTGAAATCATTGTTATAGCCAAAGAAGTCTTTGTCGTTTATGGCATCTCCCCATTTCAGGATTACCTGAGAATGTAAACCTTTTGTGAGCACTAAATCATCAAGGTTTGAAGGAACTAAGTCCTCTAAAATAACATCAGTGAGTTGTCTAAGTCTTTCTTGGGGTGTTTTTATTTTTGTGATAGGTGTTTCGGAGTTTGTACAACTCATCAAAAGAGGCATCGGTATAAAGGTTCCTAGGCTTGCCTTTCCTAAGAAGGAAATAAATGTTCTTCTATTATATTCCATATTGAATTGAGCTTATTAAGTTTTGTCTCGTATTTTTATATTCGCTCTTACTACCAAAAAAAATGTCCTCTCAAGTCATCTAAAATAGTTTTAGGATCATTGGAGAGGACCATTAAATTTTGCAAATGTCTTGCTTTTTCAATCCATTCTCTTTTGTGCTGTCAGCTATTAAAATTCAGATCAAACAAGTTTTTCTATGAGGTTTAAAAATAATTTACACCTTATGAAATTTTATTTGGAGTTACTTCTAGAGCGTCTATACGATAAAAAAGAATACGTTTGTTTTACAGCAATTAAGCATTAGGATTATAAGGGAACGATGAGTGGTGTAAGTCAATTTTTAAAGCACCATCAACCAATTTGTATCCAAATGTATACTCTACTTTTGCTTCATCACCATTTAAGTCTGTAAAAAAGTAATTCCCCATAGCAAGTGCGCGATTTTCTTCTAAAATAATGTTGGCGTTCTCAAATCGTACGTTTGTCCAAGGCTGAATTGCAAATCCTTTATCTTCTTGGCAAGCTCTGTCTTCTCCTGCGATAAAATATGATGTTGCTTCAGGTTTTGTTGGTCTGAATTGTTCATCAGCACATTTTGTTGGTTTGAATGAAACCTTTCCTAATTCAAAAGCATACAAAGTATCTAGAAACTCGCTTGTAAATGCTTCACATTCAGTTCTTTGTTCTTTTAGGGATCCGATTTTTACAACACCTTGTCCCCAAGTGTTTTGTGCTTCTACTACGTGGTCTTTTGTTATCATTTCTCTAATATTTGATGGTTAATAATAGCTCAATGTTCGTTTGTAATTTTAAATTCACTACAATTGTATTGAAGTTGTAAAGCTATTTTATTTTTGATTATTTATCAAGGCTTAGGACATTTTTTTGCAAATCATTAACATCCTGTTAACTCAAATTTTTATTTCTCTATTTTTGAGCGCAACAGGTGTCGTTTTTACACTGACAGTACTTCAAGTTGTATATATGTATTCCTGCAAGTG
This sequence comes from Polaribacter sp., assembly GCA_042091715.1. Taxonomy (GTDB): domain Bacteria; phylum Bacteroidota; class Bacteroidia; order Flavobacteriales; family Flavobacteriaceae; genus Polaribacter. The sequence goes on along the minus strand of JBELGW010000010.1, from coordinate 22,624 downwards.
AAAAGGCTGTTATGTAGGTAATTGTTTCAGGTAGGTGAAATAACTGTATTTTTTCATTTAGAATCAACATGACTAATATAGTCCAGTTCAACCACAACAAAGGTTTTATAGCCTTGTTGGATGTTGTTTTCGTAGATTGATAAATGGAAAAAAAGGAAATGATCAGAAAAAGATAGTCGATGTTTGACCACCATGCAGGAGTTGAATCACAGCCGTGAAGAGAGCAGCTGCTCACTACAAATAGGAAAGGTGTTGCAAGGCAATGTACAACACATAGTGTACTCGCAATAGCGCCAATTGAATCTGGCTTTTGTAGTGTTAATCTCATCGTTTTATTAGCTTAATAGAACCAAGCTGCAAATTTAGAAATAAAATTTGTTATTGCAACTGAGTTGTGATAATTTTGTGATATGGGAGTTATCAGAAAAACAGCATCTGTTGCAACATTGCTTGCTGAATTTGAAAATCATTCGGGAGCTATTACTGCTGTTGATTTGATTAAGCGTCTTGCAAACAGGTTAAATAAGACAACGGTATATCGAGTTTTAGATAGGCTTGAAGATGACGGTATTATACATTCATTTCTTGGCAGGAACGGCATTAAGTGGTATGCAAAATGTAGTAATTGTTGTCATAGTAGGCACCAAGATAGACATCCACATTTTGAGTGTTTAAGTTGTGGAAAGGTAGACTGTTTAGAGGTAGATGTGCATATTCCAAACATCCCTAACCGCAAAGTACTTGCTTCTCAGATATTAATTCAGGGAACCTGTGAAACTTGTGTTTCTGCATAATTTACCGCTGTTTGGTGGTCTTAAGAGTTGAGAATTTGTTGCTCGATGAATGTGTTTTGTGAGCTGTTTTGAACATGTTTTGAATCCTCAATAAGGTAATGTCTTTTCAGAGAAGGAAATATGCGTAATGCTCTTTTAATCATTTTATTTCCCGGGAAAATCATATCATTATCAGCTGCAAACAATGTAATGGGTGTTTGAATAGTTTTTGCTTTCTTCGATTTTATTAGAGGAACAGGGGTGAAGTCCATTTGAAAATGAAGAAATACTTTTGATAAATAGTTGATTGCAAATTGGTCTCGTTCGGTAAATACCTTATCGAGGAACTGCTCCACGTATTTGATTTTTTTTGTCTTTTTATAGCGTTTCATTGGCAGGAATACATTGAAAAGTAATTTGAAAGGGTTTCCATTGACAATATAGGCAGGTGCTGATAAATAGACTTCTTTAATTTTGGATTCGTTAAATTCCAGTGTTTTAAGAATAATCAATCCGCCAAAAGAAAACCCTGCTAATCTTACATTGTCGAGATCGAGTTCATCAATGATTTCGTGCATCCATTTTCCATAGGAATCGTCATCCATTCCCAATCTTGTTTCTGCACTTTTATTTGGTTGCGCAAGCACATCAATGGCATATACTCTAAACGATTTATAGAGGTTAGGATAAGTCTCAATGGCTATGGGAGCGCATCCATTCGATCCATGAACAAGGATCATAGGAGGGCTTGATGGGTTCCCACTTACAATGACATTGGTGTTACCATAGCTAGTTTCTATGGTTTGGTATTGATGAGGTATTGATTGTGCTGTCAGTTTTTCATCATATAAAGCTAAGATTTCTTTTTTTTCTTTCTCAGAGGTGTATAAAGAGCCCATTTTTAATTATTTTTAGGACAAATTTACTAATAAATATTAAATTAGGACAAGTTTACTAATGAAGAATCGAAAAAAAGAAATTTTAAAGGTTGCCAGACTTTTATTCAATGAGAAAGGATATAGCAATGTGACCATCAGAATGATTGCCATGGAATTGGGCATGAGTTCGGGTAATTTAAACTATCATTTTAAGAAGAGAGAAGCTATTTTAGAGACGTTGTATTTTGAGATGGTGGCTGTTTTTGACAAAAGAGTTCAGGCATTAGGTGATTCGCAAATTTCGCTAAAATCAATCAGAGAAGATATGTTCATCAGCATGAAACGTATGGTTGCGTATCGTTTTTTTTGGACAGATTTGTACAATTTATTGCAACAGAATACGAAAATAAAAGCTCATTTTTTAGAGGCATATACAACGAGATATAAAGGATGTGAACTTCTTTTTAGTCTTTTAATAGGTAAAGGAATGATGAAGCATTTTACTATTAAAAAAGAGCAGCATTTTTTGATTGAGAGGATGATAAGTTATGGTAATACTTGGCTTTACAGTTCTTTTATGTATGATGTTGAGATAAACGACAGCATGGTGAAAACTCATTTAGATGTTTTATTCGGTATGCTGTACCCTTACTTTACTGATGTGGCTATTGAACAGTACAAGAGGTTATATCCCCATTTTTTTGTTTAGACATCTATGAGAAGGTGTTTTATTTTGACTTCTCTTCGTGCTCGGGTTTTAGGTTTCTGAAAATTTCTTCTGCATGCTTAAAAATGAGCAAGTGTCCTTCATTTGCAAAGCTAGTTAGTGTTCCATTTTTAGTTTGTTTGTGCATCAATTGTGCCCATTGAAAAGGAACGTTGTTGTCTTGTTCTCCTTGCCAATAATGTACAGGTACCTCTATTTCATTGATTTTAAATCTCCAATCGTATACTAATAGATTGCATATTTCATGAGCAACACCTGCACTTCCCTTTCTAAAAGCTTCTTGAAACATAGTTCTTATTACCGCTATAACCGCATCATTTTGTAGTACTTTTTGATCGGGTTTACTCATACTCTTCGTAAAGTTTTGAAGAGATTTCCGAGGGTTTTTTTTGATGTTCTTTGTTTGAATTTTAAGCAATAGGCGCAAAATAAATGGAGCCGATTTTGCAATGTTTAAAAGGAACTTTACTTCTTTTGTTAGGGGCTTTTTACTTTGCTTAGAAAACGGAGCGAACCCACTAATAATACCTAATTTGCATACATTTTTTGGATATAGATATGCAATTCCTAAGGCAAAAGGAGCCCCTGCAGACATTCCTGCAACAGAAAATTGTTCTATATTTAAGTGCTCTGTTACTTGTTTTACATCTCGAGCAAAGTCAAGAATACTCCCTTCAGAATTCATGTCTGACAGGCCGTGTCCTGGTCTGTCAATAGCAAGAATTCTAAGATTGTTTTTTTTTGCAAATGAGTGGTCGTAGTGCATTTCTAGACGAGAGCTCTGTGAACCGTGGCAATAAACAATCGGATATCCTTTAGACGTTCCATATTCAGCAAATCCGATTCTCCGCTGATCTTTTAAGGTAATGTGTTGCGCTGTCTTTAGCATTGATTATAGTCCAATAACTCCAGGTGTAAAGTAGGATATGGCTTTCCTGAACCGTCAGTTTCTGATCGCTTTATAGTTTCAAACCCAAATCTTTTATAGAACCCAACGGCTTGTTCATTCTGTTCGTTCACAGCAACTTTTATAATTTGAAATGTTTCAATGGCGTATTTAAGTAATGTTTGTCCTATTTTTTGCCCACGATAGTCAGGTGAAACAAATAACATTTCTAGATTTTGATTTGCAACTCCCATAAAACCAACCATTTTTCCTTGTTCATTTCGCAAACATCTCAAAGATACAGCGTCTAAATAGGTGTTTAAGATGAGGGGTTTAAAATAAAGAATATCTTCTTCCTTTAGAAAATCATGTGTTGCTCTAACCGACGCTTCCCATAGTTCAACAACTTCGTCATAGGCTGTTTTTGCAATAGGTGTTATTTCACTCCATTTATAAAGTTTCGTTTCCATATCGAATTAATTACTTTCTTCTTGTTGGGAAAGTCTATCAATATCAGTACTCGTTAAATTTTGAAGGTTTTTGGTTATTTTCTCAATGTCCCAATCCCACCATTTTAGCGTTTGCAATTTTTCAATGGTCTCAGGTGGAAACCGCTTTTTTATTTCTCGAGCAGGGTTGCCTCCAACAATTGAATAAGGAGCTACGTCACTCACCACAGTTGCATTGGTAGCAATTATTGCTCCGTTGCCAATACGAACTCCAGCCATAATGGTAGCATTATAGCCTATCCAAACATCGTTTCCAATAATAATATCCCCTTTGTTTGGGTATGATTTTCCTTCCATGGCGTGTTCCCAGCCATTTTCAAAAATTGCGAAAGGATATGTTGAAAACGAATTGCTTAGGTGATTTGCTCCGTTCATGATAAACGTAACATCTGATGCAATCATACAGAATTTTCCAATGATGAGTTTGTCATCAACAAAGTCGAAATGGTACTTCACATTTTTTTCAAAGTTTTGAACATCTTCAAAGTCGTCATAATAGGTGTAGTCTCCTACGATGATGTTTGGATTCTGAATACTATTTTTTAAAAAACAAAGACGATTGTAATGTGGAAGCGGAAACTTAATGTTTTTATTGGGTCCTTTCATGAAAGCTATTTTTAGAATTGATTTTGTATTAAACGAGAGCTGCAATGGCATGTAAATATAGGTGTTATTTCAAAATAGCCCATCGATTTTGATGGGCTATTTGTCCCTACTACAATAGTAAATTTTTACTTTTAAAAGTTGGTGTGTTTCGGCTATTTCTATCTTCCATGATACTGCATGTTAGGCAGTGTATTGGTCTTTTTAACATAAGTGTCAAGCCATTGAAGTACTTGTGTGTCTACCTCTTTTTTGTGCTCTGAAATACCATGATCTCCGCCTTCAAATACGACGAGCTTATATGGGACTCTGTACTTTTCAAACTCCAGAGCTAATTCAAGACTTTGTGAGGCTTTTACACGCCAATCAGCATTTCCATGTAACATCAATATAGGTACATTTTTTGGAAATTTGTCAGCCCATTTTATTGCAGATCTTTTTTCGAGTGCTTCTTGTTTTTGTTCAGCATAGTTGGGAACTAGTTGTGCTAAAACTCCTGTTTCCATTCTTGGTCGATCCTTGATTGAACTAAAATTATCAGCCACAGCTCCTCCAACAATGGCTGCTTTTATTTTGTCTGTTTTGGTCAGTGCGATATAGGTCATCATACCTCCTCTGCTCCAGCCGTACATGCCAATTCTGTTGGTGTCTGCTTTTTCAACTTCCGCTAGTACATCTGGTAAAATGATCACATCGTTTACATCTTTACCTCCAAACTCTTCTTGCCCTTCGCTACCCCCGTTTCCTCGGTATTGACTTGCAATGACTACATAGCCCTCTTTTGCAACCTTTCCAAGTTGTAAAGCACCGTGAATCGATTTTAAAGCTCCAAAATCTCTATTTCCACCGCGATTATAAATAACAGCGGGATAGCTTCCTTGTTTTTTTGGTTCTACTAAAAGACCATTTATTTTAAGTCCATCACTAAGGTAGGTAATAGCGAATATGTTAATAGAATCTAAGTACTTGAAGGGTTCTTTATAAGTGGTTTGTCCGTTTACTTGCTCTGTTAATCTTCCGTATAGAGGAGATTTGGATAATGCTACGGGTTGTTTTGCTAGTAGTAATTTTGTTTGTTGAGCTTGCATATTGGCAAACAGCATGCACATGAATAAGAAGCTAAGGTATTGTAGACGTTTCATAAATCTTGTTTTGATAAGCATTTTTAATTGTTTCTTTCAAATCAAGACGTATGAGTAGCACAAATGTTACACCAGCTTTTTGATTTAACAATATACGGTACATTCCATTGTTCTCGGTTCTCTCAAAAAGGTATGCTAGCCATTTTTAATCCTCTTGGGATATGATTTTACAAAGGTCTAGCCGATAAAATTCAGCGCTGTTTTATTCTGTTTTATCACTATTCGACAGGTCCAAAAAACCCAAATAGCATCTATGACAAAAGTAATTTTTTGGAAAAAAGGCAAGTAATAGAATCCAATTTTTGTTTCAAAACTAAGAAAAACGACAATGCTCAATGCATAACAGAGGTACGCAATTTGTTTTAAACCTTTGTTCGTGTAATTTTTAAGCTCTATAAAAAAAGGGATAATGGCCATGGTTCCTAATACTCCGGTAATGGTGACAATTGTATCATGATACTCGGTGTACATAAAAATAAACGCAGTCATACAGGCAATTCCGAATATAGTAGTCAACATGGTATTCCGATTTTTTTTGCTGAAGATCTTAGGAAGAACGACAAAGAAACTCATCATGCTAATACTTAAAATTAGATGTGAAAAAATGGCCATGAATCGCGCTTTATTTTGAGTGCCATAAAGATTGGTAGGATCCATGGTATCACACAAAAAGTTGTGATAAACGCTATACCCTTTTGCATTCGGGTAATTGATAGACCCACCAGGGTAATCAGCTGCAGACAGGGCGTATACAATAATGTACAATCCGAGTCCATACATAGGGATATAGGGTAGAAATTTCATACAGAATTTCTGCAATCTATTGGTCTTAGGCATAGCAATACAAATCTACTTTTGAAAAGCGAAGATACGTGTATTTTTGTGTTGTTGTATTGAATACGTGATTTTTTAAAAAGTAATGTAGTACTGCACTCTGAAAAAAGCCTCGATACAGTCGTAGCCAGAAAAAGCTTCGTCCCTTATAAGTATCAGTTTGTTGTCTGTTGAGTTTTTAATCGATGTATATGAAATACATACTTCGTTTGGCTTTGTGTCTCAAATCTTGTCAATCCTTATATTTTTTTCATATTGATTATGGATGAGTATAATGGTCAACCCAAAAAGAACGGCAGCTACAATTAAAATAGTGCTTACAAGCCCTGTAGCTCCGAAAGAAAGTCGAATTAGAATTGTGGAAACGACAAAGCCCGAATTTCTAATTATTTTGTGAAATTGATCTGTGTAAAAGAAGGAAATTAAAAGAAGAATCACATCGACTAGAATTAACACGGTAAAAAACTCATCGAAAAATAAATTGTTAATGCGTTCAAAGGACGGCAATTCATTCGCTGTCCAAGAAATTTCTGTAACCCAATTAAAAAGGGTCATTGCAGCCATGATAAAAAACAAGGGCACCAACACCACTGCAATTATTTTTTTCCTGTTGATAAACTGTGTCACTTTGGGGTTCAATTTCGCTTTATTAGTTTCGATGCGACTTCCTTGCTTTTGAAACTGAAAAATCAAGTAGAAAAGAACAATGGAGCTGAGTATGTCGTAGGTAAATTGAAGATCTCCTTTGATATCAAACCACTCCGTAGACAGCTCAATAATTGCCAGATCTTTGAATAATTTTCGAATTACAATCAGTGTAATAATTTCATATTGCTTCGTGATGTAGTTGGTAAACGACTTTGGTAAATAATAGATTAAAAGATAAACTTCGTAGATAATGATAAAGGAAAAAGGCGTGTAAATTGCTGAAATAGGGTTTTTAATTAAGTCTGATTTAGAAAGAAAATGAATGAGCTCATATCTTGTGAGGAAAATCAATACTAGGTGAATAAAAAAACTAATCAGAGCAATGTAGAGTATTGTTTTTTCAAAACTTTTTTTGGTGCGTTCAGACAGAAAAAGTTGATAAAGAGTATTCAATACATGCATTCTTTATGATTTTAAGTCGTTCGTATGTAGTTGTTTAGTGTTGTGAATATACAATTATTTTTTCAATGATCATCAGTAGAGGCTACTTTTTGAATATGACAGGAAAGCTACTTTTTGTTTGCTTTTATGTATGTCTTTAACGTGCATGTTAATGTCAGTTCTTCCTCGTATTCAGATAAGAATTCCGTCAATTGCTTGCATCTGAGTCTGGTCGTTTTTACGATTGTGCTATTTTTCTGTTTTGTAAAATGAAAAGAGTTGCAATATAAATAAGTACGATGGCAAAGGGAATCATTATAAATCGATGCTCGGGAAACAGGTACCAAAGTAACACAGTAACACTTGTGCGAGAGATGCTGTGAAAGAAGCCAACCCAATGTTTAATCATCCAAGAAAAAGGAAGCCACATCAAGCCCGTTAAAATACCAACGGTCATAGGTAAAGAGGTATGGTCGACTATAAAGAAAGGAATGGCTATAGAATACACCAGAGCTGCCTGTCCAACTGTGATTAAAAACAGCGAGTCAAATTCATTTTTAGGTTTGTTTTTATCAAGAAAGTGCTCTCCGGTAAATTTTGATAGGAATAACGCGAGATAAACGATGCTTCCGGTGCCAATAAATAGGGTCCAAACACTAATTCTATCTGAAAAAAATAGTCCGCTGAAACCTATAATGGTCCAGATAATTAGACCGGATAAAGGGGTTGCTATAAATGTACGATTGATAAATTCAGTGCGCTGTTCTTCGAGTGTTCTTGGAGTTTCTTGCATGTGTTAACTTCTAGATTTAAATAATATTGGTGTCTGTAAAAAGGGTTACCGCATAGAAGATCAGAATCTTCTAGTTATTTTATAGATGCACGAAAAATCGATATGTTACACCAGCAATTAATTTTTACATGTTTTTTAATGCTTCATGTATATTTTTTAAAGAGGTTGATTGTAAAGAATAATCTCTGTTTCTCTAAATAAGAAATGTGATATGAAGTACGATGCTTAAAACCTTATAGAAAGTTGCTTGACGCTATGATGTTTTGCTAGCTGAGCTGTTTATAGCATGGTTGTTCATTTTTAGATCTCTATTTTTTTGACTCCTTAGAAATCATGAAAAAAGGCAAAAAAATGCTAGAATAACTATTTAATCTAAACTACTTTGGGTTTTCGATATTGTTTTGAAGTTTAAAATAAGTGTCGCGTCTTTCGAGGTAAGCTTAAGAGATGGTACTTCACCTGTTATTATATTTTCTAATTTTTGGAGAATACTTAGTAGGGTCGTTGCAGTGAGGTCACTTGCTGAGAATATAAGTTCAACCGATCCATAATTTTCCTTAATATCTAGCAATATTCCATTGGTCGATTGTAATTTCTCTAATTCTGCGGATATTAGTAATAGTGTATTTGTAATAATTGCGAGTGCTAGGTTTCCTTTGGTATGAATGGTAGGGTCTGATTTGAAATCAGGTAATGGAAAACCTCCAATGAGTTTTGTTGCGTTTCGAGAAAGATCTTGTGCAGAGGTCACAATTTCTGAAATGGGAGTTGCTCCAATATTAATCACCAATTGCTCAAGTGCCTTTATACAGTCAATACTGTCTTGAAGCGCAAGTTCCATTTCGAGTAACGAGTGCTCGTGCTGTTTGTGTGACTGCGCGGCTCCTTCGAAGGAGAGTCTAATCGCATCAGAAAACGCAGATTTATCTGAGAAAATATGTTTTGAATGGTTCAGATATGTTTGCATAGATTTCCCGGAGGAGTATCCTAATTGAATAAGCTTTTCAATAGATGTTAAAGAGCTGTATAATTCGGAGATAGCTGGTATTAAGGTTGATTCCGTAAGATTTAACCTTGTTTGTCTTCGGTTTTTAGTAATGTGATTTAGACGGATATTGACTAATGCTGCTAGCTTTTGTAAGGAAACATGTTCTTTTTTTGAAAACTTCCTTGGTTTTGTGTCCAAAACACAGAGAGACCCCATGACTTCTTCTTCTACTTTTATAGGAACACCAAGATAAGCTTGAATATTATATTCTTTTACAACATGCTTCGGTATACGAGGATCATTGGTTGCATCGGTAACCTCAAAAATTTCAGCATCTCTTACCACGAATTGACAAAAAGATACATCGCGATGCGTACCTCTTGCATCTGCTAAAACAGGAGGCAAGCCCACGTGAGCTTTAAAAAATTGCACTTGATCTAGTACCAAACTAACAAGAGCAATTGGGCTATTTAGTTCTTTTGCGGCATTCTTAACAATTTCTTGAAGCTCAGCATCATCTGTTTCTGCAAGTAACTCTTTGGTAAATAAATTTACTCTATTGTTTAAATTCCCTAAAACATCAATTCTATCCATTTGTTCTGTTTGAGTCTATGCGCTTTGTTTGATGCGCTAATTGGAGTAGGTCCAAGGTAGCAAATTAAAATGAATTACAAAATCTGCTACCACTTTATTGTGAAATGCAATGTATCCGTTGAAGAAAAGCAGTGTTGCCTTTCACAGATATATCTGGTCTTCAAAAGAGGGAACTTATAAAAATTTTAATCATATCGAAGATTACCGAACTCTATTTCCGTTCACATCAACTCTCATTTTTCTGCGCCCAATTTTAACGAAGGCTGAACCCTTGTAAAACGAACTTGCCGAGGTGTAAATTGTGGGAATTACCTCTACACCATTCTTATTGATGAATCCATACTTTCCAGACCGATTTTTTACCATAGCCCTACCGTGGACAAAAGATCTCATATCAACATATTTTGTCGCTGAAATTTTGTTGCCATCGGTGTCTATGAGTCCATAGTAGCCATTTTTTTTCACGATAGCGCGCGCTTCTTTTCGTTGGAAGTATTTGATGTCGTCATAGGTGCCATGGCGGACCAAAAATTTTCCATTTTCATCTACTATTGCCGTTGTTCTATAGTTGTTGTTTTTGTAAGGCACTTTTATACGCAAGCGTTTAAATCTATCATTAATAGAAACACCTGGAGCATATCTGTTTGAACTTGATTTTTGTGCTCTGTATATTACGCTATTTGATTGCATGTTGATGATTTTCATCATGTTATCGTCTTCAACAATGACTATTTTTTCTCCAAATGTTCTTAAGTACTTATATTTTCCGCGATTGATGTATCCTGATCTGGGATTGATAAGGACATACTCTTCATTATAATCACTTCCGGGAGGATCTTCCTTCATCCCATATGCCATGTGTTTTGTTAGGGTGATTTCAGTGAACTCCAAGGGCACTTTAACAGTTCCTGATCTATTTATGATTCCTTGCTTTTCCTCGTAGTTACTTCTGTCTAGAAAGGTAACGATTGCAAGGTTATTATGCTCATTCCAATCATACTGTTCATTTTTTAATTCTACAAGGCGTTGTTTAATGGCTTTTTCGATATTTTCTTTTCTTTTCTTTTTATTCTCATTCGCAAGTGCCTCCGCTTCGTCTTTTTTCCTTTGTATTTCTTCGGCTTTCGCAATTCGTATTTTCTCTCTTTCAACACCCTGATCAATCGTTGTTGAGTATATGGCCATGTCTTGAAGTATTGCATCGTCAAGTTCCATGTTTTCGAGAGAAGAAACCGCTTTTTTTGCTTCGATAAAACGCTTCAGTCCAACCAGTGCTTTAATTTTAAGATTCAAAGCTGTAGGCAGTGTAATATCCCCTAATAAACGTTCAACTTCTTCCATTTTTACAAGGGTGTTCTTGTAATCACGATTGCTGTAATGCTCTTCTGCTGTAATGAACTTTACCCTAATTTTATTCTTGGTTGCGTTGTCCATTTCTTGTCCAAACCCAAGATTAAAAGAGAGTAAAGCAATGACGAGTATTGTGATGTAATGTTTCATATTCTTAGTGGTATGTATTGATGGTTTGTTCTTTCCAGTTTATATAGCCTGTTCTACATGCTTCTCGCGCTAGTGTTTCTCTTTGTTCCGCCCTGCGCTTGGCGGCTTGTTGTTCTGCATAGCTTCTTGTGTCATTCCCAACAACCAATGTCAATCCTGGCACAACAGTACTACGCCACCCTCCTCTGAATGTTATTTTAGTGCCATCAATGAAATTTGCATTTCTATCTACGTAGCCTGTTCGATAGGCGGTTGCTGCGTATTTTCCAAAAGCTTTTGCACATGCACTTGTATAGGCGTCTACTTCAATGCGTACCCTTGCAATTCCCGCTTTAAAATCGTCGATAATCCAATTCTTAAATGGGATTAGCACCGTGCCTGTTGCTTTATTTACAACACCATATTTTCCATTTTTAAACGTTATTTCCCCTTTTTTACTGCCTGAGGTAGCTAGGAAATCAGTACTGTTGGAGTTACTTTTAGAGAGGAAGTCATTTGATGAGTGGTTCGAGTTTTTAAGAAAATCATCAATAGATTTCATTTTGTTTTTTTGATTGTACTTGCTCAGAAAGTCAGCTTTTGCGTTGTTTCTTTGTGCTAAGTTTTTCGTTTTATTTTTAAGACTTTTGCTGTCTTTGGCAAGAAAGTCGAGTTTTGACTCTTTGGCTATTTTTGGCTTTTGCTTCTTTTGAGGTGTGCTTTTTGGTCTTTTAAATGCCGCTCTTTTTGTTTCTCTTTGTTTCTCTTTGCATTTTTTTACGCAACAATCATGCTCGTATACTTTTTTTAAAGTAACATCTTTTGCTCTCAATTTTGGAGGTGTACAAGGGTCTCCTAAAGTTTCTAGAGTCACAGCTGCCGGGTATTCTCCACATCCACAATCATCAGAGGTTTGTGCAGTTGCCATCATCGCAGAAAAGAAAAGAATAAGCGAGAGGTAGCGTTGGGCGGTTTTCATAGCGGGGTTGTTTTTTTTGAGAAGATCTAAAGGGTTTCGTGTAGGGCGTTTTCTTAGATTGACAGTTCGAATGTACTAAATATAACACGAACAGAGTCTTCTTTGTCCAAAAGTATTCGGTACACTTCGTTTTTTTGCAATAGGAGGAGCTTGGTTGTTTTGATTTTTTATGGATTATAGGTGGCATTTGTTTTTTCGCCATTGGTTAATTTTTCGAGATGCTATTGCGAAGCAGGTGCGTGCCTCTATTGTATATTTTTTACTTTGGAGAAATAGTAGAAGAAGGGTCTTTACACCGAAAATATTCAGTAGATTTAAAGAATTCAATTCTAACTAAATACAAAAAAAATGAAAAATTTAGTAAAGCAAGTAGTAGCCTTCTCTATTGTTTTGTGCTGTCTTACAGCAAGTCCAAAAGCATTGGCATGTACAGGAATTACATTGTGTTCTGAAGATGGTGGTGTGGTTGTTTCAAGAACCGTAGAATGGGCCTTGAGTGATGCACAACACAATAAAATTTTAATTGTTCCAAGGCATAAGATGTTTACAGCGCAAACCCCAGAGGGGAACACAGGTAAAAAATGGAAAGGGAAATATGGGTTTGTAAGCCTTACTGCATACGGACAACCGTATGGGCCTGATGGGCTCAATGAAGCTGGTTTGTATGTTGGTCTCTATTACCTTCCTGGGTTTGCAGAATATGCGGTTTATGACAGCAACAAGGCATCTAAGTCTATGAGTGTTGGTGATTTGATGCAATGGATGTTGTCTTCTTTTAAAACGGTTGATGAGGTAATTGAACATTTAAAAGAGGTGGTTGTTGTGAGCGTAAACAACAAAGAATTTGGGGGAGCCGATTTGCCCTTTCATTTCAAAATTGTAGATCCAAGTGGTACTAGTAAAATTATTGAAATTGTAAATAAAGGAGAAATAAAAGTATATGAGCCCTATCTTGGTGTCATTACAAATTCACCGACCTATGATTGGCATGTACTCAACCAAAGAAATTATTTGAACTTAACCACGGTTCCGAGCAGTCCTAAAACTTTTGGAAACTATGAGCTTGTTGCAAACGGAGCGGGATCTGGGCTTATTGGAATGCCTGGCGATTTTACACCGCCATCAAGGTTTGTTCGAGCTGCTGCCTTTACAGCAACATGCAGACCTTTAAAAACTTCTTTTGATGCTGTTTTTGAGTCTTTTAGAATCATGGATAATTTTAACATTCCACTCGGCGCACATGTTCCTAAAGAAAATTTAGCAGAAGGTGTGGTCAGTGCAACACAAGTAACGTCGTCATCTGATTTAAAAGAAAAAGTATATTATTATCATACGATGTGGAACCGCCAAGTACGCAAAATTGACTTAAAAAAGATTGACTTTTCTACAATTAAAGAACAAATCATTGACGACGATGCTTCGAAAATGAACACAATAAAAGACGTCACGCCAAAATAAAACGTTTGTTCTTAGTCCGCATAAAAAAACACGGCCATTTATCTAAATAGCTGTGTTTTTTATTTGTTTTAAATTAGGAAGAGTTGCACCGTTCACAAGAGAGTTGCTATTTTTTCTCCTAGAGATGTCAGTTTCTTTAGGATGCATTAATCTTTCTTTTTAAAATGGATGGTTTCATTTCCTTTTTCATCAAAGAATGTAAGTTCAAGAGCTGTTGCGACATAGCGTTTTGTATTATGAATAGCCTTTTTGTAGTTTGTTGCGGTGTCCATCCATTCACAGAACATTTTGGTGGTTGCAATGCTTTCAAATGTGATTTCCGAAGTGGTTAGGCTTTTAATTTTCCCCATGGTTCTGTTGCAGCTGTCTGTTCCATTAAATTGCATCTTTAGTGGGTTTATTTCCATGCGAGGAGCGGGCGTTTTCTCCGATATAGGCTGTCCAAAGATTCGATCAGCCACCCAAATCGCTTGTAGTGCAAATCTTGGGTCCATTTTCTTTTCTAGTGTTTTTTTTAAGGAATATACAACAGAAGAGCCGTCTGCTGGAACTGTATTTTTATCGAGATACGTCTCTTTAATTTTTATTTTTTGAAAAGATCCAGGTTCAAATTGAAATCCCGCTATGTTTGCATACAATAATTCCCATTTAGCTGAATCGAGTGACTGGTTTCTGCTGATGGAAAGGCATTGCCTGTTTTTTTGCATACCACTGCACTCAGATCTTGCGCTATCTACCCAAATGATGCTTGTGTGTTTTGCAGAGGCACAAGAGGCAAGGAGCAAAAGACAAAGAATTCCGGATATGAAGAAAAACCATCTTGAATTCTTTTTTTGTGTATGTGTTGACTTAGATTTCATCTAGATTGATCTGTACGTACCACAATAAAGTACGTACTTTATTTTAATTTTTCGATAATTTTAATAAGGGCGTCTCCTTTCCCCATTTTCAATTCCTCTCCTTCTTTACTTTCATAGGCAATACCTCCTTCGACGTATCTTAATACGCCATTTTTATCTAAAAATAAATTCATGGGATAGGATGGTATGTTCAGGGAATCGATAAAGCTTTGAGCATTGATTAGATGTGAAAACTTAAAAGGGTGTTTTTTTAAAAATGACTTGACATCTTCTTTCTTTTCGTAAGTGATCGCAATGAAATTAAAAGACGCTTTGTAGCGTTCTGCGATTTCATTTAAAACAGGCATTTCATCAATACACGGTGGACATTTGGTAAACCAAAAGTTAATCAATGTCGGTTTTCCATTCAATTGCTTTGAATTGAAGTTTGTGCCGTCTAGGGTTGCCAAATCAAATGCAGGAAACGGCTTGTTTTTATACGTTGATAAAGGCCCCGATTTAAAAAGTGATTCATGTTTTTTATTGCTTAAGTTGACGCTAACCTTCGAAATGATGGAGTCTTTTTTAGTGATATTTTCCTGAATGGTTAAATTTGCATACATCTTTTTTCCGAGAACTTTCTCCATTTTAGCTTCCATTCCAGAAAGCATCGCTTTCACTTCAGACTCGGTTAAGATGTTTTTTCCATCTGTGGTATAATAGGTGGTTTGTGATTGACAAATCATTGCGGTTAGCAATAGGACAACTGTGATTATATTTCTCATAATGCTGATTTTTTATTGTTGTTTTTCAAGAGGTAGAGCGGGTTTTAATACTTGTCCATTAATCTCAGGGTAACGAGCTTTTTTGGCTTCCATTTCTTCCATTAATAGCCTCATCATTTTTTGAACCTTCTCAGGATGTGTAGCTGCAAGATTCGTAGTTTCGAAAGGATCTTCTTTTAAGTGAAATAGTTCATAACGAGGAGCCTTTTTTATAGGGTAATGATAGCTGATTTTCCAGTCCGATGCTACCATGCTTGTGAAATAATTACTTCGATGATTTCCATGTGGGAAATGATTGATAAAAATTTCTTTTCGATCTTGGTTTGTTTTGCCGTTGAATTGTTTTTGAAGGGGAACTCCATCATCTATATGGTCTTTTGGAATTGAAACATTTGCTACCTGTGTTAAGGTGGCAAAGAGATCTAAAATGGTGCCCTGTTGTTGTTGAATGACATTTTGAGCAATGGGTGTTTTGCGCTGTGCAGAGTGTTCTGCGTTTGGTGATATCCATGAGGCAATAAACGGTACTCGCATGCCACCCTCCCAATGGTTTCCTTTTTTTCCTTTTAATGGCGCAGCGCTACTGTAATTATTTACAATAGGCAAGGGTGCATCAGAACCATTGTCTCCCAAGAATAGAATCAGTGTGTTTTCCCCCATATCTAAAGCTCTTACATGTTGTAGAATATCTCCCAAAGATTTATCAACACCCGCTACCAACGTTGCATAAGCTTTTGCTTTTTCTGATCTTTTAGAATCGTTATAGTCTTTTGCAAAGCGCTCGTCTGAGTAAAAAGGGGCATGAACGGCGTAATGTGACATGTGTAAAAAGAAGGGTTTTCCCTCTTCTTTTGCCGCTGAAATAGCTGCATTGGCCTCCAGTGTAAGTGCTTCTGTTAGAAATATAGATTCGTTGTGGTACTTCTCTAAGCCCGGGACTGCTCTTTTTTTATTTCCAGCAATATGTCCGAATCCTTCTGTACCTAAATAGCTTCCTGGATGTCCTATAGAACTTCCTGCAATGTTTACATCAAAACCTAGGTTGCGTGGATCTGCTCCTTCACTGTTGAAGGGGCCAAAATGCGCTTTTCCAATATGAATGGTTTTATAACCTTCATCTTGCAATACTCTTGGAAGGGTTACGGATGTCTTAGTGAGCCCTTTCCAATTCCAATCGGATGGGCCATGTGCGGTTCGGTTGTTTTTTTCTGATCGGATCCAGTTGGTTACACCATGGCGAATGGCATTCTGACCTGTAAGAATTGAAGTTCGTGAAGGAGAGCACACAGAATGCGCGTAAAAATTGCTAAATCGAATGCCTTGCTTGGAAAGACGCTCCATATGAGGAGTCTTGTAAAAATCATTTAAAGCATAAGACACCGGATTCCCTTTTGTATCTGTTAAAAAAGGAACAGATGAGTCCATGAGGCCCATGTCATCAACTAAAAAAACAATGATATTTGGTGATGTGCTTTCTGTTGTTTTAGATTTACACGAGTAAAAATAGCAGAGTACAAGTAGGGCACAAATTACAGTGCCTCGTTGAAGTTTATTCGTTTTTCTTTTCATTTTTTTGCTGTAAGAGGTATCTTAATCAATTTTTTACAGCTAAAGATAGGTCTATTTTTTGATGAAAGGGCAAATTGGAAAGCACGATTTTATGAATCCTCCAGCATCTATTATTTCTCCCATTGTTTTTTTAAAAATTTCAGGAAATCTTCCCAGTCTTATTATAGGTGTTTAGAAGATTGAAAGATCTTTGATGCTAAAATCAAAGACCTGATGTGCTAATTAGAAATAGCGTTAGGCTATTGTTGTATTTTTCTAGCAATTAAAATACTATTCTGACCAAAACAAGTTCCTAAAAAAGCTTTGCCGTCAAAATTTGGGTTAAAACTCATTACAAAGGAAGCGCAGTCGCGCTTTGTTGAGGTCTAGTAAAAGGCTTGTTCATTAAATCCTTCAACACCTTTATAAAAGATATTGGTGTATGTTGCTTCTGCAGATGCACGACTCGGAATAAACCCTTTGTTTATGTTGGCCTCAATTGGTTTTTACTTGTTCTTAAAATAGTCCCAGCACAATTTGGCTATATCAGCAATCATTTGTTGGTTGGTTTGGTCACTCTCTAATGAGTCACTAACCAGAATACTTAAGTAAAAATAGGAGTTGTCTGGTAAAAAAACAATACCAATATCATTTACTGCTCCTGTGATTCCTTTTTTGTTTTTCCCCGAGTGGCCAGTTTTATGAGCAATAATTGTTTCTTTTGGTAGCAATCCTCTGATGCTTTTTTTACCCGTTTTGGTTCCCATTAGTACATTGAGAAGGAAGTCATGACTTTCGGGACTGAGTATCTTAGGATTGTTCTCAAAAAATAACTGTAATGCTTGGTTTGCTGCTTTGGCAGTGGTCCAATTTTGGAATTGTCTTTCCCATTTGGCTTGCATTTCAATTTCTGTATGTACAATTGTAATGTCTCGAATACCAATTTTTTTTAAGTAGGATTGAAGCGCATCGGGACCACCTATGATTTCGAAAAGAAGGTCACATCCAAGGTTATCACTCCAAGCCACGGTATTTTTAAGGATCTCAGAGAGGGAGATGCTTGCTCCATTGGGATATTGCTTTCGCAAAGGACTCCAAAGATGTTTGTAGGCATCAACACGCTTTTTATCAATCGAAATAAGTTGTTCTAATGCTAAGTTTCCTCGATCAACTTGATCGAGTACTGACAATGCCAAATGGTACTTGTAGACACTTTGCATAGGTAAGCGCCTGTATCCATTGATAGAGAGGCTGTCTTTTGCTTGCATGCCTTGGACAGCAATAGCAACAGTAGCCTCTTTGTCTGCTATGACATTTTGTATCTTCTTTTTAAGGGCATCTATTGATTGTGCGTTTCCATTCATTGTGAATAAAAATGCAATAATGGCTGAACTAATGATTCGGGATGTCATGAAAATCTATTTTTAACTAGCTCTTAATCTGCGAAATTATAGTTACACAGATTAAGAGAAGTTTTTTACAACATGCAAAAACTAAGCCATATGTTCGTGTTGCAATTAATTTTTAGTCGATGAATTCTAGGAGTTCCCCCATAAACCCTTCTGGAAAAGCGCCTTGTAAATTGGTTAAAATAACAATCGTTATTCCTTTGTCCAGGAAGGTAAGGGCTGCAGCTCTTGCTCCCCCTATAGTAGCAATGATTTTTGATGCATTAGTTGGTATCATCAAAGGAGTTCCAATAGCGTAAGCGTTTAGAGGACCACCAAAGCCTTTGGTTTCTCCATTGTCTAAAATAGCAGGTGTCCAAAGTGTTGAAAGGCTCTCCGGATTTTTAAAAAAGGTGCCATTTTGAAGTGCAATATGCCAATTTGCTAATTCTGTAGCTGTTGAACTCATACCTGCAGCTGTTCTAAATACTTCGGGAAACTCTTCATGAGCATGTGTTAAATTTCCATTGATAAAATAAGTATATCCTCTAGCTGAATGTGGAATCACACTTTGGTAGTGACCAAATCCTGATTCAATAGTTCTGTCTGCGTCAATCAATTTCAATTGGCGTTCCCTGATAAATTCCTGGAAAGTGGAGCCACTCACCTTATTGATGATTTTACCAATGATTACATAATTTGTTTGGTTGTATTGAAAATTGGTATTTGGTGTAAATACCATAGGTAATTTTTGTGCTTCTTCCCAAGTAGCAATCACTTTTGCATTGTAATCCATCATGTTAGGAAGTCCCGAAGTATGAGTAAGCACCTGTTTTACCGTAATATTTTTCCATGTTTCTGGAAGATTATCTAAATAGCTGGAAATAGGATGCTCCAGAGCAATTTTTCCTTCTTCAACTTATTGCATAACGGCAACCCCTGTAAAAGCTTTGGTCATGGAGTTGATAGCGAAGGTTGTTGTTGCATCTACTTTTACCCCATCCTCAATATTGGCGATTCCGTAGCTTGCATTTTTGATGATTTTATTGTTTTTAGTGATGACCAATTGCAAGCCTGGGATTTTTTTAGTTTTCATTTTTGATGCAATGAATGCGTCAATGGCATCAGATTGACACAATCCGCTGAAGCATGTTACCAGTGTAAGTGTGAAAGAAAATAAATATTTCATATGTTTTTTGTGTATTTATCTCAAAGACGGAGCACTTGATCGTTTGTTACATGTGCCTTGTTTTATTTTCTTGGATGTCATAATCAAACGAATTTCTCAAGAGGTCTTTTTTTAAACAATTAGGAAGGATGTTTTTGTTAAAAACAATAGTACCTCAGTGAATCAATACCCTTTTGTTTTATGGTTGTTTTATTACAGAGCTCTTCTTGTTGAGTTTTCAAATTGCTTGTCTTTCTTGCCTTGTTAAGAGTTCTTTATCAAGCAGTACATCATCTACAATACCTGCAACTACCTCAATGATTGAATTGTGTACTGGTTGATCCTTGCTCCCATTTGTTAGTAAAACGATGGTTAAATGATGCGCAACAAATTTTCGATACCCGGTTTGTAACCCTCCTGTAAACCCATAAGAAACTGCATTGTTATTGGAGCGGTACGTTTTCCACCCATGTAAGAAGGTAGCTATTTTATTGGTGTAATTGAAGGGTTGCCACATGTTTAATTTGGTCTCCTTTTTAAGGAGAGTATTGTTGTCAAGTTTTTTATTCCATGATATAAAGCTTTTCAAAGTGGTGTTTAAACCATTTGCAGCATGTGATCTTTTTTGAAAGTTAGGTGTTACTTTACGATACTTTTTTAGAGGTTTGACATAGTAATACCGACTTGCTCGATGTGCAATCGAATCACCAAAATTAGACGAGAAAAAAGTATTTTTAAAATCGTTTTGGAATTGATTCTTTAAAATAAAACCTTCTAAAGTTTGTCCGGTAATCTTTTGAATGATTTGTGCGAGGATCCAAAAATTAGTCTGATTGTATTCGTATTGACTTCCTTTTTCAAAGGATGTGTTTTGTTTGAAAAGTCTCTTTTGCAATGCTGTATTCGATAGTTTTCTGTCTGTAAAGCTAAAATCGGGCAGTCCAGAGGAATATGAGAGCAAATGTGCTACTTGAACTTTTTTCCACGAGTTGGGTAGCTTAGGGAGATAATTTCCTATGGTGTCATCCAAAGAAAGCTTTCCCTGTTCTATAAGTTGGAATATAGCTGTAGATACAACAACCTTAGTTATTGAGTACAATGGGAATATGGTGTGTTCATTTACAGGTATGTTATTTTCGATGTCTGCTTTTCCAAAGTAACCTTCATAAATAAGATTTCCATTTTTCACAACACTAATGCCAATCCTGGAATTTCATGGGTATTGATTTGTTCCTCAATGTAAGTATCAATCGCTGGTACTGTTTTTATTTTTTTTGAGTTGTTTTTTTGACATGACACATTTAAAAATAGGCTTATCAATATGACTATTGCAATGACTTTATTCATTTCTAATCGATTTTAATAGAAAAGACACAACTGTTTTTCTTTTGTGACAATGGCATGGATTTAAAAGTTTTCCAAGTAGGATCAAATCGATTTTTATGAGCTGTTTTTTGTCATGCCTTCCATAGAATTTTGCAAAAATAACGCTGCAAGGACATCCCTTACAGCACTTTGTTGGTAGTATCCAGATCTAGTATATTAGGATTTTTAGAACTTTGAAATGGATGCATTTAGGAAAAACATATTGAAAGACTATTTGGTACTATATTTATGAGTTAAAGTAGCTATTTCTCGTGTAATTTGTGTTGGTGAATTGCAATCGCAGTTGGTCAGTCCTACCACATAAATATCTGAATCAGGTAGGTACACGCCCATAGATTTAAATCCGAAAATATGACCTCCATGTTCTCTGCTAGAAACTCCGTTGTTTGCTTTGAGGTGCCAACCGTATCCATATTGTATCTTTTCTCCATTTGATAGAGTGTAGTTTGTAAACGCTTTTTTGGTGGTTTCTTTTCCGATTAAAAGGTTGTTTTTTAGTGCTTCTTGCCATGTAAACAAATCAGCTACTGTAGACATTAAAGAACCTGATGCATAGGGTACTGAGAAATTAATTTTTCTATTATTTACATAATGCGCTCTTTTGTGGTAGCCCGATGCTCTATTTTTAATCATTTTCTGATGGCTTGCATAGTATGAAGAGTTCATGCCTAGTTTTTTGAAAATGTGTTCTTCTATAAAATCAGCATAGGTTTGTCTTGTGATGTTTTCGATGATAGCGCCTAAAATAAGGTATCCAGAATTGTTGTATTTGAATTTTTCTCCGGGAGCAAAGTCCATAGACTCATTCTTAAAAAAGTCAATCATTTGAGAGGGTGTTTGGTTTTTTTGAGCAATTGAATTGAGCCCTCTGACTCTAGTAAAGTCTCTAATTCCTGAGGTGTGTGTAAGCAAGTGATGTATGGTTATCTTGTGTCCTTGTGTAGGATAATTTGGTAAAAATTTAATAACCTCATCAGTGACATTTAACTTGCCTTTTTCTTCAAGCATTAAAATAGCAATTGCGGTAAATTGTTTCGTCATCGAAGCGATTTGGAAGACATTCTCTGTATGCATCGGTACCTTTAATTCTAGATTTGAAAGCCCCAAGGCTTTCTTGTAAAGAATCTTTCCGTTTCTAGAAATTAAAAAGGACGCTCCAGGTGTATTGGCATTAAATTTATGTTGTAATACACTATCAATTTTAGATTCTAGCCCCTGCGCATACATGTCGGGTTTTGAATTGAGGATAAAAAACGTAAGTAAAATTAGTAGGTGCTGTGGGTATTTTAAATGTATCATTTATTATAGTTTATAGCTATTATATAAACCTAAGACATACTCACCAAGATATAGGTTACAAAAAAAGAAAGAAGGTAGCCTTTTATTCTGTTAATATACCATTTTTACTGCTGTTGATGATGGTCTTAACGTGTGTTCATAGAGAGGTGTTTTGTGAAGTAGAATACCTCACTCGCACTCTTATTTATTGACTTAGATGGGGTGTTGAAAGCGGTTAATAACACGAAATTTTAATATGGGTTAAAGGATACATTCTTTACTTTTTATTCTTTTATGAGGCTCATTTTACAGAGAGTATTCGAGCATGTGATAGGTTTAAGGCAACAAAAAATAATGGAACACGCATCCCTTCATAGTTCTCGAGGAATCTTATTTGATTTGGATGATCAAAGAGAAAGCGGATATAGTAATGCTGATCTCTATATTAGTTTTAATTCACCATTCTCACAATGTTTGTTGGCCAAGGATCTTTAAAGTCA
>JBELGW010000009.1:0-70891 GCA_042091715.1 Polaribacter sp. | reverse complement strand
TTTGACTACCATCATGCAGCCACGGATACCTTTGACAAAGTAAACAAACGAGAACTAGAACTTGGCAGCGCATCCATGGCAAGTCTTATTTATCTGATGGACAAATACCTAGAAAACCCGGATACGGTAAAACAATAATTGGACACCAACATCTGCACCTCCACATAGTTCGTGAAAGGTGCAAATACATTGGAAGCACAATACATAAACAACTCATAACCAATGGATTTTTTTTCACAGGCCAACCGAATCTAATCTTGTTTTCCAAATCTAGAAAAAATAAGAACCTTCATCAGATGAAGCGCTGCGATCAAAATAAAATTTAGTTATCTTCGCGCAAAATTTAAAATAAACCATTTCATGAAACATTTCTTATTCCTGCTATGCATCGTCTTCTTCGCAGCGTGCTCAGGAAATGACAACACTGATTTCACTCCACAAACCGAAGAGGATATCATTAACTATATCGAAGAAAACAATCTAAATGCACAAAGAACCAACTCAGGACTGTATTACGTCATCAATAATGAAGGAAGCGGAACCAGACCCACAAGTACTTCAAATGTAACAGTTGCCTATAAAGGTTACTTTTTAAATGGTGATGTATTTGATCAAAGCGCGGCAGGTATTTCATTTGGACTCAATCAAGTCATTCAAGGATGGACAGAAGGCATTCCACTTTTCAAAGAAGGAGGCTCAGGCATCTTAATAATACCATCGCAATTAGGCTACGGGAACTCAGGAAGAGGAGGTATCCCCGGAGGTGCGGCATTGGTATTTGACATCGAACTCATCAGCGTAAACTAAAGAAAGAGAAGATCTAAAAAAAAAGCGAAACAGCAGGTTTCGCTTTTTTTATTTTAGGAGAGAATTGGCGCAATAAAAGCATCAATCGCATCCACCCCCTCACGTTCAAGATGCTTGATAAAAGCCGATCCAATAATGGCTCCATCTGCATATTGACAGGCTGTTGCAAAAGTCGCTTTGTCTGAAATACCAAAACCAACAATCAACTTACTTTTCAAGTTCATGGCCTTGATACGCTCAAAATAGGCTATCTGTTGGTCAGAAATGGAGCCCTTTGCACCCGTAATGGAAGCCGAAGCAACCACATAAATAAAGGCATCTGTGTACGCATCTATTTTTCGAATGCGCGCTTCTGATGTATGTGGTGTTATTAAAAACACATGACTCAACCCATAGCTATGAAATAGCTGTTGGTAGTGCTCTTCATATTCAATCAGCGGTAAATCCGGTAAAATCAAGGTTTCGATACCACTGTCTACACAGGCCTGACAAAATGCTTCTGGCCCATATTTTAGGAGTTGATTGACATACCCCATCAACACCAAGGGTGTGGTATTTTGCGAACGTATGCCTTTCAACTGCTCAAAAACAACATCCAAATTCATCCCGTTTTGAAGCGCCTTCTGACTGCTCTCTTGAATGGTAGGACCATCTGCCAAAGGGTCTGAAAAAGGCAATCCAACTTCTATAAAATCTACACGACTCGCACGCAAGCCTGCAATGATGGCTGCGGTATCATCCAATGCTGGAAAACCAGCGGTAAAGAAAATAGAAAGCAAATTCTTTTTTTCTTCAAATAATTGAGCTAATTTTTTCATGACTTATGCGTTTAAATGATGAGTATATAATTCCAAATCCTTATCGCCTCTACCCGATAAATTGATTACGACTACCTGATCTTTCTTCAAATTCATCTTCGGCAAAACAGCCAATGCATGAGCGGTTTCCAACGCAGGAATAATCCCTTCTATTCTGGTGAGTTCATAGGCAGCATCCATGGCTTCTTGATCAGTAGCACTCATAAATTGCGCCCGTTTTGTTTCATACAAATAGGCATGCAAGGGACCTACGCCAGGATAATCCAACCCTGCAGAAATGGAATACGGCTCTACAATTTGACCGTAATCGTCTTGCATTAAAATAGTTTTACTACCATGAATCACGCCCACTTCACCCAATTGCGACGTGGCAGCACTCGATCCAGAATGCACCCCAAGTCCAGCAGCTTCAACAGCAATCAACTCCACCTCTTCATCAGCTAGATAGTGATAAAATGCCCCTGCCGCATTGGATCCTCCACCCACACAAGCAATAATACTATCAG
The DNA here is from genome assembly GCA_042091715.1 of Polaribacter sp. Classification (GTDB taxonomy): domain Bacteria; phylum Bacteroidota; class Bacteroidia; order Flavobacteriales; family Flavobacteriaceae; genus Polaribacter. The sequence continues at coordinate 68,760 of JBELGW010000009.1, read as the reverse complement.
GGTTTTCTTTTCCTGTTTGCGCCTTTAACTGCACCTTCATCTCCTCCGAAATGACTGCTTGCAAACGTGCAACCATATCTGGATAAGGATGCGGACCCACCACAGACCCTATTAGATAATAAGTTTCTGGATGCTGAATCCAGTAACGAATGGCCTCATTGGTAGCATCCTTTAAAGTTTTACTTCCACTACTTGCAGGAATCACAGTGGCTCCCAACATTTTCATACGGGCAACATTGGGCGCTTGTCGCTTGATGTCTGTTTCTCCCATAAAAACTACACACTCCAAATCCATCAATGCACAAACCGTAGCGGTAGCAACACCATGCTGCCCAGCGCCTGTTTCTGCAATGATCTTGGTTTTGCCCAAATGCTTTGCCACCAATATCTGACCAACAGTATTATTTACTTTATGGGCACCGGTATGATTTAAATCTTCTCGTTTTAAATAGATCGTCGCTCCATATTTCTCTGACAAACGCTTTGCCAAATACAACGGACTCGGTCTTCCTACATAATGCTGTAAGAGGTCTTTGTACTCCTTTTGAAAGGCATCAGAAGCCAAAATACTCAAGTAATTCTCCTCTAATTCTTTGATATTAGGGTATAACAATTCTGGAATAAACGCGCCACCAAACTGGCCGTAATACCCTTCTTTAGTTGGTTGAAAGTTCATCTTTAAATTTTTGTATGTTTACTACTGATTTGAAACCGGGTCTGATTTCAAAGCTACTATTGATATCTAATGCATGCACAGGCAATGCCGTTTCTCGTAATTTTCGAATGTTCTCTAGATGCTCCAATCCAATACCTCCACTCAAAAAAAAGGGTACTGAAGATGTGTACTGAGCTAGCAACGACCAGTCAAAGACAACGCCATTTCCACCCCGCTCTTTTCCTTTGGTATCAAACAGAAAATAATCAACCACCGACTCGTAGACCATAACCTCCTTGAAATCAAATTGACTATCAATAGCAAATACTTTGATCAAGTCAATCTTCTGGAGCACCTGAGCAGCTTGAACTGTAACAAATGTTTGTGCTAGTGAAGCTCGCAATGCATGAATATAGGAAACTGTTTCATCGCCGTGCAATTGGATCGCCTGCAAATCATACTGCACCACTTTCTGCACAACCACATCTATAGAGGCATTGACAAAAACACCTGTCTTTTGAATCGATGCTGGAATTTCGGGCATAGTCCCTGTAAAATAACGCTTCGATTTCTCGTAAAAAATAAAGCCCATATAATCGGGTTGCAACCCGGCAACCTCCATCATATTTTCTCGATATTTCAATCCACAAACTTTAATCTTCATATACTACTAACCTTTTTAATGACCCCATTTACCACAGAGCGGCAACTACATTCCCAGCCAGAACACCGGTCAACCATTTATCTGATTTGATCGATAAACTCCTGACAGGCCAACCCCGGATCTTCCGCTTGCATGAATTGCTCACCGATGAGAAACCCATGAAAGTCATGCGCCTTCAAACCTGCAATCACAGACGGATCTGAGATACCACTTTCAGAAATTTTAACACAACTATCAGGCACTTGCTTCGCCAAACGAATCGAATTTTCAATATCTACCTCAAAGGTGTGTAGATTCCGATTGTTAATTCCAATGATCTTATTGGTCAAATCTAGCTTGTCCATATCCTGCTCACTGTGCACCTCATACAACACCTCCATACCGAGATCTGTTGCCAACTGACCATAATTTTTTAGCTCTTGCTTGGTCAAACATGCGGCAATCAAAAGAATGGCATCTGCTCCAATAGCTTTCGCCTCTACCACCTGAAAACCATCGACAATAAAATCTTTTCGCAAAATTGGTTTTACTTGGTTGACCACCCGAGCCTCCATCAGATCAGCCATGCTTCCCCCAAAAAAGGAAGTGTCTGTCAAGATTGATTGGGCTGCCACATTTGCATCCAAATAGCCATTGGTCACATCAACAACACTCACTTTGTCATTGAGAATGCCTTTGGATGGAGATTGACGCTTAAATTCTGCAATAATCCCCGTTGAACCCACCGCTAGTAGCGATTTCTTCAAGGAAAATGCAGTCCTTTTAAAATTTGGACTCTCCACCAATTTATGTACAGGAACCTCTGCTTTGATCTTCGCTACTTCCTTCTTTTTAAATGCTATTATTTTTTCAAGTGTTGTCATACAATGCTATTTTTTATCTTTGATCATTCCCTAATTGGCGAAACACATGCCCACATAGATAAGGTGGTGTTTTACATCGCTTTCTAGTGAAATCCCATTCATTCTTGATTTACTTTATTACTGTGTTACTAATAGTTCCAAACATTTCTTTGCCTTCAATCCAAAAAGAGACTCTTTAGCCATTGCAAAAGCTTCTTGAAAAGACCTTCCTTCTGTGACAATTTGCAAAGCAAATGCAGCATTGGTTAACACCACATTGTTTTGTGCTACTGTCCCTTTTCCATCGATAATTGTCTTGAAAATTTTTGCTGCATCCCCAACCGATTTACCACCAAACAGTGCTGCTGCTGACACCTGCTTGAGTCCCAAATCTTCTGGGGCAATCAATTGCTCCCCTCGCTTAGTACAGAATTTAAAAGCACCCGTTAACGAGATTTCATCGTAACCATCGAGTGCATGAACAATGCCATAATTTACAGACTCTTCTTGCAATATATAACGGTACAAACGAGCAATTTCGAGATTGTAAGTTCCCAACAGTTGATTTTGAGGTGCACTTGGATTGACCAGCGGACCTAACATGTTAAAGAACGTTTTTAACTGTAGTGCTTTTCTTGTAGCTCCCACCGCCTTCATGGCCGGATGAAATTTAGGTGCGTGCAAAAAACAAATATTTGCCGTTGCCAGTTGCTGCTTTAACACCTTTTCATCATTGGTAAATGTGTATCCAAACTGCTGAAGCATGTCCGAAGATCCAGACTGTGAAGAGACCGAATAATTACCGTGCTTGGCAACCTTCTGACCCGTTCCCGCCACAATAAAAGAGGTAAGTGTAGAAATGTTAAAGGTATCTTTTCCATCGCCACCAGTACCTACAATATCTATGGTATTAAATTCAGACAAATCTACTTTTATCGCCAATTCTAGCAATGCTTCTCTAAAACCAGCCAGCTCTGCAACCGCAATAGGACGCATCCTGTAAACGGTCATAAATGCAGCCAACTGCTCAGGAGCATATTGCTCGGATGCAATGGCTTTCAAGACCGATTTTGCCTCTGACCTCGATAACTTTTTTTGCTGATACAAGTGTTCTAAAATAGCTTTCATATTACGAAATTTGTACGGTATCTAAAAAATTCCTTACCAACTGCTCGCCCACTTCAGTGAGAATCGACTCTGGATGAAACTGTACGGCAGCAATGTTAAATTCACGATGCGCAATGGCCTGTATCTCGCCATCCTCATCTACAGCAGTGATGGCCATTGTTGCCGGAAAGTTTTCTTTTGAAGCAATCCAAGAGTGGTATCTCGCTGCAACAAACTTTTCAGGAATCCCTCTAAAAATAGCCGCTTCTTTTTCTACCACTTGCATTTCTGTAGCCACTCCATGAAACACATCCTCTAAATTTTCTATCTGTCCACCAAAAACCTCGGTAATTGCCTGCAAGCCCAAACAAACTCCAAACATAGGAATCTTGCCTGCATAGGTGGCAATGACCTCTTTTAAAATACCAGCTTCCGAGGGAATCCCGGGTCCTGGCGACAATATAAGCACATCATAGCTCGCAATGGCCTCAATTCCTATTTCATCGTTTCGAAACACTGCTGGAAATGTTCCCGTAATTTCTTCTACCATGTGTACCAAATTATAGGTAAACGAATCGTAGTTATCTAAAATTAATACCTTCATATTACAGTTGTTCTGCTAGCAACAACGCCTTTTTTAACGCTGCCAATTTATTAGTTACTTCTTGCAATTCTTTTTCTTCGTCTGAATGGATCACGATACCCGCTCCCGCCTGAGAATAAAGCACATTATTCTTACTCACAAAAGAGCGAATGGCGATGGCTAAATTTACAGAACCGTCCAGTCCTATAATACCTACAGCACCCCCATAAAACCCACGGGATTGATTTTCGAAAGAATCAATCAATTGCATGGCTTTGTATTTTGGGGCACCGCTTAAAGTACCAGCCGGAAAGGTATCACCCACCACTTCAATGGGAGCGCCTTTGACTTGTCCTTCTACGGTAGAAACTAAATGGATCACATGGCTAAAATATTGAACCTCTTTAAATACCGCTACACGCACTTGATCTGCATGCTTACTCAAATCATTTCTAGCCAAATCAACCAACATTACATGCTCTGCGGTTTCTTTCTTATCTTCTGAAAGCTGTTTTCCTAACTTCAAGTCTGCAGCCATATCTCCGGTTCTTCGAAACGTACCTGCTATGGGATTGATAATGGCTTTTCCCCCATTGATTTTTATCTGTGCTTCGGGAGATGAACCCATCAATTTAAACGAACCATAGTCAAAATAAAATAAATAAGGAGAGGGATTAATAGAGCGCAGTGCTCGATACACATTAAACTCATCTCCCTTGAATTCTTGCTGGTACTGACGAGACACCACCAATTGAAACACATCTCCACGCTTGCAATGCGCTTTTGCTTTTGACACATAGCCTCTAAAATCAGCATCTGTACAATTTGAGGTCTCTTCACCTGTCATTTCAAACGCATGCGTAGTAAAAGTTTGCGCCTCAATCAAGGTCTCAATCTCCGAAATTCTTGAAACCCCTCCCTCTTCAATATTCTCAATCAAAGTAAGCTCATCGTTGAAATGATTCATCACAATAATAAAACGATAAAAATTGTATTGCATCAACGGTATTTTAGAAGGTGCATCCTTTGCCTTGAGCTCAATATTTTCGAAGTATTGCACACTGTCATAGGTGGTATAACCATACAAACCATTAAAAGCCTTTAATTGAGGGTCACAATCCAAAACAATCGACTTTGAAAACGCATCAAACAATTGGTAAAAATTCTTTTCGATAGGCTGACTATCAAGGGTTACACCATCCTCTAAAATGGCAAATTGATCTGCTACCACCCGCATACCAATGATCGGCTCAATACAGATAAAAGAAAAACTCTCCTCCTTACTGTGGTAATCTGAGCTTTCTAACAATAACGAATTGGCATAAGCATCTCTGCACCTTAAATACATCCCAACCGGAGTCACGGTATCTGCAATACGCTGCCTACTAATGGTTTTAAATTGTTTCTTATTCATACCTTATTTTTATTTTGAAGTAATTACGTAGCTACTTCGATTTACTGTGACACGGACACATTCCTGTATTCAAATGATGAATGCCTCCTACTGAAACACAAAAAAGGCTTATCGTGAGATAAGCCTTTTTTGTGTTCTAATTTATACATATAGGTTGTTACTCACTTATCAGTTAAGAGAGTTCCACCACCATATATTTTGTTGTTTCGTCATACTTCAACAAATGTATAACACATTTTTAAATGACCCAAAAAAAAACACAAAAAAAAGCAAGAAAGTAACAATTGACAATATTTTTGCACAAATACAAAAATAATAGTTACATATTTTAACCATAAAAATTATTTTACATTAAATTATTAAACATTTTTTTAAATTATGTTTCAATACTTAAACAAACCTCTTTTATTTGTAAGAGTTAAAGAAGTAAACTAAAACTTAAAACGGAGTAATTTCCTCAAAACAAAAAATTATGTGTGGAATTGTATGTGCATTTGACTTGAAAGAAAAAGCAGCAACGCTGCGACCTCAACTACTAGAAATGTCAAAAAAGGTAAGACACCGTGGACCCGATTGGAGCGGTATTTACAGTAATGAAAAAGCAATCATGACGCATGAGCGCTTGGCCATTGTAGATCCTGCCTCTGGGCAACAGCCCTTGTTTAGTGACGACAAAAATTTGGTGCTCGCAGCCAATGGCGAAATCTACAACCATCGCGAACTAAGACAGCAATTTGAGGGAAACTACCACTTTGAAACAGCTTCTGACTGTGAAGTTATTTTAGCATTGTACAAAAAAAAGGGGGTTGACTTTATTGATGATATGAATGGAATTTTCGGTTTTGCGCTCTACGACATAGAAAAAGACGAATACTTCATTGCACGCGATCATATGGGCATTATTCCTTTGTACATTGGATGGGATCAAAACGGCACCTTTTACGTAGCATCAGAACTCAAAGCATTGGAGGGAGTTTGTGCTAAAATAGAGTTGTTTCCTCCAGGACACTATCTCTCTAGCAAAGAAGGTACACTGGTGCAATGGTACAAAAGAGATTGGTCTGAGTATGATGCTGTAAAAGACAATTCCACAAGCATTGAAACCATAAAAGAAGCCCTGGAAGCTGCCGTACACAGACAACTCATGTCTGATGTGCCTTATGGGGTATTGCTCTCTGGCGGATTGGATTCTTCTGTTACCTCAGCAATTGCAAAAAAATACGCTCAAAAGAGAATAGAATCTGATGACACACAAGACGCCTGGTACCCGCAATTGCACTCCTTTTCTGTAGGTCTTGAAGGATCTCCAGATTTAGCAGCTGCACAAAAAGTGGCAGACCACATTGGAACCATTCACCATGAAATCAAATTCACCATACAAGAAGGCTTAGATGCCATTAAGGATGTGATTTACAATATTGAAACATATGACATTACCACCATACGTTCCTCTACTCCTATGTATCTCATGGCACGTGTCATCAAATCTATGGGAATCAAAATGGTACTCTCTGGAGAGGGAGCAGATGAAATTTTTGGAGGCTATTTGTACTTTCACAAAGCACCAAATGCAAAAGAATTTCATGAAGAAACAGTGCGTAAATTAGACAAACTACACATGTATGATTGCTTGCGTGCCAATAAAAGCCTCATGGCATGGGGTATTGAAGGACGTGTACCTTTTTTAGACAAGGAATTCATGGATGTTGCCATGCGCATCAATCCGCAAGACAAAATGATCAACGGGGAACGTATGGAAAAATGGGTCATTCGAAAGGCTTTTGAAGACCTGTTACCTGAAAGCGTTGCCTGGAGACAAAAAGAACAATTTTCAGACGGTGTAGGCTATGACTGGATCGATACCCTCAAAGAAGTGGTAGAACAAGAAGTAACCGACGAACAATTGGCCAATGCCAAGTTTCGTTTTCCAATACAAACACCACAAAACAAAGAAGAATTTTACTACAGAGCTATTTTCGAAGGACATTTCCCAAGCGATACCGCTGCCTTGAGTGTTCCTCAAGAACCCAGTGTTGCTTGTAGTACAAAAATTGCACTTGAATGGGATGAAGCATTTAAAAACATGAACGAACCATCAGGAAGAGCCATTTTAAATGTACATGAAGACGCCTACTAGTCTCATCAAAGCATTTTAAGACGCATACAACCGTTTTAAGAAATTTTGAAACAGTACATCCTTTTCAAATGAACCCAAAAGAGCAGCTTAGCGCTATTTTGGGTTTTTTCCATAAAACAAAGTACAATCAAAAATCAAAAATCCATTTTAAAGTCATTTTAAGCCCTTTTAAGAGATCTTTAAGTAATTAACAAATGTTGATAATTTCAGCAGCAAAACGCAAATATCTTTTTATAACGTCTAAAATTTCACTAAATTTGCTTAGGTATACATCGTCTTTTGGAGGCGATTTTTTTTTGAAATTAAAACAATAACACGCACAAGATATGAGCGAAGAAAAAAAACACAACTACGATGCTTCTAGTATCCAAGCACTCGAAGGAATGGAGCATGTTAGAATGCGCCCATCTATGTATATTGGAGACGTAGGAACAAGAGGATTGCACCATTTGGTATACGAAGTTGTAGACAACTCCATTGACGAAGCGTTGGCGGGACATTGTGATGCGATCGAAGTAACCATTAACGAAGACAATTCGATCACCACCAAAGATAATGGGCGTGGAATTCCAGTTGGAATTCACAAAAAAGAAGGAGTATCTGCCCTACAGGTAGTAATGACGAAAATTGGTGCCGGTGGAAAATTTGATAAGGATTCCTACAAAGTATCTGGAGGATTGCATGGTGTTGGTGTGAGTTGTGTAAACGCACTCTCTGATCATCTTACAGCAACCGTTCATAAAGATGGAAAAATTTGGCAACAAGAATACGAAAGAGGAAAAGCCCTCTACCCCGTAAAAACCATCGGAGAAACAGACTTCACAGGAACCATCGTTACATTCTTGCCAGACAAATCAATATTTGCACAAACCACAGAATACAACTACGATACCTTATCTGCTCGTTTGCGTGAACTGTCTTACTTAAACAAAGGCATCAGCATCATCTTAACAGACAAGAGAACTACAGACGACGAAGGCAACTTCATTTCTGAAACATTTACAAGTACAGAAGGATTGCCAGAATTCATCAAATACCTCGATAGCACGCGTGAGCAACTAATTGCAAATGTGATTTCTATGGAAGGGGAAAAAAATGGCATTCCGGTAGAGGTGGCTATGGTATACAATACCTCCTACTCTGAAAACCTGCACTCCTACGTAAACAACATCAATACCCACGAAGGAGGAACACATTTATCTGGATTTAGACGTGGATTAACAGGAACACTAAAAAAGTATGCCGACAATTCTGGCTTGCTTAAAAATGTGAAGTTTGAAATTTCTGGTGATGATTTTCGCGAAGGATTGACAGCCATTATCTCTGTAAAGGTAGCAGAACCACAATTTGAAGGGCAAACAAAAACCAAATTAGGAAACAGAGATGTAACCTCTGCTGTCTCTCAAGCGGTTTCTGAAATGCTTACAGACTACCTAGAAGAAAATCCGAATGATGCAAAAACCATCGTTCAAAAAGTAATCCTTGCTGCCCAAGCACGTCATGCAGCACGCAAAGCCAGAGAAATGGTGCAGCGTAAAACCGTGATGAGTATTGGTGGACTTCCCGGTAAATTATCTGACTGTTCAGAAACCGATCCAGCACAATGTGAAATCTTTTTAGTTGAGGGAGACTCGGCAGGGGGAACAGCCAAACAAGGTAGAGATCGAAACTTCCAAGCAATTCTTCCACTGCGTGGAAAAATTTTAAATGTGGAAAAAGCAATGCAACACAAGGTTTTTGAAAATGAAGAAATCAAAAACATGTTCACTGCACTTGGAGTTACCATTGGAACCGAAGAAGACCCAAGAGCCTTAAACCTCTCTAAAATTAGATACCATAAAGTAGTAATTATGTGTGATGCCGATGTAGATGGTAGCCACATTGCTACCTTAATTCTAACCTTCTTCTTTAGATACATGAGAGAAATGGTGGAGCAAGGGTATATCTATATCGCTACACCTCCTTTATACCTTGTAAAGAAGGGACAAAAAAGAGAATACGCCTGGGACGATAACCAACGTGACTTAATTGCACAAAAATTAGGAGGCAGTGTAAACATACAACGTTACAAGGGTCTTGGAGAGATGAACGCTGAACAACTATGGGACACCACCATGAATCCAGAATTCAGAACACTGAGAAAAGTGGTCATAGACAATGCAACGGAAGCTGACAGAGTATTTTCAATGCTCATGGGAGACGAAGTTCCTCCACGTAGAGACTTTATAGAAAGAAATGCCAAATATGCCAATATTGACGCATAACAAACCACCAAAAGCCTTCAAATACGAAGGCTTTTTTTTTAGACAGACTGCGCAGTGAAAGTGACCACAAAAACCATACTGCTTGCTAAAAATAATTGTGCTATATTCGCTCCCTAAACGCAATGATATTAGTAAGAAAAAGAATAATCATGAAAAAATCAATTTTAGTATTTTTAGGTGTATGCACCTTTACCTTAAGCACCCAAGCCCAAGAAGGCTTTGAAACCATTTTATTAGCAGACAAAGCGGATGCCACCAAGTTGATAAAAGGATATTTTAACCCTGGAATGAAAGGGTTTATTTACGGAATGAATAATGGATGGTACCACACCGCCAAAGTACACAAGAAGTTTGGATTTGACTTGACATTGGGAGCGAATGCTTCAATGATTCCATCAAAAGACAAAGTTTTTAGCGTTGCAGGACTCACTTCTATCGCTCCTAATAGCTTTACATCTGCTACGATAGCAGGAGAGGGTAATGGAGCTACTGGACTCACTGTTTCAAAAACAATGACCGTTAATGGTCAAACACAAACGGTAACAGCGCCGCTCTCTTTACCCAATGGAATTGCAGGTGACCTGCCTTTAAAAGCAATTCCTGTACCCGCGGCACAATTAAACATAGGACTTCCTTTTAAACTGGATGCCATGGTTCGTTTTTTCCCAGAAACCGGTCTTGGAGATGATGGAGGAAAAGCAAAAATGTTCGGTGTAGGATTGAAAAAAGAAATTACCAGTTGGTTTGGACCTTTAGACAAACTGCCACTACACGTATCTCTTTTAGCAGCTTACACCTCTATGGATGTGACCTATGGATTCCCTGATGAAAACGGTGACATCGTCATCAATAATGGATCAGCAGGATTCGGTTTAAAAGCATATACAATGGAAGCCATTGCTTCTTTGAATTTTCCTGTTATTTCCATTTATGGAGGTTTTGGTTACAGCAGCGGAACAGCAACCCTTGATGTCAACGGAACCTATACTGGTGTATATTCATACAGTGCAGCAGGACAAACCTTTACTGCGAGCGAGACGCTTGATGTACCAACAGATATGGAGTTTGATGCAGGTGGTGTAAAAACAACATTAGGAGCCAGATTAAGCGTAGGATTCTTTAAATTATTCGCGAATTACACCTTGCAAGAATACAATACCTTAAACGCAGGAATCGCTTTTAGCTTTAGATAAAAACACCCTGTAACAACAAGAACAAAAGGCTGCGAATTTCGCAGCCTTTTTTCATTTAGTTGCCTATTCATTTCCAATAATTTATAGTACTTTTGTCTAGAAAATAAATTCAAATCAAAACAAAAATAATATGAAAGTAACAGTTGTAGGAGCAGGTGCAGTAGGTGCTAGTTGTGCAGAGTATATCGCTATTAAAAACTTCGCCTCTGAAGTTGTAGTTCTTGACATCAAGGAAGGATTTGCAGAAGGGAAGGCAATGGATCTAATGCAAACAGCTTCTTTAAACGGATTTGACACAAAAATTACAGGAAGCACCAATGATTATACAAAAACAGCAGGTTCTGACATCTGTGTTATTACCTCTGGTATTCCTCGTAAACCAGGAATGACACGTGAAGAATTAATCGGCATCAATGCAGGCATTGTAAAAACAGTTTCTGCAAACCTTATCGAGCACTCTCCAAACACCATTATCATTGTGGTATCGAACCCTATGGATACCATGACCTATTTGGTACACAAAACAACTGGACTTCCTAAAAATAGAATCATTGGAATGGGAGGCGCATTAGATTCTGCTCGTTTCAAATATCGATTGGCAGAAGCTTTAGAGGCACCTATTTCTGACGTTGACGGAATGGTTATTGGTGGGCACTCAGACAAAGGAATGGTTCCTTTAACACGTTTGGCAACCAGAAATTCAGTACCTGTATCTCAATTTATTTCTGAAGAAAGATTGGAGCAAGTACTACAAGACACCAAAGTTGGTGGGGCTACTTTAACAGGATTATTAGGTACTTCTGCTTGGTATGCACCTGGCGCTGCGGTTTCTGGATTGGTACAAGCCATTGCTTGTGATCAAAAGAAAATATTCCCTTGTTCTACCTTATTAGAAGGAGAATACGGATTGAACGACCTCTGTATCGGAGTTCCTGTTGTATTAGGAAAAAACGGTATTGAAAGCATTGTAGACATTCAGTTGAATGACGCTGAAAAAGCGCAAATGCAAGCGTCTGCTGAGGGAGTAAAAGCAACAAACGGTTTGTTAGAATTGTAGTTCAAAAACACATCGCATAAAAAAACCAGCCAATTGGCTGGTTTTTTTTATAGACAATTACGCTAGGACAGTCCGGTAATAACACCCTTGCTATCGATATTCATGTTCATAGAAGCCGGTCGAGACGGCAAACCAGGCATGCGCATCATTTTCCCTAATATCGGAATGACAAATTGTGCCCCCGCTGCAATCTCAATAGCGCGCACAGTCACTGCAAAACCAGCCGGTCTTCCAATGAGACTTGCATTGTCTGAAAAAGACTTCTGTGTCTTTGCCATACAAATGGCAAAATCATTAAATCCTAAACGATCAATTCTACGCAAACTCAATTCGGCTCTTTTAGAATACACCACACGATCTGCACCATAAATCTCTTTTGCAATCGTTGCAATTTTCTCTTTGATGGGCTGTTTCCAATCATACAAAGGTTTAAATTCTCGAGTGGTCTCTTGCACCACAGCAACCACCGCTTTTGCCAATGCTTTGGTCCCTTTTCCTCCTTTTGCCCAACCTTCAGAAAGGACTGCTTTTACCCCCATACGTTCACAGGCATTTTGAATAAATACCACCTCCGGATCTGTATCGGAATGAAACGAATTGATAGCCACCACAGGCTCTATTTGAAACTTACGAATATTTTCGATGTGCTTTTCAAGATTTTTAAACCCTTCTTTCACGCGCTCTAAATCCGGAGTATCATAGGCCTCTTTTTTTGCACCTCCATGATGGCGCAAGGCTCTTACAGTAGCAACCAATACCACACATTTAGGATTCAAACCCGCAAAGGATGCCTTGATATTCAAGAACTTCTCAGCGCCCAAATCGGCACCAAACCCTGCCTCTGTTACCACATAATTAGAAAGTGACAAGCCCATTTTTGTGGCCAATATGGTATTTGTACCCTGTGCAATATTGGCAAAAGGCCCTCCGTGAATAATGGCAGGATTCCCTTCCAATGTTTGCACTAAATTTGGCTTAATGGCATCCTTTAACAAAATAGCCATGGCATTTTCTGCATGCAAGTCGCGCGCAAAAACAGGCTGCTTATCAAAAGTAAATCCAACCAAAATAGCACCCAATCGCTCCTTTAAATTGTCAAAATCAGTGGACATACATAAAATAGCCATCACTTCTGAGGCAGGCGTAATATTGAATCCGTCCTGTCTTGGAATGCCATTTGCAGTGCCGCCCAAACCGATGGTTATGTCTCGCAAAGCTCTGTCATTCATATCAATCACCCGTTTCCATAAAATGGTTCTAGGATCCATATGTAAGGAATGTTCTTTGGATTGCAGATTGTTATCTATCAAGGCAGCCAATAAATTATTTGCCTTTTCCACGGCATTGAAATCACCTGTAAAATGCAAATTGATATCCTCCATGGGCACCACTTGAGAATATCCACCGCCAGCAGCACCTCCCTTGATTCCGAATACAGGGCCCAAAGAAGGCTCTCTTAAAACAACTGTTGCTTGCTTACCGACCGCATTCAATCCTTCTGTTAAACCAATAGAAACCGTAGTTTTCCCTTCTCCTGCCGGAGTAGGTGTTAACGCGGTTACTAATACCAGATGGTTGTTTGCAATAGCAGTGTTGTCAATTAATGACAATGGTAGCTTCGCTTTGTATTTCCCATACAACTCCAAATCATCCTCTGAAATCTGTAATTTTGTAGCAATATTTTTGATGTGCACAAGCTCTTTTGCTTGGGCTATTTGGATGTCTGATAGCTGCGTCATTTGTTCTGTAGTACTCAATCGTTAAGGTGCTTTTTACAAAGGTAAATATATAAAAATTTGAGGTCTCAAAGAGATGCATCTATTTAATGATTTGAAAAACAAGATTCTTATCTTACAAATATGACAAAACAATTGGTTTCTGATATTTGAAATACTATATTTGCCGCTTTGACAAAGAATTTCGATTAAATTTTATATAAGAAGATGCAAAACAAAGGACTAATCAGATTATTCGCTATTCTATTCGGACTAGTGAGTTTATACCAACTCTCTTTCACCTATTTCGCAGGAAATGTAGAAAACGATGCAAAGGACTATGCGAAGGCAAAAGTTACCAATAATGACGGTAAAGCACTTGCTAATTTTGAAAAAAGATATTTAGATAGTATTGGCAATACAAAGAACATCAACTTAGGGTTTGCTGAATATAGCTACAACGACATCAAAGACAAAGAAATGAATCTTGGTCTTGATTTAAAAGGTGGTATCAATGCGGTTTTACAAGTTTCTGTAAAAGACATTTTAATTGGACTATCAAACGACTCTAATAACGTGGCATTTAACAATGCTTTGACTGCTGCAGACGCTGCATTAAAAAGTAGTTCAGACACCTACTTGAACTTATTTTTTATAGAATTTGAGAAAATAGCAGACGGTGTAAAACTAAGTGATCCTTCTATTTTTGGAACAAAAAACTTAGCAGACAAAGGCATCAACTTTAACAAAACAAATGCCGAGATCAAACCAATCATTCAATCAGAAATTGACAATTCAATCAATACTGCTTTTGAGGTATTGCGAAGTAGAATTGATAAGTTTGGTGTAACTCAGCCAAACATTCAACGTTTAGGAAATTCCGGAAGAATTCAAATTGAATTGCCAGGAGCAAAAGACATTGACCGTGTGAGTAGATTATTGGAAAGCACTGCAAAATTACAATTCTGGGAAGTATACTCAAACGCAGAGGTACAGAACTTTTTCTTCGCTGCCAACACCAAAGTAGCTGAACTTTTAAAAGAAGAATCTCCGGAAACTACTGAAGAGGCTTTACAAAAAGACAATGTTGATGATTTATTAGGAGCGCAAGATTCTACAGCAACTAAGAATCAAAAAACATTATTTACCTATTTATATCCAAACGTGGCGCAAAACCAACAACAAGTAAGTTCATTGGTTGCACAAGCGAAGGTTTCTGATACCGCAACTGTGAATAGCTTATTGGCTAATAAAGAAGTGAGAGCCTTGTTACCAAACAACCTGAGATATGTAAAATTCTTATGGGATTACAAAGCACAAGCAAATGCAGACAAGTCTGCAGCTGTGATTGGATTGTATGCCATCAAATCAAACAGAAAAGATGTAGCAACCATTGAAGGAGATGTTATTGTAGATGCTTCACAAGAGTTTGACCAACTTGGGAACAAACCAGAAGTAAGCATGACTATGAATAGCACAGGTGCTAAGCAATGGGAAAAAATGACCACAGAAAATGCCGGGAAATTTGTAGCTGTTGTTTTAGATGACTATGTATATACAGCTCCATCGGTAAATCAACCAATTACTGGAGGTCGAACTTCTATTTCTGGAGGTGCCATGACAGTTGCTGAAGCACAAGACATTGCTACCGTTTTGAAAGCTGGTAAATTACCGGCCGCAGCCAGAATTATTGAATCGAGTGTTGTTGGACCT
Organism: Polaribacter sp.; assembly: GCA_042091715.1. GTDB lineage: Bacteria > Bacteroidota > Bacteroidia > Flavobacteriales > Flavobacteriaceae > Polaribacter. The sequence goes on along the minus strand of JBELGW010000009.1, from coordinate 53,416 downwards.
TCCTTAGGGCAAGAATCTATTGACAAATCATTCAACTCATTTGGACTTGCCATTGCATTGGTATTGATTTGGATGTTGTTTTACTACGGTAAAGCAGGAATCTATGCAAATGTTGCTTTGCTTGTAAACATCTTGTTTATCTTCGGAATCTTAGCATCATTTAGCGCGGTATTAACATTGCCAGGTATTGCAGGAATCATCTTAACCATTGGTATGTCTGTAGATGCAAACGTAATTATCTTCGAAAGAATTAAAGAAGGATTAAGAGGTGGTAAAGGATTAAAATTAGCGGTAGAAGAAGGATTTAGTGTAAAAGGAGCATTGTCTGCAATTATTGATGCAAACATTACCACGCTATTAACCGGTGTAATCTTATATGTATTTGGTACAGGACCGATTAAAGGTTTTGCATTGACCTTAATGATCGGTATTGCAACTTCATTATTTACAGCGGTATTCATTACACGTATGCTAGTTGATAACGCAGTACAAAAAAACAGCAACTTAACCTTCAATACATCCATTACAAAAAGTTGGTTCCAAAAAATAAATATTGAATTCTTAAGAAAACGCAAGCTTGGATATGTAGTTTCTGCTGCAATTATTGTTGCTGGAATCGCGTCAATAGCAACCTTAGGATTGAAGCAAGGAGTTGACTTTAAAGGAGGGCGTTCGTACATGGTTCGTTTTGACAAAGCAATGAATTCTGCTGAAGTAAGAAATGAATTGACAGCGGTATTTAACGGAGCTCCAGAAGTAAAAACCTATGGTGCAGACAACCAGTTAAAAATTACCACTGCTTTTAAAATTGATGATGAAGGAAAAAGCGCAGATGAGCAAGTGCAACGTGCTTTATACGACGGATTAAAATCATACATTGGAACAACCACCTACGAAAACTTTAAACCTGGTTTCGAAAAAGCTGAAAATGCGAGCGGAATTATGAGTTACAGAAAAGTAGATCCTACCATTGCAGATGATATTAAGACATCAGCACTATGGGCGGTATTAGGTTCTTTAATTGTAGTATTCTTGTACATCCTATTGCGTTTTAGAAAAGTATCCTTTAGTTTAGGTGCTGTAGTAGCAGTATTCCATGATGTATTGATCGTATTGGGAATCTTCTCAATCACCTACAAATTCATGCCTTTTGATATGGAAATTGGACAATCATTTATCGCAGCCATCTTAACCGTAGTAGGATACTCCTTGAATGATACGGTAGTCATCTTTGATAGAATCAGAGAATTCGCCGGAATCCATACAAAATGGAACTATTCAGAAGTAGTAGACAAAGCCTTAAGCAGTACTTTAGGTAGAACTATCAACACTTCTTTAACCACATTGTTAGTAATGTTGGCAATCTTCTTATTTGGAGGAGATTCGATTAAAGGATTTATGTTTGCCTTAATTGTGGGTGTAGCAGTAGGTACATATTCTTCATTATTCATTGCAACTCCAGTAATGTTTGATACTTCTAAAAAAGAAGAAAAAGAGTAAGCATACTAATAAATTTTAAATCAACCGTTTTGAACTAAATTCAAAACGGTTTTTTCATTCAATAACAAGCGCGTATCTTTGCAAAATGAGCAACATTAAACTACATGATTTACAATTTCAACCTTTTCTAGAGGAAGAAGAAATCAAAGGGATCATACAATCGCTCGTAACATGTATTTCGGAGGACTGCAAAGGAGAAACTCCCTTGTTTATTGGGATTCTCAATGGTTCGTTTATGTTTGTTTCTGACTTTGTAAAAGCATATCCAGATGCCTGTGAGGTTTCCTTTGTAAAACTAGCCTCCTACCAAGGTACTACTTCTTCAGAAAACGTAACACAGCTCGTTGGACTGAATGAAGATCTAACAGGCAGAACAGTGGTTATTTTAGAGGATATCATTGACACCGGAAACACCTTACAAGAAATTTACAGACTCTTTAAAGATCAAAACATAAAGCAATTAAAGATTGCCACACTTTTCTTTAAACCAACGGTATTTAAAAAAGAATTAGGAATAGACTATATCGGGAAAAGCATTCCAGACAAATTCATTGTCGGATATGGTCTCGATTACAACGGCTTAGGAAGAAACTATCCTAGCGTTTATCAATTAATAACAACACAACAATAACGATGAAAAATATTGTATTATTTGGACCTCCAGGTGCAGGAAAAGGAACGCAAGCAACGCTATTAAAAGAAAAGTACAATTTGGTACACATTTCAACAGGAGATGTCTTTCGTTTCAATATCAAAAACCAAACAGCACTTGGTGTATTGGCCAAGAAATATATGGATGATGGAAATTTAGTTCCGGATGAAGTAACCATTAACATGCTCAAGGAAGAAGTCAATAGAAATAGTGAAGCCCATGGTTTCATTTTTGATGGATTCCCGAGAACCGAATCTCAGGCAAAAGCCTTGGATAGTTTCTTGAATGAAAAAGACGCGAAAATCAATGGAATGGTTGCCTTGGAAGTTGCAGAAGACTTGTTAGTTGAACGCTTATTAGAACGTGGAAAAACAAGTGGAAGAACAGACGATACTGATGAAGGCAAAATTAGAAATCGTTTTAATGAATACAATACAAAAACAGCCATTCTAAAAGACTATTACCAAGCACAAGGAAACTATTTCGGCGTGAATGGAGTAGGTTCAATAGAAAACATTACTGAAAGGTTGGCGGCTGTTTTTGACAAACTGTAAATAACAGTTGATACTTTTCTTTGTTTTCATAAAAGCATAGAACACATCAACACATAAATACTAGAAATAATGACTGAGGGGAATTTTGTCGACTACATAAAAGTATATGCATCTTCTGGTAATGGTGGTAGTGGATCCATGCATTTGCACCGAGAGAAATTTATTACAAAAGGTGGTCCTGATGGTGGAGATGGTGGACGCGGTGGACATATTATTATTCGTGGGAATAAAAATATGTGGACACTCTTTCATTTAAAATTTAAGAAGCACTTTAGAGCAGAACAAGGAGGATCTGGAAGCAAGAGCAGAAGCACCGGGCATGATGGAAAAGATGTCTATGTTGATGTACCGCTGGGAACAATTATTAGAGACGCAGACACCAATGCAATTCTTTTTGAAGTAACGGATGAAGGACAAGAAGTTGTTTTGTTACGTGGAGGGAAAGGTGGACTAGGAAACTGGAACTTTAAATCTTCTACCAACCAAACACCTCGATATGCGCAACCAGGAATGGAAGGTGCCGAAGGATGGTTTCTCTTAGAGCTAAAATTGTTGGCTGATGTTGGTTTGGTTGGATTTCCAAATGCAGGAAAATCTACCTTGCTATCTGTAATTACTTCTGCAAAACCTAAAATTGCAGACTATGCCTTTACCACACTCAAACCCAACTTAGGAATTGTAGACTACCGTGGTTACAAGAGTTTTGTGATGGCAGACATTCCAGGAATTATTGAGGGAGCTGCAGAAGGAAAAGGACTAGGACACCGTTTCTTACGTCACATAGAGCGCAACTCCACACTGTTATTTCTAATCCCAGCAGACAGCGAAGATATTCAAAAGGAATACAACATATTATTAAACGAATTAAAGACGCACAACCCAGAGCTTCTCGACAAGAACAGATTGCTTGCCATTTCTAAAGACGACATGCTCGATGATGAATTGAGAGCTGAAATCTCCAAAGAATTGCCCAAAGAATTGCCGCACATCTTCTTTTCTTCCATGGCACATACTGGCCTTGTAGAACTCAAAGATAAATTGTGGGAAATGTTGAATTAAGAGTACTTCCAAAAAACGAATAAAAATAGATGCTTTCTACCAGAGCATCTATTTTTTATTGCCACGAATTTGAATTGGAATTTGATATTGCGACGCAACAGGAATGCCTCTTTTCAATGCAGGAAACAATAATGGTATGTCATCCACACTCTCGTGTATCGCAAAATCGAGTACTTGTTGCACCTCTTTTAACTGATCAGATGTATCAATATGCTGAACGCTTACTTTTCCATAAATATCAATAAGTAGCGTCACTGTGATCGTCTCTTCAATAGATGCAACAAGTTGCATCGGGTACGATTGCAAACTTGTGGTGATATGTCTGTGCATGGTGGTTCTGAAACAGATCGTTTTTGCCGACTTATCAATCAAATCAATACAATTTTCAAAGGATGGCGATGTGTCTACAGAAGAATAGTCGATCACTGTATCTAGCTCCTGCAAAGGCAGTGTCTTCTTCAATCTGAAAAAATCACAAGAAGTACAGGTCAATAACACAATGAAAATAGAAAATACTCGCAACAGCATGACATACATTTGTAAGTAAAAGTACACTATTAAAGTGAGTCATAAAAAACAAATCCTACTTCACTTCTACTCCACTCATAAATAAACTTGTTTTAATTGCTTTCATTCTCGCACTGACAAATTTCGTCAAGTCCTCGTCTTTATCATCAAATCGCATGAGGTAATTGTCATAAAGATCATAAGCAATCTTTTTATCCTTGTAATAAGAATCTGAGGTCAATGCCAGTTGATAGTGTATCTTGTACTTCCCGCCATTTTCGATAAGCGCTTTTTTAAACATTGCAATGGCTATTTTTGGTTGTTGTAATGCAACATATTGCATGCCCGAACCATAATACGCTTCACTTCTGTCTTTTTTACCCGTGCTTAGCGCCCTGATATAATACATAGAAGCTTTATTATGCTCTTTTTTCGCTGCATAAATATGCCCTAAGTTGAGTGGGATATTAAAATCGTCTTGGTCTATTTCTTGTGCTTTTTTAAAGTAAACTACTGCCAAATCCAAGGAATCTAAACCAAAGTAAGACCTCCCTAGCATCTTTTGCGTGTACAATTGATTTGGATCTAAGGAATCTAGCAAGCGTAGTCTCTCAATTGACTTTTGATACTTTTTATTTCGAAACAGTGAATTTATCTTTAATTTATTTAAATTCAAATGAAGCGGATTTAACGCCAAACCTTTGTCTGTAAATAAACGCGAGGAATCTCTTTTTCTAAGTACAGAAAATCTTTTGGCCAATTGATAGACCGACTTTATGTGGGTGGTATCAATTTCATAGGCATTTAAAAAATGAGTTAACATGCCATTCCTATTTGATTTTCTTGCAGCAATCAATCCTAATTGATACTGATAATTTGGGTTCTGTGGGTCTTTTAAAGAAAGCATCTTAATCGTTTTTGATGCTTTTTTCAAAGCATTCGTTGCCATATATAGTTTCCCTAACTGGAATTGAATGATCAAATTCTCTGTATCCTTTTCTAGAATGGCTTCATAAATTATAATCGCTTCTTTATATTTTTTTATACGGTAATAGGCGCTGGCCAATGCCCGTTGAACTTTAAAATTTTCTTTAAATTCTAATGATTTAGTGTAGTATGTAATGGCGTTTTTAAAATCATCAATAGAAGCATAAATACCTCCTATTTTATAGTTTTTCATTCCTCTTAAAGTGTCTATACTTTTTAAATGGGCCAATGCCAATTTGTAATGTCCTTTTACCAGTAAACTGTCTGCTTTTGAGAAAGGATCGATTTGTGCACTTGTTGGTATAGAAACGGATAGTAATAGCAGCGTAAGGATTTTTTTCATCTTTATTTTTTAATTTTTAGGTTCATTTGCAGCACAATGTATGGGCTGCAAGTAGTACTGGATCTATTCACTTGTGCCTTACTCTTTATATCAGATTCACTTTAAAAAAGTATGCAGAAGCATGTTACGGTTACTGCTTTTTTTAATAATTATTTTTCACGCTATTTTGCAAAAAACTGCGCAACCTATATCTCTCATTTAAACGATTTGAATTGGTATTAGCGGCATACACGTTTGATGACAATAAAAACCTGCAATAAGCTACTAAAACCATTTTCAATCTTTTAAAAGAACAGATGAATGTTGAGAAATCACCAATCTGCATGCAGGTAAAACGAGCAAAAAAAGGACTCATTTTACAGACATGCAGATTGCATAACTATTTCAACAGATGAAGGAAGAGGCTCCTTTATTCGTTTTCGATTCTCAGAGGTATGACCAACTTGGTTGCCACGGGAACGCCATCTGCGGTTCCAGGATTCATTGCTGGGAACAGAGAGATGACACGCTCCATTTCCTCTTTCAAGTTTGGATGCGGTGCACGAACCCCGACCCTTTCTATCGCTCCAGTTGCGTCAATTGTAACTGCAGCATATATCTTTTTTGGGCCTTTTTGTAAATCCAAATTCGCTGCAATATTTGAATCAAAATTTTTAGCAACGAAGCTTTTTACTTGCATGTAAAAAGGTACATCACCTGTTGTATTTGCTCCTTTAAAAGAAGGCTTACTCTCTAGGATTGCAAATGGAACAATACTTGTATTCTTCATTCCTGAAGCCGATAGCTCATTCATTGAGTTAGATTGCTCAATCTCCGCAGTACTATCTGTATTTGAGCAAGACGTGTAGAAAAGCATCCCTGCTAATACTGGGACTAACAATAGGTATTTCGCTTTTTTAATTTGTTTTGATTTGTTTTTTGTCATCATGGCAATTCTTTTTTTAATAAGTGAATGTTTGTAAAATTGATTGACAAACGATAGGTTGTCAATATCAAAAGTTTGGGCTAGCAGTTTGTTGAAATAATCGTGTTTTTGAGTGGTTTGTAAGAGTACTGCATCGGTAATATATTCATGCAGCAATGTGACGCGTCGCTGATATAGATATAGGGCTGGATTGAACCACATGATGATTCGAAAAAGTTCAAAAAACAATAAATCCAGAGAGTGCTTTTGCTGCACATGAATCAATTCATGTTTGATAATAACTTCTTGTTTCTCTTTTGACAATTGTGTTCCCAAAAAAACATAGCGAAAAAAAGAAAATGCATGGGTTTGATTGACTAAAAGCACCAATGAATGCCCCGGTTTTTTTATCACTTGATTGGTGCTTATCAATCCAAGAATCTTGATCAATTTCCCTAAAAACAGCAAACCAAACACCCCTACTCCACCATAAAAAATGAGGTCAAGGTAGTTGATAGAATCTCCCGAATATGAAGAGGTCTGCGCTGCTATTGTTTCTGGAGAAATGAGTAGCTCCGGCAGAGACAACATCAATGATTCGGGTACAACCTCCTGAAAACTGGAAATTTGAATCATTGGCAATAAAAAAGACAGCATGGGTGCTCCCAATAAATACCACCTATTATACGTATGAAAGGTCTCTTTACTCAAAAAGAAATCATACACGGCTAAAAAAACCACCTGAAATAAGATGACTTGAAGGATATACGTAAACATAGCTATTCGTTTTTCTTGTTCATACTCATCAAAATTTGTTCCAATTCTGAAATATCCATGTCATTTTTTTTCACGAAAAAAGAAACCATATTCTTAAAGGAGCCACCAAAGTAGCCGTCCATTACCTTGTGTAAGGTTTGATTGCTATAGGCCTCTTTGGTCACAATAGGAAAATAGACATAGCCTCTTCCAACAGGTTTATGACTCACAAATTCTTTGGTTTCTAAAATTCTAATAATAGTAGAAATGGTATTGTAAGCCGGCTTAGGACTGGGCAGTTGATCAATAACTTCTTTTACGGAAGCCTCTCCAAGTGTCCACAATACCTGCATGCACTGCTCTTCTGCTTTTGTTAATTGCTTGCTCATTTTTCAACTAATTTTATCGTTACCGAGGTAAATATAACTAAATATTTAGTTTAAACTATATTTATAGTTAAAAAATGTAACAAAGTTGTTGTACTCTCGTCCTATAGAAGAAATAGCGCATCTCATAGATGACTGCGCACTCAAAAAAAATGACATGGATATTTTCTTATTATTACTTGGTTTAATTTGTATGATTTTAGGAATCATTGGTGCGTTTTTACCTGTTTTACCGGGACCCTTAACAGGGTGGTTCGGGTTACTATTGCTTAGTTTTACCTCAGCAATTTCGAGTGATTGGACCTTCCTTGGCATCACTTTAGGCGTGGCTGTTTTGGTATGGGTGCTCGACTACTTTATTCCGGCGATGGGCACCAAGCGCTTTGGCGGTAGCAAGTATGGTGTATACGGAACCACCATCGGCTTGATTGTTGGCTTGCTCACTCCAATCCCATTTGGTATGCTCATTGGCGCTTTTTTAGGAGCTTTTATTGGAGAAACTGCCTTTGATAAAAAAAACAACACCCAAGCCTTGAAAGCTTCATTTGGATCTTTATTGGGTTTTTTCGTATCTGCAAGCTTGAAATTTGGAGTAGGACTGGTCTATTTCTGGTTTTTTATCAGCGCTGTTTGGGAGCATAGAACAGGCCTCTTTTAGTGTGTAACTAGTTTTAAATAATTCAAAACTAGGGTTAGCCACAAAAAAAAAGCGTCCCATTTAAGGGAAGCTTTCCATTGGTTAACAAAACCATGACACTTTTACGAAAGTGCCAAAACAACACAACTAAACGCTACTTATTAAAAAGCAGCCTGCAAATATACACTTTTTTTTAGAACGATAAAGAATTATTTTTATTTTTATTAAAAAATCAATATTCAACGGCATTGCTTTATTCTTTTAATGATTGTATCTTTGGGCCTTTATTAAAACATCCTATAAACAAAAAGGCATTATGCAGTTATCAGAACAAGAAGTTGTACGAAGAGAAAAGCTATCTAAATTACGTGCATTAGGGATCAATCCATATCCTGCTGATCTATTTCCAGTAGATCATACCTCCAAACAAATTAAAGAGGACTTTGCGGAAGATAAACAGGTGGTAATTGCAGGTCGATTGGTATCTATCAATATCCAAGGAAAAGCTTCTTTTGCACATTTGCAAGATGCTGAAGGTAGAATACAGGTGTATTTTAATAGAGACGAAATTTGTCCTGGTGAAGACAAAACAGCTTACAATGACGTCTTCAAGAAATTGTTAGACCTCGGAGACTTTGTGGGGATCAAAGGGACACTATTTACCACCAAAGTAGGTGAAAAGACCGTGATGGTCAAAGAGTTTACGCTTCTAAGCAAAGCACTCAAGCCACTTCCCTTACCCAAAGAGAAAGACGGGGTTGTATACGACGCCTTTACAGATCCAGAAATGCGCTACAGACAGCGTTATGCAGATCTCGTAGTGAATCCACATGTAAAAGAAGTTTTTGTAAAAAGAACAAAGTTGTTCAATGCCATGCGTTCATTTTTTAATGAGTCTGGCTATTTTGAAGTCGAAACACCAGTTTTACAACCGATTCCAGGAGGTGCTGCAGCAAGACCATTTATCACACATCACAATTCACTAGACATTCCTTTGTACATGCGTATTGCCAATGAATTGTACTTAAAAAGATTGATTGTTGGTGGTTTTGACGGTGTCTATGAATTCTCAAAGAACTTCAGAAATGAAGGAATGGACAGAACGCACAATCCAGAATTTACAGCCATGGAAATCTATGTTGCTTACAAAGATTACAACTGGATGATGGATTTCTGTGAGCGTCTGCTCGAGCACTGTGCGATTGCAGTAAACGGAACTACAAAAGCAACCTTCGGGGAGCATGAAATCGACTTTAAAGCGCCGTATGCTCGTGTAACCATGGCAGACTCCATTAAGCACTTTACAGGTTTTGACATCACAGGAAAGACCGAAGACGAGATTCGAATCGCTGCAAAAGGCATGGGAATTGAAGTAGACGATACGATGGGTAAAGGGAAATTAATTGATGAAATCTTTGGGGAAAAATGTGAGGGAAATTACATACAGCCAACCTATATTACAGATTATCCAAAAGAAATGTCTCCTTTGTGTAAAGAACACAGAGACAATCCAGAATTGACCGAACGTTTTGAATTGATGGTTTGCGGTAAAGAAATTGCCAATGCCTACTCTGAATTAAATGATCCTATTGATCAACGAGAACGTTTTGAAGACCAATTAAAACTCGCTCAAAAAGGAGATGATGAAGCGACAGAATTCATCGATTTTGATTTCTTAAGAGCCCTAGAATATGGAATGCCTCCAACCTCGGGGATGGGTATTGGAATGGATCGTTTGATCATGTTCCTCACCAACAACCAATCCATTCAAGAAGTGTTGTTTTTCCCACAAATGAGACCGGAGAAAAAAACACCTTCCATTGCACTGAATGAAGAAGAAAAAGCGGTGCTGGCACTCATTGAAAAGGCAGAGAAAATTGATCTAATTGACTTAAAGGCCCAAGCTGGCTTGTCTAATAAAAAATGGGATAAAACCATCAAAGGACTCACAAAAAAAGAAGTAGCGAAAGTATCTAAAACAGATGAAGGCTTGTTTGTTGAAGCACTTTAATTGTGCTTACTGAGTAGTATTCAGAATCCAAAAAAATAAGATATTTAATAAGGAGTTACAGCAATGTGACTCCTTTTTTTTATCTTTATAGAAAACCACTAGATGAAAATCCTCTTAACAGGAGCGACTGGATATATTGGCAAAAGACTATTACCTGTGCTTGTTCAACAAGGACATCATGTGATTTGCTGTGTCCGAGACACCAATCGTTTCAACCCACCGAGCTCGCTTCTTCCCTACATTTCAGTGGTTCAACTCGATTTGCTCGATCGAGAATCTTTAAAGAAAATTCCAACAGATATCGATGGTGCCTACTACCTCGTGCACTCGATGAGTTCTGCAAAAAATTATGCCGAATTAGAACAGCAATCAGCCATCAACTTTAAACAAGCACTGCAACGAACCAAGATTCAGCATGTTGTTTATCTGAGTGGAATTGTCAATCAAAAAGAATTATCGAAGCATTTAACCTCCCGGAAGAAGGTAGAGCAAGAACTTGAAGCTAGCAACTACAAACTTACCACCTTGCGTGCTGGAATTATTATTGGCTCGGGGAGCGCCTCTTTTGAGATCATTAGAGACTTGGTAGAAAAACTCCCAATTATGGTAGCCCCCAAATGGCTCCTCACCAGATGCCAACCTATTGGAATCGCTGATGTAATTAAATTACTCACAGACACCTTGTTTCACGAAGATTTGTATGATAAAAATTTTGATATTGGAGGGCCAGATATTCTCAGCTACAAGCAAATGCTTCTTGACTTTGCCGAGGTTAGAGGTCTGCCCAGAAGCATTTATACCGTGCCTGTTATGACCCCAAGACTTTCTTCCTATTGGTTGTATTTTGTGACATCAACCTCTTATAAATTAGCATGTGCACTTGTCAATAGTATGAAAGTAGAAGTGGTTGTGCGAAATCATGACATCAAGCAATTCATTCAGATTGAAAACCTTCCCTACAAAGAAGCCTTAAAAAGAGCTTTTACAAAAATAAAAAGCAATGAGATTGTTTCGAGTTGGAAAGATTCTTTTGTCAGTGGAAACCTTACCATGAACATTTCAAACTTCATCAACATTCCAGAATATGGTTGCTTTAGAGATAAAAAATCAATTGGTATTTCGAATTTCGAAAAGTGCAGAGATAATATTTGGAAAATTGGAGGAGAAAATGGTTGGTACAAAGCCAACATTCTTTGGAAAATCAGAGGGCTCATGGACAAATTAGTTGGCGGGGTAGGCTTGCGAAGAGGAAGAACACATCCCTCTAAAATTGAGGCCGGTGATGCAGTTGATTTTTGGAGAGTGCTCTATGCCAACAGACAAGAGGGGCGTTTGTTACTTTTTGCAGAAATGAAGTTACCCGGAGAAGCATGGCTCGAATTTAAAATAGAAAATAACACCTTATATCAAACCGCTACGTTTAGACCTAAAGGAGTTTGGGGTAGACTATATTGGTATGTCGTTTATCCCTTTCACGGCGTGATATTTAGCGGCATGATTGAAAATATTTCGAAAGAATAACGAGAGATTATTGTGGTAAATCAATAAGTTACTTTATTTTTGAGTGCGCATACCATTTACATTATTGATTCGTTTATTCATTATGATTCGCAACATCACACTCTTCAGTTTTTCATTCTTGCTGTTCCTATCATGTTCAGAAAGTGACATCAACTATATCAATCAAGCTGACAATTTAGCAAGATACAATAGTCAGATTTTTGAAAGCATTACCGCTACAAAAAACATACGATATGGAGATAATGTTACGCAAGGAGGAAGTACTGTTGGATTGTCTCTGGATTTTTATGAGCCCAAAAATGATATCCAAACAAAGAGACCACTCATTGTATTAGCTCACGGAGAAAATTTTAGAAGCGGAGATAAATCTGACCTAGAAAAAACAGCTTCTTTTTTAGCAAAAGCAGGCTATGTTGTGGCAGCTATCAACTATAGATTGTTAGATGAAACACAAACAAAAATCACCTATAAACGTGCAGTCATAAACGCGGTAGTTGATATGAAAGCAGCGGTGCGCTTTTTTAATAAAGATGCAAGCACAACCAATGTGTATCATATTGACCCGAACAACATCTTTATTGGAGGATACTCTGCCGGAGCCATTACCGCATTGCATTATGCTTACCTAAGCAGCGACACAGAGATACGGAGTATTGGTGGCACGGACTTTCTAGACTATATCAATGAGAAAGGAGGCCTTGAGGGAAATAGCGGTAATCCGGACTTCTCTTCTCAAGTAAAAGGGGTCATTAATATTTCTGGAGCGCTCTTTGATAAAAACATCATCGAAACAAATGAACCTGTGCTATTCAGCATTCACGGTACACAAGACCTGGTGGTTCCATATCTAAATGGGGTTGTAGATAATACAGAAATTTGGACGAATGGCTCAGGGGTTTTACATGAACACGCCAACAATATAGGATTACATAGCGTACTAAAAACAATCAATGGCGGTGAGCAAGACGCCTTTAAAACCTGTATTTCTTGTGAAATAGAGATTCGGGATTTTTTGTTTTCGCAATTGTAATTTTTAACAAAATATTTCGTCCTATTATGAGTATCTTTAAAGCATCAAAATAGTTGATCTTGAAAAGTTATTTTCTCATTATTTTTGCCTTAAGCACCCTACTCGCGAAAGCACAAGTGTCGAAAAAAGTGTATGTAAAATACTCCACAAACAAGCTTAAAATTGACGGAGTACTTGATGAAACAGATTGGAAAGAAGCGAAATCAACTTCTAACTTTTGGCAATATTTTCCCACAGATACAGCACAAACAAAAAATCAAACAACCATAAAAATGCTCTTTGACAAGACGCATTTATACATAGGCGTTCAGGTAAACTCAGCCGGTAATAAGTACATCGTACCCTCTCTAAAAAGAGACTTCAGAGCTTCCGGAAATGATAATATCTCGTTCCTTTTTGACACCTTTAACGATGGTTCTAATGCCTTTTTCTTTGGAACAAATCCTGCAGGTGTGCAACGAGAGGCACTGCTCTCTGGTGGTGGAACAAATTTAAAAGGATTCAACTTGGCTTGGGATACCAAATGGGTCTGCGAAACAAGCATTCATGACAACTATTATATCGCAGAAATTGCCATTCCGTTAACGGCTTTTAAGTATAGAGAAGGCACCAAAAAATGGCGTTTTAACAGTTACCAATTCGACACCCAAAGCAATGAACGAAACACTTGGATGAACATCCCACAAAACCAGTGGATTTTTAGCTTGGCATATATGGGTGACATGATTTTTGAAAAACCACTAGGAAAATCAAAAGCCCCCGTTGCAATCATCCCTTATGTCAATGCTTTTTCTGGAAAAGACTTTGAAACCAATACCTCAATGAACGCTGTCAACGTTGGTGGAGATGCTAAGTTTGCCATTGGAAGTAGCATGAATTTAGACCTTACACTAAATCCAGACTTCTCTCAAGTAGAAGTAGATCAGCAACAAACAAACCTCACACGTTTTGAAATTTCATTGCCAGAACGACGTCAATTTTTTATTGAAAATAGTGATTTATTTGGAGACTTTGGAAATAGCAGAGATGGCAATCCTTTTTTCTCAAGAAGAATAGGTATTGCAAAAGACAAAGACGGAAATTCTATTGAAAATGGAATTGTTGCAGGAGCTCGTTTGAGTGGTAAAGTAAATAATAACTTGCGTTTAGGAATTCTCAATGTGCAAACCGAAGAGGACATCCCCAACGAAATTCCAGCAACCAACAATGCGGTAGTTGCCATACAACAAAAGGTGTTTAACCGCTCGAATATTAATTTCCTATTCATCAATAAACAAGCCACGAAAGACTATTCCTTTTTAGAAGAGGAAGATCGATTCAATAGGGTGATTGGTCTCGATTACAATTTGGCTTCAAAAGACAACACGTGGAATGGCCGGTATTATATTCACAAGTCTTTCGCTCCCACGAGCAATGGAAACGACCTCTCTGCAGGGATCTCCACAGAATACAACAGTCGGAATTTAAAAATTAGGCTCAGTGGCTTGTACATAGAAGATGATTTTAGATCAGATTTGGGCTTTATCAGAAGGGCTGACCTTTTTAAAATAAACCCGAATTTTGAATACTCAAGCTATCCAAAAAAAGGGATGTTTCAAAAGCATGCGCTTTCAATACTTCCTATCTTTATTTGGCGACCTACATTAAATTATGAAAATTCAGATTACGTGATTATTAGCTCATGGACAGGAAGCTTTCAAAACGCTTCTGAGCTCTCATTTTCAATGTTCAATAGATATACCTATTTGTATGACTCGTTTAACCCTGCACGAACAGGTGTGACGCCATTACCCGGAAATCAAGGATATGCGTATACAAGTTTTGAAGCAAGCTATCAATCGGATCGAAGAAAGGAGTTTTCACTGAACCTTTCTCCTTCCTTCGGGGCATTTTACAATGGTAAAAAGTACAGCATAGAAGGCAGATTTAATTGGCGAATTCAACCCTATTTCCAAACAAACATTGAACTCAACTACAACTATATAGAACTTCCAAGCCCCTATGCAACAGCCTCTATTTGGTTAATCGGACCGAAATTTAGCATCACTTTTAACAAACGTTTATTTTGGAATACGCTATTACAATACAACAACCAAGAGCAAAACTTAGGAATCAACTCAAGATTGCAATGGCGCTTTGCGCCGCTTTCAGATCTATTTATTGCCTACAATGACAATTACAACACAAATACTCCATTGAGTCCACGTTTTAGGTCGATCAATTTGAAGCTTTCATATTGGCTCAATTTATAACTGCTTTAACATTTATTTAAGAAACTAAGCATTTATATTCAGTAATTTCGAAATCTTATTTTTAATCAATTCAAAATTTATACATATGCTACAAAAAGTACTCTCAAGAATCCTTGTTCTTGTTGTTGTTTTTGGATTTTCTATGGAGGCTGATGCACAGCGCAAGAGAAGAAAAAGCAAAAAGAACACGAAGGAAATCGTAAAACCGGCGGCGAAACCGAAACCAAAACCTAAAAAAGGAGGCATTCAGCCCTATGCAAAAGTAGTTACCAAAGACCACAAAACAGACAAAGGTCTTTTTGACGTACACACAAAAGACGAAAAATACCTATTTGAAATACCAGATTCTTTGATCGGTAGAGAAATGTTGATGGTTACTCGTATTGCAAAAACAGCGAACGGCATTGGCTTTGGCGGTGGAAAACAAAATGAACAAGTACTCCGTTGGGAGAAAAAAGAAAAAAGAGTTTTGTTACGCATTGTATCTCACAATGTTGTCGCTGACAAAGACCTCCCTGTTCACGAAGCGGTTGTCAACTCTAACTTTGAACCGATTCTATTTTCATTTCCAATCAAAGCATTTAGCAAAGATTCTACCGCAACTGTAGTAGACGCGACCTCTTTATATGACACGGATGTAAAACCATTGGGGTTTCCATCGAGAAGCAGAAAAAGATACCAGGTTACTCGTCTAGACAAGGCACGTTCTTATATTGAAAGAGTGAGCAGCTATCCTCAGAATATTGAAGTGAGACATGTAAAGACGTATTTTGCAAACAAAGCTCCTTCTAATAGCAACGTAGGCTCTATTTCTTTAGAAATGAGCAACTCCATGATCTTATTGCCTAAAGTACCTATGAAGCGTCGTTATTTTGACGAAAGAGTTGGATGGTTTGCAAGATCGCAAACAGACTATGGACAAGCAGCGCAAAAAAGTAAAACAGTGACCTATTTAGATCGGTATCGATTGGAGGTCAAAGAGGAAGATATTGAAAAGTTTAAAAGAGGAGAACTTGTTGAACCTAAAGAGCAGATTGTGTATTATGTAGATAGAGCGACTCCCGAAGAATGGGTTCCTTTCATTATTCAAGGTGTGAATGACTGGCAAGTTGCTTTTGAAGCTGCTGGTTTTAAAAACGCCATTGTTGGAAAGAGAGCACCTACACAAGAAGAAGATCCTGAATATAGTCCAGAAGATGTGCGTTATTCTGTAATTCGTTACTTGGCTTCTCCAATTCCAAATGCCAACGGACCTCACGTAAGTGATCCTCGTTCGGGAGAAATTTTAGAATCTGATATCAACTGGTACCACAATGTCATGTCTTTATTGCACAACTGGTTCTTTATTCAAACTGCTGCCATCAATCCGGAAGCAAGATCAAACAACTTCAAAACTGAAGTAATGGGAGAACTGATTAAGTTTGTGTCTTCTCATGAATTAGGACACACGCTCGGACTTCCTCATAACATGGGAAGTTCTGCAGCCTATCCGGTAGATTCTTTGCGCTCTGCTACGTTTACAAAAAAGTTTGGAACAGCACCTTCTATTATGGATTATGCACGTTTCAATTATGTTGCACAACCAGAAGACAAAGGGGTTGCACTGATGCCAAACATTGGTGTGTATGACAAATATTCCATTAACTGGGGATACCGTCCTATTTTAGATAAAACAGCTGAGGAAGAAAAAGAAACCTTAGACAGCTGGATTTTAAAGCATGCAGGAGATCCTTATTACCGTTTTGGACACCAACAAGTCATCAATGTAATCGACCCAAGTTCTCAAACAGAAGACTTAGGTGATGATGCTGTAAAAGCGAGCGATTACGGTATTAAAAACTTAAAGAGAATTTTACCTAGATTGCAAGAATGGACCAATGAAAAAGGTGAGAACTACAGTGAACTAAAAACCATGTACGGACAAGTACTGTGTCATTTGAATCGCTATATAGGGCATGTTGGATCTAATATTGGTGGGGTTTACGAAGATTTTAAAACCTCAGATCAAGAAGGTGCTGTGTATACACATGTGCATAAAGAGCACCAAAGAAATGCCTTTAGATTCATTAACAAACACTTGTTTACCACGCCTACTTGGATGATTGACAAAGACATCATTAGCAAAACCAATTTTTCTGGTCATGCAGATCAAATTATGGCCATGCAAAGTGGTGCATTACGCAGAATCCTAAAGAAAGGACGTTTGACAAGAATGATTGAAAACCAAACATTAAACGGATCAAAAGCGTATACGATCTTAACCTTAATGGGCGATTTACGTAGAGGTGTTTGGTCTGAATTGCCTTCGAACAGATCCATCGATGTGTATCGAAGAAATCTGCAAAGAGCGCACATAGATCAGCTTGGGAGCTTGATGAAAGCCAAGAGTCAAAGTGCTGCAAATGCTGGTTATTTCAAGGCAACAGGCTTCAATGCAAGTTTATCTGATGTAAAACCGATTGTAAGAGGTGAATTAACAAGAATTAAAGCCAATGCCAAAAGAGCCATTGCAGCTGCACCTAACACAATTACAAAATATCACTTGCAAGATATTGTAGAACGAATTGATGCTATTGTAGATCCTAAATAAGTAATATCATTTCGTATCCTATTGAAAAGACCGCTCTCAGAGTGGTCTTTTTTATTAGAAGACAGTAACCGGTTTAAAGCCTCTGAGACAACACTTCTCGTCTCATCCATACCTAAACAACCAAAGATAAATAAGATGCTCACAAAATGAAATGCACCGAAGGGCACATCTGATTAGACTGCTGACCAAATCTAAGATTGAAGGGCTATCAAAAGACGATATATATGCCACATGAAACATAACAAAGTACATCATCTATGATTCATCTATCTAGCGCAGATGCAAAAAACTACATCGTATTTCACAAATTTAGGCAACAAAAAATCTTACAACTACACAAACAACATCAATAATTGACTGCCAAGCTATAAAACACCCCTCATTTTTTCATCAAGTTTTCTCTTCATGAAAGCTCGGACATGATGCAGGCAATAGACAGTGCATTTTCGATACTTTCAAAAAATAGGAATTTCATAATTCAACATAGCAATGATGTTTTTTCTGAAGAGATCTAGCTCTCTTCGGAAAGCATGCGATGCTGCACTGAAGCTTCAGACACTTTTTTATTCTGAAGACCCTGCATCTATGACCCAATTCAAAAAAAGCCCAATTGTCAACTCATCCATTTCTTTTGAATGAAGTGATGTTTAAAAACGTCTCTATGGGCCGTCTTTATGAAACGTAGCTACCGCATTTTGAATCACCGTATCAATTCTTTTCGGATCAGTATTGTATTTCATGTCCAAGCCTGTCTTATCTGGAAACTGTTCTATGATTAAGGAAGAGGATGGAAATGCAAAATCAACACCTAACTCCTTAGCTAATTTGACAATTGCAATGTGCAATCGATGCTTCGAAGATTGCTCTGTACCCCACTCCAATGATTTGAAATAGACATTTACCATAATCAATAAAGCAGAATCTCCAAACCCGGTAAACTCTACGTTATACGACTCTGATCGTGTTTCGGGATGTACAATGATGAGCTCACGAACACCCTTTACAAAGGCTTCAATCAATGCTGGTGGTGTATCATAACGCAGTCCTAATTTGGTGTTGTAACGTCTGTACAAGCGCAAACCTTTGTTATTAATGACCAATTCTGATAATTTACTATTCGGAATTTGATAGATTGAAGTATCTACTGCTCTAATTCGAGAAGAACGAAAACCTACTTCTTCTACGGAACCAACCACTTCACCTGCCTCAATCCAATCACCAATATGAAATGGTTTGTCTAAGAAAATCATGAATGTACCAATCAGGTTTTTTACGGTATCTTGGGATGCCAATGCCACTGCCAAACCACCAATAGAAGCTCCTGCAATAACCGTTCTGGCGTCAATTCCAAATAAGGTAAGCATGTTGAGAACTCCTACAAAAAGCACAATACCTGTTAAAAAATTGTTCAATATAGGCACCAATTGATTGTCTAACTTCCCATGTGTTTTGGCGGTAAACTCTGCATACATATACATCACCACTCGTACAAGCTTTAAAAACACATAGATCCAAAAAACAGTAGCTGCAATTTCTAAGCCCAATAAAACCCATGTATTGATTTTGAGATCAAATAAAAGGGAAGGAAACAGCTTCTCTACAAATGCCAAGGCAATTAACAAACTGATCGGATGGGCCAATTTCTTCAACACCTGCGCGATTTCATCTCCGCTGTGCTTTACGATGCCATTGTGAATTTTTCGTAAAATAACATAAATCAATCGCTTTGAAATTACGTGAAGTACATAACTCAAACCCAATAAAATGAGTAATCCTATCAACTTCCATACCTCAACACCAATTATTTTATGATGGCCCTCACTTGGAATGAGTGCTTCTATCTTTAACACATACCATGGAAACACATCGTTGTATAGCTGCTCTAAATTGCGCAGCGTCTCTGTCGAATAATACCAATTACCTCCTATTTTTTCTACAGAAATTAATGGCATTTTCACAGGAAACAAGACATATTTATGAAGATTGGTATTGGTTATGGTGTCTTTATAATTTGCATCTTTGGAAATGGTATTGAAATCAACGAGAAGTCCTTTTCCGTCCAATAGTTGTTTTAGCATCAAGGCAGATTTCTCAGGATTCTTTGACGCACTTGGCGGAATTACCTTGGCCGCTTTCGCGGGCTCGTATGAGTCTGCCTGTAAAAAATAGAGATGTGTATAAATGGTGGCGTTCGGGCTACTCAGATTCACATCTACAGATTCTTGTGCGATGGTGATCGTTGATGAAATCAGCAAAAAAAACAACACTAATTTTTTCATAGGTACTGCGATTATAATTGTTAAAGAAGTATTAAAAGAACACTCAAAGTTAAACCTTTTGAAGTTTTTAATGTCAAAGAAACAAACGAAATAACCATTTAAATTTAAAAAAGATGAAAAATATCCTATTTTTAGTAGCATTCCTACTTACGGCTAGTACAGGGTTTTCTCAAGAAAGAAAACAACTAAAACGTGCAGATGCAGTGCAACTTGAGCAGCGCAGAACACTCGCTGTAAAAAAATTAACCCTACAACTAGATTTGAATAAGCAACAAGCCAAGAGCGTCAAAGCACTGATGAAAGAGCTCTCAGCAGAAAGAATGAATAGACGATTCGCAGAAAGAAAAGAGCGCATGCAGCAACGAGAAAAACTGATGTCACTTCGAAAGAAAAGTAAATCTGATGCTGAATTCAGAAGAAGTGTACAAAGAGAACTTGAAAATGGAAATATCAACAGACCGCTTGCCACAAAAATGAGAAAAAGAGAACGTGTAGACAATTTTGAAGCTAAAAACCGTGCTCTAGATCATATGATTGCTATGCGAAAAGGCATGAAAAACATCTTGAATGACGGCCAATATGCAAAGTATAAGAAAATTCAACTACGCAACATGCGTGTTGCCAAACAGAAAATGGAAAAAGCAAAAAAAATGAAAATGGCAAAGCGTTTAAAGCGTGCACGTCGATAAATCACCAATATCACAACTCACCTAATACCCAAAACTCAATGGAATGCTCTATTGGGTTTTATGCATTCATTAAAATACCGTTTGAGACATCACAATCTTTCTATTCTTTTACCCAGGAAGCATAGGTCACATATTTTTCTGCGATGCGATGTATTTCATCTGAAATCAATTCTTTAGAAATATCTTTTACTTTCCGCGCTGGTACT
Source organism: Polaribacter sp. (assembly GCA_042091715.1). Classification (GTDB taxonomy): domain Bacteria; phylum Bacteroidota; class Bacteroidia; order Flavobacteriales; family Flavobacteriaceae; genus Polaribacter. Next base: position 32,553 of record JBELGW010000009.1, on the reverse strand, counting down.
CCTGCATAGACACTACCACTTTTTACGTGTGTGTTTTTTGTGAGTACAGCACCTGCTGCAATAATAGAATTGCTCTCTACAATACAATCATCCATCACAATACTTCCCATGCCAATTAACACATCATCATGAATGGTACATCCATGCACAATGGCATTGTGTCCAATAGAAACATTATTGCCGATAGTTGTTGGAGATTTTTGATAGGTCGCATGAATTACAGCGCCATCTTGCACATTTACCTTAGTGCCCATTTTGATATAGTGTACATCTCCGCGAATGACTGCATTGTACCAAACACTGCAATCTTTTCCCATGGAAACCTCGCCTACAATGGTTGCATTTTCTGCGATAAAGCACCCTTCAGGTATTTGTGGATAGTGACCGTTTACGGCTTTGATAATTTTCATGACGTCTTAGTTTAATTGTAAGCGCTGCCCAATGCTAATGATATTAGACTTTAAGTTATTACGCTTTATCAATTCACTCACAGAAAGGTTTGTTTTTCTTGAGATGGAATACAAAGTATCTCCTTTTTTCACAATGTAAAAAGCACCTGCCTTTGTATTCGATGAAGATGGCTTTTTAGCGATTGCAACAACAACGTCCTTGCTATTTGTTTTTTTGTAGTTCATTAAATCTTTCTTCTTGACCTTATCAAAAGTAAATAATTCATAGGTTTCAATGATTCTCATCAATTTCTTAGGATATTTTTTATCGGTGGCATATCCTGCTTTCTTCAAGCCTTTTGCCCAACCTTTGTAATCATTTCTCTTTAGTTTAAAGAGAAACGCATATCTATTTCTTCCTGTTAGAAATTTAGAATGGTCATTGTATGACTGCTCTACATAGGGATACTTTCTGAAGCAATCGTCTTTTTTATCATCATCGTGATATACTCGTTCTCCTGTCCAACCCCTATGGCATTTGATACCAAAGTGATTGTTAGACTTTGAAGCCAAGATGCTTCTACCATTCCCCGATTCTAAGATTCCTTGTGCCAGAGTGATGCTTGCAGGAATATTATATTCGTGCATTTTAATTACAGCAAGAGGAGCGTATTTTTTAATATAACTTAAGGTGTATTTATTGAGATTTACATTCTTCTTTACAAGCTTTTTAACGTGTTCCTTTTGCTGTACAGAGGGCAATTTAGCCACGGCTTTTGTTTTCTTTGATGTTTTCTTCGATGTTTTCTTTGACGCTGCAACCACTGTTTTTTTAGCACCACAGCTCGCGATAAAAAGAGTCAACAAAGCAATAAGGATATACGATTGTAATTTCATGAAAGGTTGATCAATTTTTGGTTCTTTTTAGCCAGCATACGATTGAAACCATCAATGCCTTGAAGTCCGCCAGTATGAATTGCTAAAACACTTGTATTTTCTGAAAAATAGTTCTTTTTAATCAAATCAACAATACCGAAGAGCATTTTTCCCGTATAAATAGGATCTAACAGTATGCTTGTTTCTTCTTTAAAAGTGTTTAGAAAAGAGATCAGCGATTCATTGTACTTTGCATAGCCTCCAAAATGATAGTCATCTATCAAGTCCCATCTGTTAGAACTCCTTATAAAATGTGTAATTTCTTTGGTTAGAAACTCTCCTTTAAGTGCGGGAAAACCGAGAACCTTTTGATGGCTCTGTGTAGCATTTATCAAACCGGCAAGTGTACCTCCTGTTCCTACTGCAGCACAAACATAATTAAAACGAGTATCTTTTGACGTTAATATTTCTTCACACCCCTGCACTGCTAATGGATTCGTTCCTCCTTCGGGTATGAGATAAAAATCTCCAAATGTTGCTTTTAAAGACGCAATAAAGTTTGGAGTTGTTTTGGTACGATAGGCCGCTCTGCTAACCCAATGAAATTGCATTCCGTGGGCATGAGCTTCTCTCAAGGTAGCATTGTTTGCCAAGGTCTTAGCCAGATCAACACCAAGCTCTTCTCCTCGAATGACACCAATAGTTTTGAGTCCCGCGCGATTTCCTGCAACCGCCACTGCAACAATATGATTTGAAAAAGCACCTCCAAAAGTGAGTAAAGTGTCTTTTCTCAAATTCTTAGCTTCTTGAATATTGTACTTCAGCTTTCTATATTTATTTCCTGAAACAAAGGGATGAATCTGATCTTCTCTCTTTAAAAACAGGCGAATATTTTTCTCTTTTAATGGAGAGAAATGAACTTCTTGATTTGCTGTTTCTATCGGAGCGCTAAACATACATGAATCCTATGAAATGGCCGAAACTTGCTCCTCTATGCGCTCCCAGTCTGTCATCAATGTGTCTAATGTTGCTTTTTTTGCTTTGTAATTTTCAAAGAAATTTGGCCTCGCTGCAACTTCTTCATAATTCTGTGCCAATTCCAAATCGATTTTTTCAATTTCGGTTTCTAAAGCTGCAATCTCGGACTCTATTTTAGACAATTTATTTTTGAGCTTTTTCAACTCCTTTTCATCTGCTTTGCTAAGTTGATAGTCTTCTTTTTTTGAAGAGGACTTCGCTACTTTCACCACGGTTTTCTTTTCTGCCTCTCGCAGATTTTCCATTTTATGCTGCTCCAAGAAATAATCAATATCGCCAAGGTATTCTTTGATGACCTTGTCTTTAAAACCATATACGGTATTTGTCAATCCTTGCAAGAAATCACGATCATGCGATACTAGAATCAAGGTTCCTTTAAAGTTCTGCAGGGCTTGTTTTAAGACATTCTTAGAGGCTATGTCAAGGTGATTTGTAGGCTCATCCATGATTAATACATTGAATGGAGACAACAACAATTTACACAAAGCCAAACGATTACGTTCTCCTCCAGAAAGTACTTTTGCTTTTTTATCTACCGCATCTCCTCCAAATAAAAAGGCTCCTAACATGTCTCGAACACGCGCTCTGTTTGAATCTGTGGCAGCATCTTCCATAATTTGCAACACGGTCTTCTCTGGAGGCAAATGCTCTGACTGATTTTGTGCGAAATACCCAATCTCAACATTATGCCCTAACTTTAAATGCCCTTCAAAAGGGATGTCACCCACCATCATTTTTGCCAAGGTAGATTTTCCTTGTCCATTCTGTCCTACAAAAGCAATTCTGCTATTTCTCTCAATTAACAAGTCTACATGCTCAAGTACGTGTTTTTCACCATAACTTTTACTCATGTTTTCTGCTTCGACTACAATTTTACCGGGCTCTTTGGAAACTGCAAAGCGCACATTCATGGTGGCATTATCATCTTGATCTACCTCAATTCTCTCTACTTTATCGAGCTGTTTCATTAGCGATTGTGCCATAGAGGCTTTGCTTGCCTTAGCTTTGAACTTATCAATTAAATGTTGCTTCTGCTTGATTTCTCTTTCCTGATTTTTCTGCGCCTGCAATTGTTTTTCTTTAATCTCTCCGCGCAATAATAAGAACTGAGAATAGGGCTTTTTATAATCGTAAATCTGGCCTAAAGAAATCTCAATGGTTCTATTGGTTACATGGTCTAAGAACATTTTATCATGCGACACCAGTACAATGGCTCCAGAATATCCTTTTAAAAAGTTTTCTAACCAAATAATAGATTCGATATCCAAGTGGTTTGTTGGCTCATCGAGTAATAAGATATCGTTGTCTTGTAACAATAATTTTGCCAGTTCAATGCGCATTCTCCATCCACCAGAAAAGGTATCTGTGAGTTTGTCAAAATCTTCGCGTTGAAAACCTAAACCTTGTAAAATTTTCTCTGTATCTCCTTGGTAATTGTAACCTCCTAACAATTCATAACGCTCTGTTAAATCGGTTAAATCAATAATTAATTGACTGTATGCCTCACTTTCATAATCTGTTCTTGTTGCCAATTGATTGTTGATCCCCTCCAGTTTCTGCTCAATTTCTTTAATTTCTTCAAAAGCTTGGTAGGCTTCTTCAAGGATGGTTCTTCCTGCAACAAAATCGATATCCTGACGCAAGAATCCCATGCGTATATCCTTGTCAAAGGCCATGGTTCCTCCACTTGTCTCAATGTCTTTAGACAAGACTTTTAAGAGCGTAGATTTCCCTGCTCCATTTTTTCCAATCAATCCGACTCTATCTCCTTTATTTAGTTTAAAAGTGATTCCAGAAAACAAATCTGACCCCATAAAAGAGACCGATAAATTATGTACGTTAAGCATCTATTTTTCGTAATTTTGTATTTGCAAATCTACATTAAATTATTCATCTAATAATGTTTAAAAAAGGCACAAAAAGTTATAGCGTATTTTACAACAAATGTCCGAAATGTCATGAAGGAGATTTTTTTAAATATCGCTATACCTATGCCCCAAGTAGAGTCACTAAACTCCATGAACATTGTCAGCACTGCAACTTAAATTATATGCTAGAGCCATCTTTTTTCTATGGAGCCATGTATGTAGGATATGCCATTACAGTGGCTACATGCATTGTAACATTTTTAATTACAACCTTGCTCTTTGATTTAGAACTCTTAGCCTCTTTTGGAGTTATTATAGCCGCCACCTTAATCTTGATGCCCTTGAATTTAAGATTGTCAAGAATCCTTTGGATCAATATGTTTGTTTCCTTCAAGAACGTCTCAGAGAAGGAAGTCTAAGAAAATCTACGAATGTCTATTTCTTCGGCTAGGACCTGCCCGTTTTCAACGTGATTGAATAAGCTTTTGGCCATGGTTGGAGCAATCATTACACCACGGGTACCCAAGCCATTTAAAATGAGTAATTGCTTGTATACTGGATGAACTCCTACCAGTGGTCTTCTACCGGCTACTGTAGGCCGCACCCCTGCAGATTGCTTTACAATACGATAAGGAACGTCTATTATGTTATCCAATTTCTCAACCAACTCTGTCCTTCCCTCTTGGGTAGGATCAGATGTTTTGTCTGCCCAATTAAAAGTTGCCCCTACTTTGAACAAGTTACCGCCTAAAGGCAGCACAAAAAGACTAGATTTTAATAAAAAATCAATGTTTAGGTCAGGTGCATGTATGGTAATCACTTCTCCTTTGGTACCATTTAAAGGGAGGTGTTTAAAAAAAGGATTTTTCTTGATTCCAAAGCCTTCACAAAATATGATTTTCGACGCGGTGATGTCCTTATAGCTCAAGCCATGATCATCGAGCAACAAATCTTCATATATCAATCTTTCAAAGCGAATGCATTGCTTTTCTTCTAGATAAGATCGGTAAGCAGTAACCAATTTTTCAGTATCTACTCTCCCGGCTTGTTGAACATTACCAAAACTATAATTGGCTAAAACCCCTGGATAGCTTTTCGTGTCCAAATCGGGACTCATGTAATCAACAAGTCTCGGTTTATCTAGTGCTTCAAACCACATGTTCTGATCTTCAATAGACTTGAATACTTTCTTGATGACAAACTTTTCATCCACACGAATCTGGAGTTTATCTTCAATTCTTTTATAAAAAGGCAATGCTATTGCCAATTGTTCCTTGGCATTCCAAACTGGTGTAAAACGCTTTAGAATTACCGGATTGTACACACCTCCTGCCACTAACGAAGAGGTCTGAGAAGCGTCTTCAAACACAACAAAGGTTTTGTTCGCCGCTAGCAACTCTTCAATAAATGCTAGGCCTGCCAAACCCAAACCAACCACAATATAATCTACTTTCATAGTACAAAAATACGCTAATAAAATAAAAAAGCGCTCTGAAATTCAGAGCGCTTTTTTAGTTTATCTTAGATAGTTATTAATAATTCCACATATCAATCTCTCTATTTCTAATGTCTTCTTTTATCTTATCTGCTTCTAACAGTTGAAATAAAGAATTCCCTCGAACGTAATCTGAGATCTTACGATTGTTGTAGATGTTCTCTGTTCTCACCACCACAGACGAAAACCTGCGGGCATTGAGCAAATGGTCAAGTGAAATGGGATGTGAAGAATTCTTTGGGTTGAATACTTTCGCTTTGTGCAATAGTTCTCTTGCAGAAGGATAAAACACCCAAAATAATTCGTACAAATTATTGTCTTCTATTTCTGAAACCCCCAATGTTTTCACATCAGGACCCAATGGAGCAATTGCCAACATCCTATATTTTAACTCTCCGAGTCTTTTGTCAAAATACCACATTCCTTTAATCTTAAACGCTGTGATATCTTGTGTGCTAATTTTAAAAGTATCAATATTAGCACCCTCTTTACGCACATTGATTAACAGATCTGCAATCTCCTCTCTCGTTACTTTTCCATTAAAAAAAGAATCTGAATACGCTTCCTTTATGGCACCCGTTCGAAGGCCTTTATATAAGGTATCAAATAAAGAACGACGATCATTTGAGATATTAATTGTATCAATTGGAAAGTAATACGGTAAGTTAATTTTTTGATTTAAATCAACTACTTCCCAAACTACCTTAGACCAGAGTACATCTCTTTGATCTATGTAACTATATGGCAATGGTGCATCGTTATCAGCCGCTATCTGTTGGACGGTCTTTTTCCCAATCTGCTCAACACTATTCGCGTTTAATAAATTAGCTTGTCCATGCATAACTCCTGAAGTTATAATTGCCAAACAAACGATGAAATAAAATTTCTTATGCATATTCTTCAATTAATCTTAATTAGAAACCTCGATAATTACTGGCAATACTTTATTGAGTTTGTAAGAGGTATTATTCTCAATAACAGCCTTGATATCGTAAATAGTTATTTGATCTCTTCTACGTGCTTTGGCTAAAATTCTCTTAGCTGCAGCATTGAAAGAAGATCCTTTTACTGTAACCGCCAATTGACCTGGTACTTTTACCGTAAACTGCGTCACTTTCAACTTCAAATCAAAAACAAAGTCTGGCAAACCAGCAGTTAGACTAGCACGTGCAATGCTTGTTTTTGGCATTTTTACTACTCCATAAGTTCCACGAATCATTCCCATGGCTGCAGGTATATCTTTCACTCTAAATTTCTTCGGTGAGTTTACCAGTTCTCCACTACTCAAAGTAGCGCCAACATTTACTGTGACTTCAGAGGCCTTACCCGGCTTTATAATATAACTTGTACCCTTTTTAGAAATGCTACCACCTTTGGCAGTTACTCTTAAACTATTATTGCTCACACCCGGCAAAGAGACTGAAATTGGGTTTTCAACTCCTCGATAAACCACGTTCATCGCATCTGCAGAAATAACGGCATCATTTGGTTTAGGTATTACGGTATACATACCGTTGAAAGGCACGTTAATCGGTTTACCGTCTTGTGTAAAAGTAATTTCTCCTTTCAGTGGATTTTCTCCCAATCGATCGGCATTGAAATCAAGTACAACTTGACCGTCTTCAATGTTGCCATAATCGCGTCCATTCAAGGTTACTTTATCTGGCTTCAAGCCTTTATCATATCTACCTAAAACAACAACTCCTTCTACTTTTTCACCCACATAATAAGCCGATTTTCTCAAAGAAACAATCCCTTCATAATTATTTAAAGAAACCTCTTCTTCTAATTTTCCTCCAAGCAAGGAAGTCAAAATATCACTTTCTGTGTTTTTAATATTTGACTGCATTTGCGTCAAATTAGCTATCGATGCAATTAAAGGAAAGCCTTCATATCTATATTTTAACCAAGGAATTTCATTCCCATCTTTATCGATTTGCACATCGGTATTAAATCTTCTATTCACAGCAGTAATTAAAGAACTATCTGATCCTAAAGAAGCCGAAATACCTTCTCTAAAACTTCCTATTTTCGCTAGAAATTCTTCTCCTTTCGCTGTATAGGCATCTCCTTGAAAGAAATAAGTATCTAAGAATTCTGTTTTGTCCATAGATTGATAATCTTTGGCATCCTCTACAGTTTTGGTCATTTCTTTTTTCAGATCATCTAAATAATCATAAAGATCACCTGATAACTTTTGAATTTCTAATGCCTGGGTGTTCAACGCTTCATACTCCTCTGGTTGATCACTTGCTTTTGATGCTAACGTGGCATAGGCCTTGGTGTTTTTTGCCGTCGTGGTTGCGTTATTTTCTTCAATCCCCGCATTCATAAAACCAAATGCAGATAGTACCTCTTTACTCATATTCATTGCAAGCATTGCAATAAAAACAAGGTACATTAAGTTGATCATTTTTTGTCTTGGAGACATTTTTCCTCCTGCCATATCTAATTAGTTTTTAAGTTATACATAATTCCTAATTATTTACTTGACATTGCTGAAAGCATTCCTCCATAAACTCCGTTCAAAGAAGACATATTTCTTGACAACACTTCCATTTGCTCTTTTAATTTTTCTGAATTTTCTACCATAGAAGTATTCAATGCAGCTTGTCTGTTTGCATTTTCCATTTGCACCTGATACAAACCATTCAGCGATTCCATTTGGGTTGACGCCAATGACATTTGTTCATTGTAACTATTCGTAGATGATATTGTTTGAGTCATTGATGAGAGTCCTTGTGCAGCTCCCTCGAAATTTTTAATACTATCACCCAAGCTTGCAATCAAAGCTCCATCTAACTCTGCTTCTTGCAACATCGCGTCTAATTTTTGAGATAACATACCACCGGGTCCTTCTGCCTGATGCTTTGCATCTCCCAATTCTGGATATACTTTGGTCCAATCTAAATCTTCATCAACGGGTTCAAACGCAGAGATCGCAAAAACAATTGCTTCTACAATTAAACCAGCGGAAAGCATCACTCCACCGGTTAGGAAACCATAAGAGATGTGCTGAATTTTGAAGAGGGCTCCAATAATTACAATTGCGGCTCCAAGACCGTATACCATATTCATTATTTTCTTACTTTTCTTTGACTGTGCCATACTTTTTTTTTTTTTTTAGGGATTAGTGATTTTAATTTGTTAGTTTTCCATTTATCGTTCCAAGATAATCTTGTACTGTTCTAAAACCGATGTAGCTTCTTGCTGTATCCGCATATTCATAATCTCTAGAGCCTACTTCTAAGAAGTATGCAACATCTTTCCAAGAGCCTCCACGAGTGATTTTTCTTTTATTATCTCTATCTTCTACATTTGGATTCAAGGTTGACCCCATGTAGTAGGATGACATATTGTAGGAAGAACTTGTCCATTCAGACACGTTTCCTGACATATTATAGAGACCGAAATCATTTGCATTGAAGGATTTCGCCTCCATCGTGTAGAGGGCTCCGTCCACGGCATAGTTTCCTCTTACCGGTTTAAAATTTGCTAAAAAACAGCCTCGATCACTTGTTGTATTTGGACCTCCCCATGGGTATTTGGCAAACTCTAATCCACCTCGAGCTGCATATTCCCATTCTGCCTCCGTAGGAAGTCTGAAACTAGGAACTGTATTTAATTTTTTTCTTGTTTTTAGGTAATCGTTTTTATTCTTCGTTCTCCAATTACAAAACGCCTCTGCCTGATGCCAATTTACTCCAACAACAGGATAATCTCCATAGGCTTGGTGAGAAAAATAATCTTGGTGCATCGGATCGTTATAAGAGTATGAAAAATCCTTTACCCATACCGTTGTATCGGGATATACATTGAGAATTTCTGTACGCAAAAACTCCCTTCGATCTCCTCCTTTTCTTGCTGCTGCAGTTCTATCAAACCAAGTATACTTGTAGTTTAAATATTTTTTATTGAAACTTCTATTACCATCTACAGACTCATGTTTTTTGATATATAATGAATCCATCACCTCTACATAGTCAGCATCTGGATAGTCATTAACTTCCCATATTACATCCACTTCTTTATTCAACGGCTTCAATGAATCTAGACCTCCACCGATATCGTAATAGTTTTCGTACATGTATTTGTAATACGGAGTTGCATCTGTTGTATCTACGGATGCGAAGGCAAAATCGTAAATTCCACCTGTTAGCGGTGTTCCGTCTGCATTTCCATCAGACAATAGTTGTCCTTCATCTGCTTTAAATGCTAGCCTTGTTCGCACCACAGAATCTTTCACGTAAAGAACGAACTGCTTATATTCGCTATTGGTAACCTCTGTTTCATCCATGTAATATGGTCGAACGGTTACAGTTCTTGTAGGGGCACTTAACGTCCCTACCATGTCCTCATCTTGCTTACCCATGGTAAAGGACCCCCCGGGAATTAAGGCCATTCCTGTTGGTTTTTCGGCAAACCATTGCCTCTTAGAACTTACACCTATTAATTCTCCTCTGTCGTTAGAACCACAGCTATTAAGCATGGTTAGTATAAGTGCAAATAAAGCTACTCTTCTCATATAAATTTTTAATCTTATCCACAAAAAGTGTAAACTTATTCTTTTTTTTGATAAAAAACAATCCTTTTCATTACTTTAAATCTTATCAATAAGTTAATTTAACTTTTTACATTAATTTCCTTTGTGCTTTATACCATCGTTCTGGTATTTTTTGTGCTGTTGCTTCCAAATAATCTTGGTAGGTACATGGTATTAACGCATGTCTTTTGTATTTATTATTTGTAAATATATTAATCTCCATCCACCATCTGCCACTTTTATCACTTTTATAAAAGTTTATCGGAGCATCATTCTCTTGCAGAACAATGAATTTCTGATAGCTCTCTTTTGAAGAAAAAGGGTAATCGTTCGCCCTAAAGTTAACACCCTCAATAAAATACCAAATCACTTGCGCTATAAGATGTGCCGTTTGTTTGTTCACATCATACCTTGGATTGTACTCATAAATACCGAAGGAAGATACTTTATCACTGATGCCCGCATATCTTGAAATAGCACAAAGATCTTCTCCATAAAATCCGTTTGGAGAGCAATTACCATTCGCAGGAGCATCACTTTGTCGAATCGCGCCGATATCGATACTCACCATATCTGCATCTCTCATGATGGGTTCCACTTTTGTCAAGTCCTTTACTTCTCCTAAACGAAAAGCATCGAAAAATAAACTATTCAATAAATCTAACTCTTCTTGAGAATTGTAATACGTCTGATACCCAATATTGCTAAAGTTGAACAAGTTATTGGGCTGATCCATGACAATCTTACTTAGATAGGAACGAGAATTCAATGCTGACTCTGAAGTACCGATATCAAACTTACTATCAACAGAAACGAGATTTACAGTTTGCTCCAGTGCATCATATGCTCTGTAATTGGCATAAGTAATATCTTGACCTCCACCAAGCACCACAGGTATGATATTTTTCTTTAACAATGCTGTAATTAATGTTGTAACAGCAAAATGAGTATCCTCAATCGTATTTCCTTTTTGTATATCTCCAAGATCTGCAATATTTGTATGCCAATTGCCAGGAAACAACTGATACAGATGGGTACGAATTGCATCTAAGCTTTCACCACAACCCAAGTTATCTTCTGCATTTCGATCTTCTAAAACACCAAAAATAGCCACTTGAATATCTTCAAGGTCGGGAAAACCGTTTTGTATTGAATGTACTGCTATATTGCAACCTAAGCTTTGCGAAGGCTGCAGCACCAAATGCGCGATAATCGTATCTTTTATCGGTGTTAAAAAATCAAAACTCATGTACTTTTTATAGCTTTATAAGAATCGTCAATTCTTATTTTTTTTTAGTTGTTCTTTTTGCTGTAGGCTTTTTCTTGGGTGCTTTCTTTTTGGGTGCTTTCTTTTTGGGCGCCTTTGCCTCTATGATTTGCTCAACCTCTTCCAATGTTAATTCTTGTGCATTGGTTGTTTTCGGCATTTCAATCTTGATTTTCCCTTTCAGGATATTGAACCTACCCCAACGTGCTTTTTCAACACGAATTCCAGCCTCTTCCCAGTTATGAATAACCTTTTCGATTTCTTTGCGTTTTTTATCCTCTATAAGCGTTGTAATATCCTCAAAGGTCAAGTGATCGTAATCGTATTTTTTATTCACATTGATAAACATTCCATTCCACTTGATAAATGGGCCAAAACGTCCAACACCTTTCTGCACTGGTAAATCTTCGTAGGTTGCTATTGGAGCATCTGCTTTTTGTTTAGCCACAATAAGCGCTGTTGCTCTTTCCAAATCAACCTCCATAGGATTCTCGCCTTTATCAAGGGAAACATACATGGTTCCAAACTTAATATAAGGACCAAACCTTCCGTTGGAGACAATCACTTCTTCCGACTCGTAGCTCCCGAGTGTTTTTGGTAGTAAAAACAGCTCTAAGGCTTCTTCTAAGGAAATGGTCCCTAGGTTTTGATCTCGCTGCAAACTGGCAAACAATTTCTCTTCATCATCTCGGTCACCAATTTGGGCCATAGCTCCAAATTTACCAAGACGTACAAGCACGGTCTTTCCTGTTTCTGGATGCTTTCCAAGAATTCGCTCACCACTTTCTCTTTCCGCATTTTCAGAAACAAAGGTTACTGTTGGATGAAATTCATTATAAAAACCTTTGATCATCTCAATCCAATCTTCTGCTCCTTCAGAAATATCATCAAAAGATGACTCTACCTTTGCCGTAAAACCAAAATCTAAAATATTCGAAAAGTTAGCCACTAAAAAATCAGTCACAATATTGCCAATATCGGTAGGAATCAACTTCCCTTTGTCTGAGCCTGTTTTTTCGGATAAAGACTTGCTCACCACAGTTCCTGCCTTTAATTGAAATTGCTCATAACTTCTCTCAACTCCCTCGGTTTCTCCTTTTTCTACATAACCTCTTCGTTGTACTGTAGAAATTGTTGGTGCATATGTAGAAGGCCTTCCAATACCTAATTCTTCTAGTTTTTTTACGAGAGAAGCCTCTGTAAATCGATAAGGCGGACTTGTAAAACGTTGTGTTGCCGTCATCATCTCATACAACAATCCTTCCCCAATCTGAAGGTTGGGCAGCATTCCGGCCTGCTCTTCGTCATCATTATCTACTCCTTCTAAATATACTTTTAAAAACCCGTCAAACTGAATCATTTCTCCGTTTGCCGTAAAGATTTTATCATTTTTAGTATTGGCAACTTTTACATTGGTTCGCTCTAATTGAGCATCACTCATTTGAGATGCCACCGTTCTTTTCCAAATTAAATCATACAAGCGGTCCTGATCATATTCTACCTGCACAGAGTGACGCTTCATTTCTGTTGGTCTAATGGCCTCATGTGCTTCTTGAGCGCCTTTATTTTTGGTCTTAAAAACTCTTGGATGGCTATATACTGCGCCATAACTCGCTGTAATTTCCTCTTGAGCTGCGGTTCTTGCATCTTCTGATAAATTTAAACTATCAGTTCTCATATAGGTAATCAAACCAGCCTCATACAACCGCTGAGCAACTTGCATTGTTTTCCCAACAGGAAATCCTAATTTCCTTGACGCCTCTTGCTGTAATGTGGAGGTTGTAAATGGTGCTGCTGGGGATTTTTTAGCTGGTTTTTTCTGCAAATCTGCAATACTAAAGTCAGCTGCTGCACATGATTTCAGAAATTGCTCTGCCGCTTCTCTCGTCTCAAAACTCTTTGGTATCGCAGCCTTAAATGTTTTGCTTTGTGAATTTGAAAACTGAGCAACAACCTTGTAACTTGCCGTTGTTTTAAATTCCTGAATACTTCGTTCTCTTTCTACAAGCAAACGAACAGCAACAGATTGTACTCTACCTGCAGACAGCCCTCCTTTTACTTTTCTCCATAATACCGGAGACAATTCGTAACCAACCAGACGATCCAACACCCTTCGAGCTTGTTGGGCATTGACCATGTTGTAGTTAATATCTCTTGGATTGTCTACAGCTTTTAATATGGCCTTCTTTGTAATCTCATGAAAAACAATACGTTTTGTATTTTCTTCGGTTAACTTTAACTGTTCTTTTAAGTGCCATGCAATCGCTTCTCCTTCTCGATCTTCATCACTTGCTAACCAAACAACATCTGCCTTTTTAGCAAGGGTTTTCAACTTCTTTACCACTGCTTTCTTATCATCAGAAACAATGTAATCTGGCATGAAATTACCATCTACATCGATTCCTAATTCTTTGGATGGCAAATCTGCGATATGCCCAAAACTAGACTCTACTTGAAAATCTTTTCCCAGAAATTTCTCTATTGTCTTTGCCTTTGCTGGTGACTCTACTATTACTAAATTCTTTGCCATAAATCTTCTCAATTGAACTCATTACACCTTTTGTAAATAAGGCGACTCTCGATTGCAAAAGTAGGAAGTTTTTTTTTATCTCAAATCTTTAAGCCCATTTTTAGGGGTATTTAAACCGATACGCGACCGTTAAATTTCTGCCAATCTGTCACAAAATAGAGAATTTGGTTGTATATTTGCCACAGATTTTGATTATGGATATGGAACACATAGATAAGGTTATAGATGAAGATTTGCAGGGGAAAGCGCTTGTAAAAGAAAACAACCCTGAAAACAGAAAAAAACTTTTTATAGAAAGCTATGGCTGTCAGATGAACATGAACGACAGTGAAATTGTAGCCTCAATACTTGCAGAAGAAGGGTTTAATACGACACAACTTTTGGAAGAAGCAGATTTAGTATTGGTAAATACATGCTCTATTCGGGAGAAGGCGGAGCTAACAGTTCGGAAACGCTTAGAGAAGTACAATGCGGTTAAAAAGACCAATCCAAAAATGAAAGTTGGTGTATTGGGATGCATGGCAGAACGACTAAAAGAAAAGTTTTTAGAAGAAGAAAAAATTGTAGATTTAGTTGTTGGACCCGATGCATACAGAGATTTACCAAACCTACTAGAGGAAATAGACGCGGGTAGAGACGCTGTGAATGTAATTTTGTCGAAAGACGAAACCTACGGAGATGTATCTCCTGTTAGACTAAACAACAACGGTGTTTCTGCATTTGTATCAATTACTCGTGGTTGTGATAACATGTGCACCTTTTGTGTGGTTCCTTTTACAAGAGGAAGAGAACGCAGTAGAGACCCAAAAAGTATTTTAGAGGAAATACAAAACATGCATGACCAGAATTATAAAGAAATTACACTACTTGGTCAAAATGTAGACAGCTATTTGTGGTATGGTGGAGGCCTAAAGAAAGACTTTAAAAAGGCGTCGGATATCGCAAAAGCAACAGCCGTAGATTTTGCACAATTATTAGACATGGCAGCCATTCGCTTTCCAAAAATGCGTTTTCGCTTTTCTACATCGAACCCTCAAGACATGAGTTTAGATGTAATTCACGTTATGGCAAAGCATCGAAATATTTGCAAATACCTGCACCTGCCTGTACAAAGCGGAAGTTCGCGCATGTTGAAAGCGATGAATAGACAACACACAAGAGAGGAGTACATGGAACTGATAGACAACATTCTTAGAATTATTCCGGAAATGTCTCTATCTCAGGATATGATCATAGGCTTCTGTGGAGAAACAGAACAAGATCATCAAGATACACTTAGTCTTATGGAGTATGTCAAATATGATTACGGATATATGTTTGCTTATTCGGAAAGACCGGGAACATTGGCTGCTAAAAAGATGGAAGACGATGTGCCAGAAGAGGTAAAGAAAAGAAGGCTCGCCGAAGTGATTCAATTACAAAGATCCCATAGTTTATATAGAACGCAACAGCATCTTGGCAAGACGGAAGAATTTTTAATTGAAGGTGAATCAAAAAAATCGACATTACATTGGAAAGCTAGGAATACACAAAACATGGTAATTGTTTTTCCAAAAGAACACTACAAAGTAGGAGATTTTGTGGACGTGAAAGTGGAAGACTGTACTTCTGCAACATTGAAAGGAACTGCTGTTGGTTATTCTGAAAATAATTAAATTGATTACGAGAGCACTGGGCTGATAAAAAGCGAAATAGGCGTTGCTTTTTATCTTTTAAAAATGCTCGAACTTTAAACGAGTGGAACCACATACAAATGGAAAATTTACAAGTCATAAAACAGCGCTTTGGAATTATAGGAAATGACACGCTTTTAAATAGAGCTTTAGAGAAAGCGATACGCGTAGCCCCTACAGACATTTCTGTGCTCGTTACAGGAGAGAGTGGTGTTGGTAAGGAAAATATTCCAAAAATCATACATCAGTTATCGCATAGAAAACACGCAAAATACATTGCCGTAAACTGCGGCGCAATTCCAGAAGGAACCATAGATAGTGAGTTATTTGGTCATGAAAAAGGAGCTTTTACCGGAGCTACATCCACTAGAAAAGGATATTTCGAAGTTGCAGACGGAGGTACTATTTTTTTAGATGAAGTTGGAGAACTCCCCTTGACCACACAGGTGCGACTGCTGCGTGTATTAGAAAACGGCGAATTTATAAAAGTTGGTTCTTCTCAGGTCCAAAAAACCAATGTAAGAATTGCCGCTGCTACGAATCTTGAAATGACTAGTGCCATACAAAAAGGTAAATTTAGAGAAGACCTGTATTATCGCTTGAGTACCATTGAAATTTCTCTTCCTCCTTTGAGAGAGCGAAAAGAAGACATTCATTTGCTGTTTCGAAAATTTTCGGCCGATTTTGCTCAAAAATATAATATGCCAACGATTCGATTAACCGAACCTGCTGTTCATGTGCTAGAGAGCTACCGATTTCCTGGTAATATTAGACAATTACGCAATATTGCAGAACAGATCTCTGTGGTCGAGGAAAACAGATTGATTGCCCCTGAAAAACTCATTGAATACATACCAAACAATCGCAAAAATCTACCAGCGGTTATTGGCAATAACACGCAGACAGACTTTGCCAATGAACGCGACATCATGTACAAAATTCTTTTTGACATGCGCAATGACATCAATGACCTAAAAAAGCTCACGTTAGACATTATGAAAACGGGTAACATTGACGAGATAAAAGAAGAGAACCACCAACTGATAGAAAAAATATACCAAGAACAAAGACCAACAGATTCAGGCAATATTGAAGTTGTGAAAATACCTGAAGCAAATGCCATAGAGGATCAAAACACGTACGACTATATTGAACCTATTGAAGAAGATGAATCACTATCTTTACAAGAGAAAGAAGTTGAAATGATTAAAAAGTCTCTAGAAAAAAACAATAATAAAAGAAAACTTGCTGCACAAGAACTTGGCATATCCGAAAGAACATTGTATCGCAAAATTAAACAATACGATTTATAAAACATTCTTTATCTATATTTGAAATCAATATGAAAAAACTCTTATTTCTTGCAAGCTTTGTTCTTAGTCTTTTGCTGATAGCATCATGTGGTTCTTATTCATTTACTGGAGGGGACACCGGAAAAGCAAAAACCATACAAATAGATTTTTTCAGAAATAACGCGCCCTTAATAGAACCTTCACTCAGTCAAAAGTTCACACAAGATCTACAAGATTTATTTGCAAGACAAACAAACTTATCTGCAACTACAAGTGGAGGTGATCTGCATTTTGAAGGAGAAATTACCGGATACAGGATTGCTCCTATGAGTGCAACAGCACAACAAACAGCTGCACAAAATAGACTCACAATAACTATTAATGTGAGGTATTTCAATAAGTTTGTAGAAAAAGACAACTTTGAAAAAGCTTTTTCATTCTATTATGACTACCCTGCAAACACACAATTAATTGGAGGAGCTTTGGAAACAGCTTTTAACGAAATTATAGAAAGAATCACTCAAGATATTTTTAATGCCTCTGTAGCAAAATGGTAGTTATATGATGAACCTACAAAGCTTCACAGACCTTTTGAAGGCACCTAAAAATATCGAGATAGAGCATCTAGATGACTTAGAATCTTTAATCAATGAATATCCGTACTTTCAAGGAGTAAGAGCAATCTATTTGAAAGAACTGAAAAAAAATGGAAGTTTTAAATACAACAAAGCCTTAAAAAAAACTGCTGCTTATACCACAGATAGAGCTGTATTATTTGATTTTATCATTTCGCAAGTATTTACGCAAGAGAAAAACATAGTTATTGATAGCAATCAGACCGTGGATGTATTATCGAACGTAGAAAAGTCAGTTGCCGCTATTGAAAAAACACTAGATATAGGAACTCCCATTTCTTTTACTCACCAGGAACAATATTCATTCAACCAATGGTTGCAGCTTTCCAGCCATAAAAAAATTGACAGGCAGGAAAGCAAGGAAAATCAAAAAACTGCGATCATCGATAATTTCATCAGAAAAAATCCAAAAATCAGTAAGATTTCAAAAGATTCTGACAAGAAAGCAACAAGGATTACAGAACAGGAAGATGCCTACTTGATGACAGAAACACTTGCCAAAGTATACTTGGAGCAAAAAAAATACGAAAATGCAATAAAAGCTTATGAAATATTAAGTTTGAAATATCCAGAAAAAAGTAGTTTCTTTGCAGACCAAATTAAAAGAATTAGAATTTTACAAAATAAATAAATCATGAGTTATAACTTATTTTTAGTGTTGATATTAATTGTCGCAGTTGCTTTGATATTAATTGTAATGGTACAAAATCCTAAAGGAGGAGGTTTGTCATCATCATTTGGTGGCGGTGGAGCACAATCAATGGGGGGTGTACAAAACACCAATAACTTCTTAGATCGCTCTACTTGGACTTTAGCTATTTCAATGTTTGCTTTAATCTTATTGGCAAACTTTGCAATTCCTAGAGGGAACAGCAACAATCCGCAACTAGAAAACACGCTAGAAAATGTAACTACAGCACCTGCTGAAACAACAACTGCTCCAGCAACAAAAGATAGCGTAAACTAATACGCGCTACAACCTTATTAAAAATGCCAACGTAAATGACACGTTGGCATTTTTTTATACCCTACATTTGCATTCAAACCGAGTATTTGAAAGATTGTCAGTTTTTTAGCACTGGCATAGTTTCTGAGAATACAGAAGCAGAAATAATACATATTTAAACTTATATAATGGCATTAAACATTCAACCACTTGCAGACAGAGTTCTTGTAGAACCTGCTGCTGCTGAAACGAAAACAGCTTCTGGTTTAATCATACCAGACAACGCAAAAGAAAAACCTCAAAAAGGAACCGTTGTTGCTATTGGAACCGGAACCAAAGACACTCCTTTAACAGTGAAAATAGGAGATACTGTGTTGTACGGAAAATATGCAGGAACTGAATTGAAACTAGAAGGCTCTGATTATTTAATGATGAGAGAGAGCGATATTTTAGCAATTATTTAATTAAAAAAGAAAGAAGATGGCAAAGGATATAAAATTTGATATTGAAGCACGTGATGGACTGAAACGCGGAGTAGACGCTTTAGCAAATGCAGTAAAAGTAACATTAGGTCCAAAAGGACGCAATGTAATTATCTCTAAGGCATTTGGAGCTCCTACGGTAACGAAAGACGGAGTTTCTGTGGCCAAAGAAATTGAGCTTGAAAACGAGCTTGAAAATATGGGAGCTCAAATGGTGAAAGAAGTTGCTTCTAAAACCAATGATTTAGCAGGAGACGGAACAACAACTGCTACAGTATTAGCGCAAGCAATTGTAAAAGAAGGACTGAAAAATGTTGCTGCCGGTGCAAATCCAATGGATTTAAAAAGAGGAATTGACAAAGCAGTCTCTTCAATTGTTACAGATTTAAATGCCCAATCTGAAGAAGTGGGAAACTCTTCAGAAAAAATAAAACAAGTAGCCTCTATCTCAGCAAATAATGACGATGTTATCGGTGATTTAATTGCTACAGCCTTTGGAAAGGTAGGGAAAGAAGGAGTGATTACTGTAGAAGAAGCAAAAGGAACAGATACCTATGTTGATGTGGTAGAAGGAATGCAATTCGATCGAGGATTTTTATCTCCATATTTCGTGACAGATGCTGATAAAATGATTGCTGATTTAGAAAATCCGTACATTTTATTATTCGATAAAAAGATTTCTAACTTAAATGAAATTCTTCCAATACTCGAGCCTGTTGCGCAATCTAGCAGACCTTTATTGATTATTGCAGAAGATGTAGACGGACAAGCACTGGCTACTTTGGTTGTAAATAAACTAAGAGGCGGTTTAAAAATTGCCGCTGTAAAAGCTCCTGGTTTCGGAGATAGAAGAAAAGCAATGTTAGAAGATATTGCTATTTTAACTGGAGGAACCGTGATCTCTGAAGAAAGAGGGTTCTCTTTAGAAAATGCAACATTAGACTTACTAGGTACCGCTGAAACAGTGACCATTGATAAAGACAACACAACCATTGTAAATGGTTCTGGAGATGCGGAAACAATCAAGGCGAGAGTGAATCAAATTAAAGCTCAGATAGAAACCACAACTTCTGACTACGACAAAGAAAAGCTACAAGAGCGTTTGGCCAAGTTAGCTGGAGGTGTTGCTGTTTTATATGTTGGTGCTGCTTCTGAGGTAGAAATGAAAGAAAAGAAAGACAGAGTTGATGATGCTTTACATGCAACAAGAGCCGCTGTAGAGGAGGGTATTGTTGCTGGTGGTGGTGTTGCTTTGGTGCGAGCAAAAAGTGTACTAGAACAACTCACTACAGACAATTTGGATGAGGTTACTGGTGTACAGATCGTAGCAAGAGCCATTGAAGCCCCTTTGAGAACTATTGTGGAAAATGCGGGTGGAGAAGGATCTGTTGTAATTAACAAGGTGCTAGAAGGAAATAAAGACTTTGGTTACGATGCAAAATCTGAAGCCTATGTAGATATGCTACAGGCTGGTATTATCGATCCTAAAAAAGTAACACGTGTTGCTTTAGAAAACGCTGCCTCTGTAGCTGGAATGATTTTAACAACAGAATGTGCACTTATTGATATTAAGGAAGACAATCCTGCAGCTGCAATGCCACCAATGGGAGGCGGAATGCCAGGAATGATGTAGTGATAAGGTAGCTATATAAATAAAAAAACCTCGAGAAATTCTCGAGGTTTTTTTTTATTTACATCACACATAATATTAAGCAGCTCTTTAATCATCCTGCCCTCGGTAATCTTTCATTGGATCATCGTCTCTATACCTACAACATGGATGCACGGTGTCATAGGCGGCATCAGTAGCTTTTATAGGCTTGGTATCATGACCTACTAAAGCTATATTTTTCTGAATTGATGTCACATCTATTTTACGCTCATCAATAATCAATTGCAACTGATGTGTTTTCAAATCCCACAAGGCAAATTTTACACCTTTGGTTTTTAGCGCCGCCGTTTCAATCCGCTTTTTACACATCATACACACTCCATCTACCTCAATAGTTACTTTGGCATTTTTATTTTTTTTCTGTGCTTGCACAGAAACAGATAGCAAGAATGCCATCACAATTAATACTATTTTTTTCATCTTAATCTAATTTAAATCGAAATCCCATATAGAGCATTCTTCCGAAAATTGGCGCATACACAATAGTGGTATCAAAATATGGGCCAAAAGGAGCATCACTCCCTACAATAGGATTTTGTTGTTTGTAATTTGTTAGGTTTTCTGTACCTACATACAGTTCAAACTTCTCCGAGAATACTTTCGTTATTTGTGCATTTAACAAGCTGTAAGGTTTGGAATGTATCGGCAACTGATAGCCTGCAGGATTTGACAAAGTCGCTGGCAAACGTTGCTCACCAATAAAGTGATAAGTAACATCAAATTTCCACTGTGAATCTTCCAATCTTTGCGCTGTTTCATAAGAAATATTGCCAAAAAATCGGTGTTTGGCTTGTAGTGGCTTTTGAAACCTTCCAGCGCTATAATCTGTAAAAACATTGTAATACTTATAGGCCGTTCGCACACCCAATCGATCGGCCAATTCATAATTCATCTCGATCTGAAAACTATCTGCCTTACTTGCTCCTGCTAAATTGTAAAAGGAGAGTTCCTGTGGGTTTTCCACATCGACAACTACTTGATTCGAAAAATCGGTTCTGTAAAAATCTACAGTAACATCTCCTTTTCTATCAAAAAGTCGAAACTTCTGCAAATACGACAGCCCAAAATTCCAAGCAATTTCTGGAGACAGACCATACACGTTGTCACCACTACTTGATATGTTCACCTGTCTTGAACTGGCAAAGTACTTTTGATTTTCGGCAAAAATAGCAGCATTTCTTCTTCCTTTCCCTACCGATGCACGCAGCACAGCATCTGCCCATGGCACATAGCGAAGGTGCAGCCTAGGTGTAACAAAAGTCCCTAGATAGGTATGCCGATCTATTCGCAGGCCTGCGGTGAAACTAAAATTATTTAAATTGTCGTATGCATACTCAAAAAACGCTCCAGCTGCGGCTTCTGTTCGATCATAGCGCAATTGATTCACCTGCTCTGAATAGGTGTCTTGTGAAAAACCAATCCCAGTTTTAAATTTGTTTCTGGTATCTCCAATAATGGAGTTAAACAATAGGTTTCCATAAAAGCTCTTGTGATTTATATCGTATAAATTCAAACCAAAATAGGAATCTTGTTCGTGATTGCTATAGGCAACTTGCAACCCAAAACTTTGAAAAGGCATCTGCGGGAAAACATAGCCTAATTTCGCAGAACTTTCAAATCGTTTGGTTGCTATTTCACTACCCCAAACCTCAGAACTTCCTTCATCTGTATCATGATCAAAATTAATTTGACCCATTTGCTTGGTATCCTGAAGGTATCTCACATTCACAAAGCTAATCCATCCTTTTGCAGCATCTGTATACTGCCATCGATTCATCATGTTGATTTGTCGAGACAAAGGCACATCTAAAAAGCCATCCTCATTTCTATCAAACTTCTCTCCTCGATAATCGGCATGAACATAGAAACCTGTTTGCCATTTTTCCGACAACTTTTGATTGACATGCGTATTTAATTCTAAGCGTCCATTTAACGAAGCATAGGTGTTCACAAAAAGCGTATTGTCTGAAAATGGCTTCACCAACTCTGCATTAATTTGCCCAGAAATACTCTCAAAACCATTTACTACACTTCCCGCTCCTTTAGTGATTTGAATACTCTCTATCCAAGTACCTGGAGTAAACGTTAATCCAAATGCCTGTGACGCTCCTCTTATAGAAGGAATGTTCTCTTGATTGAACAGCAAATACGGACTTGTTAACCCTAACATCTGAATTTGCTTTGTTCCTGTTAGCGCATCCGAGAAACTCACATCAATAGACGGGTTTGTTTCGAAACTCTCCGATAGATTACAACATGCAGCCTTTAAAAGCTCCTCTTTGTTTACCGTAAATGTATTTTGAGTTTTTAAAAACGATTTTTGGATGCCCTTTTTCGTATTGGAAAGAACCACTTCATCGAGCTGCCCCTCCGGAGTTAAAACATGACGAATCGGATCAAGGTTGGTGATGGTCAATGTATCCGTCTTATAACCCACATAACTCACAACTAATTGTTTATATGACTTCTTATAGGGTATTACAAACCACCCCTTTTCATTGGTTATTGTTCCTACAGAGGTCCCAAGCCAATATACATTGGCTGCATAAACTCCTAGCGTATCTTTTGAACGTTCTTTATCGATAATCATCCCTTTCAATTTTTGTTGAGCGAATGATAATATGGGAATCAGTAAACATAGACTGACAACTATTTTCTTCATTACTTTATTTTATAAAAATTATACACGTATCTCTTCTGGTTATGAGAGGCTTCTTGCTGTAATTTTTGTAAAATCAGATTAAAAAGGTTTGGTAAAAGATCTGTAAATTTTTGCATTGATGGAGGTCGGGTGGTCCTGAATTTCTTGCAGACAACCCTTCTTTTGAATCAAGAAAAGCAAGTTTCTTAAAAAACACATCGGTTAGAAAAAGCTTCTGATAAATAGGGAGTGTATTGAAATTTTCTTTTTGCAATTCATCTTGACCCTCAACATGAAGTATTTCGTCTGAACAACAGTCTTTCTTTTTCAATACCGCTGCTTGCTCTGACTTCATATCACATTTCTCCAAATTTCCAAGTATAGAAATATCCACCAAATAATCTCCACAGTAGTGTTTTTCAATTGTAAAAGACATGGTTGAAAGCAGTACAATTACTGCCATGAATAAGGATGCTATTTTGTGTAGAAAGCGTGTCATAAAATCAGCACAAAAATACAAACATTCTTGTAAAAACCGATCATAACGAGGTGTTTATTTCATGTTTCAATCTTGTAACGTGCAGTTTATAAGGAATACAAACAATAGACCTCAAAAAAAACACAGATCATAATCTTATAAAACAGATGTTTCTTTGTAATGATTTGGACACAACAAGAAGACAAAAAAAGACGACTCTTTTGTCAGATATTTGCCACAAAATTCAGTTATTTGTGCATTATTCTATAACGAACCATGTTCTAATACAATTAACACATCTCATTATGCAACTAGAAAATTTAAAAGCAACTATTGCAACCATCTTAGAAGGAACGGACGCTATTGGCGACAAGCTACAAGCTATTTGCGACTATTTGGAGGCTCAAGTTTCGTATTATGATTGGGTGGGGTTTTATTTCAAGAATGGAGATAAGGAAGAATTAAAACTTGCTCAATACACGGGAGAACCAACAGACCACACTATCATTCCTTTTGGAAAAGGCATTTGTGGACAAGTAGCTGTGAGTAATGAAAATTTTGTGGTACAAGATGTGTCAGAGCAGGATAATTATATTTCTTGTGGTTGGAAAGTAAAATCTGAAATTGTCATTCCTATCTTTGTCAAAGGAGAAAATATCGGACAAATAGATATCGACTCTCATACCGCAAATATTTTTACGAAACAGGATGAAGCTTTATTAGAATTTACCTGTTCAATGATCTCTAATTACTTATGATCTAATCTATCATAGCTCTGCGCTAGATTATGTGCTCATAATACCAGACGCAAGGAAGCGATTTTTCCAGGTGCGTTGGAATATAAACAACCTTATTGATCGTATTTTTGTTGGAGAAGACGCTAAAGGTAGCGCGATAGAATATCGATGAAGGAAGTCTAAAAATGGAATGATTATCATGAGGTATGCTTGCGCAAATACAGTCCTACATTTGTCATTTATTTTTCATCTGTTTGTAGTGCATTTACCTCTGAGATTTAGTAGCTTTGTGTGCTTAACAACACAACAACATGAGCAACACAAAGACTATTAAATCAGCATTAATCTCTGTTTTTCACAAAGACGGATTAGCCCCTTTAGTACAAAAGCTACACGAACAGAACGTCACTATTTACTCTACGGGAGGTACGGAAAAATTCATACAGCAATTAGATATTCCTGTAGTACCGGTAGAGGACGTTACTTCATATCCATCGATTTTAGGAGGAAGGGTAAAAACATTGCACCCAAAAGTGTTTGGAGGCATTTTAAATAGACAAGAAAATGAGCATGATGCCGCTCAATTAAAAGAGTTTGACATCCCTCAAATAGACATCGTTATTGTTGATCTTTATCCTTTCGAAAAAACGGTTGCTTCAGGAGCAACTGAGCAAGAGATCATTGAAAAAATTGATATTGGTGGAATTTCTCTGATAAGAGCAGCTGCAAAAAACTTTAAAGACACCGTTATTCTCTCTTCTATGGAGCAATATGATGACTTTTTACAACTGATTTCACAAAATCAAGGAACTACAACAATTGCTGATAGAAAAAAATTAGCGAGCAAAGCATTTCACATTTCCTCTCATTACGACACAGCTATTTTCAACTACTTCAATTCAGATGACCAAGAAACTGTGTTAAAAATAAGCGAACCTAATGCAACAGCGCTTCGCTATGGAGAGAATCCGCATCAAAAAGGATTTTTCTTTGGAAACTTAGAAAAGATATTTGAAAAGCTACATGGAAAAGAACTTAGTTATAACAATTTATTAGACATTGATGCAGCGGTGAATTTAATGAATGAGTTTCAAAATGAACTCCCTACTTTCGCCATTTTAAAACACAATAATGCTTGTGGTTTTTCACAAAGAGAAACAGTTAAACAAGCCTATCTAGATGCCTTAGCAGGTGACCCAACCTCTGCCTTCGGTGGTGTATTGATTTCAAATACAGAAATAGACGCAGCAACAGCAGAAGAAATTCATAAATTATTTTGTGAGGTTGTGATTGCCCCTTCTTTTTCTTTGGAAGCCCAAAAGACTTTAAAAGGGAAGAAAAACAGAGTGCTACTTGTTCAAAAAGAAACTGAGATGCCTCAAGACATGGTAAGAACCTGTTTGAATGGAATTCTTGTCCAGGACAAAGACCACAAAACCGACACCCTTACTGACCTGGCCTATGCCACAGAGACAAAGCCCTCTGAAGACGAATTATCGGATTTATTGTTTGCTTCAAAAATCTGCAAGCATACAAAATCGAATACCATTGTACTGGCAAAGAACAAGCAACTATTAGCGAGCGGAACTGGACAAACAAGCAGGGTTGATGCACTTAAACAAGCTATCGAAAAAGCAACAAATTTTGGGTTTGACCTCAACGGAGCGGTGATGGCGAGTGATGCATTTTTCCCATTCCCCGATTGCGTAGAAATTGCAGATCATGCAGGAATAAAGAGTGTGATTCAACCTGGAGGTTCGATTAAAGATCAACTCAGTATTGATTACTGCAACCAACAAAATATTGCGATGGTTTTCACTGGTATTAGACATTTTAAACATTAAAAAATAACTACGCGATAATCTGTGCTTTGCACATAGAAATTTAGTAGATTTGTAAGGTTACAAAGAATAATATCAAAAAAGATAATTTTATGGGTTTTTTCGACTTCATGACTGAAGATATAGCAATCGATTTAGGTACTGCCAACACGCTAATTATTCACAATGGTAAAGTTGTGATCGATAGTCCTTCAATCGTAGCTCGAAATAGAATTACGGGAAAAATTATTGCCACAGGAAAGGAAGCAAACCTGATGCAAGGAAAAACCCATGAAAACATCAAAACCATTCGACCTTTAAAGGATGGCGTAATTGCAGATTTCCAAGCTTCGGAAGAAATGATTAAACAGTTTGTAAAACAAATTCCATCCATTAAAAAGAAGCTATTCCCTCCTGCTCTTCGTATGGTAATTTGTATTCCATCTGGCATTACAGAAGTAGAAAAACGTGCCGTACAAGACTCTGCTCGTCACATGAATGCCAAAGAAATTTACTTGATTTTTGAACCAATGGCTGCTGCAATTGGTGTAGGTATAGATATCATGGAGCCTAAAGGAAATATGATTATTGACATAGGAGGTGGAACTACCGAAATCGCAGTGATTGCATTGGCTGGAATTGTCTGTGATCAATCTGTTAAAGTAGCAGGTGATTTATTCACAAATGATATTATGTATTACATGCGAACCCAACATAACTTATATGTTGGTGAAACCACAGCAGAAAAAATAAAAATAAAAATAGGAGCTGCCACAGAAGACCTAGACAACCCTCCAGAAGACATGTTGGTTCAGGGTAGAGATTTACTAAGTGGAAAACCAAAACAAGTACAGGTTTCTTATCGAGAAATTGCGAAAGCTTTGGACAAATCCATTCTAAGGATTGAAGATGCCGTAATGGAAACCTTATCTAAAACTCCACCAGAATTGGCTGCAGACATCTACAATACTGGAATCTATTTAGCAGGAGGGGGCTCAATGCTAAGAGGTTTAGACAAAAGGCTCTCTAGAAAAACAGACTTGCCTGTCTATGTCGCTGAAGACCCGCTTAGGGCAGTTGTTCGCGGAACAGGAATTGCTTTAAAAGAGATTGAAAAATTCAAAAGTATATTAATGAAGTAACCGTTCCACAACCTCTCCATGCAACAGTTCATTTATTTTTTCCAAAAGTATAGATACTTCTTATTTTTTGTTATTCTAGAAATTGTTGCGCTTGTTTTAATCATCAACAACCACAACTTTCACAAGAGCAAATTTATCAGTTCAGCCAACAGAGTTACAGGAGGCACCTATGAAGTCTTTTCTAACCTCACTGATTATTTCAATTTAAAAGATCAAAACAAACGATTGGTTGACGAAAATGAACGCTTAAAAAATCTAGTAACAAAGTACCAATCAATTGAAAGTCCAACGCCAAATCAACAGGTAATCGATACGGTTCAATACAACCAAACCTACACGTATACCCAAGCAAAAATCATCAGATATAGCTATCACCTGCCCAACAATTACCTCACTATTAATAGAGGGAGTAGTGCTGGTATTTCAAAAGAAATGGCGGTGATCAACAGCAAGGGAATCATTGGAATCACTGAAAATATAACTCCAAAATATGCAAGAGTTCAATCGATCTTAAATAGCAATAGTAAGATCAATGCACGTCTAAAAAACAGCAATCATTTTGGCAGCTTAGCTTGGAATGGAATAGCATACAACACACTTCAACTGCATGATATCCCACGACAAGCCTTAATCAAATTAGGGGACACTATTATCACAGATGGTAAATCGACTATTTTTCCTGAAGGGCTCTTAATAGGGAGCATTTCCCAAATAGAAACCAAAAACAACAAAAATTTAATAAACGTTAAACTCTTTAATGACATGACTAGCCTTGGTCAAGTGTATGTTATTTCAAACTTAAACAAACAAGAAATCAATTCATTAAACAACTTCAACGATGAATAGGGCTTTATTTATTCCTTTCTTGTTTTTATCCTTGTTATTCTTGCAGGTT
Source organism: Polaribacter sp. (assembly GCA_042091715.1). GTDB lineage: Bacteria > Bacteroidota > Bacteroidia > Flavobacteriales > Flavobacteriaceae > Polaribacter. The sequence goes on along the minus strand of JBELGW010000009.1, from coordinate 4,134 downwards.
TTTGTAGGTAATACTGTTCTACTTTTCGGGTATATAAATCCATACATATACATCTCATTTGTTATTCTTTATCCCTTAAGAAGGGAACGCTATCTCTTTCTAACTTTATCATTTCTGCTCGGTTTATGCATAGATTTCTTTTCAGATTCTGGAGGTATTCATGCTTTTGCATTATTATTTGTGGCCTATATTAGACTTTTTTTCGTCCGTATTATATTTAAGAAAACAGCACCCGACTACTTGTTGTTTGATCTCAAACAAGAACCTATAGGGAACGTTTTTAATTATGTAATGATTTTAATTCTAATTCACCACTTCATTTTATTTTCTTTTGCTAACTTTAGCTTAAAAAACTTCTCTACTGTAGCAGCCAACACGCTTTATGCGAGTTTATTTACCGCAGTTCTGTTTTTTGCAGGAACTTATATCATTAGAAATAAAAAATAAATGAACCGTAGTTTTTTACTTTACTTGGTAATTTCTCTCACAGGAATTGTTTTGATTGGGAGACTTTTTCAATTACAAATTATTCAGGGTGGAGATCTTACTCCTCTGAATAATGCTTCCGTAAAAACAGTATTTGATTTCCCAGATCGCGGCTATGTATATGATAGAAATAACACACTGCTTGTTGCAAATCAACTCTCTTATGATGTTATGGTCATTCCTAACGAGGTACGAGCCTTAGATACTCTTGAATTTTGCAAACTATTAAAAATAAAGAAAAGCTATTTTAAGAAGAAATATAAAATTGCCAATAGATATTCTCCTTGGCTACCTTCTGTTTTTTTAAAACAGTTGGCAAAAGAAGACTATGCCTTTCTTCAAGAGAAACTGCATAAATTCAAAGGTTTTTATATTCAGAAAAGAAGTATTAGAAATTACCCGATTGCCTCTGCAGCTAATGTTTTAGGTTACATCAGCGAGATTACTGAAGCGCAACTTAGAAACAATAAGAAATACCAACAAGGAGAGCTCATAGGTAAAAGTGGCGTAGAAAAAACGTACGACTCCATTTTAAGAGGTGTTAAAGGTAAAACATTCCTCCAACGCGATCGCTTGAATAAAATTATTGGATCTTTTAAAGATGGAATCTACGATACACTTGCCCAAAATGGTCAAGATATTACACTCACCATCGATAGTGGACTGCAGCAATACGGAGAATCTTTGATGACGGGAAAACGAGGAGCGATTGTTGCAATAGAACCAAGTTCTGGGGAGATCCTAGCACTGATCACCGCACCAACTTATGACCCAAACATGATGGTTGGTAGACAGCGCGGACCCAATTCCGTGATTTTAATGGATGCAGATAATTTAGACAAACCCATGTTTGACAGAGGTCTACTAGCAACCTACCCTCCGGGGTCTCCCTTCAAACTGATTAATGCATTAATAGGACTCCAAGAAGGTATTATTACTCCACAGACAAGTGTTTCATGCTATGGAGGATATCGTTATGGAAATAGAAAAAATGCCTTTCAAAAATGCCACTGTGATATTTATGGAAAAGGAATACAATTGACTCGAGCAATTTCTAAATCGTGTAACAGCTACTTTTCAAATGCCTATAGGAATATCATAGATAAACCAGGATCTGCGAGTATTGGAATGGACAAGTGGAGCGCACATGTTAAAAGTTTTGGATTGGGAAATTTTTTAGGGTACGACCTCCCTACCGGTCGACCAGGACTGATACCTAATGGCAAGTATTATGACGATAGAAATAAGTACAAATGGGGGCCAACCACAAACATATCAAACGCCATTGGACAAGGAGAAGTTTCTTCAACACCTATTCAATTGGCCAATATTACTGCAGCCATAGCCAACAAAGGATATTTTTATACGCCGCATGTGATTAAGAAAATCAATGGACAACCCATAAGCATACCAAAATACACTACCCCAAAAAAAACAACCATAGACCCAAAACATTTCATCCCTGTTATTGACGGAATGCATGAGGTATTTAAAACAGGTACCGGTGCTAATAGCACCATTGAAGGAATAGATATTGCAGGAAAAACCGGAACTTCAGAGAATTTCATTAGAGTAGATGGCAAAAAAAAGCAACTCGAAGATCATTCAATACTAATTGCGTTTGCCCCCATAGAAAATCCTAAAATCGCAGTAGCTGTTCTTGTAGAAAATGGCGGTTATGGATCTGCAATCGCAGCACCAATTACAAGTTTGCTCATTGAAAAATACTTGAACCAAACAATTACAAGTGCCCACAGAAAAAAAATAGAAGCAAGAATGCTTAATTTAAGCCTTGAAGAAATTTACAACAAAAAAAGAACTGACTCCATAAAAAAATAAGCACTTGAGAACAGAAAAGAACAATATATTTCATGGTATAGATTGGATACTCATACTTCTATATGCACTTCTTATTAGTTTTGGATGGATGACCATTTATGCAACATCTGCTGCTGAAGGTGAGGCCTTCTCTTTTAATCTTACTACACGCTACGGCAAACAATTACTATGGATCCTATTGTGCATACCATTGATTATATTTATATTATTTTTCAACGGTAAATTTTACGAAAAATACGCTAGTATATTCTATTTGGCGTCTATTGTATCGTTGCTTGGTCTCTTTGTATTTGGAAAAAACATCAATGGAGCTACTTCTTGGTATAATTTTGGATTCATGGGACTTCAGCCATCAGAATTTGCCAAAGCATGCGCGGCATTGGCTATCGCAAAACTACTCAGCGACAAACAGTTTAACCTACAACTCTTTAAGAACCAGCTCAAAGCATTTTTCATTATTTTTCTTCCAGCAATCTGTATCGCCCTACAACCAGATTATGGGTCTGTTCTTATATACCTCTCTTTCTTTTTTGTCTTGAACAGAGAAGGACTGACATCAAACTATATTGTTCTCGGTGGCTTAGCGGTTGTATTGTTTCTGTTAACGTTATTGTTTGGCGCCAACAATGTCTTAATTGCATGTTACACGATACTCACCATTGCCGTCATTTATTTCTTTAAAAAAAACAAAAGGTATCTTAAATTTAACTGGCCTAAAATAATAGGTGCATACCTTGTTTTAGGTTTATATATTTTTAGCACAAGTCTTATTTACAATGATTTTTTTAAACAACATCAAAGAGATCGTTTCGATATTCTTTTAGGCATTTCTAAAGACACGCAAAAGATTGGATACAATACACAACAATCTCTTCAAGCAATCAGTTCGGGAGGCGCCACAGGAAAGGGTTATTTGCAGGGAGATCGAACTCAAGGGAAATTTGTTCCTGAACAAGATACAGACTATATTTTCAGTGCAGTTGGAGAAGAATGGGGCTTTTTAGGAACCTCATTTGTTATCATCTTGTTTTTACTATTACTCTTTAGAATCATTTACCTCGCAGAAACACATAACAATAAATTTGGACGCATTTATGGCTATGGACTGGTGTCCATCTTATTCTTCCATATCGTCATTAACATAGGAATGGTAATTCAATTACTGCCAACGGTAGGCATTCCTTTGCCTTTTTTTAGCTATGGAGGCTCATCGCTATGGGGATTTACGATGTTGCTTTTTATCTTTATCAAACTTGACGCTGATAAAGGTTATGATTGGTAGCTTTTAAAGAAGATTCCTATTACACCTCCCTGTGCATCAGTAAAACAAAATAGTGCATCAAAGAATTACAAAACTAATCATAAAATAAAGTCATGAACTTCATAAAGCCCGGAGATTGTTATAAAGAAAAAAGTGATAGGCATAAAAAAAGCGTTCTGAATAATCAGAACGCTTTTTTTATCTTTTTAAAAATAGAAATTACATTGCAGCAACGTGCTTTGTCAATTTAGATTTTAAGTTTCCTGCTTTGTTTTGGTGGATAATGTTATTCTTAGCTAACTTATCTAACATTGCAATTACTTTTGGCAATAAAGCTTCAGCAGCAGTTTTATCTTCTGTCGCACGTAAAGTTCTTACAGCGTTACGTGTTGTCTTGTGCTGGTACTTGTTTCTTAATCTCTTCGCTTCGTTACTTCTAATTCTCTTAAGAGCTGACTTATGATTTGCCATAATTTTTAATTTCGTTTTTTTATTAAAACTTGTAGTCCGTACGGGAATCGAACCCGTGTTACCAGGATGAAAACCTG
>JBELGW010000008.1:50514-70928 GCA_042091715.1 Polaribacter sp. | reverse complement strand
CATATTCCGGATCAAACAGAAATGGTACTTTTAACATCTCTGACTTGCAATTTATCGCCCAAGATACACCTATAAAAAATGTTTGGAATGGTGATTCAGATTCAAACCTAGCAGCACCTGCAAACTGGGATACCAAAGCAGCACCAGTAAGTGCAACCAACAACTTAGTAATCCCTGGAGGTTTGACAAACTATCCAACAGCTACAACCGCTTTAACGGTAGCTAGTTTGACACTAGAATCCGGTTCGTCTTTCATGACATCGTCGTCTGTAACTGGAGATGTAACGAGTAAAAGAAATTTAGCTGTTGCAGATAAATGGTATTTAGTTGCCAGTCCTGTAAGTGGTGAAACAATGACAGACATGAGAACAACTAATAGTTTTGCAGATAATGGGACCAAAGTAAGTTTTGCTCCTTATGACAACTCACAAGCAGACCCAAACAATAGATGGGCTTATTTTTCAAATACTGCCACAGATGCTTTGCTTGATGGAACAGGATATTCTACAAAATTAACAACAGCCGGAGATCTCTCATTTACAGGTAGTTTAAATACCTCAGATTTTACCAGTCTTAGCTTAACTGATAACAGTGGAGCAAGTGGAGATGCTTTTAATTTAATGGGAAATCCTTTTGCTGCGTATGTGAATTTATCTTCTTTATTAACAGCCAATGATGCTGGAGGAAATGACCTATTAACGGAGTCCACTATTTGGATTTGGGATCAAGCAGCTAATGAATATGATACCTATAATGCTGGAGATAGCTTTCAAATTGCTCCAAATCAAGCATTTTTTGTAAGTGCAGATGGTAACTTTTCGAGCTTTACAATTACGCAAGCAATGCTATCGCATCAGACAACAAGCACTTTCCAAAAATCAAGAGGAAAAGGGGAAATTAGATTGTTTGTAAGTGATGGTAATGCAACAAGAAAAACGAAAATTTATTATTTAGATCATGTTTCTACCGGTTTTGATAATGGTTATGACAGTTCGGTTTTTGGAGGTGCAACGAATGCTTTTGAGTTGTCAACAGAGCTAGTTTCAAATAATACAGGAAAAAGGTTGGCCATACAATCTTTACCAACTTCAGATATAGAAACCATGGTAGTTCCGGTAGGATTAAAAGCTCCTTCAGGGAAAGAAATTACATTTACAGGGGAAGCATTGAACTTGCCAAGTGATGTAAACGTATATCTAGAAGATAGAGTTCATAATACATTTACTCGACTAGATGAAGATGGATTGTATAAGGTTACTTTAGCTTCCTCTTCAAGCGGAATAGGACGATTTTACCTACATACATCAAACAGTACTTTAAATATACAAGAGGCTCGTTTGAGCAACATTAGTGTGTATGCAGTAAATAAATCAACTTTGAGAATAGTTGGATTACCGCAAGGGAAGTCAGACGTTAGCTTGTATAACATATTAGGTAAAAAGGTGTATTCAACTTCTTTTCAATCTGATGGAATTCAGGAGCTTAATTTGCCGAGTTTGGCATCAGGAATCTATATTGTGAGAGGAGCTAGTGAAGCAGCTCAATTTACTAAGAAAATTGTTATTGAATAATTCTTAACCTTACTAAAATGAACATGATGAATACTAAAAATAGAGATACTAAAAAAGATGAGATGACACGTAAAGACGCTATTAAAAAAATAGGGAATTACGGAAAATATGCAGCTTTAACTGCTTTGGGAACTTATATGCTTTTGAATCCAAAAACAGCTCAGGCAGCTAGCCCCGCGAATCCAGCGGATCCAGGAACTGGATTTGATTAAAATCAAAACTTGTACGGATGATAAAAAAAAAAGGACATTCAATACATGAATGTCCTTTTTTTTTATCAATAAAAGAATGTTGTTTGTTAAATCGTAATTTCATGACTGTTCATAGAATCAATATTTTGTGAATAGATATTATTCCAATCGTGCTTTTGTATCCGTTTATAAGTTTTGCGCCCTTATTTAATGTTGGAATTAATAGCTCTTTTTCATGCAGGGATGCATCCATCGCACTCTGAATGACCAAGCTACACTAGATATAGATTTTAAATCCAATCTACGCAGTGGTTGAAATATCATACTAGAGATTTGGTTTGCATTGGACTTAAAGTTTGCATCAGTTTTATGAATTGAAAAATAGTTTGGCATGCGTGCATTTCCTTGATCAACAGTACTTAAATACTAGGATTACTGTTGCCTAAACTGTAAATTATCTAATAATTTAGTTGGTGTTTGCAGTAATTTTTCAAAAACCTATAATTTTCTAACAGTTTCCATGCGCTGCTATTTTCGAATGCATAGATTAAAAAGAAACTCGAAACCGAAAAGTTTATCTTAACTTTAGCAGCATGAATGACAAACGATTTGTAGACATAAATTATCATTATTTCTCGGAAAAAAAACTGACTTCTATTATCGACAACTATGCTGCTAATTTTGGTATCTTATTCCATATTGGAGATAAGTATAAAGTTACTTCTATTATCCAGAGCGCTTTGTCTTATGAAAAACAAGTAGATGGAGTTCACTTTGTAAGTCACAAAGGGAGGGCTTTTTTTAAAATAGATTGGCCGTTTTATTTTCATAAAAAAATCTACAATCAACAACCAGATTATGTGCTGATTCATGGGTTGCGGTATGGGTTCTTTAGCTTCTTTCTTCGCAAGAGATTACCAAAATGCATAATTCTTGTTCAAGTGCACGGCTATGCTAAAAGTCCTACTGGTATCAAAAAAATGATCTATACCTGGGTGGGAAAATATATAGATGGGTTTTTATTTACAGGAAAGAAAAATGCGCAAGATTGGATCGATACGAAGGTTTTACCAGCGCATAAGGTGTTTGAAATAATGGAAGGTTCTGTAAAGAAGCCTGAAAAGAAATCACCTAAAATTACAGATTCCTTTTTGTGGGTGGGTAGATTAATTCCGTCCAAAGATCCGTTCACTGTTTTAAATGCTTTTGAAAAATACCTAGTAATACACCCAAGAGCAACATTAGAAATGGCTTTTCAAGACAACACACTACTTGAAGCTATTCAACACAAAATCGCTACTTCTACGAATCTACAAAAAAGTACAACCCTATTGGGTAAACTCGATAAAGAGGAGCTAAAAAAACACTACAGAAAAAACCAATTCTTTATTACAGGTTCACATTTTGAAGGAAGTGGATATGCTTTGTTAGAATCTATGTCTTTTGGCTGTATTCCGATAATTACCAAAATTCCTTCGCATGAATTCATGACGGGTTATGGGAAATGTGGTCGCCTATTTGAGGTGGCAAACGAAAAAAGTCTACTTTCAACACTGCTTTCATTGCAACAAATAAACCTTCAAAAAGCAGAGAATAAGACGCACCGGCAGTTTCAAGAAAAACTATCTTTTTCATCTATTGCAAAAGACCTAATGGAAATTTTTGAAACGCTAGCTAAAAATAAAGCTTATGAATAGTCTGTACAGTATCTTCCATTTTGTTAAGGTGAACCCTATGGTAGTTCGATTTTTTAATTAGAAGTAACTCCTGTATTTTTGTAGTCAATTGATCTAATGAAGCAGCATAATAAAAAGAAGAACACTTTCCTTTTTCAATGCCGATGTCAAAAGAGCTAATGACCTGACAACCGCTGTAAAGAGCTTCTTGGATGACCATTGGGCCTCCTTCAAAAGTAGAGGTATGCAAAAAAATCTTTGCATCATTTATTAAGCGTAATACTTCCATGTTAGAAACATAACCGAGAAGGGTAATTTCTTTGGAGAGTTGCAAAGAGTTAATTTTATGTGCTAGCTCCGCTCTCTGTTCACCTCCTCCACAAATAACCACATTAAAAACTTTTTCAGGGGATCTTTGCTTTAGCTCATGAATAATATCGATAAAAAAAGCATAGTTTTTAAGTGCTCCTAAGTTGCCTACCCCAATAATATCTATCGTTCTATCTCCTTCATTTAATTTAGGAAAGAGTTGAGGTGTGATAGCGATATTCGCAATATGATCTGCCTTTAATTCTTGGTGCTGACGTAATAACTCTTGATGCTTTTTACCAACAACAATTAACTGCGAAGCTCTCATTTTAAAAAGCCTAAAATAAAAATTTGTAGATTTTACATCTTGTCCTTGCAGCCAACATGCATGATTTATTTTTAAAAATGTACGCATGATCTCGCCTGTCAATGCAGTTTTTCCGTACCATAAGGATAAAATTCCAGCATACTTATTCTTACGATGTAACTGGAAGGTTTTTCTGCAAGCAGCGTATAAAGAAGTTAAATATGTATGTTTCTTTTTAAACCCAAAACCAAGGCTATATACTCGTATTCCATCCATCACATGCATTCCTTTTTGTAGGGGATAGTGAAATGATAAAACATCTATCTTTACATCAGGATAGGCACGAACATAATACTTTGTAAATTGATATATAAACGGGGTAATGGTATCATCTTGCGCCGAACTTGGAAAAATGGGTGTTATGAATAGTAATCTTTTCTGCATTGCAATTAAGAGAGATGAAATTGGTGTGTACAATATTCTCTAAAAGCTGGTTGATGCGATGCAACAACAATAGTCATATCTCCCTGTTTTACTAAAAGAGAGAAAAATGCGATAATCTTACGTTCCAATGCTTCATTCAGTTGATTGGTTGATTCATCCAATACTAAAAGTTTGGGTTTCGCATACAATGCGCGTAAGATTGCAATTCTTTGTTTTTGCCCACCAGATATTTGCATCGTATCCACATCGATTATTGTTTCTAAACCATTGGACAATTGTCTAACAAAATCCACTAATTCCAGCACTTCCAAAAGTGTATTCATCCATTTTTCATCTAATGGTTTCTGGTCAAACATCGTGATGTTTTCTTTTAAACTCGCTTTAAAAAGAAATGACTTTTGCGGAACCAAACCAACAAACGGTAAAAAACAGGACTCTTTACACAGTTTCAAATTGTTGAGTTTTATGGACCCTTCTTGCAGTGGGTAAAGACCTGAAATTACTTTTAAGAGTGTGGTTTTACCTATTCCTGATGCACCAGAAATGTACATGAAGTTTCCTTTTCTGATTTCAAGATTTAAATTCTGAAAAATAGTGTTTTCTTGGTATTTGAATGTGGCATCTTTCAAATCTAGAGAAATGAACTCGTCTGGCAATTCAACATTGCTTTCTTTTTTATGTGGATAAGAGGATAGAATTCCCACCGCATAATAATTTGCATTCATCTCTAATACATTCGTCAGAATTTTATTGACACTTGGAAGGAGCTTTAAAAAGACACTGGCAAAAATAGAAACAGATAATAAAGATAAATCTACTTTAGAAGCTACCTTTAAATACAACAATAAGAAAACAACAAAGGATACCACGACGATCTCGAAATACCTGTGGTTCGACTGTTTAAATGTGGTTAATTCTGCTACTTTTTGGTTGTGTTTTATATTTGCCTTCTCGAATTTCCGAGTGAAAACATTTTCTGTTTTTGTGCTTTTTATTTCTAGAAATCCAAAAACGATATGGAGTATCTCCTGCATTTCTTTTAAAAAATATGCAGCCAAAGTTCGATTGAAATCTTTTGTTTTCTTTTTCCTCCAAAGAATAATACTTAAAAAACCAAGAAAAGAAATAGCAACAACCCCCAAGGTAAGCTCAAAATTAACATACAGACCCACTAAAATCAAGCTTGTTAAAAATATCAATTCCGAAAAAACTACAAAAACAGGGAGTAATACATGGGTGCAAAAGGAAATTGGAATTTTTTGGAAGTCACGCATCAAATTTGCTTTGTCAAATGAAACATGACTGGATAAAGAACCATAAAGGTAACCTTGAATGAGGTCTTTCGAAATTTTGGAGGCTATCGCATACACTAAATTCGACTGTCTGTGAATCAAATAGGTCTGAAATAAATTCTTCATCACAAAAAAGATCAATAGAAGTATTAGGGCTACTGGCAAATACTTGACATCATATGCTAGTTGAAAGTGAGTTAGAAAAAAACTAGTTGCTTGATCTGTATCCAAAATCAACAAAATAAATGGAACTAATATTGCAATAGATAAAATATCCAATAGGATATTTAAAAATGAAATAAAAATAAATAACGGAATAATCCATTGTTCACTCTTTGGAATGATCTTGAATATATTTCTAGTTTGCTCTACCATATACCATCTGTTTTAAAACTTCGAAAGCAGCGATTTTCTGCAATTTTATAGTAGCAAAAAACAAGCTCCAATTGCCTTTTACTAAAAAATAAATAGCGTTGCCTGTTAAGGACCATGTAAAATAAAGACTATTTTTTAAGGTAAAAAAATGGGAAGTAAACACCACTCTTTTCAACTCATATATTCTTTGTGTATAGGATTTTACTTTAGAAACTCTATTGGATGGCGCTTTAAAATGTTTAAAATGAACATCTCTGAGCATAGCTATTTTATGCTTTCCTTCGTTGATGTTTAAAGCAACCTCATAATTGTCGCCAATGCAGTGTTGAGGTAGGTTTTCGTTGTATAAATTATTTTTCAAATAGGAAGTTCTTATCAAAGAGGCTCCTAAACCATAGATTGCTGTTTCTGAAACGGGATATGAAAATGAACACATTCTTGGCCATCCTGCAGCAGAAGTTCTATTTTGCTGCTCCAGTAATTTTTTCGATATATAGTGACTGATTCTATTTTTACTATAATACTCCTTGGACACATCCGAAAAAATAGTCAGCCCAAAAATATACTTAAACCAAAGATTTGCATGACTTAATTCCTCATAAACAGGTTTCCAAATTTTGGAGGTGTCAAATTGAAACTCTTCTCCTGTTGCAATGCGAGACTCAGGAGATTTCTCTAGAAAATCAACTAATTTTTGCAGGTAGTTTTTAGGAAGTACAATATCGTCATCACAAAGAAAAATATAGTCAGAATTACAATTTTTTATACCAATGTTTCTTTGTTTACACACAGATGGTTCAGAAGGTATTGCTTGAATATTTAGTGAACTTCCCTTTAGGATAGCATCTAAATCGCTCACCTTAACTCCTGCAAAAACAATATAGATTTGATTTACGGGCATGGTTTGTTCTTCAATACTCTTCAAAAGTTTGTTTAAGTAATCGATTCGGTTATATGTTGGAATTACGACATCTATCATCCCGCTGTTTGTTTACAAAAAATATTAGAATGTAAATTCTTTGCGGCGAAACTCTTTATTTCTGCTAATATTTGCGATTCTTGAAGCCAATCTTTCGATGAAAACTGGTAGGTTCCATCTTCAATAATCTTAAAAACATATCCTATGTTTGCTAAATGTCGAATACTTTTGGTTGTTTCCTCTTTAAATGCGTGTGTATTTTCAAATTCAATATATGGAATTTTACTGTATATACCTGATATGATCTCCCACTCTAGGCCCTCTACATCTATCTTACAGAATTTAGGGATTCCATATTTTTTAACAAAAATTTGAATAGGGTAACAAGGTATTTCTACGACCTCCTCCCAAACACATTTTTCGGAAGCATATACTGTCATAAACTTTTTTGAAAAGGTAGAGATATCTGGAATGGAGGAAAGATTAAATTCTCTTTGCTCAAAACGGTTTCCAATAGCGCACTTTTCTACGGTGAATTTTTTAGAGGATAATCTGAGTAAATTTTCATGACAACTTCTTTGTGGTTCGAAGGCTACCACGTTGGCCCCGAGATCTAAGAATAATTTGCTTTTAGTACCCATGTTTGCGCCAATATCAAAACATAAATCATTTTTGGAAATAAGTTTTTTATAAAACGATTGTTCTCTGTGGTGGTGCCATCTTTTTTTTAAATAGCCGATTTTGTTTCTTATTTTCATATACAATACATTCCAGTAAGCAATCTCATCTCAATAGGTTATAGCGATATAATCGCATGATAAAATTAGAAAGTAATGATTTCAATTTAAATTTAGTCATCGCCATTATGCTCTCCTTTTTTGCCTTATGATAATGTACTTCATTCATTACATATCTCACTCCGTAGTCATAAAATTTTCTGCTGTAGGTTCTTTGAAAATCAATATCCCTATCTGTGGATGTTTCCCAATTGGGTTTTTTCGTTATTTTACCCTCAATTTCTTGATACAACGACGTTCCTTTTATTGGGTACGCAACCGTGATGGTAAAATGAGTAGGGTTTGCCGCTTTCAGATATGCTACCGTATTTTTGATATCATAAATATCCTCTCCAGGATAACCTATCATGATAAACGTTCCTGTTTCCAGTCCTAATGCATTGGTTTTTTGAATTGCTGTTTTCACCGTCTCTACATCGACTCTTCTATCCATCGCGTCGATAATTTTTTGCGATCCACTCTCTGCACCAATCCAAATACGATAGCAGCCAGCCTCTTTTAATAATTGCAATACTTCGTCATTCAAGCGCTCTGCCCGGGTAATACATTCGAAAGGAATGATGGCATCCTGCGCTAAAACTTCGGCATGAAAACTTTTTAACCATTTGTGACTTACCGTAAATACGTCATCTACAAACCATATCGTATCGGGATGATACGTCTCTTTTAACATTTTCAATTCTTCTGCCACAAGATTTGCTGGCCTTCTTCTGTAGCTCTTTCCGTAAACGGCCGTACTGCACCATTTACAAGTATACGGGCAGCCTCGCTGTGTACTTACTGTCATGGAGCTTTTACCATGAAAGGTTTTCCAAGTATCTAAGTATTTTTCTATTGGAATTCCCGCTCTATTCGGTAGCGGTAAATCTACCAATTCTTTCATCTTGATTCTAGGGGCTGTTTTTTCTAATTCTCCCTCATTTAAATAAGCAATTCCCGGAATGTTGTCGTATGGTTTTTCATTCAAAATAGCAGTACACAACTCCATGGTGGTCTGCTCTCCCTCTCCAATAATTAAAAAATCTGCACCTGATTTTAAATAATTAGCGCAATTATAGGTTACATCTGGACCACCTAGGATAATTTTTGGTTGGTTGTATTTGGGGTTGTTGCGCAACTCCTTTATTAATTTAACAACATTGATTTTAGTCATTAAATTGGTGTAAATGGCAAGTACCTTTGGTTTTTTGTGTGCTATGTACTTTAATTGTTCCTCAAAGGAATAATACGTGCTATCGTACACATAATTATCTAGTTCATGTTGCTTTAGATAACTTGATATGTATAACAACCCAAGTGGTGGATAAGGACGCATAATTTTTTGTTCCTTATCATCTTCAAATAGATAATATGCATGGGTTAAGACAATGCTCATTTTTTTGTTAATTCAATTAAAAAATGGTCGGCATATTTTGCCAAAAATCTATAAGACAAGAGATTTTCAATTTTTTCTAACAACGGCCATATCGGAAATTTTGTAAGTATAGAATGCTCCAGATAGGAGGGAGGTATCGTGATGCCCACAGGTACGAGATTTGTTACTTCATAAGATCCCTTCATACTTTCTTTAATGTTCTTTGGATTGTAATACCAAGTTGGCACATCTAAACCTTCTACATTTACCAATAATTCCTTCTTTGTATTGCGTCTGCTGCTTTTTTGAAAATCACCCTTGATAAAAAAATACAATTGCTCCCAAATGCAATGCTTTGGCATGAATACCATAATAAGCCTACCATTCGGTTTCAATATCTTGGTGGCTGACTGAAATAGATTTTCTAATTCCGTTGGGTTGACACAATTCAAACCTCCGAAATTGGAAAAAATTACATCAAATTGTTCATCCATGAAATTTTCTTGCAAAGCTCTACTATCTAATACCTGGAAATTTAGCGCTCCTAAATGATGTTTCGCAGTTGCCACTTCAATCATCTTTTCGGAGATATCTGTTGCAATAACTCGATGTCCCTTTTGGGTAAAGGCAATGGCATCTTCACCTGTGCCACAGTTCAACTCTAAAATATCTATTTTTTTATCGTGATTGGTTAAGAAATCAAGATTTTGATACACTTTTTTACGCTGCGAAATACCAATTTTTGTGTGGGTAAATGCAGTGTCATAAGAACTTGCTGCTATGTCAAATGCTTTACTCATGGATGTTTTCTAACTTTTTTAATTGCCATCCCTGAATGCCTGATGTAATCATATAATAAGGCAAGAGAGCAATCAATCGCAACTCATTTTTTTTCAATAGAAATGGATGTTTAACTATTTTCTTAACAAAACTAATCCCCTGACTTTTTCGAAATATTTGATGTGTATAGCGTTGGAGTTTTCTGTAAAAACTAGCATTGAAAGTACCTTCAAACATCATTGCTAAATCATCAGAATCTGTCCAGTTTGCTTTTATTTTTAAATCGTCCTTTACTTTGTCGTAAAATTTAGTTTCAGGAAGAGGGTACGATACAGAAACTCCAATATTGTCTGGTAATAAATCTTTTATCATTTGAATGGTTAAATGGATGTCCTCTTTGGTTTCATTCAAATAACCATATTGTATAAAGAAAGCTACTTTTACCCCTTTCTCTTTTAATAATTTTGTAGCGGTTTCAATTTGAGATATGGAGGTTCCTTTGTCCATAGCATCCAAAATTTTCTGTGAGCCGCTTTCTGCTCCTATCCAAACTTCTGTCAATCCACTCTCTGCCAAAGCTTCGATGGTATCTTCTTTGAGTAATAAATCTGCTCTACTCTGAATGTAATACTGAATATTTAATTTTCTATTTTTTAGTAAAACATTGAACTCTTGAACCCAATTGGGTTTTAAACCAAAGATGTCATCGCACATCCAAAATTTACCTACTCCAAAACGATCTTTTAAAAACGCAATATGCTTTACAATATACTCCGGAGAATGTGAATTATATCTATTTCCATAAATAGGTTTTGCACACCAGTTGCATTTAAATGGACAACCTCTTGTAGTTGCTAAATTTAAAGTAAATTCGTTTCCTCCCCGTTGCCAGATTTCTTTATATGGCTGAATATCTATTAAATCCCAAGCTGGTATGGGAAAATCATCCAAGTCTTTATATACGGGCCTTTTAGGATTCTTGACAATTTTATTCTGTGCTGTTTTATAGACGACCCCGTTCAGGTGTTTTGCCTCCTTTTGATGATGTATTGCATCAACTAATTCTTTCAAGGTGACCTCTCCTTCGCCCTGTATTACATAATCTGCCCCTGCATGGAGATACTTTTCATAATGATCTGTGGCATCTGAACTACAAACGATAACAACACTTTCTTTGAGTTTTGCCATTTCAATCATTTGAAATGCAGCCGCTCGCATAGTGGTGAGACACATTTTTGTAAGGTAGTTGAACCCATCATCATAGATTACAAATACATCTGGAGATTCTTTATCCAAAAAAGGCTTCAAACCATCAGTGGTATTAAGTAAACAGGTGTCGTATAGACTAACCAAGTATTTGCTTTCTCTTAGAAATGATGCAGCATATAATGTGCCCAACGGAGGAAAGGGTGTTTTGTTTTTCCATTGTTTCTCGTCAAGAGGATAGAAATACGAATGAGTAAACGCAACTTTAAGCATGTTCTAAAGTAAGTTTTATATGATGTCTTTCTTCTATTTCTTTGTATTTTTCGTCCAAGTGTTTTAACACTTTAGATTGGAAATTATTCGGATGACTTTTCGATACTTTTTTGGAAGACTTAAATGCTAATTGAAATTCTTTTTTACTTAATGTCGAATGCTTTTTTCTCCATTTTTGTTTGTGAATTTTCATGATCTTTTCTTCTAAATTATCTCCGAATTTTGCTGAAAAAATCCCTTCTATCAATCGAGACAATCTTTTCGTGTAATTTCTGCTGTCTTGGTTGATTTCGGGCAATTTCGCATTGGGAAAAAAACCATAAATCCAGTTGTTTTTTTCTCTAAGTTCCCGAATATTTTTTTCTCCAGCTATCGGAATTAATGTTGCTATTTCCGTAGCAGTAAATCTATTTTTCTCCTCTAACTCTAAGTTATTCGCACTCATATAATAATTGGTGCAAAAATATTTGGTAGAGTTAAACAGAAATACCTTTCTAAACAAGGTAAGAATCATTCTAGCCATCCACAATCTATTCTCTTTTGTGATGATAAAAAAATCAACATCTCCCTCTTTATCATAATAATTTTTAGAGAGCGCACCAGAAATACATACGCTTTCAACGAAGGGGAATTTTGCTATAAACCGGCCACTCCTTATGGCAGTAGGCATTACTTTTTTTGCTTGTGCATTCCCATCTAATCTTCGTTTGACAAGATTAGGGTCTTTGCTACAGGAGTAATATCCATTATGATTAAAAATGATTCCTTTGTTTTCCAAAAATACAATTTCTTCATCAATCTTTTTCTTACTTGTTTTAGAGAACGCTATGATTTCTTCTTTTGTAATTGGATATTTGAAAATTGAAAAGTAAATAATGGCCTTTAAAATATTCATCAATTAGATTGTTTTACGATTCTTTATATTTTTGCAGGACACTGCAAATACTAGGTGCAGCTATGAAAAGAAAATGAGTCCACTTTTGTGCCTAAAAAACAATTAGATCATTCAATTTTTAGGCTTTTGTGGCTAGTGTATCTCTAAAGCTAATCACTTCGTACTCTCAGATGTTTAGAAAATTTTCTCAATGACATGATTATTGTTTTGTAACGTTATTCTCGCAAAAAACATTTTAGATAGCCTTTGCTTAGGGCATGAGAACTCTTTCCAAGAGACTGCACTGATTTCAAAGGCCGAATATAGAAAAAACTATTTATCAAAAGCATTAAAAAGTTGCTTTTAGTACCCAAAATGAAAATTCTAATGCCCCAAAACAAGATTTTGAGATGTTTTTAGCATGTTTTGGTCGAATTGTAGCATCGTGTTAGCGGTATTTGTTTAACTGTAGCCGCAGAATATCGTTGGCTTTATTTTTCAAAAGACCTGCTAAAAGTGTAACGATTTTAAACTTTTAGAGTAGTTCAAAAAATAATCGAAAGCAGCATGCACTTTTTGTGATATTGAGCTATTATGTAGATGAATCCATGAGGTAATAAACTGCAAGCGATCATTTAATATCCGTTACGAACAAACTAAAAACGATCACACTATCTGCAGTGCGACCGTTTTCTGTACTATTATTTTTTGTGTTAAACGATGCAGTATCGATAATCAACATCATGAAGTATGTTGAACTCAATATTATGGTGGCAATGAGTGATTGTTCATTGATTTTTAGGGGTTTAGTTGTGAGATTGGCTTTTTACGAATTTTATATTTTTTACTCGATTCAAGAACGATAGCCTAAAGGTATTTTTAGATGCGTCAAACTCAAAAAATTGTCGATAATTGATGCAGAACACATCCTTCATGATTGGTTTTAGTTGGCCAACAGGATTGTCTTTCACATATAGTACAAAACGAGTTTTCATCATTTTTAGTGTATAGGTTACATCCAATTCTTTACTGTAATAGTCACCTAAATAGGTTTTTAAATGATTTGTGTCTTGCGATGTTAGCGGCGTATATTCCTCAAATGTCACAGGTTGTCTGCCGTGTCTTTTTACAGCGAAAGTTTTTGTGTTTTCTTTGGGATGCATTTCTAAAATAATCGGTTCGCTTGGTCCTTTTAATTGAAATTTATGCTTCGCTATAGGGAGTGTTTTAGTTGATCTACGATTGTTTTTAATATAGGTTAGTGTGTTGTTTTGAACTTCTAGCCTTATAGTAGATTTGTTATTTGAACTCCAGTAATCTCCTTCAAAAGCACCGAGCTCTTTCGCAGTTAAAGAGATTGGTTTTGAGATGTTCTTTGATGCAGTAGGTTGTTTTTTATTTGCCGCCATATATTTGTTTTCAAGAAATAAATCCGCAACTTTGTTCGCCATCTTTGCTGGGTCTACATCCATTCTATTGGCCAAAACAATGACTGTAAATTGTGCTTCCGGAAAACGTATGATTTCAGATTTGTATCCCACATATGAACCGCTATGATGATGCATTTCTAGGCCTTTATACTTCTTAACACCGAGTCCAGATGCATAGACTAACTTATCTCCATTGTTTAAGCGTCCAACCGTTGTCATTTGTGTCCAAAAATCCTGATTGAAAACGGCTGATGTGTAAAAAGAATGATCCCATTTTATTAGATCTTCTAACGTTGTGTAGATCCCTCCGGGACCAACAACGTTCAGTGTGGTCATGTATTCAAGATATCCGCCATTTCCATTAGGTCTATATGCAGTCGCTTTATTTTTAACAATTTGCTCATGGTTGTCATGAAAATGAGTTTGAGTCATTTTTAAAGGTGTAAATATCTTTTCTGTAGCGTATTTTGCTAAGGTTTTTCCACTTACCTTCTCTACAATTTGACCTAAGATCCAGTAGCCCGAATTACTATATACATATGCCTCACCAGGTTTATTATTTAGCTCTTGTTGATTTGTCAACCATTTTTCAATCATTTCATTGGTATAATAATCCAAACGAGATAAACCTGAAAGTCTTGAGAGGATGAGATAATCTCTTATTCCACTAGTATGGTTTAGTAGGTGCTGAATGCTAATCTCTTTTGCATAGTCTGGGAAATTAGGGAAAAATGTACTTAGCTTATCACTCAAAGACAGCTTGCCTTCTTGTGTTAATAGAATAATACAAGCAGCTGTAAATTGCTTGGAGGTAGAAGCGATTCTAAAAGCCGTTGTAGATGTATTGGGAATGCGGTGGTCTAAGTTTGCCATTCCATAGCCTTTGCTAAAAATTAAGTTTCCGTCTTTTATGATTCCTACGGTTCCTCCAGGTGCATCTGAAGCGTTCCATCTGGAAAAAATGGCATCAATGCGATGCTCTTGTGCTATTTTTTCTTGTGCAGCAGTCGTAAAACAGCTAAGTAGTGTGACTAGAATGATCAATTTGTGTTTCAGTAGTTTCATATTAAAAAAGAGTTTATGAATAGTATTATATTTGATTGTAAAGCAAACTTAAAGCAGGTAAAGTATTTTTGGTAAATTATGTGATATACCATACTCTTTTTAAGTTCAAATTACTGAAAAACAATACCAATTCGATTTGTCCAGGAATAGATGAAGTTTGAATTTAAAGGGGAGGAGTTTATGCTTAATTCCTTTTAAACACCCTGATTTTCGTGTAAATAACCACGCTTGACGCACTAGAGATAGAATTGTCTTTTTGATATTTCTAGTAGTCGATTCCTGTATAAGATACAACTGAGTAGAGGCCTTTTTTTATGTCAACATAGACATATGAAATCTTTATAAACATAATCCTTTTGTGTCAAGTTGTAGCCTTATTCTTTTGATCGATTTAGAATAGAAGAATGGTAATAATTTACGCGTTGTAATCAAACAAGTGTATAATTTTAGGGTAATTTTCCATGTTTTTTGACGGGTGAAGTTTTAATTGTAAGAATCTGTTAAAGTAGCACTGGGTCCCTTTTTAGACAAAGGTGCAGACAAAAAAATAAATGTTATGTAATTGCTGGAGTCTTGGTGATCTTGAAAATAAAGTTCTTTTCAAAATATACTTGTTTTTTTAAAATACAAGTAAACTCTAATGCATGCTTTGAGGCTATTTTTTGAATGCGTAATAAATGGCAATCCTCGGATAAAATCATATAGGTGTTTTTAAAGGATATTTCGGTAGCTAATTGCTGAAATAATTGTTCAAAGTACTCGAAATTCTCTCCACAATACCAAGCTTTTTCTTTGGTGTCTTTTGGTGCTTTAGGGTAATAAGGAGGATTGATGATGATGAAGTCAAAAGAGGTTTGAGGAATGTTTTGAAATAAGTCTGAGAACAGAATTTCAATCGGTAGCGTATTCTTCTTACTTGTTTCTTCTAAATTTTCTAGGGCTATTTGATTAATGTCAGATGCTGTTACTTTAGCTCCTTTGGAAGCACTGAAGAGAGAGATGATGCCTGATCCACACCCTAATTCCAAAAGTGTTTGATTTTTTAAATTCTTACTAGCTAAAAAGTCTAATAAAATTTTAGTACTAATTGTAAAATGAGGTGGAAATACTTCAGGGTGTACAATGACACTGATATTTTTGTATGTATACGTCTTTGATGACGCATGATAGGCAAAGAAAAGTTTTTTTAATGCCGGGTCTAATATTTTCTTAAGTAGTTTTCTCATTTATTCTGAATAAAATCCTTCTGTTTCTGGTTGACGATATTTCCATAGTTTGTGAAGGATTCTGATTTCATAAGGAAATTGATAGAATCCTCGCTTGTAACGGTATCCTGAAAGGAGTTTTAATACCTTTTTTTTGAATCCTTTAATTCTAAAATCGGAAATGGTTGGATAGTATCCATTTAGTACCACTTCGAAATTTTTAATGGTGTCTATCATATAAGGTTTTAACCAAGGTGTTAAAGGATTTTTGCGCAAATCAAACTTTTCCCAGCTCGGAGCAATCCATTCTTCTAAACGAGAAGGAAATGAGAAACCGGCATCTAGTATTTGTTGGTATAATTCAGATCCCTCAGTAGGAACAGGGCTGTAGAGATAAATAATAATTTCAGTATCTGGATTGATATCTTTGATTTCTTTTATAAAGTTAATATCCCAAATTATTTGTTTGTATACTTGTTCTTCGGTGTCTGCAGGCATTCCTAAAACAAAGGACATTTCAGGAATAATACCTGCTTCTTGCATTCGAAGCGCGAAATCTTTGATCATTTGACCTGATTGTGTTCCTCCCTTATTCATCTGTTTTAACACCTCGTCATTACCAGTTTCTGCTCCAAGAAAAACCATTCTACAGCCTGCTTTTCGCATGATGATTAAATCTTCGTCTGTATATTTATTGATGGTGTCAATCCGTCCTTCGCCCCACCATTGTATATTGTCGTTCATGATGAGTTTCGAGAATTCCATGACTCTTTTTCTTGATGTAAAAAAATTATTATCATGGAATTCAATTGCATCGGCATTGTATTTTTCTTTGAAATACATCATATCTTTGTAAATTAATGAAGCCGACTTTCCTTTCCAGCGAGCATTATAAATGGGTACAACTGCACAAAAAGAACAGCTAAAAGGGCAGCCCATACTCGAGTGGTAGGCAAGTGTTTTTTGTCCCATAAAGGTTTTTGCCAAATAGTTCTCTAAGGGATAGGATTTTCCTAAGTGTTCATAGGGAAGTGGGGGCAATGTATCTTGGTTGAGTAGTGCTTCTTTTCCGGTTTGAATAATTTGTCCATCTTCATTTTTATAAATAAGATTACTTATGAAGCGTATGTTTTCTTTACTCTTTCCTTCCAACACATCAAGTAATTTCGGGAAGGTAGCATCACCAGGACCATTTATAATATAGTCGACATAGCCTGAATCTATGGATACCTTATACTGATTTGATGCAAAGTAACCGCCCCAAATACAGATAGCGTCAGGAAATATCTTTTTAATCTTTTTTGTGAATGGAATGGCCTGTTTTAATTGAGGTCCAGGCATTACAGTAGAACAAAAATATTTGAATTCTCCTGTTTCAAAATAGGTCAAAATCGTTTTCCAAGGATCTGTTTCTAAATTTCCATCTACAAAAACATAGTCATACTTCTTGTGTATCGAAGCTCCTACCTGTAATATTGAGTTAGGAACTCTATGTTTTCCATTGGCACTTCTTGGATTGAATATGATGAGTTTATTTTTCATTTCTTTTAAAAGGCACTGCAACAGCGGCTACAAGCGGGAAATAATCCTCCTGCTTTGTGTAAATCTGTTCGTAATTTTTTTAGCTGACCTCCTTGCCAAATTTGTTTTAATGTGTCATTATACACATTTCCAATTGTCAGGTTATAACATCTTCCATGAGCAGGAATCGCGCTGCCATCAGATTTAATCATTATATTCGAGAAAATATCATTACACCTTTTACCAATAATTTTCTCTGGTTGCTGATAAAATTCGTAAAGCTTTTCTTTAGACCTTATTTCAGGAGAAAAACGAACAGGAAAAGGACAATCATCATTTTGTATGTTTTCGATTTCTTCCCAAAGCAATTCTAAGTCGAAATTAGAAATAGTAACTTCATCCATATTGGAGGCAGTAGCGGGGTAGGATGCACTCCAAATTAGATTGTGTTGATCTGCAATCTCTTGTTTTGTAAAATTTGTATGCATAAAACCTATTTGAGTCAGTGGATATTTTTTAAAAAAATCTAAAAAGGCTTTCAAATATCCAATATTCCATTCTGTAATTACGCAAAAGATAGAAACCTTTGCTTCGGGACTTAAAGAGAATACGGCTTCGATTCCCTCAATGGCTTTTTGAAATGATTTTTTATGACCTCTAATTTCATTATGTATGTCTTGCGGGCCATCTAAAGAGATATAAATTTCAGTAGATTTGTCTTGAGTTACTATTCTTGCTTTATGTTTTAAGGTTAATGCATTCGTGGTGATAGCAGTTTGGATGTTTTTCTGCTGAGCATATTGTAAAGAGGCTTCCAAATGAGGATACACTAGAGGTTCGGTAAATGCATATCCTAGTTTAGATGTTGGATAATACATCGCCATTTGATCTATGATTTGCTCCAGTAATTTTAAAGGCATGTTTATCGGATGTGTACCCACTAAATTTTGAGCAAAGTTCGTATCCATATTCTTTGTGCCAACATCGCACATCTTACAATGTAGATTGCACACATTATTTACACCCAAGATGATCCATTCTGGTGAAAAAAAATAGGTCCTTGGCAACAGCCTTTTATTCAGTTTTTTAACGAGTTCTTTTCGCATAGATACCTCTTGTTCTAATTTCTACTCGCTTTGGAAAATAGATTTATTAGGATTGATTTCGTATTGTGAAATTTAAAGTGTGGTTTTAAGATTCTTGAAGATACATTTTTTTAAAGTTATATCGATCTAATTTATTGAAAATTAATTGAATGTTTCTTCCGAGAGAGTCAAGGTAAATTCACTGAAAAAGAAAGACAGCGCAATCGAATATTGGATTCTTGGTCTTGATGTATTTAGATTTTGGGTAAAAGGGTACCTGCTCAGAGCCATGCTGAAAGTTCACAAATGTCACCGAAAAATCTTATTTTCATCGTTCGGTAAGTTTGTTGTTTTCAGATTCAAAAGAACTGTTGTATAGTTCGATATATGCATTAATAGCCTCTTGTTCAGCATGCAAAAGAATCCTTTTTTTTGGTAGCATCGGAGATGAAATTACCTCTTTACAAGCTCTTATGAGAGCCAAGGTATTTTTACAAATTTTCCACTGTTCTAGTGGTTGGGCGATTCCCACATTATAGGAAGCAATGTGCATTCCTGAATATAAGGCTTCAGAGAATACGAGGCCAAAAGACTCATACATGCTCGTGTGCAATAGTAGCTTAGATTTTGCCATTTTTTTTAAGACGTGATTTCTTGGAAGTCCACCAATCAGCGTAATCGTGTTTTCCAACATCTTTCCTTTAATGAGCTTTGCTAATGGAGTTTGATCACCTTCGCCAATAATTTCTACAGTTAAAGTTGGGTTTGTTTTCACCAAAACAGCAATGATGTCAATAAAATTGTGATAATTTTTCACCTGGTTTAATGATCCAACTCCGATGATGTCAATAGTTGATGCTTGTAGTTTAGGGAAACAGTCAATGTCTACAAACCACGGGATGATATGAGAGGCTAACTGACAATTTTGTGACAATGTTGTGGAATGATTTGGAGAAAGCGTTATGATTTTTGCCTTGGAATTTATCAATTGTTTTGTGTAGAGATTTTCTGTTTTTGCGTCCTGTCCCATTACAGTAACCATATGATTGATCTTGTGTTTTTTTGAAAAATGTTCACCAATTAAGGAACACTCTCCAATCCAAAAACTATGAATGTTTGAAATGGGATGCTTTTTATGAATTTTGGAGAGTTGTTGTAAGGCTCTTTTCCAGACCAAAAGTTTTTTATAGCGCAAGGATTGTCCATTCAACGGGATGACATCAATGCCATGCCATGTATAGGGATTCTTTGTGTACGGATATTGAAAACTAAGAAGCGTCATTTTGCAATGAGGTAATGCATTGCGTATACTTTTTAAAAAATCTTGTAATGCGGGTATGACGGTAGAATTTTCTTCTGTTGGAGAAAATCCAGGCGATAAAAAAACGATATGTTGAGGTGTGTTTTTCAAGAGGTTAATTTGTGTCTCATTTCTTATTTGTAAATACTAAATCATGGTCTTTAATGAATTCAGGATGTTCTTGTGAAAAATCTTTATAAACGCTATCTCCCGCTGCTGTATAAATATATTTGTAATCTAAAAGCCCATCGAATAAATAGGCTGTTTTCTTTTTGAATACTAAAAAATGAAAAGTGTTTTCAAATTTTAAAAATACATTATTTAAAAATTTTGAGGGGATGTATTGAGAATACATTTATTCATTTAAAGAACTGTAATGAAAGGAAACATAGAAAGTTGGGAAATTCATATTTCTTATTGTTGATTTCAGGTTTGGTAAA
>JBELGW010000008.1:0-50414 GCA_042091715.1 Polaribacter sp. | reverse complement strand
ACTGTATCATCTGCTCGAATAAATGTTTCAAATATCTTAAAAGTTTGAGGTTCTCAATTTTCGTTTTGTATAAACCTCCAGAGGTCTTCATTTTGGCCTATTTTAATGTGATAAGTATAATTCTTCAGTGTAATTTTTATCTTTTAATAGGAATCTAAATCAGCATAGACGAATAAAAAATCAGACATTTTTATCTATAAAAAGTGTTATTATAACTTTTTCAAGAGTAAAAAACGAAACAGCCCCATTTTTTCATCTCTTCCAAAATAGGATGGTTATCGCATCGAATTTACAAAAAGCGATGTATATGAGGTAATTATTTTAGAGTTGTTTAAATCTTTAAACATCAAATTTAAAGAGATTCTAGAGGTGTAAAATGTCAAACATCGTTTTAATTAAAGTAATAAATTGCCCGTAAAAGTTTTTGTAAGACATTGTAAGCATTGTATGCCGCGATGCGTTCAAACAAATTCATAACAATACAAGGATATTGCACATGAGGTGCAGACATTCAAAGCAAATAATGCATAGTGAAAGGAAATAAAAAGGTTCTGTTGTTTTGGACAAAGAAAAGAGGTTGACATATTCTAAATTAGAACAATAGACGCGCGACAAGGTCAATGCAAAGAGGTCATTGTTATTTTAAAAGTGTGCATCGTCTTGGTTAGCGATGTTTTATATATTGAATCTAGATTCTGAAAGAGAAACCTGAATTTCGTTGAGTCTTTTTTCGTGAACTTTTTAATTTGTTACACGATTCGGAATAGCAGTCACAACCATATAGCAACTTCTAGTATGAATGGTTTATGAGAATGCGCTATGGTTGTGTGCTTTTTTTGTGGAACTTCTGTGGGCTTTTGTCAAGTAACAAGTATATCTTATCGTGCGTATTGGTAGGTTGAGTTTTTACAGTGAAAAAGCTCCGTGACAACCCAAGTATTTTCTTCGTTTTGAAAATAATCAGGTATTGTTTTTGACCGTGAGTACTTCTGTATTTGAGACGAAAGTTTTTTCATAAGGAATTCGTTTTTTTGAATTTATCCATTTTTAATTTTTACGAATAAATAAGAGCAATGTGCTCTCTTGATATCGGGTTCTTTTCATCATTTAGAATGCGATTGCGGTTCTTTTTTTAGTAACCAACGTAAAAGGCTGTAGCAGCAACCTGAAACAACAATTCCTAAAATGTTTTTAGCATCTGATGTCAATACAAAGACACTTCCAACACCCGCAAGCCAGGAAATAATGCCTACCCAATTGAAGGAGCGCGCATTTTTTTTCAATGTGCTGTTTCGCAGATAATAGTCAGCAATAATTACTCCAGCGATGGGTGGAATCATAGTCGATAAAATAATAGCAACATCCGTAAATTTGTCTAAAATACCCACGACACCAAGAAAGGTACCAATGAGTCCAAACACAAGTGTGGTATAAGGTCTGTTCTTTTCTGACAAATGAAACGTGCTGTTTAAGCCGAGTCCTCCTGAGTATGCACTCATCACATTGGAGGTCCATGTAATTAAAATAAGTACAGACATGGCTGCGATAGGGAATCCTATTTCGGAAAAGATAGCCACAATATCTGCTGTATCTTTTACAATAGCAAGTATTGCGCCAATGGTTAAAAATGCCACAGCAGCTGGTAACATGCCTATAACAGAGCCAACAACAGCAGCTTTAGGTGTTGCTGCAAACCGATTGTAATCGGGAGCAATAACGCCGCCTACGGCAATGAGCCCAACCACAATGCCAATGGCTTTTAGTAAGGGCATCTTTTCTTGAGGGGTGTAGTTCATGAGATCTGTAAAGCTTACGCCGTCTAAGGTTATGATAAGACTTACGATCACAAGCAGTATGATACTTGGCACAGCAATATAGTTGAGCCATTTGATATAATTGAAACCAAACACAGCTGTCAATACCATAATAAAACCCCAAATAAGCGAGGATACAGGTACAGAGAAAGAAATGTGAAAGAGTTCTTGTATCATGTTAGAGAAGGCCACGCCCGCAATATTTGTTTGCACACCAAACCAAACCATGGAGGCAATGCCTATAATGAATCCGACAAGCACCTTAGAGCCTGTTTGTCCAAATGATCGTGCTGCTAGTCCAACCGCGTTCCGTCTGTGTATCACTGATTTCACACTCAATAAAGAGAGAAATATGAGAACGAAGGAGTATCCGAGAATGGCTACTAAAATAGCTTCGTACAAGGTTAAGGACGCAATTAGAGTGCTCCCTATTAGAAGTGCTGGTAAACTGGCAATACAGCCAAACCAAATACTGGCAATGCTTAGCCAATTTTCTTTATTTTCTATTTTTTTCATAATCGTTTTTTTTAGTGTTTATAAGTGGTTATTTTGATGCATTTAGAACATAAATAAGCTTTGTGTCTTCAAGAACATTTCCCGCCTGTGGTTCAAGAGCGTTGATGTAAACAGCGGTTCCTTTTTTTAAATAGCCCGCAACAGTATTGTCCTCATGTAGCATTTCAATACAGCCTTCAATAATGATGGATACTTCGTTAAAGGGATGTCTAGAAAATCCTTTGTTCGGTATTCTAGTTCCTTTTTTAAGAAATACCGTGCCCAGTGTAGTAGTTGTTTTTGCATTGGTTTCTGAAAGCAATACTTTGTTGTAATGTGCTTCTTTTTCTGGATAAGCGATGGTTGTTAATTTCATATGATTTATTGTTGTTGATTTACGAGGTTGTAATGAGTAAAGTGCCATACATAGAGTACTACATATGACACTTTAAAAAGAACTGCTCCAGATTATTCTAGAAGTAGTTTTTCTTTAAAATCAATAGTTCCGCTTTCATTTCTAATCGAAAGAATCACCATTTGTTGTTGTATGCTTCTAGGATCCGTAATGCTATTTTTTAGATTGAATAGATTGGCTCCTATTCTTGTTTTTCTAGAAGTCTTGTGAATCATGCGTCCAGCCAAATCTCTGAACACAATTTGTATGTCTTCTTCAGTTTCACTTGTTAGGCGAATGCTCAAGTTCCCTCGCAGGGGATTAGGATATACGGTAACCCCACGACTTTCTAGTGGAGCTGCTACTTCTGCTACTTTACTTTTTGGTGCCTGTGCTATTTGAATAATTTCAGGTCCTCCTTTTTTATTGTAGGCGCGCATTTCTTTTGCGTACATTTCAATATCTAGAATGTTTGGATTGATGCGTATTCCGTAGACAAAAACACTGTAAATATGATCCATTAGTGTGCTTCCTTGCACGAGCAATTCATCTACCCCGTCTAATGTTTGAATTTGAGGAACATACTTTCCGATACTATCTCCTCTTTCAATTTTTTTCACATACTCTTTATGGGTAAGTTTAAATGTTGCTAATTCTCCTGTTTTTGAGAGGGTTCCCATTTGAATATTCATTTCAGGGTATTCTTTGTATGTATGTTTTGCATAGTATGCATAATCAAGTGCTTTGGCCATAGTTGTAGCATCTCCTTTGATAGCAGATGAACCACTATCAAAACAAAATCTGGTTAATGTTTGACCAAAAGATGTTCCTCCCATATCGAATCTTGTTAGTTTTGTTGTCCATAAATAAGAAACCGCGTCACTTGATCCACCGATAAGATATTCTTTAAATGGCATAACGACCTTACTGTCTGGGTTGTATAGTGTTTCGTCTTCAAATCCAAATTGAATTTTACCACCTTTTTCTCCAAATGGGAGATCCCCATTTTCGTCATTTATAACAAAGCTCACAGGAAATTCTTTTTGTATTTTGAGTGTCCCTGTGCTCATTATTCGAGCCAAGAACATTGTGAGATCATCGCGCATCTTTGCGTTGCTTGATGGCATGGCGAGCGCGCCATCCCAAAAATATTTGAATTGATTATTTTGGGGAAAGGATGTAATTAATTTAAAATCAGTTTTTGGGTTAGGCTTATTATCCAAAAATTTCAATACATCTCTACCCGTATTGGCATCACCCTTTCCCCAAGGTCCCCAATCAACAGCGACACTCTCTTGATTGATCCATTCAAAAGTTGGACTTTTTGCAGGATTGAATTGGTTATGAATAGAGTCGGTACAACTTGCTGTTTCGCACTGCGTAGAATTAGCCCAGTTGAAGTTTCCTCCAGTGTCTACCCCAAATTTGAGGATGTCTCCACCTCCTTTTTTGGTCCCCACGGCAATGTTGGAGGTCCATTGTGTTGCACCATAATTGGCTAATGGGTTTTTGAACTGATCCAATTCGAAAGATGCAATGCTCGCTTTATTTTCTTTTGGTCCAGTCATGTAAATCCCATCTATTTTTGTTGCGGAATAGTGGGTTTGGCAAGCAGGGGTTTCATTAGGTTTAATATATGTTGATTGTCCCGTAATTAATAGTGCATCGAATACCAAGTCACCAGCTGTGGTCATGGAGTTTGTTGTCTGTTCTGAGATAAATGATTGAATATTAGGTTTTGGTCCTATGATACCACTGATTAGTATTTCATCTCCTGCGTTAACGCTAAACGTATCTTTATGACCCCAAAACCAATTAAATAGTATGTCCCAGAAACCCCATGACTCTTTATGTTTTACAGCAATTGTATGTTTTACATTTCGCTTTACATCAACGTTGATGGTCTTTGAAGGCTGATCCTCTGGATGATTTCCCTTATAAATGATCTCGCCTCCTTCTTCTTCTTTAATGGTGATCTCGATAGATGCCAATTTAGGCGCTACGGAAATCGATATTTCATCCATATCGAAAGAGCTATCCTCAATGGCTGGTATTTCTCCAATCATACCCGTTATTCCCATTACTTTATTGTTTGCGTGATTGTATCCTGCCAATGCAATAGATTTAGGTTCAGAACTAGTTTGATAGTCTCCAATAAATCCTTTTAGCTGGTGTGTTCCATCAGTATCCCTATAGGTAGCTTGCACAACATGGTCTTGGCTAATGGCAACAATGTTTACATTTCCTTCTTTACCCTCATTAATGATATCCCATACACCTGTATATGGGGTCTCAACAATAGGTGAGGGTTTCCATTCAGGATTGTCAACAGGCTCACCTTCAATAGTAAATGTTAGGGTCTGCCCATAATTTCCAGCATGCTGAAAAGCAGGATCCGACTTGACATTATCTAAAGGGTTTTGTAGGTTTTGGTACAATTCCATTATAATTTCACCACTAATATTATCTACAAAAAGTTGTCCAGTCAATGTTGACGTCATTTTTTCTGTGGAATCCCCTGTGGTGGTTTCAATATCCTTATGATTAACAGCAATTGAAATAGGAGCACTTTGCTTATAATCATCTTTTTTTCCTACGAAACCAATCACTCTACATATATCTGTTTTCCTAGTCGCTGAAGGAGATGTATATGTTCCTGTAAAATATCCTGATGCTTCGTTGAACTCTTTGATGTTCAGTTTAGAGCCATAAGTATTTGTCCATTTAGCTTTGATATGAATGTTTAGTATTTGTTTATCTTGTCCAAATGATATGGTACAAGTCAATACAGCCATTACGATTGTAATTATATATTTTTTCATGATGTTGTGAATTAATTGTGAGTAGTGCTGAAGGCTTGATATGTATGGCTATACATGCGATTTGCCATGTAAATATTTTCTATATCTTCAATTCCTTGTGAATTAATCTCTATGAGTTCTAATGTTTTT
The DNA here is from genome assembly GCA_042091715.1 of Polaribacter sp. GTDB lineage: Bacteria > Bacteroidota > Bacteroidia > Flavobacteriales > Flavobacteriaceae > Polaribacter. The sequence continues at coordinate 44,760 of JBELGW010000008.1, read as the reverse complement.
TTGACAGTATTTAAAACACCAGACAAGCTAACTACATTACCGTCATTATCCTGATAAGCAATAGAGAGTGATGCATTTCCTCCTTCAGTGAGGTAAGAAACTTCTCCCTTAAATTGTTGGCTCTGATTCTTATTTGTTATTATTGTTCCTGAAACTTTAGCAAATTCCTTCAGTCCATCATTTTTTTCAATCTCGTGAAAATTTATTTTTTGACTAAATTCTCCTTTTAAACTAATATTTTTATAAACTGACCAAAAACCAGCATCTATTAATAAACTATTACTTAAACTAGATAGGGTTGCAGAATCAGCAGGACCATTGTAATATTTTGAGTCAGGTTCGATTTCGCCACATGGATAATAGCTACTATGTTTCTTGAATTCTAGAGATTCTGGATAGTTACCCGGTTCCGTTATCCCGACTTCTTTAAATTCTATTGCAGAACTTATGACATTCATTAGTGCCAAAGAATTTCTGCTTGGTACATAGTTTCCTGACATAATTGAAGTCCAGTATTGGGAATTGTCAAGTTTTGTTGCATCAGTATCTTTGACAATGGTTCTCCATGGAATTGTGAGGCTTACAGGGGGGATGTTTTCGCTAGCGTCCGGATTCGTATAACCACGAACGTAGTAGACACCCGAAGAGCCTGTTGTAGAAGAATATTTACCGGTAATCTCACCAGTATTCAGATCATGTGAGAGCAGTACAATTGAACCAAAAGAATTTTGCCAACATCCTGAGAGGTCGACTTGTTCCGTTGCTTTCATGAGTTTGCTCGGTGGTTTTGTTTCTTCTTTGGGTACTTTTTTTATTATTTTGCTGTCTACCTTTTTGTTTTTTAAAGGTGCTGGGTTCTCTTGTGAGAACGCAGGGTTAACTACAAACAGTGTAATTAACAACAGAAACGAAAGTTGTTTTATGATTTTCATTGTTGAGAGTGTTAATTGGTTTATAAATTAGTTCTAATCAATCCAAATCGTTGTCAACGTGAAGGATTGCATTTTGTGTAGCTCTTTTTCTGCTAGCTAATTTTAAATCTAATAAAACGTTTTCTCTCTCTTTTCTAGTGGTTCTATGCATCTCTACCACCAATAGCAATTACATAGTGCACCTCATTTTCTTTCTATTTTTAAAGGTATGCGGTGCTCAAACCATGATTTTAGTTGGTTTCATCTCGTTTCTTTTTCATAATAATTTTTTCCTTTGAGATTGTAAAGGTGTGTTTTTCATAAGTGAAGGTTTTTAAAGGTTTATAATTCCATTCATGACCGCAATTGATTCTTTAGTTTTCATGCGCGTCTAGATGTTATAATTTTTTTCTAAAATAGGAGCTAATTGTACTATCGATGAAGGATCTTTCTTACTTTTTTATCGATATTTTGACTGTAGATTGTATCCGTTTTGTGCAGCACCAGAAACAACATCAGCTATAAAATATCAATTTTTGCTTGTGCTTTGCTGTAGATATAATTTTGAAAGCTGTTGCGTTCTCTTTTCGAAGTGATTTTATCAATCAATTGTAGTTTTTTTCATGTTTCGGAGGGTTTATGGTTTATAATTAATTAGTACGATGTTTATATATAAATCGCTCTTCGGTTTTCGAAGAATTGCCTTTTATTTTAATAGTTTCTTATTACATAGCTTTTTTTTGGTAGTTTATTCTTGACATATTTTTAATATTCTTGTTCTTTTAAAAAGCTTACTACCATGCTTTTATTTCCTTTTTTTACAATCCTTTTGGTGTCTTGGTGCACTGTTTTTTTCGAAGCAATTTATTTAACTCCTTATTTTCTTTATGTTTTATTGGTTCATGGTTGTGCAATTGCTGGTTCATTGGAAAGATTGAAATATTGCGTTGCTTGTTCTTGGGTGATGTACCCATTTTTTAGGTCTAACAATACCTTTTCTTTTGCTCTCTTTAAAGGGTTTCCATAACCACCACCTGTGGCAGTAACGCAACGAACGATGTCTCCTTTTTCAAGATAGATATTCGTTCCTAAACTGTGTTTTTCTTGAGAACCATCTTTTCTGAGAATCATAAAGTAATTATACGATCCGTCATGTCCTCCATTCATGCCCCATGTTTTTGTTTTGGCTCCCAAAAAAGCCGCCGTGACATGGGCTCCATGAGAAGTGATTTTGTAATCAATATACTGTCCATTTCCGCCTTGAAATTTTCCAAATCCACCACCTTCATTATGAAAAGCATATTGCTCTACTTGGATGCCATAGCGCATCTCTCGAATTTCGATAGGAATGTTATACGATTCGCCACTTCCACAGGATAATTGCCCTCTGTTGCCATCATGATGAATAGAGGCACCCCATCCACCTGCTAATGGCTCTGCCTGTATGTAAAATTGATTCGTCTCTGGATGCATGCCTGAAATAAAAGTTGCACAAACAGACCGCATGTGTCCCGCAGGGAGTTTGTTGGGTATTAAAGGCGCTAGGATTTTCCAAATTAAATCAATTGAGGTAATCAATACCTCGTAATAGACAGATACGGCTGACGGACTTTCAGCGCTTACAATGCTTCCCGGTTCGCAAAGCACTTTCATCGGTCGAAAGGCACCACCATTGGCTGCCATCTGTGGTGTTGTTATTGCTTTAAATAAACTACGACATCCTGTAACAAGACCGCTAAAAGCCAAGTTTGTAGCGCCTTTTACTTGTGGATGAGATCCATTAAAATCTGCTATAAATTCATGGTCAGTAATTGTTATTTTCGCTTTGATTGGAAAAGGACCTTCTCCAAATCCATTATCTTCAATATGTGATGTTCCTTCATAAACTCCGTTTGGAATTGTTTTTAAAGCTTCAATACACATGCGCTCTCCATAGTCTAAAAAGTTATCTTTTGCTTTTTTGTAGGTTTCCAACCCGTATTTCTCAATGATAGAGACAATTCGTTTGGCGCCAACTTTGGCCGCTGCAATACCAGCAAATAAGTCTCCCAATGTACTGTCTGGCAAACGAACATTTACTTGAATCATATCGATAATCGCATCATTCAAAACGCCTTCTGAGCTTATTTTTATGAACGGAAAATGCATGCCCTCTTGGTATATCTCTGTTGCAATTGTTGAAACCGATCCAGGGAATGTTCCGCCCAATTCGGTCCAGTGTGCTTTATTCACTGTAAATGCAACCAATTCATCTTTGTAGAATACAGGATAAATGATAGAGACATCTGATAGATGTGTTCCTCCACCAGCATATGGAGTATTGGCGATAACAACATCTCCTTTTTTTAAAGGATTTGAAGAATCGAATTTTTCTAATGTAGCTCTGACCACTGAATCTAATGCTGCTAAAAATGCAGTAACTCCATTTCCTTGAGCTAATAATTCGCCCTTTGTATCGGTAATTCCTACGGCATAGTCTAAGGATTCGTATATAATTGGACTCATACTCGTGCGTTCTAACGTCTTAAACATTTCATCTCCGGCGGCGATCAATGCGTCTTGTATGATTTCTAATTTGAATTTTTCCATGACGATGCGTTTTGTAAGGTTAAAATTAAATTTCCATAGCTGTCAATAGTTAGGGTGTGCATAGGGGTAACAACAGTAGTTGTGCCTTTTTCTGCAATGATTGCTGGACCCACAATATGCATCTCCGGTTCTAATAAATCACGATGATAAAATGGTGTATTGTGAACCCCTAAGTCATCAAAATCAACTGCCCTTCGATCGAATATGGCATCAATGACTTTTTTACCCGTAGTTGGCATTTTTGGGAAATCTGGCTTGTCAACTTCAACTTCTGCAACCAAATGGAAATTCACCAATTCAACGGTTGCATCTAGCTCAAAAGAATACTGTTTTTTATGTTCTTTATGAAAGAAGTCAATAATGGTCTCTAAGGAAGTCTGCTCGTTGAATCCTGAAAGCAATACTTTTACATAATGCTCCTGACCTGCGTATCGCAAATCTGTATAATAGGTAAATTTGATTTCTTCTAAACGATAGCCATCTTGCTTGAAATTATGAATTGCTTCTTGCTCTATCTCTTTAAAAGTTGCTTGAATAAGTGCTTTTTGTTTTTCTTGAAGGGCAACAACATTGGTTCTGATATAGTCTCTTCGAATGTCTGACATGAGCATTCCAAAAGCCGAAAATACGCCAGCATGAGGTGGCACAATCATTTCACTAATTTGTAATTCGCGCGCAAGGTCTGCTCCGTGCATAGCACCTCCACCACCGATCACAAGCATCGTGAAATCTCTGGGATCATAGCCTTTATTGACAGAGATGAGTTTCAATGCATTGATCATATTGGCATTGGCTATCCTCAAAATTCCTTTCGCAATGTCCTCTTTTGAACCATTCAATGCTTCGCAAAGAGGCATTGCTGCTTGGTGTATGCTTTCAACATCAGGTTGTAATTCACCCCCTAAGAAATAATTGGGATGAATTTTACCCGTGAGTATATTTGCATCCGTGGTTGTTAGTTGTTTTCCGCCCCTTCCATAGGCAGCAGGTCCTGGCATTGCACCAGCACTTTTAGGCCCCACATGCATTTTTCCTCCGGAGTCTATCCACGCGATACTTCCGCCCCCATTTCCTATTTCAACGATGTCGATAACCGGAGTTTGAATTGGATATCCCGCTTGAACCCTTGAATGTTCTATTTTATAATTGGTAGTAATTTGCACTTGACCATTTTCTACCAAGGCACATTTTGCTGTTGTTCCTCCAATATCTAAAACGATAAGATTTTTTTTGTCAATCACTTTTCCCAAAGCAATTGCGCCAAACACACCGCTGGCTGGGCCAGACTCTACCATGGTTATTGGGTTTGCTTTGACATCATTGATGGAGGTAATACCTCCATTGGACTGCATGATGTAGGGTGAATTTTTCAATCCTTTTTGCTTTAATTTCTCCTCGAGATTGTTGAGGTATCTTTTAGCAAGTGGTAATACATAGCCAGACAAAACAGTAGAACTACTTCGTTCATACTCTCGCCATTCACGTGTTATTTGATAGGAGGCAATGATTTCTATACTCGGAAATCTCTCGGCTAGCGCCAGAACCAATTGAATTTCGTGCATGGGGTTTTTATAGGCATGTAATAAACAAATGGCTATGGATTCAACTTTTTCCTTTTTACAGGTTTCAATAATGGATGTTAAGTTGTTTAAGTTGAGTTTTTTTAGGACCTCTCCTTTGTAGTTCATTCTTTCTTCAATTTCGAACCGCAAATACCTCGGAACAAATGGAGGCTGCTTCACAAAATTAAAATTGAATAAATCAGGGCGGTTGCATCGCGCAATCTCAAGTACATCTCTAAATCCTTTGGTCGTAATCAATGCTGTTTTTGCTCCTTTTCTTTCTGTAAGAGCATTGATGACAACTGTGGTACCATGGGCAAAAAAATCAATGGTATTTAAATCTACACGTCCCTTGGCTATTGTATCTAAGATCCCTTGCTCAAAGTTTGCAGGCGTGGTATCAGATTTGGCGACTTGTACTCCGGTAGGTTGACCAGATATTTTGTCAAATTCGAGGCAAACCAAATCTGTAAAAGTTCCTCCTATGTCTGTTGCGACTCTCATATAATATGGTTGATGTTTGGTAGTTGATGGAAAGCTGTTAAAAGGAAGTGTCTCGTAACAGCTTACTCATCAGAACAAATAATTCAAATAATCGTGTTGATATCATGAAAAGGGGTGTTGGTTTTTAAAATTTATAAGAAACTTCCATTCCAAAGGTCGCCGGGCGATTAGGTGTCCGTATGTCTCCAATAGGACCACCGCTCGGATCTCCGTCAAACACACTAAATGGCCACCATTCTTGGTTGTATTGGGTGTTGAATATGTTTTTACCCCAAAGACCTATAGAAAAGTTGTTCACGGCGTAAATCAACTTTGCATTGACTAAGGTGTACGGGTTTTGAAAAACAGTTTCTTGATCAACACCATACAAATCATCTGCAAACCAATATTTTGTTCCTTTATTTTCGATATTTATATTGGCCGATACATTCGAAGTGTCACTCGTTTTGAAATTTCCAAACAGTCCAATATAATAGCTGCTTTGAGGTGCAAAAGGAATTTTATTTCCGATGGCCGACTCCTCAAATGCTTTGGTGATTTCAGTATCAATAAAAGAGGCTCCTCCAAGGATGTCAAAGTTTTTAGACAGACGTACTTTTGTATCTATTTCAAAACCTGCTGATGTGGATTCCTCAAAATTGATGGTTCCGAGAAAAGTTCTGACACCATCAGATCCAAAACGATATACTTGTTGGTTTTCAAATACGGTGTTGAAATAAGCCACATTGATAATGAAGCGATTGTTCCAAAAGCTGTTCTTGAGACCAACTTCAAAACTATTGGTGAATTCTGGTTTGATTTCCTTTTCAATACCGCTTGCTTCTAGCGCAATAGGATTGTATCCACCACTTCTAAAACCTCTACTATAACTGGAATATAGCATGTTGTCCTTTGCCAATTTGTAAGAAGCGGATAGCTTTGGTTGAAAAGCATTATAGGTTCTTTCATTTTTTTCTCCAGTGACGCCTTCAACGTTTTCTAAGGTTTCCCATTCATTTCGAAGTCCTGCAGAGATGTTAAATTTATCGGTAATATCATATTCAAAAAACCCAAACAATCCAATAGAATTCAATTTGTTATCATCGTTTGTAATGATGGTTTGTGCAGTATTTGTATAGTTTGGATCGGTTGTGTCTAAATTTTGATAAGCATTGGTATCCCAATCTGAATCAATATTTTGATAGAACAAGCCTAAATTCCATTTGAATTTTGAAGTACTATTCGATGAAACCAAACGCAGCTCTTCATTAAAGGTGCGAGATGCTCTGGTCATGTCTTGTGTTGCCGAGGCAATGGGACCATATACATCAATAGGTGCAAATGAGAGGTAATCTCCATCATAGAACAAATCAACATCAGAATAAGAGGTATGCGATAGCAATTTGAAGTTTTTAAAAGCTGTTTCAAAAGAAGCAGTAAGTATGGTTGACTTTAGTGTTCCTTCCCCTAAAAAGTCGGCATCCGGATTTCCTCCAAAGCTATTGGGGTTTGAATCTTCAAAGTCTGGGTTGTTATTACTTGAAATAAAGGTAATAGCACCACTTTTACTATCGTTATGCTGACCTGAGAAAGATAAGGTACTACTTTGTCCTAGTCTAAATTTTAATTGTGCACGCACATTGAAATCTTTTCGAAAATCTACTTTTTCATTCAGTGTTGTATTGTTAATAAGTCCTTTAAAGTCTGAAAAGTTGATGCCCAAACGATAGTAGGACGAATCATCTTTTATAGCGCCAGATACATTTGAGGCTACCTTGAAGGCATTCCCATTTCCATATCCTATTTTAATCTCACCTTCATCTGCGTTTTTGGGCTGCTTTGTTGTGATGATAACAGCACCTCCAATGGCATTTTTACCATAAAAGAGTCCTTGTGCTCCTTTGATAACTTCTATTTGGTCGATATCAAATAAAGATTGTGTATTTAGGTCGGCAGAGGCCATGTATACACCATCGATAACAGTTGCAATCGGTGATGGCCCGTAACGAATTTGAGGAATACCTCTCACACTAACCATTACAGTTCCTGGATCTTGTGATTCACTATAGGAAATTCCCGGTATCTGAGTTAGGAAACTTCCCACATCTTCAATACCCGTAACGGCTATTTGTTGAGCGGTGACAGCTGTTACACTTTCAGGAACGCTTTGAATGGATTCGAGACGCTTTCTTGCTCTACCTTTTACATCGGTAAAACCTCTTACAACGACTTCATCCAATTGAGAAGCATCTTCTTCAAGTAACACATTAATTGTTGTTTTTCCTGAGACGAGAACTTCCTTACTTAGGTATCCTACATAAGAAAAAATTAAGGTACCCCCTTTGTCTACTTTTATACTGAACCTTCCGTTGATGTCTGTTGTGGTTCCAATCTTTGTCCCTTTTATTAAAATATTAACTCCGGGTAAAAGTCCGTCCAAGGAATTTACTATTCCTTCTACTTTGGTTTCTTGAGAAGCCATTGCAAAGGGGATCATTAAAACAAGTATTACTATTTTTCGTATCATTTTGTATGGTTTAAGCGGGTTAACTGCCACTAAATTAAGAGGTAAGAGAGGGTGTATTAGTTTTTCCTAATGTTTTTTTGTAACTTAGTAATTCCTCTTTATAACTTTGGAATTAACGGGAAATGTCAGATAAGACTAGAAGTAAAGAGACTTTAGTGCTAACTAAAGTAGTTTTCACCATCCTTTTGGAACGAATCATTAGCAAGTTTACTACAGAAAATAAAGTGCACATCCCAACCTGCAGAGAAAATCAACTGTATGGTTTTGGAAATTACAATGCGGTCAAACCCAATTTGAAGAAATCCTTTGAAGATGTTTTGAAGGGATATATCAATGGTAAATACCTTTACAATAAAAAAAGAGAAGCAGCCACAGGGATGCCTTTTGTGAAGATAAGTAGAGAGTATAAATATGTTTTCTTTAATTACCTCGGCTTTGAAGATGTGTATCAATTTATCAATCAGGACTTTATAAATAAAAGTGATAAGGCTGATCAATTAGAGTTATTGCATCATGAGAATACGATAGAAGATGCGTATTATGTGAGTTACTATTTCGGTGAAGATAAAAGGATGAACAAAGGGCAAGTAATAATTTACAGGCAATGGAAGAACATAGAAATGAAATATATCTATGAAGATGATAAAGGTAAAACAGGCGTGTATTCATTCTTTGGACTCATAAAGCACAGTGAGGGTTTTGTTTTTTTTGACACCAATTTTTATGTAGGTAGAAAGAAAAATGAAGGAGCTAAATTTATATTTTTTGTAGGGAAGTCTGCTCCCCATGAGCGTAATTTTTTGATTGGCACCTATTCTGGTTTTGATAAATATGACAATGCTATTGCCGGTAAAATGATTTTGAAAAAAGTCAATTCAACAACTGAAATGGAGCATGAAGCAATGACTAAAGATTTTGATCCAATCATTTCGCAAGAATTGAATAAAAAAAGAATCATTGTAGAAAGCGTCATTAGAAAAAGCCCTTTGTTATTTTCTGAAAAAAGTCCATACGCACAGATATTATATGACATCTCAGGGGGGTACACTATTGTATTTTACGATGACAAGAGTACGTATAAAATTAATGTGCACCTTGAGAAAAATCATTTAAATGTGAGAAGTATGAATGCTGCAATCATGATTCATAACGATTACGTTGATCTACTTAATAACGGACAAATTATTGCGCTTAATTTTTCAATCAATGGGGTTTTTTACATACAAAAAGTGTCTATCTTTATGAAGTCTTATGAATTGTTGGAAAATAAAGAAAGCCCTGTTTCTGGTAAATTTGTAGCAGTAGATATTCATAACGACATTCTTTCTGGCATTGTTACGTTTGAGCGTTCTTTGGGATGACACTGCAAAAGGGGTTCAAACGTATAAATTGTCGATGAGAAGTACCGGGTTTATTTGTTTCGGAGCAATATGGTTTTTGACTATGATATCGTGAATCGCTGGCAGATATTTTAAAATAATATTTTAGCATTAAAAGTAGCCTGTTGATATGGTTCGTTGTCTTTTAATATTTATATTTGACGAGTAACTCGCATCTTAAAAAACTTTATCTTGTTAAAACATATACTGATTATCTTATTTGCTGTTGGTGGATTTTCTGCCTTTAGCCAGGAAACGTTACCGATTTATTCTGATTATTTGTCTGATAATATTTTTTTAATTCATCCAGTGGCTGCAGGAGTAGGGAATTGTGCCAAAATTAGGATTACTGGAAGAAAGCAATGGCAAGGAGTAAAAAATGCACCAGAATTGCAGACCTTGAGTTTTCACAATAAAGTGGGAGAACGCACTGCACTTGGTTTTGTTGCTTTCAATGATAAAAATGGTTTTCATTCTCAAAAAGGGCTGCAGGCGGCTTATGCATATCATATAGTACTAGGAGGAAAAAAGGTTTTTGAGCAGTTGAGTTTTGCATTGTCTGGAGCCCTTGTGCAGAGTCAGACAGATCAGCGTACATTTTTTGGAGATCCTCAAGTCGCACAAATTATACAAAAATCGAATTACTTCAATACAGACTTTAGTATGGCATATCACCTAGGAGGACTTTCGTCTTATTTTACAGTGAAAAATTTATTGTCAACGCGGAATAGCGTAAATAGTAAACTCCCTGCTTTGGATTTAAGAAATTTTATCATGAGTGCATCTTATTTCTTTGATTACAGAAATAAGATTCAATTTGAGCCGGGTTTTATGCTTCAGTTGCGCGAAGGAACAGGAGAAACGATTGCGGATTTTAATATAAAGGCTTATAAAAAATTGAAAAAGGCAACACTATGGGCTGCACTCTCTTACAGGAGGAGTTTTGAGAAAGCTGTAATAGAAAATATGCAATATGTAACACCTGTTGTTGGACTTAATGTGAAAAAATTCATGCTTTCGTATACTTATACAAAACAGTTGGGAAGCATCGTTTTTTCAGATGCATCATATCATCAGATCACATTGGGGATGAATGTATTTTGCAGAAAACAAAGAGCGGCAGCATGTCCAAATATAAATTTCTCTCTTTAATTTAGAAGTCAAGATATTGAATGCTATGTTTGGCTTTGGTATTTAATAGGTCTGCTAATAACCGTGGATTTTGATTCGTATAAAATTGATGACAAGCACTTTTTGAAGTAGTTTGTAGCAAGTGTTGCTTTGTTAAGACTCTTTTTGTTTGTTTAGCAACGGCATGTCCAGAATCGATGATGCTGACATTGGGGCCAATAATCTCTTGAATTTGAGGAATGAGGTAGGGGTAGTGGGTGCAGCCAAGAACCAAATGATCAATGTTGCATTGTTGAAATACAGCTAGGTGGTTTTGCAAGAGTGAAGTCATTTCTTTTGAATGAAGTTGCCCATTTTCAATCAATTCAACCAATCCATCACCTACTTGCTCGGTTATTGTAATGGCATGATTTAAGCTTCTGGAAGTATTGGCAAACAATGCACTATTTAAAGTGCCTCTTGTTGCTAAAATACCAATGTGTTGTGTTTTGGTGTTTAGGGAGGCCGGTTTAATAGCGGGTTCAATGCCAATGAAGGGAACCGGATAGGCTTGTCTTAAATAAGAAATGGCATTCGTGGTGGCTGTATTGCACGCAATTACAATGATTTTACAGTTTTTGTTCAGGAGATACTCTGTGTTTTTTATGGTGAGTTGTAAGATTTCATCTTTCGTTTTTTGACCATAGGGCGCATGTTTGCTATCTGCCAAATAGATGCTACTTTCATGCGGCAGTAGTTGCTGTATTTCTTTCCAAATTGAAGTGCCTCCAATTCCTGAGTCAAAAATGCCAATTGAATTTGATGTGTTAGATTCCATGCTAAGACAAAAATAAAAAACCTACTTGAATAAGTAGGTTTTTTATGATAATATGTAGAACTTCTATTTAGAATCCTAATTTTGCTTTTACAGCATCATAGAGATCAATACCTTTGTCAAAAACAAGTAATCCAGCTCCAGGAGACGCGTTGAAGACATAAGTGACTCCTTTTTCCGCAGCTACATCTTGAATTGCTTTCTGAGCTTTTTCGATTAGTGGTTGAGATAATTCCTGTTCTTTTTTCTGTAATTCTACCTGAGCAAATTGTTGAGCTTGTTGAATTCTTGTAGCATCTTGTTGCACTTCTAGCTTTCTTTTCTCGTTTATCTCTGGTGTTTGAGCTTGCGCTTCTGCTTCGAACTTTTTAAGTTTATCTTTCAATTTGACTTCTAAAGCGTCAATCTCGTCTTTGTAAGTTTTACCAGTTTTGGTAAGTTCTGCCATCATTGCTTTGGTTTCTGGCATTGCTTTAAAAAGCTTTGCAGTATCAATATGTCCTATTTTTTGCGCATTAGCACCACCAACAACACCCAACGTAAATACAGCAATTAATAGTAGCTTCTTGAATTGTTTCATTTCTTCTTGTTTTAATTTAATTAATTTTTATTATTAACATTTTTCTTCTTGTTCTCAAGCAATAGTTTTCTTTTTTCATCTCGCTCTTTTAACATCGCTTCCCTTTTCTCTTGAATCCGTCTCTTTTGCTCTTCTCTTTTTTTGAGTTTTGCAATTCTCAGAGCATCTCGTTTCGATTGAGTCTCTGTTGCTTTCGTTGAAATTCTCTTTTTTGAGGTTGAAATTTTTCTGTCTTTAACAATGCTAGCTAAAACGAGTTCGCTAATATCGTATTTTTTATTTGAATATAGCATCACTAATTCACTAGATTTATCAAAAACAAAATCATATTTTTTTCTTTTTGAAATTTCTTGAACTGAATTGTAAATCAGATCCTGAACAGGCTTAATCAGTTGCTTTCTTAAAAAAAACATGTCTCCATTAGGACCAAAATATAACGACTCAAGGCGTGCTAATTCTTCTTGTTTAATTTGAATATCTTCCTCTCGTTCTTCTGTTAAATCTTGTGTTAAAATAGCTTTTTCATTGGCTAAATCTGTTTTCAGAACTTCAATGTGCCTTTCTAACTTCGTTAATTCAGATTTCCAAGTTTTTATTTTTAAATTTAAATTCTCTTGTGCAGCTACATATTCAGGGACATTCTCCAAAATATATTCCATATCTATGTAAGCAATCTGTTGACGTTTTTGGGCAATACTACTATGTATTGTAAAGAAAAGAACGGTAAGTAAGGTTAAATTTCTCATTGTTATTCTATTATTTTGTTGAAATAATCATGCCAAAAATTGCTGTGAATGGTATTGTTACATATCTTTTAGAATTGACGTCCAATTATAAAGTGTGTTTGCCATCCAGATTTTGGTGCATTGGGAATGTTATTGTACAATGGTAATGCATCAAAACCATGTGCAAAATCTATCCCTAGTAATCCAAATGCAGGCATAAAAATACGCACACCCACACCAGCAGATCTTTTTAGTTCAAACGGATTAAAGCTTTCAAAATTGTCATACGAGTTCCCTGCTTCTAAAAAACCTAGTGTATAAATCGAGGCTGAAGGCTTATCGGTAATGGAATATCTCAATTCCAGTTGATATTTTGTATAAATAGTTCCACCAACAGAAGAAGAAAGTTGATTGTTTTCATATCCCCGCAAACCAATGGTTTCTCTTCCGTCTAGTTGAAAGGCCGCAAGTCCATCTCCTCCAACAAAAAATCTTTCAAAAGGGGTTGCTCCAACATCATTGTTGTAATGGCCTAAGTATCCAACTTCAGTATTTGTCATTAAGACAAGTTTATTGGTGAAAGCGGTGTACCATTTTCCTTTGAAACTTAATTTGTAATACTCCATCCATTTGTACTTGTCTGCTAAGTAGTCGTTTTTCTCGGTAGCATTCAAATTTTCAGGTTCTGAGTAATCTTTATTGTTCACCAAAGAATAAGGAAATGTTAATTTAGCACCGATAGTAAATTCAGAACCATAGGTCGGGAAAATGAGTGAAGGCCCCGATGAGTTTCGTGTTAGGCTAATATTGTAAGCGAGGTTATTCAAGCTACCATTGCTCAAAATGTCTGTACCTACTCGAAACCCGTAGTTACTTAAGTTGAAACTTTGGTAACTGACAGATTGTGATAGTTGAAAATAGTCATCAGGCCATTGCAAACGTCTTCCAAGCCCAAGCGTAGCTCCTACGATTTTTAGGCTTTGGTCCTTGTCAACAATTCCTGTTGTAAAATCGAATTGATATTGGTTGGAGTTGTAGACAGAAAAGGAGAAGGACTGAGGTTTCTTTCCTCCTAACCATGGCTCTGTAAAAGAAAAGCTGTAAGTACTGTAGGTTCTACTCGCTTGCAATCTTAGAGACAACTTTTGGCCATCTCCTGTAGGTAACGGCTTGTATGCTTCTTTTTTGAAGATATTTCTAATTGCGAAATTATTGAAAGATAGCCCTAATGTACCAATAAAGGCTCCACCACCGTAACCACCTTGAAGTTCTATTTGGCTTCCTCCTTTTTCAATAACGGTAAAATCAATATCTGCTGTTTTATTCTGGTAGTCTGGTTTGACATCTGGCGTGACATTATTATCAAAGAAACCGAGCTGTCCAATTTCACGAATGGATCTTATGATTGATGATCTACTAAATAGGTCTCCTGGTTTTACGCGCAGTTCTCTGTAGATTACATGGTCATTGGTTTTGTCGTTACCAAGAACTGTTACCTTTTTGATACGAGCCTGTTCGTCTTCTCTAATTCGGATTTCTACAGTAATAGAGTCATCAACTACTTTGGTTTCAACGGCATTCACTCCAGCAAACAAATACCCATTATTTTGGTATAAGGTCTGAATGTCTCTAGAATCAGGGGTATTGTCACCAGTTACACGTTCTTTAAGAACAGCACCATTGTATATATCTCCTTTGTCAATTTTTAAGATGCTTTGAAGGTAATCGTCTGAGTAATTTTTATTTCCAATAAATAAAATATCACTAAAATAGTATTGTTTACCTTCGTCAATTTCAATTTCTAGGCTAATGGTGTTGTCGCCATTATATACCAAATTGTCTGATATGATTCGAGCATCTCGATACCCTTTTCTACTGTATTGATCTAAAATGTTGTTTAAATCTTCTTTGTAGTTATCATCAATGTATTTCGATGCTTTCCAAAATCTACCAAAAAGACGTTGTTTGGTATTACTCATCGCCTTTTTTAGTTTCTTATCTGAAAATGCTTTGTTTCCCTTGAAGATAATGTTTTTCACTTTGATTTTTTCACCCTTATCAATGTGAACAAACATGTTTACTACATTAATGTCTGACGTGTCTTTTACACTGTTCATAGAAACTTTTGTTTTCAAGAATCCTTTATCAGTGTATTTCTTTTTAAAATAGTTGCTTGAAGTAACAATGAGGTTTTCCGTAACCATTGTTCCTTTTTTTAACTCTGTATCTTTGGTTAACTCTTTTGCTTTTGATTTTTTGACTCCAGTAATACTCACTTGATTTAGCTGTGGTAGCTCTTTGATATCAAACTGTAAATAAACAGTTTCTCCGTCTAAACGAGATAAATAGACATCAACGTTGCTAAATTGTTTACTGTCATAAAGTTTCTTAATAGCACTTGTTAATTTATCGCCCGGTAGTTTTATGTTTTGACCGTTTCTTAAACCAGTGTAAATTTTAACCGTCTCTTCACTGTATTTTTGAAGACCTGTTACTGTGATTCCTCCAAGTATGTATTCTTTACCTTTGATGTAGGTGTTCTTCTTAGCATCAGCACTGGTATTTTGAATGGGTTGTATGGAATCCTTGGCTATGGTGTTGTTATTTTTCTCAATTGCTTTTTCCTGAGCATTTGAAAGTGTGGTAAAAAATACCACTAAAAATAGTACTACAAAACTGTATTTACTCATTTGATGTTTTAATTTGTTCGCTTATTTTACCAAAGCGACGTTCTCTATTTTGATATTCTCTTACCGCATCAAAAAAATCACTCTCTCTGAAGTCTGGCCAAAGTGTATCAGTGAAATATAATTCAGCATATGCCATTTGCCAAAGTAAAAAATTACTAATGCGCTGTTCTCCGCTCGTGCGTATCATTAAATCTACGTCGGGCAAATTAAACGTATATAAATGACTATTTATAATATTTTCGTTAATTTCTTCTATGCCGAGTTTGTTATTAACAACTTTTTTGCATATGTTTTGGATTGTATTAACAATTTCTTCTCTCGATCCATAGCTCAGAGCAAAAGTCAAAACAATCTTTGTGTTGTTGCGTGTTGCATCAATTACCTCTTGTAATACTTGCTGTGCTTTTATAGGTAAACTTTGAAGGTCGCCAATGGCGTTTATTTTTACGCCATTTTCTTGAAAACCAGTGAGTTCTTTTTTTAGAGAAGTGATGAGTAAGCCCATTAAAGCCTTCACTTCTAACTTTGGTCGGTTCCAGTTTTCGGTAGAAAAAGCATACAACGTAACTGCTTGAATTCCTATACTTGTTGCTGCCGCAACGGATTCTCTTATTGAGGTCAATGCATTTTTATGCCCAAACACGCGCTCCATTCCTTTGCCTTTTGCCCATCGACCGTTGCCATCCATGATGATAGCCACATGCTGCGGTACGCGTTCTAAGTCTATGTCTAATTTTTTATTCATATGTTATTTTTCCTCTGCATAACAAGCGGGTCTGCCAAATGCATACACCAAAGAAATTCCAGTAAACATATACCAGTCATTAGAGTTCCCTCCAAAGTTTAACGATGCGATATTTTTTGTTGTGTAATCAATATCATCTTGAAAAGTATAGTTGAGTCTTGTTTCAATGGCAAATCCAATGTTCTCAGCCAATTGTCCTTTAAAACCAACGCCTACGGGCAATGAAAATCCTGTTTTTGTTTTTAAATTATAGTTTCCTGTTGTGGTTTCTTCCGAAACACTTTGATATTGAATTCCTGCTATTTCTAGTAAGATGTATGGAGTATATCCCTTATCAACAGTAGTCATGTCGTATTCAAAAAAATTATATTCAATTCCTATTGCTAACTCGTTGATCGTGTTGCTAAAACTAAAGTTTCTATTACGTCGTATTTCGTTTGATGATTTCCTGTCGTCTCCTTTTATACCTAACATACTGATCGTTCCTCTCAAAGCGATCCTTGGATTGAGGTTGTACTTATACACCATACCTCCTCCAGCTTTATTGGGAGAGATGTAGTTTGTTGATCCAACATCACCAATATAATTAGTGCCTCCCATAAATATCCCAACTTCATGTATTTGGCCCCAAGATATACTTGTAACACAAACAAATACTATTATTAACAGTTCTTTTTTCATCCTAAAAAATAGCGTGCAAATATAGGAAATTCCATTTGCTTTATAAAGTTAATGCCGAGTCTTTTTTGAATAACAAATATTTGGTAGAAATATTGCTTTGTTTCAAGATTGATTATTTGTGTTTCTAGTATCTTCTCCCCAAAGTAATTTACTTCTGAGTGTTTTTAAGAATGATTGATTTTTGAGGAGTACGGTTTGTATGCTAAATGGAGCCTTTTCTATCAGTATTTGGGTGTTTTCTTTAATGGTTGTGATGCGAGAGTCTAAAGACATCAAAAACTCACTTTCTCTACCACTAACTTCTAATTTAATTTTGGTGCTGTCAGAAATAATTAAGGGGCGGGCATTGAGGTTGTGTGGCGCTATTGGAGTAATGACAATACTCTTTGAGTTTGGTAAAACAACAGGGCCGTTGCAACTCAATGAATATCCGGTAGAACCTGTTGGTGTTGAAACAATGAGTCCGTCAGCCCAGTAATTGGTTAGGTATTCATCATCTAGATAGGTTTTTAGACCAATCATAGAAGTAGTGTTTTTACGAGCTATGGTAACTTCATTTAATGCAAAGTTGATGTCTAAATCTGTTTCCGATCCGGGTATTGTTTGAACGCTTAATAAAGTTCTTTCTTGTATCGTAAATTCTTTTTTAAACAGCAGTTGAATGGCTTGTTCGATTTCTTCTTTCTGTATCGTAGCCAAAAAACCTAATCTTCCCGTATTGATGCCTAAAACGGGAATGTTTAAATTTCGTATGTAGGAAATAGATCTTAAAATAGTTCCATCTCCACCCACAGTAAAAAATAAATCAAAAGAATTGTTTAAGTCGTTGAAATGTGAGAAAGTAGGGAACTTTTTTGGCAACATATTTTGCTCTTGATACAAATCGTAAAACTGTTTTTCAAAAAAAACAACAATATTCTTTTGTTGCAAAACCTCCAAGAGAAGAAGTACTTCTTTTAATGCATTGGTGTGAAATGCTTGTCCATAAATGGCTACTTTTTTCATGAATTATGGATTTAAGAATTTCTGTAAGTATTCAGATCGATTTTTTAATTCCTCCAAATAAAAGTCATCTTGATGTTTTGTTAGTATGGTATACTTGTATCTTCTGAATGACTGAATGATTTCATTTATTTCTTGGGATGCTATTTTCAAGGTAAGTTCAGTTTTATCTTCAGTATGATTTGAGATGTAAGCGCCTAAAAGCATCCCTTTATTGGATTCAATGATTTGAGCAACTTCACTCATGGCATATTCTTTGTTGTTTTTTTGAACAATAAGAATGAATCCGTTCGAATTAAAAAAGGGACTTTGTGTTAAAACATCTAGGATGTCGTTTAGCTCAAAGTATCCAATGTATTTTTGTTGCAAAACCGCAGGAAGTACATTAGTGTCCTCATTTCCAAATTTCTGCAACAATTCAAGGATGGATTCTTCTCTGTTTATTTGAAACGTTTCTAGAAAATCTTGTTGTTTTCTCAGTGTTTCCTCGGGTTGGTCTATCGCAATGATATCGCTCTGTGAAATGCAGCCGATATAGCGGTCTTTTTCTGTGATTGGAATATGGGTGACAGGGTATATTTGAAAAATTTCTAATGCGTCTTTAACAGTGTTTTCAAGTGTTAAAGGATTGAAGTCGTTACGTATGTAGTCATTGATGTTCATCTGATACGAATATAAGCTAAAAAGGATACTAAATTTTAATGAATTGAGTACTTTTGCTATTTATTTCTAATAAATATGACAAAGTTAAGTGTAAATGTAAATAAAATAGCAACACTCCGCAATTCTCGTGGAGGAGATGTTCCGAATTTACTGAAAGTAGTTAAAGACATAGAGTCTTTTGGAGCAGAGGGCATCACAATTCATCCAAGACCTGATGAAAGACATATCAAGTATCAAGATGCTTACGATCTGAGGGATATCGTGACAACAGAGTATAATATCGAGGGGAATCCAATTCCGAAATTTATGGAAATGGTTTTGGCAATTGCGCCAACTCAAGTTACTTTGGTGCCTGATAGTATAGATACATTAACCTCTAATGCAGGGTGGGATACCATTGTTCATCAAGCGTATTTAAAAGAGGTGATTGCTGAATTTAAAAGTGCTGGTATTAGAACCTCTATTTTTATTGATACCGACTTGAAGATGATTGAAGCAGCTGCAAAAACGGGCGCAGATAGAATTGAACTCTATACTGAAGAATTTGCAACACAGTTCGGTCTTGGAAATAGCGCAGGAATTACCCCATATACTAACGCGGCAATATTGGCACATGACTTGGGTTTAGGTATCAATGCTGGTCATGATTTAAGTCTGGAAAATATTCAGTTTTTTAAAGAGAATATACCGCATCTAGCGGAGGTTTCAATTGGACATGCGTTGATTTCAGAATCCTTGTATTTAGGATTGGAGAATGTTGTGAATATGTATTTACATCGCTTGCAATAATATGGGATTATTGCATTCAAAAATTATAGGGACTGGAGCGCCATTAATAATTCTACATGGCTATTTTGGCAATGGCGACAATTGGAAAACAATTGGAAATGAATTGGCAAAGACCTTTGAAGTGCATCTTGTAGATCAGCGAAATCATGGCAGAAGTTTTCATGCAGATGTTTTTGACTATGAGGAAATGGTGAGAGATTTACAAAACTATATCTCACACCATCAATTAGAACAGGTCGTCTTAATCGGACATTCTATGGGGGGAAAGGTTGCTATGTTGTATGCTACAAGCTACCCTAAAAGGGTGCGTGGTTTGATCGTTGCAGATATTTCTCCAAAAATGTACCCACCGCACCATCATGATATTTTAGATGCATTGAATTCAATTGATTTTTCCATACATACTTCTCGAAAGTTAGTGGATGAAAAGTTAAAAGTATTGATTCCAGAGGTTGGTGTGCGTCAATTTTTGATGAAGAATTTATATTGGAAAGAGAAGGGGCAATTGGATTTCCGTTTCAATGTACAATCGTTAACAGAGAATACACATGAAGTCGGTGCAGCATTGCCTTCTTTCAGTGTTTTCGAAGGGAGCACCTTATTCTTAAGAGGCGAAAATTCAGGGTATATTTCTGCAGATGATGTTTCGCTCATTAAAGCACATTTTCCTGCCGCGAACATCCTAAATATTCCCAAAGCAGGTCATTGGTTACACGCAGAAAATCCTGTGGCCTTTTTAAAAGAAACGCTTCTTTTTTTAACGGATTTCAAAGGCTCTTGATAAGGAATACGCCTGTGAAGATCGTTTAGATGTCAAAACACATCACGATGCTTTTGTTATCCTTTTTAGAGGAGTTATAAAAGGAAATTACTTTTAAATATGCTTTTGCAACGAAGTCATATGACAGATAATCGTGCATTGAAGAATTTTGAAAACCAATCTTTATCCAGATTTAAATTGGATTCTTGGAGCGCTATTTTAGCTAACTTTTTGTAAATGAAGCAGAGAGCAAAAGCGGATTGATTTAAAATAACTGAAATAGAACTGTTTAAACCTTTGTATAGTTGCTAAAAATCACTAATTTTGCAGCCAATTTTTTAAGATAATTGAAACATGAATATTACAAAAGAAAATGTAGATGCATTAAATGCAGTTGTAAAAGTTGATATCGTTGCAGAAGACTATCAAGCAAAAGTAACAGAAGTTTTACAAGATTACCGCAAGAAAGCTGACATTCCAGGATTTAGAAAAGGACATGTGCCAATGGGAATGGTAAAGAAGCAATACGGTAAATCTGTAATGATTGATGAGGTAAACAAATTACTACAAGAATCTTTAAATAAATTTTTAACAGAGGAGAAATTAGATATTTTAGGGAATCCTTTACCTAGAGTTCAAGATGATTTTTCTTGGGATACAGAAACTTTTTCTTTTGAGTTCGAATTAGGACTAGCTCCAGAATTTACAGTAGATTTATCTGCAAAGAAAAAAATAACACAATATGCCATTAAAGCAGATGACGCTTTAATAGAAAAAGAGGTGGTAAACTTGCAGTCTCGTTATGGTAAAATGAATGCCGTTGAGGTTGTTGCAGAAACATCTAACGTTACAGGTACTTTTGTGAATGAAGCTCAAGAAATTAATAAAAAAGCAACCATCACTTTAGCGGATGTGAAAGGAAAGGCAAATTTGAAAAAATTTGTAGGATCAAAAGTTGGAGATGTTATCGATTTGAAAACAAAAGGGTTGTTTTCTGAGGATCATAAATTAGAAGCAGCTTTGGGCTTGTCTAATGAGGCCATTCAAGGTCTAGATATTACGGTATCCTTAACCGTTGAAGAAATTACCGAAACTGAATTGGCGGAATTAGATAAAGATCTATTCGACAAACTATTTACAGACGGAAGTGTTTCTACTGTAACTGAATTGAAAGATAAGATTAGAGAGGATGCTGAAAAACAGTTTTTAGCTCAAGGAGATCAACAATTATTAAATGCTGTAACTGAGTATCTCGTTGAGAATACAAAGTTTGAATTGCCAGCAGAGTTCTTGAAAAAATGGTTGGCTACTGCAGGAGAAAAGCAAATGACAGCTGAAGAAGCAGCTGCAGAATATGCAAAATCTGAAAAAGGATTGCGTTATCAATTAATCGAAGGGAAGATTATGAAAGATAATGACATCAAATTAGATTATGCTGAGCTTGTAGATTATGCAAAAGGGTTCATTAGAACACAAATGGCTCAATTTGGAAATATGAATCCGGAAGAAAAGGAGTTGGATGATATTGCTGCCAGAATTTTAGGAAATCAAGATGAGGCGAAGCGTTTACAAGAACAATTAGTTTCGCATAAGTTATTGACTTTTTATAAAGAAAATATCACCTTTAAAACGAAAGAAGTTTCGTACGAAGGATTTATCAAAGAAGTATATAAATAAGAAATACTAGCCCCCCAATTGGAGGCATTTGAAATGTATGAAAACTCCTTTAGATGTTAAAGGAGTTTTTTTAGCTTTGAACACGAGCAGCATATTAACTTAATAGTTGTTATATTTACATTTCAATCATAAAAAAACTAATGACCAATGAATTACGGAAAAGAGTTCGAAAAATACGCAACAAAACACCATGGAATAAATAGTACCTATTTAGGACAAATAACAAGTAGTTTGACTCCATATATCATGGAAGAACGTCAGATGAACATCACTCAAATGGATGTTTTTTCTCGTTTAATGATGGATAGAATTATTTTTCTAGGAACTGGAATTAACGATCAGGTGGCGAATGTAATTCAAGCACAGTTATTGTTCTTAGAAAGTGTAGATGCCTCTAAAGATATCTCCATCTATATCAATTCTCCGGGAGGAGGTGTGTATGCGGGGTTAGGTATTTATGATACCATGCAATTTATCAAGCCAGATGTAGCAACAATTTGTACAGGAATGGCAGCCTCCATGGGAGCTGTTTTAATGTGTGCTGGAGAAAAAGGAAAACGTTCTGCATTGCCGCACTCAAGAATCATGATTCACCAACCTTTGGGAGGTGCGCAAGGTCAAGCATCTGATATAGAAATTACAACACGAGAGATTTTGAAATTGAAAGGTGAGTTGTATGAAATTATAGCAAATCATTCGGGTCAAACGGTAGAGAAGGTGCATGAAGATTCTGATAGAGATTATTGGATGAAGGCTTCTGAGGCGAAAGCATATGGAATGATTGACGAAATCTTAACAAGAAAATAATTATAAACCGTTGAAATAGAATAGAATATGCAGGGTCGTGTAATGAGAAATTACTGTACTCTTCTTAATTTCTAATCACAAACAGTACTAAAGAAAAGAATCATGTCGAAAGAAGAAAATTTAGAATGTTCGTTTTGTGGGCGGCAGAAAGCCGAAACGAATCTGTTGATTGCTGGAATTGATGCGCATATTTGTGACAGATGCATTGAGCAGGCCAATGGAATTCTAGCGGAAGAGATTACTGAAAAGCAAGCAGCAGGCCTGTCGAAAGATGTGATGTTGAAAAAACCTTTGGAGATTAAAGAGTTTTTAGATCAATACATCATTGGACAACTCGAAACAAAGAAATCCATGGCGGTTGCGGTATATAATCATTACAAAAGATTATTGCAAACGAAAAAGGATGAAGATGAGGTGGAAATCGAAAAGAGTAATATTGTGTTGGTAGGAGAAACCGGTACAGGAAAAACCCTAGTAGCACGCACAATTGCAAAGATGCTAAATGTTCCTTTTTCTATTGTTGATGCTACTGTTTTAACGCAAGCAGGTTATGTAGGAGAAGATGTGGAAAGTATTCTGAGTAGACTTTTACAAGCAGCAGATTATGACGTTGCGAAAGCGGAGCGAGGAATTGTTTTTATCGATGAAATTGATAAAATTGCTCGTAAAGGAGACAATCCTTCGATTACTAGAGATGTCTCAGGAGAAGGTGTACAGCAAGCCTTGTTAAAGTTATTAGAAGGATCTGTTGTAAATGTGGCGCCAAAGGGAGGAAGAAAACATCCAGATCAAAAATTTATTGAAGTAAATACCAAAGATATTTTGTTCATCGCAGGAGGGGCATTTTCAGGTATAGATAGAATTATTAGCAATCGTCTAAATATGCAAGCTGTAGGGTATTCTGCTTCAGTTGCAGAGGATAAAATTGATGAAGATAATTTATTGCAGTACATCATACCTTCAGATTTAAAATCTTTTGGTCTGATACCTGAAATTATTGGTCGTTTACCGGTGTTGAGTTACATGAATCCACTAGATGCAGAAACCTTAAGGGCGATTTTAACAGAGCCAAAAAACTCCATAATGAAACAATATAAAAAGTTGTTTGGTATGGATGATATTGCTTTTGACATCA
The DNA here is from genome assembly GCA_042091715.1 of Polaribacter sp. Classification (GTDB taxonomy): domain Bacteria; phylum Bacteroidota; class Bacteroidia; order Flavobacteriales; family Flavobacteriaceae; genus Polaribacter. The sequence continues at coordinate 21,110 of JBELGW010000008.1, read as the reverse complement.
AAGAAGAAGCACTAAACTATATTGTTTCTAAAGCAGTAGAGTATAAGTTAGGTGCTCGCGGATTGCGCTCTTTGTGTGAAGCAATTTTTACAGACGCAATGTTCGAATTACCGAGCTCTGAAGTAAAAGAATTTATCGTAACGAAGGCGTATGCAGAAAATAAATTAACAAAGACTGCTTTAAAGAAAATGAGTGTAGCCTCCTAATTGCGTTTACTCATCATAACGCGGTTGTATGTTATTAATCACATCTCAAAAGACCTGATAAAATAGTTCACTTTGTCAGGTCTTTTTTTTTATTTTTGTCCTATGATATCCAAAGAAACTATAGATCGTGTTTTTGAAACTGCCCGTGTAGAGGAGGTGATTGGAGAGTACGTAAGCTTGAAAAAGGCAGGAAGCAATTTCAAAGGATTGAGTCCATTTACAGATGAAAAATCGCCCTCTTTTATGGTGTCTCCGGTGAAACAAATATGGAAAGATTTTAGTACCGGAAAAGGAGGAAATGCCATTTCATTTTTAATGGAGCATGAGCATTATTCCTATCCTGAAGCAATTCGATATTTAGCGAAAAAATATAATATTGAGATTGAAGAAACCCAGCAATCAGACGAGCAGAAACAGCAGCTTAATGAGCGCGAAAGCATGTTCGTTGTTTCGAAGTTTGCGGCAGACTACTTTCATGATTTAATGCTCAATACGCAACAAGGAAAAGCGATTGGGTTGTCCTATTTTAAAGAGCGAGGGTTTAGAGAGGATATCATCAAAAAATTTGACCTTGGATATTGCAAGAATGAATGGGATAATTTCACAAAATCTGCTTTGAATAAAGGATATGATTTAAAATATCTTGCCTCAACAGGTTTGACCATTGTGAAAGATAATAAACAATTTGATCGATTTAAAGGGCGTGTTTTGTTTCCTATTCACTCGATGTCTGGAAGAGTACTCGGGTTTGGAGGTCGTATCTTAACAGCAGATAAAAAGGCTGCAAAATATCTAAATTCTCCAGAGAGCGATATTTATCATAAGAGTAAAATATTATACGGAATTTACCAAGCAAAGAAAGAAATAGCAAAGCAGGATAATTGTTTTTTAGTAGAAGGGTATACAGATGTTATTTCTTTTCATCAGTCAGGGATTCAAAATGTGGTAGCCTCCTCTGGAACCGCACTCACTTCAGATCAGATTCGTTTGGTCAGAAGATTGACCAAAAATATTACCGTGCTTTTTGATGGCGATGCGGCAGGTCTTAGAGCTGCTATTCGAGGAATCGATTTGATCCTTGAGCAAGGGATGAACGTAAAGGTGGTGTCTTTCCCAGAAGGAGAAGATCCCGATAGTTTTGCCAAAGCGCATACAGATACTGAGCTAAAAGAATATCTAGAGAACGCTTCTCAAGACTTCATTAGCTTTAAGGTTTCTTTATTAATGAAAGAAGCAAAGAATGATCCTGTTAAAAAAGCAGGGTTGATCAGGGATATCGTTACGAGTATTTCTAAGATTCCAGATGGAATTCAACGAGAAGTATATGTGCAAGAATGTGCTCGAGTAATGGAAATATCTGAGCGTGTCTTGTTTAGTGAGCTGGCACAGCTTTTGAGTAAAGAGGTAAAGCCGAAACGAAATCAAAGTAGTTCGGATCCGAATCAGCCACCTCCAGAATACTTTGCAGAGCAAGAAGCAGCAATGACAGCTGTTAAAGGTGGTAATGCGACTGTTCAGAAAATAGATCAGTTAGATATTTTTGAAAGAGAAATTATAAAACTATTATTACTCCATGGCAATGAAGAGGTCGATTTCACTCAAGAGGTAGAGATTGAAAATGACAAAGGTAGAATCATCGTTCAAAAAGAAACCTTTACGAGTCTCGTATCTCAAGAACTCTATTTGAATCTGCAAGAAGATGAAATCGAATTTGCAAACAAATTGTTCAAAGAGATTTATTATGAACTTTTAGACCAGTTAAATGAAGAAAAAAAATTCTCTATCGAAAAATTAACAAATCATGAGAATTCTCAAATATCTTCTGCGGTTACAGACATATTAATGGAGTCAGATGAGATAAAGCATCCTTTGAGTAAATGGGAAAGTAAAGATATTTATGTCACAGAAACCATTAAAGTTTTACCCAAAGCAGTACTTGATGTAGTCTATAGATTAAGAGTCGCATTGATTGGTCTCAAAATAAAGGAGCTTTTAAGTAAGGTGTCTAAAGATCAGGTTAATAACGAAGTGTTGGAGGAGATTATGAACTACAACACCTTAAAGCGTATGATTTTTGAAAAATTAAATAGAGTTGTTTGATTTTTACGTGTTTCTAAGTGTTTGGTATGTCAGAAATTTTAATTAATTTTAAGTGCTAAAAAAAATGAAATGAAAAAGACCCTTAAATTTTTAAGAATAATACAATTGATTTTATTGATACCATTTTCAATATTTATTGGATCAAAAAAGAAATCATATCGAAGCATTAAAAAAAGAATGATGGCAGCAGGTTTACTTTAAACTGGGATCGATTGTGCAAATTGGAATCGGATTCATTTTGTGCTGATTGATGCTGTTTAGACGCGTGTAAATCTGAAACACTTCAAGTTGTCTTCCGGAAAAGTCTTGTTGTTTTTTCCCAATGTCTTGCATATGCATCGCCCATTCTAATTCATCATAAGAGGCACCAATTTGATCCTCATCTGTTCTGCTGTCTCCAAACAGCCCATCTGTGGGAGCTGCATTTTGTATAGAGTCTATAATGCCCAAGTATTTGGCGAGTTCATAAACTTCAGATTTTAACAAATCGGCAATTGGACTCACGTCAACACCGCCGTCCCCATACTTTGTGTAAAAGCCGACACCGAAATCTTCCACCTTATTTCCTGTTCCTGCGACAAGGAGTCCATTGATGCTTGCTAAATAGTAAAGAGTACTCATTCGCAATCGCGCTCTTGTATTTGCCAAAGCTAAATCGATTCTGTGCGATTGTTCCTCTTGCTGATTTGCAGCTCTAAAAGCCTCAAAAGTGTGGCTCAGATCTACCTTGGTTGAAGCAACATTTGTAAATGACTCTTTTAAAAAAGTAATGTGATTCAATGCCCGAGTAACTTGACTTTCTGCTTGGTGAATTGGCATCTCCACACACAGTGTTTCTAATCCCGTTTTGGCGCATAACATAGAAGTTACTGCAGAATCAATTCCGCCAGAAACTCCAATTATAAATCCTTTTATGTTGGCCTTATTTGCGTATTCCTTAAGCCAATCTACAATATGATTAGCAACGTTTTCAGTATTCATTGATCAACTATTTTAGTATTTTTGTCCTTGTAAAAAATTCAAGCACTAATATACAAAGATAATGGCAAAATATATTTCCTTACTGTTACTTTTAACAATTGTACTCGCATGTGGTTCTAATAATGAGGAACTTGTAGATGTTAGTTCTGTACAAGTTGATTTCACAATCGATAGATTTGATGCCGATTTTTACGCAAGTACAGCACAAACTTTGCCTAAAACAAAAGAAAAGTATCCGTTTTTTTTTACTTCAAACGACCCTGATTCAGTTTGGATCAATAAAATCAAAGATGCAGATGAGCGTGCATTGTTTGCTGAGACACAAAAGTTATATAAAGACATTTCATTTTTGAGAGTGAAGTTAGAACTCTTGTTCCAACATGTAAAGTATTACTTTCCAGAATTTAAGACTCCAAAAGTGATTACGCTTTTAAGCAATATTGATTATCAAAATAAAGTACTCTATACAAAAGACTATCTATTGATATCTTTAGATGTATATCTTGGAGCTACACATGATTTTTATGCTGATTTCCCCGAGTACATCAAGCAAAACTTTACAAAAAATCAAATCATTGTTGATGTGGCAAGTGCTGTGGTTACTGACATGCTTAAGAATCAATCATCGAATAGGAATTTTGTGAGTAGAATGATACAAGAAGGAAAGAAACAATACCTGTTCGATAAGTACCTTCCTTCAACTAGCGATGCGAGTAAAATAGGCTTTTCAGACGAGAAACATGCTTGGGCAATAGCAAACGAGCAACAAATTTGGAAATATTTTATTGAACATAAGCTACTGTTTAGCACAGATACAAAGCTGGCGAAGCGCTTTTTAGACGACGCACCTTTTTCAAAATTTTATAGGTCAGAAGATACACGCTCTCCTGGAAGAATTGGTGCCTGGATGGGAAGACAAATAGTTCGTTCATATATGAAGTATAATGACGTATCTTTGCAAGAATTAATAGATACTTCTACTGAAGAAATTTATAGAAAATCAAAATACAAACCAAAAAAGTAATGGCAGTAAAACATACATCAGAGATAAAATTTAATGTAGGATTGGATGAAAATAAAGTTCCGGAAAATATCTTTTGGTCAGCTGAAGATGGTGGGGTCGAAAATGCAACTTCTAAAGCCTTAATGATCTCTGTTTGGGATAATGAGAAAAAAGATACTTTAAGAATGGACCTGTGGACAAAAGACATGCCTGTAGATGAAATGAAACAGTTTTTTCATCAAACTTTAGTGTCTATGGCGAATACATTTGAACGCGCTACGGACGATCAAAAAATGAGTGCTACAATGCGGGATTTTTGTGATTATTTTGCAGAAAAATTAGAGTTGAAAAAGTAGCGCTTATAACTCTAGGCACTGTACTAATGCTTCAAAATTTATAGGCTTTTAGTAAAATTTCAAAGTGGAAACGCGTTTTTTTGTGTGTAGAGTCTTTGACAACCATATCTTGAGTCATTGGTGAAGAACACGAGTTATAAAAAGAACATTAGGTTCATGCAGCGGTTCTCTCTGAAAACGTTGCAGTATCTGATGCTTTAAAGGTTGTTTTTTTGCATGTGTTCTCTGAATGACAAGAAGACAAGATTTCACCTATTAAAGTGAAACACGACAGTAGCGAACTTAATGGTCTTTTATTTTATTTAAAATAAAATCATAGTCAGCTTTGTTGTTTACAAAATCTAGTTCAGACACATCGATGATCACCGTGTTTAAATCTGGTTGTGTTTTTATAAAGTTGCTATAGCCTTTGTGGATTTTATTTAAGTAATCACTTGTGATGTTCTGTTCGTAGTCTCTTCCTCTTTTTTGAATGTTTTTAATCAACCTTTCAGTATTCTGGTACAAATAGACGTATAAGTCTGGTTTTGTGATCTCCCGATACATTAAATCAAACATCTTCCTGTAGAGCAAGTATTCCTCTTTTTGTAAGGTTACTTGCGCAAAAATTAATGATTTAAAAATATAGTAATCCGAAACAATAAAGTTTTTAAATAAGTCATATTGTGCTAGGTCGTCTGTCAATTGCTGATATCTATCAGCCAAAAAACTCATTTCTAAAGGAAAGGCATATCTGTCTTCGTCTTGATAGAATTTTGGAAGAAAAGGATTGTCTGCAAATCGCTCTAAAACTACTTTTGCATTGAACTCATCAGACATCATATTTGACAAGGTTGTTTTACCAGCCCCTATATTTCCCTCAATAGCGATGTAATTGTATTTCTCCGTTAACGGAATTGGTCGTACTAACGATTCTTGCATTTTTTCAACTTCTGATGAATCATCACAGGATGCCAAACATTTACTAATTTGCTTTTTTTCTACGGGATGTAAAGTGTTTGATGCAATATCTGCAAGGGGTACTAGTACAAATTTTCGTCCGAGCATTCTCGGATGTGGAACAATTAAGTCTTTTGAAAATATAACTTCGTCGTCAAAGAGCAAAAGGTCAATATCGATGGTTCTATTTGAATAGTTATCATTTTGATCATCACGAACTCTTCCCAAAGCTCTCTCGATATTCAGAATTCGCTGCAGCAAGGTTTCTGGAGGCAAATAGGTAGTAACCTTTACACAAGTATTCAGAAACTGATCACCATCAAATCCTAAAGCTTTCGTTTTATAGACGGGGGCAATTTGTAAGATGGCACCAATGTTTTGAGCAATGGCGTCTATGGCATTTTGTAAGTGTTCAAGTTTGTTTCCTTGATTACTTCCTAGTGATAAATATATGATGCGTTGAATTTTCATAAATGGTATGCAAAGAAAATAAATCTTAAATAAAAAGCAATAGGTTGCCAGATGCATTTATTAACATTTCGAAATAAAAAAAAAGCATCTAATCAAGATTAGATGCTTTCAGTAGTTTTAAAAAGAAGAGGATATTAGTCTCTCTTTTCTCTTGGTTTTCTGCTATCGCGGTTGCGATTGTCTCTACCTTTATTATTGTTATCTCTTGGTGGTCTTGCCACATAACCCTCAGGTTTTGGTAAAATGGCTTTACGAGAAACTTTTTCTTTTCTTGTTCTTGAGTCTAAACCGAAGTATTTCACATCAAATACATCTCCCATGTTTACAACATCAGATACGTTTTCTGTGCGTTCCCAAGCAAGCTCACTAACATGCAAAAGCACCTCATTTCCCGGAGCTTCTACATATTCTACAACAGCACCAAAATCTAACATTTTAATTACTTTTACTTCATATACACTTCCAACTTGTGGTTTAAAAAGCATAGATTCAATACGAGCAATTACAGCTTCGATACCTTCTGGTTTGGTTCCTAAAATTTCAATAATCCCTTCCTCAGTTTCAGCATCTTCAGTAATTACAATGGTAGTTTCAGTTTCTTTCTGTAACTCTTGAATGTGTTTACCTCCTGGGCCAATAAATGCACCAATTAATTCATTAGGAATTCTTCTGTTAATCATTTTAGGAGCATGCGGTTTTACTTCTTCGTTCGCAGATGCTATGGTATCTGTTAACTTTCCTAAAATATGTAAACGACCATCACGAGCTTGTTTTAAGGCATTTACTAAAATTTCATAGGACAATCCTTTTACTTTGATATCCATTTGACAGGCAGTAATTCCTTCAGAGGTTCCTGTTACTTTGAAGTCCATATCTCCTAAGTGATCTTCATCACCTAAAATATCAGACAATACTGCATAACGGTCACCATCAGAAATCAATCCCATAGCAATTCCAGAAACAGGTCTAGTCATTTGAACACCAGCATCCATCAAAGCCATTGTACCAGCACAAACAGTTGCCATAGAAGATGAACCATTCGACTCGAGTACTTCACTAACAACTCTAACTGTATAAGGACAATCATCAGGAATCATTCCTTTTAATCCACGTTGTGCCAAATTACCATGTCCAACTTCTCTACGAGAGGTTCCTCTTAATGGTCTTGCTTCACCTGTACAAAAAGGAGGGAAGTTATAGTGTAGATAGAAGGTTTCTTCACCTTCATAAGAAGGCATGTCTATTTTATTTGCCTCTCTTGAGGTTCCAAGTGTTACTGTTGCCAATGCTTGAGTTTCACCTCTTGTAAAGATAGATGAACCATGTGTTGATGGTAAATAATCTACTTCACACCAAATTGGTCTAATATCTGTGGTTTTACGACCATCCAAACGAACCCCTTCTGCTAAGGTCAATTCACGTACCGCAGATTTTTGAGATTTATTAAAATATCTTCCAACTAAATCTCCATAATCTTCTAATTCTTCTTCTGAAAAAGAAGCGACTAATTCTTCTTTTACTTCGGCGAATGCAGCGGAACGCTCCGCTTTAGATGTTCCTTTTTTAGCAATGGCATAACATCTATCGTAGCAAAAGTCATTAATTTTTGAGGCTAATTCTTCATCTTCTCTTTCTCCTTCATACGCTCTAGTTTCTTTTTTTCCAAATGCTTCAGCCAAACGGACTTGAGCAGCACATTGTATCTTGATAGATTCGTGAGCAAATTTAATGGCTTCTGCCATTTCTTCTTCAGAGATTTCATCCATTTCACCTTCAACCATCATTACAGAATCTGCAGAGGCTCCAATCATCATGTCAATGTCAGATTCTGCTAATTGAGCTCTACTCGGGTTGATTACAAATTCTCCATTTACACGAGCAACACGTGCCTCAGAAATTGGACATTCGAAAGGGAAATCAGAAAGTTGAATCGCTGCTGATGCCGCTAAACCAGCAAGTGCATCGGGCATTACATTTTCATCATGAGACATTAATTGAATCATAACTTGTACTTCTGAATGGTAATCTTTTGGGAATAATGGACGTAAAACTCGGTCTACAAGACGCATCGTTAATACTTCTCCATCACTAGGTCTTGCTTCTCTTTTGAAGAATCCACCAGGATATCTTCCAGCAGCAGCAAATTTTTCTCGATAGTCTACCGTTAATGGTAAAAAATCAACAGGGCTTGCTTTGTAGTTGGATACTACGGTACACAATAACATTGCGTCTCCCATTCTTACAACAACTGAACCGTGCGCTTGTTTCGCCAATTTACCGGTTTCTAATGAGATGGTTCTTCCATCTCCAAGGTCTATTACCTCGTTAAATACTTTTGGAATCATAAAATTTTAATTCTAAGTTGATACTTTAATTTTTTGCTGTGTTGTTTGTTGTTTTGTTGTTGCTTTACTTCCAATGGAAAATCAAAATTGCTGTTACTAATTTTGAATTTTTATAAATACATTCTACTTGTGCAATAGAAGTGATATCCGTTAAAAATAAAAAAGAGGCACGTTTATAGAGCCTCTTTTTTGTGTTAGGTTTTATTTTCTAATTCCTAATTCTTTGATAATCGCACGATACCTGTTGATCTCAGTTTTCTTTAAGTAGTCTAATAAGCTTCTACGCTTACCTACTAGTTTTACTAACGAACGCTCCGTGTTGTAATCTTTACGATTCTTTTTTAAGTGCTCTGTTAAGTGATTGATTCTGAAAGTGAACAATGCAATTTGTCCTTCTGATGTTCCAGTGTCAGTTGCTGACTTACCGTGCTTTGAAAAGATATTCTCTTTTACCTCTTTTGTTAAATACATGCCAATATTATTTTAAATGATTTTTATGTACATCAATGATGTTTTCATTGAAGTGGCAAATATACATTAATTTTTGTTTTTGAGGCGAATTTGAGAGGCAATTTAAAATTGAAATATACCAAGTAAAGGTTTGACTTAAAATGACTTAAATAAAAAAGAGCCTAAAGGCTCTTTTTTTATTTTCTAATCGTGTTGTTTTGAATTAAATCGATATATAAGTTCACCTGTTCTTTTAAGTTTTTACGCTCGTAAATGCCATCTAAGAAGCCGTGTTCTAGTAAAAACTCGGAGCGTTGAAAACCTTTTGGTAAATCTTTACCTGTTGTATCCTTTACAACTCTTGGGCCCGCAAATCCAATCAATGCATTGGGTTCTGCGATGTTAATATCTCCGAGCATGGCATAAGAAGCGGTAGTTCCTCCTGTTGTAGGGTCAGTACATAAAGATATATAAGGTATCTTAATTTCTGCCAGTTGTGCTAGTTTAGAAGAGGTCTTTACCAATTGCATTAAAGATAAAGAAGCTTCTTGCATGCGCGCACCTCCAGATTTGGAAATCATTAAAAAAGGAATTTTATGCTCAATAGAATGATCAATTGCTCTTGCAATTTTTTCTCCTACCACAGATCCCATAGAACCTCCAATAAAAGAGAAATCCATCGCAGCAATTACCAAGTCTTTACCGAGAGATTTTCCAACAGCAGTTCGAACTGCATCGTGTAAATTGGTCTTTTCTTTGGCGGCTTTTAAACGGTCTGGATATTTTTTAGTGTCTTCAAATTTTAAAGGATCAACAGAAGTTAACTTTTCATTAAGTTCAGTAAACTCATTGTTGTCAAAGAATAACTCAAAGTACTCTTTACTTCCAATTCTTACATGATAACCATCTTCCGGACTTACATATAGATTCTTTTTTAATTCTTCTGTATCTATAATTTTTCCGCTAGGGGTTTTATACCAAAGTCCTTTGGGAGTGTCTTTCTTGTCCTCAGTAGGTGTCTGGATCCCTTTGTCTTTTCTTTTAAACCAAGCCATATTATGCAGTTGTTTTAAATGTTATAATTATCGGCTAAATTAAACTATCTAGCGGATTAAGCAAGTGTATTTACATTGTTTAAATCTTCAAAAGAACTCTTCAATCGTTTTTTAAATGTAATTTCTCCTTCTCGCACCCATTTTCTTGGGTCGTAGTATTTTTTATTTGGAATTTCTGCACCCTCCGGATTTCCAATTTGAGTTTGTACATATGCTGCTTTGTTGTGCATGTAATCTCTTACACCCTCAGTAAAAGCAAATTGTAAGTCAGTATCAATATTCATTTTAATAACTCCATAACCAATAGCTTCTCTGATTTCTTCTAATGTAGAGCCAGATCCTCCATGGAAAACAAAATCTATAGTGTTTGCTGGGACATGATATTTTTCAGAGATGTGAGCTTGAGAGTTCTTTAAAATTTTTGGAGTTAATTTTACATTTCCTGGCTTGTATACTCCATGAACATTTCCAAATGCAGCTGCAATTGTGAAATTTGGACTCACCTTCATAAGCTCTTCATATGCAAAAGCAACTTCTTCGGGTTGTGTATATAATTTCGACACATCTACATCTGTATTGTCAACACCATCCTCTTCTCCGCCAGTAATTCCTAACTCTATTTCTAAGGACATCCCAATTTTACTCATTCGAGCGAGGTATGCTTTACATATCTCAATGTTTTCTTCAATAGGTTCTTCAGATAAATCAATCATGTGAGAACTGTACAAAGGTTTCCCTGTTGCCGCGAAATGTTTTTCGCTTGCATCTATAAGACCATCAATCCAAGGCAATAGTTTTTTTGCTGCATGATCTGTATGTAAAATAACAGGAACTCCATAAGCTTCAGCCATTAAGTGCACATGTTTGGCACCTGCAATAGCACCTGCAATAGCTGCCTTTTGATTCTCATTTGACAACCCTTTACCTGCATTATAACAGGCTCCTCCATTAGAAAATTGTATAATTACCGGAGCGTTTAAGTCCTTAGCAGTCTCTAAAACTGCATTTATAGTTGGCGATCCAATTACATTCACAGCTGGAAGTGCGAATTTTTTTTCTTTTGCTAGTTTGAAAATCTCTTGAACTGCGGCTCCTGTTGCAACTCCTGGTTTTATTGAATGATTCATGAAGTGTTGTTTGAGTTTTAGATAATATGTATGCTCACAAAACTAGTCATTTTTTAAATAAATGAATTGCGTTTTTCTTTATAAATAACGAAAACGTTATAGACTTGTTTATTTTCTAGAAAGGATAATTGATTCCTATATTGTAAACAGCGTTGTTGAAATTATAGTTTTGGAACCATTTATTGCCTGTTAAATAGGGTTCGTGTGTTTTAAATCCAATATCCAATCGTAAAATTAAAAAGTTAAAATCATATCTGGCTCCAAATCCCGAACCAACTGCCATCTGTTTTAAGGAAGACAAACTATTAAATTTAGCACTGTCATCTGTAAAAGAAGAGTTAGAGATGTCCCAAATATTACCCGCGTCAATAAATAATGCGCCTTTTAAGCTACTAATTAAATCAAATCGATATTCTAGACTCGTTAAAAACTTAAAGTTACCAACATTGAATTCTAAACCTGGAGGAGATGAACCTAGGCCTAATTCATAGGTTTTCCATGCTCTAATATCATTGGATCCGCCTGCAAAATAGCTCTTTGTAAAAGGAATGTCAGATTTTCCATAAGCAACAATAGCGCCTAAAAATGATCTAAAGCCTATGACTGCATTTCGTGAAACATTCCAGAATTTTTTATATTCAATATCTGTTTTTACATATTGAGCAACAGGCGTGTCTGAAATGGTTTTTATGCCATTTTCATTAGTGGTATTACTGGCCAGGGCAACAAAGTTTCCAGCGTTTGAAAGCCTCACCTTGAAAAATGAAAAATTATTGTCTTTGTAGTTTGTTTGATTGCTATACGTGAAGGTGTAGGCAATGGTCGGGATAATGAAATTAGAGGTGACAATTGCATATCTATTTTCGATGTTTAAATTCGCGTTGTAATCTGAAGGATGGTTTGCTCTAAAAATAAGATCTTGTTTTACCGTATTCATGAACGAGGGTGCATTGGCAGAGTTTAACGGGAAATTGTCATATTTTTCTGCAATTGGAAGCAGTTTGTTGAACTCAGAACTGTATATATTGAAATATTCTGCAGTGTTCAAGTTTCGAATGTACTGAACATTGAACAATTCAAAGTTGATTGATTTTTTTTCGTTAAATTTCCATTTATAATTTACATTGGCATTGATGGTTTGCCTATCTAGACCAATGTTTTTTTGAATGGCTGTACCCACAGAGAATAGTGTTTTTGGAGACATTTTTTTAGGAACCAACCTGTGTAGCCCGAATGGAGCAAAAAATCGAGGAATCTCTAAGGAAAGATCAATCCCTAATTCCCAAGCATTAAAAAAACCACTTGTGCTTCCTGGCTGATTTGATGTGTTAAAAAAAGAACCTGTAAAGGAGGATTTAAACACTTCAGCTCCTTTAAATAAATTCCTGTTAGATGCTGAGAATTTCGCTGAAACTCCAAGAGCTCTAATATTCGAATGTGTGAGTTCTGTTTCTGCACCGATGGTATATTTTTCAAGCGGTGTTAGTCGAATATTAGCAATTAAAAAGTGACTCTTTGGGATGGGGGTATAGTGGATGCTGATTGCTTTAAAATTGTTGAGAGACCTTAAATGATCTCTTGTGAGATTGCGAAGGGTGTCTGAATAGATTTGATTGGGTTTAATCAATATCGATTCCACTAAATATTTGGGGTTGTATTTGATTTTCTTGTGTGCAAAGAAGGTGATGCCATTGTATGAAATAGAATCCAAGTAGGGTAGGTCTCTTTCATTGTGTGTATAGTCTGTATATACTTGTACCTTTTTTATTTTTTGAATTTGAAAAGGAGTTTTTGTTTTCAAACCATCAATAGTTTCTATTGTGTTTTCTGCAATGGTGGTAATCACATTTGTTTTGAGACCTAAGGTGTCGATTTCGTCAAAGTATATGTAACTATCTGTAAAATTAGAAATTCCAGAGTTTCTGAAAAGTTTTACAATTCTTTTGACTTCATTGATGAGGTTTTGCTCGTTATATTGGTCGCCTTTATGTAAAAAAGTTTTCGATGTGTCTCTTTCATAAATTGCTTTTAAAATTGGTGAAGGAATCGCTGTAGAAAGAGAATCTAAAAATAAAGCATTCTTCTTGGTGATTGTATAGGTGATTGCTCCTTTTTTTTCTTTGAGTGTATCTTTTCTGGCAAAAACAGTGTTCTTCCAATACCCCATTGTTTTAAAATAAGTATTTAAATTTTTTACTGTTTTTTTAGTTTTTAAATCATCAATTATTACCGAGGCTTCTCCATTTTTTAGAAACCAATTGTTGATGTTTATTTGTGATTTAGCAACACCAATACTTTGTTTTTCTGAAAATAAATTTTTAAAGAAATTGTATTTTTTTGGATTTTGAATACCCCATTCTTTTGCTGTTTTGGGGGCTTTGGGATTCCCTATGTTGTGAAAGTACAATGAAATAGGAAGGCCTAATAACCGAGTGTTCGGCTTTTGTATAACATAGTCGTATAAAGCCATGTCTCTATTTTTTTTACCATCTATAACCAGTGTAGATGTTTTCAATAACTGCTCATGGTCTGCAACTCTTTTGAGAGAATTACAGGAGGCCATTATTCCAATTATAAAAAAATAAAAAGAAACTTTTTTCATTAGCTTTGTAAAGTCAATTATTCGTTTCAAAAGTACTATTTTTAGACGGGTTTTCTAATTTAAAATGAATTAATGAGTTTATCAAGAAATCACATAAAACTTATAACAAGTTTACGACAGAAAAAGTATCGAATCAAACATAAGTTATTTGTGGCTGAGGGGGTTAAAGTGGTGGAAGAGTTGTTGGATTCTAATTTTGAAATCGAAAAATTATTTGCTACTGAAGATTATAAGCCTTTTCCAAAGGAAACTGATGTTGTTTTAATATCAGCGCTTGAATTAAAGAAAATAAGTCAATTGAAGTCTCCAAATAAGGTGTTGGGTCTTTTTAAGATGCCAGCAGAAGATATGGTGCCTACAGAAGGTTTGGTTGTTGCCTTAGATGATATTAATGATCCTGGTAATTTAGGAACAATCATTAGGTTGTGTGATTGGTTTGGGGTTGCTAAATTGGTTTGCTCACAAAAAACGGTAGATTGTTTTAATCAAAAGGTAGTACAGGCATCTATGGGGTCTTTATCAAGGGTTTCAATTGTGTATCAAGACCTAATTGCTTTTTTAGAGGAGTGTGAATTGCCCACGTTTATTGCTGATATGGATGGAGAAAATGTATACGAAGCTGCATTGCCAAAAGAGGCTGTGTTGATTATGGGAAATGAAGCCAACGGTATTTCAGATCAGATTAGAAATAGCATAAACAAAAAAGTTGCCATACCCAGATTTGGTGCTGTTCAGCAAACCGAAAGTTTAAATGTGGCAACGGCAACGGCAATTTTATTGAGTGAGTTTAAAAGGTAGTCTGAAAACTATTCAAAAGCAAAGTTTAAAAATATTCCGCGAGTTCCGAGAAAATTTATAGGTGAAGTCCACTGACTGTTTCTGTCGGCATCATACTTTAATTCGTTGTTCAGAGCAAAGACACCTCTTACAGAGGGAGATAGTTTAAAGTAGCTCAGGTAAATATCAATTCCAATCCCTACTTCATACATATAGTTGAGTGCTTTCATTCTGAATTCACCTCCACTATTGTCATTGGCATTTTTATGATTACTCGAGAAGTTGTAATCTACAGATAGACCGGCTAAAACATAAGGTCTCACATTGTCCATACGATCGGTACTAAACTTAAAAACGAATGGCAGGTGCAAATAGGTCGCGCCAATTTCTCTAATGCTATCTCTTTTTGTATTGATATGTGTAAACGCTAAAATCTTTGAATTGCTTACAAGTCCTGGTTCAAAACGGATATTGATGTTTTTATGCAAACGCAAATCAGCAATCAAACCTACATTAAAGCCGTTTTTAGCCGTTACACTCACATTGCTATTAATGAAGTTGCTTTTTTTGTAGTCTATCTTGAAGTCATTTTGGTTTAGACCCAAATAGAATCCATAATGGATTCGTTTTTTGTCAAAATTAGGTTTGTTAATCACTCTGTCATATTGAGCATATGAAATGCACGAAATGAGTATTAAAATTCCTGTAAGTACGAATTGTTTTTTTTTCATTTTACTTAGTGGCTATGTAAATAGAGGCTACACCAAATGTAACGGGTTTGTCTATTGCAGTAGTAAACCCATTTTTTAGTAAAATATTGTTGAACTTCTCTCCAAATGGGAAAGAATTTGCAGATTCTGATAAGTATGAATAGGCTACTTTGTCTTTAGAAAAAAGTTTTCCGATGATGGGCAGAATAACCGCAGTATGAAAACGATATCCTTGCTTGAAAGGGAATTTTGTTGGTACCGATGTTTCTAAAATAACGAGCTTGCCTCCGGGTTTTAAAACGCGCCTAATTTCTGTGAGTCCTTTATCGAGATTGGCAAAATTTCGAACCCCAAAAGAAACGGTAATTGCATCAAATGTATTGTTTTCAAAAGGCATGTTTTCCGAATCGCCAACAATCATTTCAATGGTGTCAGACAAGTTGGCTTTTCTAATTTTTTGTTTTCCTACTTCAAGCATACCGCTAGAAATGTCTAATCCAACAACTCTATCGGGGTTTAAGCCAGCCATCATGATTGCAAGGTCTCCAGTACCTGTTGCAATGTCTAATAGTTGTTTTGGTTTGGTTTCTCCAATAATTTGAATTACTTTTTTACGCCATTTTACATCAATCCCAAAAGAGATTACCCTGTTTAAATCGTCGTAATTTGTTGAAATAGTATCAAACATTTGAGCAACTTGCTCTTTCTTTCCTTGGTTTGAATCTTTGTAGGGTTTAATGTGTTCTGCAGACATAATTTTATCCGTTAATAGCGACTACTTCATTGATTTGATTTGGTAGCATGTCTTTCAACATGGTCTCAATGCCGTTTTTTAAAGTAATTGTAGATGAAGGACAACCGCTACAAGCTCCTTGTAAAATAACACTAACAATTTTACGCTCTGCATCGTAAGACCTAAAAGCAATGTTACCTCCGTCAGAGGCAACTGCTGGTTTGATGTATTCGTTGAGAATGGCTACAATTTTTTCGGAAACTTCATCTAAATCACCTGAGCCTACTTCTGTTTCTCCGGCATCACCCGGTTTTACTTTAGGAAGCTGTTTGATGATTGTTTTATTCTCTTGTAAATAATTACGGATAAATTCTCTGACTTCTAGATGAATTTCATTCCATTCAATCATATCAAATTTGGTGATGGAAACATAGTTTTCAGAGATGAAAATTTCCTTTATAAAAGGAAAATGGAACAGCTCTTGAGCTAAAGGAGATGTTAGGTTAGCTTCATCAATGTTTTTACATTCCACATCCTGTGTTGTTAAAGATTGATTGGTTCCGAATTTCATAACAGAAGGATTTGGAGTTACTTCTGCGTATACTTCAATCGCCTTCTTTTTTGTTTTTTCTTCCGTAACAACAGGATTTCCGTTTCTTAAATAGGTCTCAATTTGAGTACACACCTCTTCTTGAACATCAGTCCATTCAACGATGTCATATTTTTCAATCGCTATAAAATTAGCAGTCACAAATACTTTTTTGACAAAAGGTAAGTAAAATAATTGTTGTACTAATGGGGCTTTTTTAGCATCGTCTATATTCTTGTATTCGTAGCTTCCTCCATTGATTAAGATAGAGTCACTTACAAATTTAACAATGCTACTGTTCGTAGTGCTTTGAATGGAAACTGAAATTTCGCTCATGGTAAAGTTTAAATTGTTCTCGTTCATGGAACGATGGTAATACATTGCAAAATTAAGTTAAAAAAATGAATGAAGAGCAAAGACCTTAAAGGTTTATTTCCCCTTGATTCTTTCTGCTTTTTTCAGGGTTCTTTTACAAGTTAAGGGTTAGTGTTGCTGTTATTAAACTACGATCTAAGGATAATTCTGCGGCATTGACAGTGGCGTATTGAGGATAGAAATTGTATGGTTCTGAACGCGATTTGTTTTGGTAGGAAACATCAAATTTTGTGTTTCCAAAGTTGTAACCTGCTCCAAAAGAATAGCCTTTGGTGTTGTCTGATGCAATTGCGTTTGTATCTGGACTTTGAACGTATTGATATCCTCCTCGAAGACTCAATGCTTTAAAGCGCCATTCGGAACCGAGATTCAAGGAATAGGAATTTCTTAGAGAATTGCTGAAAAATTGGTTCTCTGTATTGAAGTCACCATTAGAGAGTTTGATTTTTTTATATCCGTGCAATGTGTAGTCTGCACTAATTAGACCTTGATTTCCAAAGACATATGCGATGCTTGTAGTTGTTCTTGAAGGAGTTTTTAATTGGTAAGCATACCCTTGAACCGGGAAGTTATTGCCTACAGTATTATCGTACGTAATAGGATCTGTTGATACCTTAATTTCGGTGTCTCCATAGAAGCCATCATTGTCTGTAATATTTGTTTCTTCAAGAATCTCAGTGAACCAAATAGGAGATTGGTACGAAAAACCAAATCTCAATTTTTTAGTGGCTTTATAGATAGCTCCTGCACTAAAAGAAAACCCTGTTCCGGAGGTAATGTTTTCCTGATAGAATTTCGCATTCAATAAGTTGCCTTCTCCATCATTGTTTTGTTCTCTCAATGTGGAGCGTTGAGAAAATCTTAAGTCATAGGTATTGATGGCAGCCCCTAAATGCAAATCTCTTTGGTATATTCCGGCAATTGCAAAAGTATAGGCGGCCAGGTCTCCACTGGTGGTGTTTGTAAAATTCTGAGATTCTGCAGTACTATATTGTATGGGTACATCTGCATTTTCTAAAGGGAATTCGGTAAATGTAGCTACCCCGCTATTACCACTTGCGAAAAAATAATCGTTGTAGTCGTTTTGAATCGCATAGTTGAATCCAAAGGCTACCTTTGACCAATCACTGTTTTCATTTGTTTTATAGACAAATATTGCACCGGCTTGAGAAAAATTAAAATATTCTTCTTGGGTGGCAGATTGACTGCTGTAATAACGGGTGTTGATCGTTGTTTTTCTCGAGTTTGCTGAGGCAGAAAGTAAGCTGTTATTGAAGATAGCAGCACTAGCGGGATTCATTTTTAGGGAAGAGATTTCTCCTCCTAAGGCTCCAAAAGCTCCGCTCATGGCATTAAACCGAGCTGTACCTAAATGGCTGTCTTTCGAGAATAATAACGCTAAGTCTGTGTAACCCATGCTTTGAGAAAGCGTAGTCATAGATATTCCTAAAAATAAAAAGAGTGCTATCAGTTTTTTCATAATAAATGAGAGAATGTAACAGGTTAATTTCTTCTTGCAGATCTCGAACTTCTGCTCCTTGATGCAGTGCTCCTAGACGCCCTGCTGCTCCTTGCCGGTTGATAGCTTCTTCTTGAAGAAGAAGACTTATATGATCTACTCGAGTTTGAAGTACTTCTTTTCATACGAGTACTGCTCGTCCTTTTGGGTGCTACCGCTCTTCTTTTATTGCTGGATTGAGTTGTAGTAGATCTTCTGCGAGCATTCGTTTTCTTATTGGTGGCTGCATTATTACTTCTTCTTGTACTTTTGTAGTTTCTATTTCTATAGTCTGATCGCACGCTTTCATTTATAGAAGTTGCATCTCGTCTAGCATAGCTGTTTGATCGCTTACTTCTGCTGTAAGGGCTACTTCTTCTGCTAAGGGTATTTCTTTTGTTGTACGTGTAATTTCTTGCATTGTTATTATTGAAGTATCTATTGTATCTTCTATTTCTATAGTTTGGCATGTAATAGTTTGGATTGTAATAAAAACCATAGTGAAAATTGTTTCTATAGTATCCATAATAAAATGGCTGGTACACATAGTTTCCATAAAAACCATGACGAAAGCCCCATCGGTGTCTCCAGTAATTTCTATTGCCATAAAAATCCCAATTATTCCAATTCCAATTATTCCAAGACCAATGATCCCTGTAGTTAATTTGTACAATTACATTATCTCCAGAAGTATATCCCCATGGCTCGTTGTTTTCGTCACTATAGTCTTCATAGTCTGTGTCATTGTTGTCATACGAAGAATACTTGTCAATATCTGTGAAAATTGCTTCACGATCCAAGCTGTTGTCTAACTTCTCAAGTTCTCTGCTAAAATAATTATTGTCTGCATTGGTTACTTCTTTTCTTGTTTCTACAACAACAACCCGCTCTTGAACAGGAGCATCATCATAAATGCCATCATTGGTATATGCGCTCTGATATGTACCGCATGAAATAAAAAGAAGCCCAAATAAAAGTAGCGTAAAAATCGAATAGTAGTTTCTTTTGGAGATGATGTACTGTTTCATGATGTCTGAATTATAGATGAATATTGTTTGCAAAAAAGTTGAACTTTGATTGGGGTACTAATCTTTTTGCATTAGTTTTGTGCTGGGTTTTTAATCCGATTTAAAGATAACAAGTTTTATGCCAAACTTTTAATATATGGGTAAGAAGTTAACAAAAAGAGAAGAAGATTATTCTAAATGGTATAACGAATTGGTTGTAAAAGCTGATTTAGCTGAAAACTCAGCCGTTAGAGGATGTATGGTTATTAAACCGTATGGATATGCTATTTGGGAAAAAATGCAAGCTGAGTTGGATAGAATGTTTAAAGAAACAGGGCACGAGAATGCCTATTTCCCATTATTTGTGCCGAAAAGCTTGTTTGAAGCAGAAGAGAAAAATGCAGAGGGTTTCGCAAAAGAATGCGCTGTTGTTACTCATTACCGCTTAAAGAACGACCCCGATGATAAAGGGAAATTAATTGTAGATCCCAATGCGAAGTTAGAGGAAGAATTGGTGGTAAGACCAACCTCTGAAGCAATTATTTGGAATACCTATAAAGGATGGGTGCAGTCGTATAGAGACTTACCTTTATTGATAAACCAATGGGCAAATGTGGTGCGCTGGGAAATGCGTACGCGATTGTTTTTAAGAACCGCTGAGTTTTTATGGCAAGAAGGTCACACTGCACATGCAACAAAAAACGAAGCAGTATCAGAAGCAAAGCAAATGCAAGAAGTATATGCTAATTTTGCTGAAAACTTTATGGCAATGCCAGTTGTGAAAGGAGCAAAATCGGAAAGTGAACGCTTTGCAGGAGCTGAAGAAACCTTTACGATTGAAGCCTTGATGCAAGATGGAAAAGCATTGCAGGCAGGTACTTCTCACTTTTTAGGTCAGAATTTTGCAAAAGCTTTTGATGTGAAGTACACTTCGAAAGAAGGCAAACAAGAATATGTTTGGGCGACTTCTTGGGGAGTGTCTACTCGTTTGATTGGTGGACTCATTATGACGCATTCGGATGACTTCGGTTTGGTGCTCCCGCCAAAATTAGCACCAATACAAGTTGTAATTGTCCCAATTTATAAAGGAGAAGAGCAGTTGGCTGCGATCACTGAAAAGGTGACTGGTTTTGTAAACGAGTTCAGAAAGAAAGGAATTTCTGTGAAATTTGATCAAAGAGATACGTTTAGACCAGGAGCTAAATTTGCAGAATACGAATTAAAAGGTGTTCCTGTGAGAATTGCAATGGGATCAAGAGATCTAGAAAATAATACAGTAGAGGTCGCTAGAAGAGATACCTTAGAGAAATCTAGTGTTTCTCAAGATAGTCTTGTAGATTATGTTGAGACCTTGTTGGAGGATATTCAAGAGAACCTTTTTAATAGCGCAAAAGACCACAGAACCAAACATACAACAGAAGTAAGGACCTTCGATGAGTTTAAAGAGGCTATTGAGAATACAGGAGGTTTTGTTTTAGCGCATTGGGACGGTACAGAGGAAACTGAAGACAAGATAAAGGAAATAACAAAGGCAACCATAAGATGTATCCCTAATGATGCGGAAATAGAAGAGGGTGTGTGCGTGTTTTCAGGGAAACCATCAGCTAGAAAGGTGTTGTTTGCGAAGGCATATTAATTTTTTTTAAAAAAAAAATAAAAAAGTGTTGCAGTATTTCAAAATGATTGTATATTTGCACCCGCAATGGCGATATAATAACTATCAAAAATTGTAATGGTCCGTTCGTCTAGGGGTTAGGACGCCAGGTTTTCATCCTGGTAACACGGG
>JBELGW010000007.1:48795-81859 GCA_042091715.1 Polaribacter sp. | reverse complement strand
GACATCCATACGATGAAACCTATGTTTCAGTAGTACTGTCTAAATCGTAAAAAAAACTATAAAATAAATCGTAAAAAAAGCTTAAACAGAAGTTCAAGCTTAGAAGACTAATGACTAAAATTAATAAAGAAAAATGTTGTTTTTTAGCTCAGTTCTTTGTTGTAAAACGTTTTTATTTTCCAAATCCTATATTCGGTTTTTCAAGTTTTACACTTTGTTTTAATTCCGCATATTTTTGGTCAAATTCTTCTTTCGATATCGCATTAATTGACTTTAGCCATTTAAAATTACTCAGCTGACTTTCATAGCTCAAATTCTCATCTACAACGGCATAATTTTCTTTAAGAAATTCATTTCTTGACTTCATTAATTTCGATAAAAATTGGTCAGTTACAGATTTACTCGGAATGTTTTTATGTATATAAATATGACTGTCATTGGTCAATCGTATTTTCCAGAAATTTTGTCTTGACAGAAAATAAATAACTAAAAAAATTGTTCCAATTACAGCCCAAAAAAGTCCAGCAAACTTTTCTCCAGTTCCGCCACGATACAAACTTATTTGTATTGCAATAGCAATTAGATAAATTACACCTGCGATAATCAGCAAAGTATGATTAGTCGATTTATGAGAAGTTTTTTCACCATTTAAATTTTCAAATGGGATATCTACTTCATTTCCGTTTCCAAATTTTGAAACGTTATAGAATAATTTTGAATCCGTAATTCTTAATTCACGTTTTACGAAGTTCTTATTCTGTTTTAATTCTTTCATTTTTTCGTTTTTCAGAGATGTTTTACAACTAGTTATATACGCTCTTTTTGTTGCGTTAACCCGCAGCGTTTATCGGGATAACGACAACTTTAGCTGTTGTTATCCATTTTATAAAAATAGACAATCGTAGGAAATCAGCACCATTAAAAAGAGATTGTTTCAAAAACAAACGATGCAGATATACTCCACAAAGGTTCACTAGCACAATGATTGGTGTTTTGAAGAAAAAGCGAACCTTTTATCTCAGCACTGCCTTTAAAATTAGGATACAAAAAAAACGCACCGAAATTCGATGCGTTTTTGAGGTGTCGAGCGGATTCGAACCGCTGTAGATGGTGTTGCAGACCACTGCCTAGCCACTCGGCCACGACACCCTATTCGTTGGCAAATTTACGCAAATTTCCTGTTTAGACAAGGTTTTTTTGTCCTTTCCTCTTTTTTGATAAAATAATTACCACTTCCTCCACATTTCCACCAATTGGTGGGTTAATTTTCGCAATGTGAACCGTAGCTTTTTTAACAAGTTCAATCTCTTTTAAGATGCGATCCAGTATTCTCTTAGCTACCTGCTCTAACAATTTAGAACGGATGGCCATTTCTTCTTTTACAATAAAATTCAAATGCACATAATCTACCGTATCTATGAGTTCATCTGAGATTGCAGATTTTTGTAAGTCGGCTTTTACCTCTACATCAATTCGGTACTCAGAACCAATTTTTGCTTCTTCCTCTAAACACCCGTGAAAACCGTATACTTTGATATTATTGACTTGAATTTTTCCCATCCTGCAAAAATAGCAAAGTTCTGTATATTTCACCCCGATCTCAAAAAAAAGTATACGAGTTTTAAAGAAAAAACAGCGCATACCCTGCTACTCATTTAAATAAAAAGGGGTGCTCTTAAAATAGCATCACTTCAACATTTTTATGTAATTTTGTACTTTCAATTTTTACAAGAAGAGATGTCAGAAGAAAAAAGATCGCTTAATTTTTTAGAGCAAATTATTGAGGAGGATTTGGCCAATGGAATGCCAAAAGAAGATTTGCGTTTTCGCTTTCCACCAGAACCAAACGGATACTTGCATATTGGGCATACAAAAGCCATTGGAATTAGCTTTGGATTGGGTCAAAAATACAACGCACCCGTAAATCTTAGGTTCGACGATACCAACCCTGCAAAGGAAGAGCAAGAGTATGTAGATGCCATCAAACAAGACGTCTCTTGGTTGGGCTATCAGTGGGAAAATGAAGTCTATTCTTCAGACTATTTCCAACAATTATATGACTGGGCTGTGCTACTAATTAAAGACGGAAAGGCCTATGTCGATGATCAATCTTCAGAAGCAATGAGAGTTCAAAAAGGAACCCCGACTGAAGCGGGAACCAACAGTCCTAATAGAGACCGTAGTATTGAAGATAACCTCGACTTGTTTAACCGCATGAAAAATGGGGAATTTGAAGAAAGCTCACATGTATTGCGTGCAAAAATAGACATGGCCTCTCCAAACATGCTCCTAAGAGATCCGCTCATGTATCGTATCTTAAAGAAAACACATCACAGAACTGGAGATGATTGGTGTATTTACCCAATGTACGACTGGACACACGGAGAAAGTGATTATATAGAACAAATTTCGCACTCTTTGTGCTCTTTGGAGTTCAAGCCACACAGAGATTTATACAACTGGTTTAGAGACCATGTGGTAACATACAGTGCTTCAACATACCCAAACCCACCAAAACAACGTGAGTTTTCTCGCCTCAACTTAAGCTATACCATTATGAGTAAGCGCAAGTTGTTAAAACTAGTGGAAGAAGGCATTGTTACCGGCTGGGATGACCCTAGAATGCCAACCATTTCTGGTCTAAGAAGACGAGGATATACACCTGCATCCATTCGTAATTTTATTGAAACTGTTGGAGTGTCGAAAAGAGAAAATATCATCGATGTGTCTTTGTTAGAGTTTAAAATTAGAGAAGATTTAAATAAAACAGCCAATCGTGTAATGGGGGTTTTAGACCCTGTAAAAATTATTATCGATAATTATCCTGAAGGAGAGGAAGAAATCTTAATTGCAGAAAACAATCCTGAAGACCCAAATGCTGGCTCACGAGAAGTTCCTTTTTCAAGAGAAATCTATATTGAGCGTGAAGACTTTAGAGAGGAAGCAAATAAAAAGTTTTTCCGACTAAAATTGGGCAAAGAAGTACGATTGAAAAATGCCTATTTCATTACAGCGACAAGTTGTGAGAAAGACGAAAACGGAAAAATAACAGTTATTCACTGTACCTATGACCCATTGACAAAATCGGGCAGCGGAACTCCTGAAAGCATGCGTAAGGTAAAAGGAACCTTACACTGGGTGTCTGTAAAACATGCGGTAAAAGCAGAAGTAAGAGCCTATGACCGATTGTTTTTAGACGAAGCACCAGACGGACATAAAGACAAAGATTATATGGAATTTGTAAACCCAAACTCTTTAGAGAAAATTAATGCTTTTGTTGAGCCAAGCCTGCAAACAGCGAACATTGGAGACCAATTTCAGTTTCAACGTTTGGGCTATTTCAATGTCGACCAAGATACAACCACAGCGCAACTCGTTTTTAATAAAACGGTGGGACTTCGCGACAACTGGACGAAGAAAAACTAATATTGAAACAAGATTGAATAAAAAAAGACCGCACATGTTGCGGTCTTTTTTTATTCAGTCAACTCCTAAAAAGTGCACTGTAAAAGCTTAATCTTGATAGGTAAATACAGGAGTTCCATTTTCACAAATAATACCAGAAGGCTCTGCAGGAGTATCACAGGTACTGATGATTCCCCATTTTTTATTAAATGCTTGTTCTGCCGCTCGATGTGCTTCAACTTTTTGCAGAAAAACTACAGTATCTATGGTTGTGGCATAGGCAATAAACCCAACAGGACCTCCACAGGCCTTTTCTCCATAATTCGTATAGCTCCATTCTGAAGCATCCTCGCAAGTTACACTGCCCGCCAAAAGCTCTATTTCAGATAACATAACACTTAAGTTTTGAGCCTCTTCTTCTTGCGTCATGCCATCATTTTGACCGCAAGACAAGGAAACTCCCAATAAAAAGAGTATTCCAAGGATTGTTAGTTTTTTCATTTTCTTGTTTTAATTATTCGTTTACGATAAGTAAAATGGGAACAAACCCAACATTCTTGGTGCATTACTGGATCACAATAGACTTGGCAATCGCTTCCAATTCAAAGATAAAATCTCTTTTATTGACAGAAGGTGCATAAGTGAATCCCTCAACAACAACCAATCGATTATTTTCTTTATCAACAATGGTATAATTTAAAAAGGGGCCTGCCATGAAGTTATTTTTCACCTCCCATTTACCACGGGTCTCAAACGTTTGCTTATTGGCAAGAATCGTTTCCTTTGTTTGCGGATTAAAAGCGGCCTCTGTAATCATGTACATGCCTTCTTTTGCACCAGGAATGTATCGCTCACCAATGGTATTTCTATTCTCAACGATGTGATTCTTCACATCCAAATCAAAGGTCTCTGTCAATGGCATGCTATACACCAAAATATTATTGGTACCATCTCCTTTGGCAATACCACTCATGAGGCGGTGTCTTAACCATAAAAATTCACCCGTATCATCTACTGTTCTAAAACTGTTCGGGATGGTTAAAGAAATTCCTAAATTGTTTAGGGTGTTATAGAGGGTATCTGATACTTTGGTTTTCGCAAAACGCCCCTGAACCTGTTTGATGTCCGATGCTCTGAATATCTTAACAATTTCTTTATTGTACTTCTCTAATTGAGAAAGCAACCCTGCTTTATCTTTCGCAGTCACATAAATAATCGTTTGCGGCCTCGCATAAAAGTCGTTTTTTACACGAAATGATTCCTTTTCTGCTAGCTGAACAACCAAAATGCTTCGATACTTGTTCATCATGCTGCCAAACCCTTTAGGAGCTACCTGAGTTACACTAAATGTGGTTTCTGGTTGTGGCAAACCAACAACCAATTCTCCAAGAAAGGTACGCAAGTTCTTCCCTACTTCACCTTGCCAATCCTTCAGCTCTGTGACGACCAATAACTGATTCGATTTTCCAACTGAATTTGCCAATACAAAACTGTCTTTAGCATCTT
The DNA here is from genome assembly GCA_042091715.1 of Polaribacter sp. Lineage (GTDB taxonomy): Bacteria > Bacteroidota > Bacteroidia > Flavobacteriales > Flavobacteriaceae > Polaribacter. Next base: position 76,948 of record JBELGW010000007.1, on the reverse strand, counting down.
TACAGGAAATAAAAAAAATCAATAACGCAATAATTGTGAATCCTTTTTTCATATGAAATCTCTTTTGTTTTTTCAAATAAGCACAAATACTGTTCCATACTTGAAATTGTTCGTATGCTTTTATAATCTTCTTGGGTAAATAGTGAGTCGCTGTCCTATTCTTAAATTGCTATTTCGCAGTCGGTTCCATTTTTTAATCTGACTCACACGTACGCCAAACTTATTCGCTATTCTTCCTAAATAATCACCATTTCTCACCTTGTAACGTATACGACGATTGAGCTCTAGAAATTTGGGCAATGGCTTTTCTCGCTTCGCATCATCAGCAGCTGCCAATGCATAAATTTCTTGCTCCTTCTCCAAAAAAGCGAGGGTTCTGTTTCTTGGCAAGGTAACGGTATACTTTTTCCCTTTTACATATGGGATGATGTCTAATTTATAGGCGGGATTTAAAAACTCAAGCATCTCTGTATCAATTCCCGTTTCCAAAGAAATTTGATCAAAAGAAATGGTTCTTTTCACCTGAATGGTATCCGTAGCAAAATGATAAATCGGTGGGTCTTCTGCTACCAATCCATGCTCTTTCGCATACTTAAATAAGTACATTGTCGCATAAAATGCAGGCACATATCCCGCGGTTTCTCTTGGTAAATATTGACGTAAGTTCCAGTAGTTTCGATATCCTCCAGATCTTTTGATTGCTTTAGAAACGTTTCCAGGACCTGAATTGTAGGCTGCTAATGCCAAGTCCCAATCACCAAAAATGTTGTACAAATCACTCAAATAAGCACATGCAGCAATGGTGGCTTTTATAGGGTCTTGACGATCGTCTACATAAGAGTTCACCTCTAATTTGTATTGCCTTCCTGTTAAGTACATAAACTGCCACAAACCCCTTGCCCCTACTCGAGATCGCGCTTTCGGATTTAAGGTCGACTCTACAATGGCCAAGTATTTCATCTCTAAAGGAATGTCGAATTGATCTAAGTATTTTTCGAACATCGGAAAATAATAGGCTGCCTTTGCCATAACCCTCGGATAGTATTTTTTACGGTATTTTAAATACCCATTGATCACATTCTCTAATATGGGATTGTACTCAATAAAAAACGGTGTGGTGTTGTCTAAATGCTGCAAACGTTCCTTTAAAACCGTTGTTGGAATTTTAACTGTTGGTTTTTCCTTCAACTCGATACCGGGTATCACATAATCAATGGTCTCTGTTAATGGCGACCTGTATTGAGTCTCCAATACCAAACTATCAATCTTTCTTAAGTCTTTGTCTTTAAAAAAACTCGTAGGTTTAGGAAGCGCTATTGTATCGACAGCGATGCTGTCTTTTGGTGCCTGACTCATCAGTACACACGAAGTGAGTACTGCTAAAAAAAAGAATGTATACTTCATCTTACAAAGCTAATTCTAAAACAATTGGACAATGATCTGAATGTTTTGCTTCTGGCAATATATACGCTCTAGAAATAGCAGGTTTTAAAGGTTCAGAAACCATGGCATAATCCAAACGCCAACCTTTGTTGTTTGCGCGCGCATTGGCTCTATAACTCCACCAAGAAAAGGCTTGTTGCTCTTTGTTTAAGTATCGAAAACTATCTATAAATCCACTGGCAATGAACTTGCTCATCCATTCACGTTCTACAGGTAAAAAACCTGAAACGCCTTTCATTTTTGGATTGTGAATATCGATCGCTTCATGACAAATATTATAATCACCACAGACCACTAAATTTGGAATTTCTTGTTTCAATTGGTCTACATACTCTTGAATTTCTGCCATGTAATTTAGCTTAAAGTCAAGACGTGCATCATTGGTTCCAGAGGGCAAATACATACTCATAATAGACACCGAATCAAAATCTACACGTAGATTTCTTCCCTCAAAATCCATGCTTTCAATACCGGTACCGTAGGCAACATGATTGGGTTCTTCTTTGCAAAAAATAGCCACAGAAGAATAGCCTTTTTTCTGAGCAGAAAACCAATAGTGATAGGGGTATCCAGCGCGTTCAAACTCGGTTACATCGAGTTGCTCTTTGTGCGCTTTTGTTTCTTGTATACAAATAACATCTGGGTTGGCTGCTTGTAGCCATTCCACAAATCCTTTTTTTAAGGCAGCTCGTATGCCATTAACATTATATGAAATTATTTTCATTTTAAGAACTTAGTACAATTGGTTTTTTAAGGAAAATCCACGTTACCTGTTTAACTTTACCTTTTTGTGTATTTATGATGGTCTTTCTAGGTGACAATATAAACGCGATTGCTCCACAAAAAAACGCTTTTAATACAAAGCTTTGTGCCGGAAAAGCGAAGTCAGAAACAACCATAAAAACGACCATTAAAAGAGGATAAATAATCCAATATGCTTTTTTAAATAGACTCATATTATAATTGCATTTCAGGGATTTCTCCGTTCACAATAAGTGCTCCTTCGGTAGCACGTTGAATCTCTTCTACAGACACCCCTGGAGCTCTCTCTAGCAAATGAAAAGCGCCCTCTTTTATTTCTAATACGGCTAGGTTTGTCACAACTTTCTTTACACAACCAACGCCTGTAAGTGGTAAAGAACATTCTTTTAACAACTTGGATTCGCCCTTTTTGTTGGTGTGCATCATAGCAACCACAATATTCTCAGCCGACGCCACTAAATCCATGGCTCCACCCATTCCTTTCACCATTCGGCCAGGTATTTTCCAATTGGCAATATCTCCGTTTGCAGCGACTTCCATCGCTCCTAAAACGGTTAATTGAACATGCTGTCCACGAATCATAGCAAAGCTCATTGCAGAGTCAAATAAAGACCCTCCATCCAATACGGTGACCGTTTGCTTTCCTGCATTGATTAGATCGGCGTCTTCAGTTCCTTCAACAGGAAAAGGTCCCATACCTAACAATCCATTTTCTGATTGAAACTCAACTTCGATTCCTTCAGGAATGTAATTAGCCACCAATGTAGGAATCCCAATTCCCAAATTCACGTACCATTTGTCTTGCAACTCTTGTGCTATTCTTTGTGCTATTTCTTGTTTAGTAAGTGCCATGTGTTACGATTTTGGTGTTACAGTGCGTTGTTCAATTCTCTTTTCATATCCTTCTCCTTGAAAAATTCGTTGCACAAAAATTCCAGGCGTGTGTATTTGATTTGGATCCAATTCTCCAACAGCAACCAACTCCTCTACCTCAACAACAGTTATTTTACCTGCCATGGCCATCATTGGATTAAAATTACGTGCCGTACCCTTAAATATAAGGTTTCCAGCGGTATCTCCTTTCCATGCCTTTACGAAAGCAAACTGTGCATCAAAGGCATGCTCTAACACATACATTTTACCATCAAACTCTCTTGTTTCTTTTCCTTCTGCGACTTCGGTTCCATAACCTGCAGGTGTAAAAAATGCCGGAATACCAGCTCCTGCAGCTCTACAACGTTCTGCTAAAGTTCCTTGCGGAATCAAATCGACTGCCAATTCTCCTGATAACATTTGACGCTCAAACTCATCATTCTCTCCAACATAGGAAGAAATCATTTTCTTTATTTGACGCTTCTGTAGCAGTAAGCCGAGTCCAAAATCATCAACTCCTGCATTGTTAGAGATACAGGTAATATCTGTCACTCCTAAATTGACCAATTCTGAAATGCTATTTTCTGGAATACCACAAAGACCAAAACCTCCTAACATAAATGTCATTCCATTTTCAACACCTTGAAGGGCTTCTTTTGCGTTTTTTACTACTTTATTTATCATAATCGTTTGATTAAAAATCTATATCTCCTTTTTTAATTTCGGGTTTCTCTTCCTCATCATCATCGGTCTTTTTTAAAGTACCTGCACAATCCAATGGTATAGAAACCTCTTCTTCAGGTTTTTCGAAAGGCTCCTTACTAATATTCAATGCAGGATCTGCATAACACTTACGCATATAAATCGCCCAAGTAGGCAATGACATAGAAGCTCCCTGTCCTTTGCCAATGGTTTCAAAGTGAATGGCTCTGTCCTCTCCTCCTGTCCATACACCTGTTGCTAAATTTGGTACTACGCCCATAAACCATCCATCTGTATGATTTTGAGTAGTTCCTGTTTTTCCTGCAATTGGGTTGTCAAATCCATACGGATACCCTGTAACATAATCTGGTCTTGGTGAAGTTGTTCTCAAACGAATTCCTGATCCCCCTGTGGTCACCCCTTCCAATAAATTGACAACTACATAGGCAGACTCCTCGCTTAAAACTTCTTTGGTTTCGGGCGTAAACTGATCCAATACCGTTCCGTTCTTGTCTTCAATTCTGGTAATCATCATTGGAGAAACACGCAAGCCTTTATTCGCAAACATTCCGTAAGCAGAAACCATTTCATACAAGGTCAACTCTACAGTTCCTAATGCAATTGCTGGACCTGGTGGAATTCTATTGGTAATTCCGGCCGCTTTTGCCAAACGAATCACATTTTGAGGCCCTACTTTATCAATCAGTCGAGCAGATAATGTATTCACAGAATTTGCCAAACCCTTTTTTAAGGTCATGGTTCCTTTATAACGCAATGGGTTTGAACCAGAGTTTGTAGGTGTCCAAGCTTTTGATATGCCGAATCTTCCTTTTGGAATAGTGTATAAAGAAATCGGTAACTCTTCGCAAGGCGACATTTTTAATTGGTTAATGGCCGCTGCATACACAAAAGGTTTAAAGGTAGATCCTACCTGTCTTTTCCCTTGCTTTACATGGTCGTATTTAAAATGTTTATTATTGATACCTCCCACCCAGGCTTTGATATGTCCTGTTTGTGGCTCCATAGAGAGCAATCCTGAATGTAAAAAATATTTGTAATAACGTATGGAATCTGCAGGGGTCATTAAGGTATCAATATCTCCTTTATGAGAGAATATTTTCATGTCTGTTTTGCGGTAAAATGAGGCTTCTATGTCTTTTTCTGCAACGCCTTTTCTTTTCATTTCTCTCCAACGGTCCGAATTTTTCATGGCACGTCTTAAGATCATGTCTACCTGCTTTGGTTCAATGTCATAAAAAGGAGCGGTTTCATTCTTTTCCTGCTCTGCAAAGAAATACTCTTGTAAATTAGAAATGTGCTCTTTCACGGCCTCTTCTGCATATTGTTGCATTCTAGAATCTAGTGTCACATAGATTTTTAATCCGTCTCTATAAATATTATAGGTTTCACCGTTCGGTTTGGGATTTTTCTTTACCCACTTTTTTAGATAATCTCTTAGATACTCTCTAAAATAGGTAGCGTAGCCATCACTATGACTTTCTGGGGTAAAGTTGATCTTCAGGGGTAATTTTTGTAAGGAATCCTTTTCTGCTTGCGAAATAAAACCATTTTTTGCCAATTGAGCAAAAACCACATTTCTTCTCCCTTTCGATTTCTTTTTAGACACCTTTCGGTACGGATTGTACTGTCTCGGATTTTTTAACATTGCCACGATAATGGCTGATTCTTGTAGGTCTAAATCTTTCGGTTCTTTTCCAAAATAAATTCTCGAAGCAGAGCGCACACCCACAGCTTGCTTTAAAAAATCTACTTGATTTAAGTACATGGCAATGATTTCTTGTTTGGTGTACTGACGCTCCAATTTGATAGAAACCACCCACTCTTTTGCTTTTTGTGAAATTCTTTTTACAGAATTACTTGAGGCGGTCTTGGTAAATAGATTTTTCGCCAACTGCTGTGTCACTGTGCTGGCTCCTCCACCTTTACCCATTTTATAGATGGCTCTAGCCAAACTTCTGAAATCAATTCCAGAATGCTCGAAAAAACGCTCATCTTCGGTAGCCACCAATGCGTTGACCAAGTTCTCTGGTAAATCTTTAAATTGAATAGGGGTTCTATTTTGAATGGCATAGGTACCCAAGGTTTTCCCATCTGAAGATATAATTTCTGTTGCCAGATTATTTTCTGGATTTTCTAACTCTTCAAAGGTCGGCAAAGCACCAAACACACCCCAAGAAGCCATTAGAAAAAGAAGGATTATTGCCATAAATCCGGCAATAACAAGTCCCCAAAACCATTTTATATATGTTGAAAAACCTGTGGCTTTCTGCACTCTTTTCTTTGTCATTTTTTTAATTCTTTTCTATTCTAAAGCCTACTTCTGTGATCCCATCAAGCGCTGAAACTCCATCTACTTCTCCATTTTTACGCATGGATTGGGCAATAAATAGTTTGTATTCTCCAGCAGTGGGAAACACTACATTTTCTTTATAAAATAATTTGTTCTCCTTTATTTCTGTAAAGCCTGTACCTAAAAATCTACCTGTAGCATCTGCCATTTCGTATTCTAAAGTATCTACAATTTTTTTACCATCGGGGAAATTCAATTCCGTAATTAAAAACAAGTTACTAAATGCATAGCTATTGTTATTTCTAATATTGATGAACAAATTTCGCTGTTCAAGAGTATCTGATACTACAAATGAAAAAGAAACGGAATCGTCTTTTTTCCAAGAATCGCTAGAAAGAGATACATAGGAATCATAAACTCTGTTTGCATCACATGCTACCAAACACAAAAAAACAAACACAATCGTTGCTATTTTATTCCGATTTTTTTTCATTGGTTGGTTTTCCAGTAGGTTTCCGTTTATTTCTATTATTTCTCCTTGGCTTTGGCTTCGTACCTGTTTTATTTGTCTGCTCTGCAGTATTCTTTGCAGTTCCTTGTACTTTCGGTTTCCGCTGTGGATTTCTTTTATGCTCTGATTGCTTTTGTTGACCTTGCTTCTTTTGAGCACCTTGTTTTGTTGGGCGCTGTGACTTCTTCTTTTGAGGGTCTTTAGGTCCTCTATTCGCTGCAGTATTTGGTCTATTTCTGTTTCTATTTCTGGTATTCTTTCTACGTCCCCTTTTCTGCTTCGGAGCATCAAAACGAGTCAGACTATCTTGACCAACAACATTTTCAAAATTCACTTTAACCTCTTCTATACTATCTACTTCATAATCTTCTAACGGAGCAGCATCTTCATTATTTTTATTTAATGCAATTATTTCTTGCACTTGCTCTAAAGAGAGCTTGTACCATTTGAAGGATTTGTCTTTGTAGGTATACCACAGCTGTCCTTTAAAAATATCCATCTTCACAAAAACAGCCAAACCTCCTTCGGTTTTCAATACGGTGTCTTGCTTTGGAAACGCTTTTAATGCATCTAAATAGGTATCTAGTTCAAAGTTCAAACAACATTTCAACTTTCCACATTGTCCTGATAATTTTAACGGATTTAATGACAGTTGCTGGTAACGAGCAGCAGCTGTGTTTACCTTTCTAAAATCTGTTAACCATGTTGAACAACAAAGTTCTCTACCACAAGAGCCAATACCTCCTAAACGGGCTGCCTCTTGACGCAAGCCAACTTGTTTCATTTCTACACGAATAGAAAAAGCACTTGCCAAATCTCTAATTAATTGTCTAAAATCAACACGCTCATCTGCCGTGTAATAAAATGTTGCTTTATTTCCATCTCCTTGATATTCCACATCCGACAGTTTCATCTTTAAACCTAAACGGCCTAAAATTTCTCTACCTCTTCGCTGTGTTTCCGGTTCTTTTTCTCTTACAGCTTGCCACTTGTCTATGTCTTTCTGACTTGCTTTTCTGTAGATTTTTTTAACCTCATCACTGTCCAAGGAAACCTTCTTCTTCTTCATTTGAACTTTCACAAGTTCACCTCCTAAAGAAACAGTTCCAATATCATGTCCGGGAGAACTCTCCACAGCAACCACATCTCCCATAGAAAGGGTTAGATTTTCTGTATTTTTATAAAAATGTTTACGTCCATTTTTAAAACGAACTTCATAAATATTAAAAGGAGCTTCGCCACTAGGCAAAGTCATGTTCGATAACCAATCAAAAACAGCTAATTTGCTTCCGCTACCACATGAGCCACCTGTTCCACAATTTCCATTGCTTTTACAGCCGTTTGGCACGCCGTCTTTCTTAGTTGAGCAACTATTACAGCTCATAAAATTATATATTGTTGAAAACAAATATGCCTTTTTTAAACCAGCATATTGTTTTTTTGGGTTCTTAATTTGCTTGAAATAAACCGACTGAAAGCCGATTAATTGGTAAATATACGATTTCTCAAAGAATGAAAAAAAAAGGTTTTTACGCCATAAAAAAAGACCTCTATAAAAGAGGTCTTTAAATCATACTTATTGCTGTTTTTATTTTTTAAAAACCAATGCTTCTGACCTTCCCTTTTTAAATATTTTATTGCTATTTCCTTTTCCTTTACGCAATTCTTTTTGCACTTCAAAAGGCAAGGCAGCTACTTCTTTACAAGCATCTGAGCAACAGGTATTCATTTTTTCTTGACAAGATTTACACTGAATAAACAAGACATGACAGGCCTGGTTTGCGCAGTTTACATGCTCATCTGCAGGCTCGCCACATTGATGGCAGTTTGCAATAACGTCGTCTGTAATTCGTTCTGCCTTTCTATTGTCAAAAACAAAGTTTTTACCAATAAATTTATTTTCTACTCCCTCATCTTTTACCTGGCGTGTATATTCAATAATACCACCTTCTAACTGAAAGACATTTTTAAATCCTTTGTGCTTGTAATACGCAGATGCTTTTTCGCAACGAATTCCACCTGTACAATACATCAATAAGTTCTTGTCTTCTTTGTGGTCTCTTAAATCCTCTTCAATAATATCTAAAGAGTCTCTAAAGGTATCTACATCAGGCGTTATAGCTCCATCAAAATGACCTATTTCACTTTCATAATGGTTGCGCATATCAACACAAACTGTATTCGGGTCTGCCAACATTGTATTAAAATCTTTCGCATTTAAATGCACTCCTTTATTGGTAACATCAAAGGTTTCGTCATTCAAACCATCCGCAACAATTTTACTACGAACCTTTACTTTTAATTTTAAAAACGACTTATTATCGTGCTCAACCGCCACATTTAAACGAATATCTTTTAGAAAAGAAATGGCGTCTAATTGTGCTTTTAGTGCTAAAAACTTCTCTGCCGGAACAGAAATTTGAGCATTGATCCCTTCATGAGCCACATAGGTTCTCCCCAATACGTCTAATGGATCCCATTCTAGGAATAATTGATCTCTAAATGCTTGTGGATTTTCTATCTTGTGATATTGATAGAATGAAATGGTCAAACGGTCCTTTCCCGCTTCGTCTATTAATGCAGCGCGCTCCTTTGCGCTTAACTTGTTGTACAGTTGCATGCTATACTTTTTTAGTTAACGTCTAATTTATAAATAACTGATACTCAAAACTGAGTGCTCAATTTTTGGCAAAACTACTACTTTTTCATAAAATAGCCACAACGAGCGGTTTAATACTTAACATTTGCCGATATTTTGACCTATTTCAAACAAAAAAAGAACTTCTACTGCATAAAACGAGATTGGATTGTAATTTTTTACAATCTTTGTACAAGAATCACCATTAAAAAGAATAAAAATGAGAGTTGCCCTTGTAGGAGCTACCGGAATGGTAGGGAACGTGATGTTAAAGGTATTGGCGGAAAGAAATTTTCCGATTACTGAATTGATTCCTGTTGCATCAGAGAGATCTGTAGGAAAATTAATTCCCTATAAAGAAAAAGGATACCCTGTGGTAAACTTAGCAACGGCTGTTGCTATGAAACCAGATATCGCCTTGTTTTCTGCTGGTGGAGACACCTCTTTAGCTTGGGCACCAAAATTTGCTGAAGTTGGCACCACGGTTATTGATAATTCTTCTGCATGGAGAATGGACCCAACCAAAAAGTTAGTCGTGCCAGAAATTAATGGTGACGTCTTAACTGCTGAAGATAAAATTATTGCCAATCCAAATTGCTCAACCATACAGTTAGTGATGGCATTGTCCCCGCTACATAAAAAGTATACTATGAAACGTGTTGTGATTTCTACCTATCAGTCTGTTTCTGGAACAGGGGTAAAAGCCGTACAACAATTAGACAATGAGGAAGCGGGCATCGAAGGAGAAATGGCATATCCGCATAAAATCGGACGCAACGCATTGCCGCACTGTGATGTGTTTTTAGAAAATGGATACACCAAAGAAGAAATGAAATTGGTCAAAGAGCCCAAGAAAATTTTACGAGATGACTCCTTTTCTGTAACAGCAACAGCGGTTAGAATTCCAACTGCAGGCGGGCATTCTGAAGCGGTAAATGTCCAATTTGAGCATGATTTTGATATCGATGAAGTCCGAGCACTACTGCGCGAAACACAGGGCGTTGTTGTGCAAGATGATGTTGCGAACAATGTCTATCCAATGCCCGTAAACGCACATGATAAAGATGAAGTATTTGTAGGAAGAATCCGAAGAGATGAATCACAAGAAAACACCTTAAACCTTTGGATTGTCTCAGACAACCTGCGAAAAGGAGCAGCAACAAATACCATTCAAATTGCTGAATACCTTGTAGCGCACCATTTAATTGAAGCAAAAGCGTTGCTGTAATTCAGCGCATGTGAAACCAAATATGTAAAAGTAGTTCACAGCAACTCTCTTTATTGAGAGCAATGAATACAATAAAAAAATCCCGAGGTGTACCTCGGGATTTTTCTTTTTTATTTGGTTACCTGTAAAACGTCTGCAATAATTCGCTCTAGTTCTGCTTTTGGCAAGGCGCCATTCGCCATTTGAGGCTGCTCACCCATTGGGCAAAACAACATCGAAGGAATGCTTTTTATTCCAAAGGCAGCCGCCAACTCTTGTTCTGCCTCTGTGTCTATTTTATAGATGTTTATTTTGTCTCCGTACTCTTCGCTTAGTTGCTCTAAAATTGGAGCTATCATTTTACAAGGACCACACCAATCTGCATAAAAATCGATGATGGCGGGAACTTGTCCCTCAAACTTCCATTCTTTGTTCACTTCAAAATTAAAGACCTTTTCTAAAAAGGCTGCTTTTGTTAAATTTTCTGTCATCTATTCTATTTTCTTAATGCAAAGATAGTCGGTATTTATGAACAAAGTTTACAACGCACAAAACAAAACACCCCTACTTCATTATTTTTTAGAAACGTAACGTATCCATGAACGAAAATCAGAGCAGTTTTAAACGACTTTCGAATACCTCAAATTAGAAGCAGTTTCCGTCTCTTTTTGAAGAAAACAATTTTATAAAAACAGTAAAAAAAAATTACAGTACATTTGAATAATCAATAAATGCTATCAATATGAATAAACGAATTATCCCAATTCTTTTTGCAAGTGCCGTTTTCGTTTCTTGTAAAAATGATGCCAAACAAATGCAAATAGACGTGACCTATCCCGAAACCACAAAAACACCAGTTGTAGATACATTCTTTGGAACTGAAGTCGTTGATAACTACAGATGGCTTGAAGATGATCGAAGCAAAGAAACTGAAAGCTGGGTACAAGCAGAAAATGAAGTTACTTTCGATTATTTAAGTAACATCCCTTACAGAGAACACTTAAAAAAACGGCTGTCTGAAATCGTCAATTTTGAAAGAATTGGAACACCTTTTACCGAAGGAGAATACACCTATTTTAGTAAAAATGATGGTCTACAAAATCAAAGTGTGGTCTATAGGTCGAAAGGGGATGATGCTCCCGAGGTTTTCTTAGATCCGAATACGTTTTCTGATGACGGTACCACATCATTAGGTGCTTTAAGTTTTTCTAAAGATGGAAAAACAGCGGCCTATGCTATTTCTGAAGGAGGCTCTGATTGGAGGAAAATTATTGTGATGGATATTGAATCTAAAACCATCAAAGAAGACACGTTAATTGATGTGAAATTCTCTGGTATTTCTTGGTATAAAAATGAAGGGTTTTATTACTCAAGTTATGACAAACCGAAAGGAAGCGAATTGTCTGCAAAAACAGACCAACACAAACTATATTACCACAAATTAGGAACAAAACAAAAAGAGGATAAAGTCATTTTTGGTGAAAAACCTTCCGAAAAACATAGATATGTTAGTGGGTATTTAACTGAAGACAATAAGTACCTCATTGTTTCTGCACAGGTTTCTACCTCTGGAAATAAATTATTTATCAAAGACTTATCCAAGCCAAATGGAAAATTAACTGCGATTATAAACAATGTAAAAAGCGACACCTATGTTGCAGACAACAGGGGAAGTACCTTGTATTTAGTGACCAATTTAAATGCTCCAAATAAAAAGGTAGTTACTGTGGATGCAAAAAAACCATCACCAGAAAATTGGAAAGACCTAATTCCTGAAACAGAAAACGTGCTCAGTTTAACTTCTGGAGCGGGTTATTTTTTTGCAACCTATATGGTAGATGCGGTTTCTAAAGTTTTACAATATGACTTTGATGGAAAATTACTCAGAGAGGTCAACTTACCAGGAATTGGAACCGCTGGTGGTTTTGGAGGAAAAACAGCCGCAAAAGAATTGTATTTTTCGTTTACCAACTACAATACGCCAAATTCATCCTATTCATTCAATCCAAAAGAAGGAACCTATACTAGTTATTGGAAGCCTCAAATAGATTTTAATACGGGGCACTACGAAAGTAAGCAAGTATTCTATACATCAAAAGACGGAACAAAGGTTCCTATGATTATTACCCACAAAAAAGGACTTGAGTTGGATGGGAAAAACCCAACTATTCTTTATGGATATGGCGGTTTTAATATTTCTTTAACTCCAAGTTTTAGTCCATTTAGAGCCGTTTGGATGGAACAAGGTGGTGTGTATGCCGTGCCTAATTTAAGAGGTGGTGGTGAATATGGCAAAACATGGCATGATGCAGGAACAAAAATGAACAAACAAAATGTTTTTGATGATTTCATTGCTGCTGCAGAATACTTGATAGAAAATAAGTATACCTCTTCAGAGTATTTAGCAATTAATGGAGGATCAAATGGGGGACTTTTAGTAGGAGCCACCATGACACAAAGACCCGATTTAATGAAAGTTGCCTTACCTGCCGTAGGTGTTTTAGACATGTTACGTTATCATACCTTTACTGCTGGTGCAGGGTGGGCGTATGATTATGGAACCGCAAATGACAGCAAAGAAATGTTCGATTATTTGAAAGGATATTCTCCTGTACATAATGTAAAAAAAGGAGCGGAATATCCAGCAACAATGGTAACCACAGGAGATCATGATGATCGGGTTGTTCCTGCACATAGTTTTAAGTTTGCTGCAGAATTACAAGACAAACAAACCGGAACAAACCCTGTTTTAATTCGAATTGAGACCAATGCAGGTCATGGTGCAGGAACCCCAATTGCTAAAACTATTGAGCAATATGCAGATATTTATGGATTTACACTTTTCAATATGGGCTATGAGAGTTTACCAAATCCTCTAAGCGTAAAATAAATCCTTGCCTGTATACATACTTATAAAACCGATGCGAAAGTGTCGGTTTTTTTTAATTGAAACCATATTAAATGATACTTTTGTAATATGCTTTCTGTAAAAAACCTTTCCTTTCAATACGAGCCAAAAGCGCCTGTTCTCAATGACCTTTCTTTTCAACTCAAAAAGGGTGAGCATTTGTGCGTCATGGGGGAAAGTGGTTGTGGAAAATCTACACTATTAAAAGTAATTTATGGGCTATTGGACTTAAATAAAGGGACTATTTTTTGGAATGATCAAGAAATTTTAGGTCCTAAAGAGTACTTGGTTCCGGGAATGGACTTTATCAAATATGTCGCTCAAGACTTTGATTTAATGCCCTTTATTACCGTTTCAGAAAACATTAAAAAATTCTTGTCGCGATTTTATCCAGAAGCAGCTCAACAGAGAACTGATGAGTTGTTAGAAGTCATTGAAATGACCGAGTTTGCCAATGTGATGGTGAAAACCTTGAGTGGAGGGCAGCAACAACGAGTTGCCATTGCAAGAGCTTTAGCAAAAGAGCCAGAAATCATTTTATTAGATGAACCCTTTAGTCAAATAGATAATTTCAAAAAGAATTCTCTAAGAAGAAAACTTTTTGCCTATCTGAAGAAAAAAGAAATCACCTGCATTGTAGCTACCCATGACGGCAATGATGCGCTTTCTTTTGCAGATAAGATGATGGTCATTAAAAACAATACCTCAATTGTTTTTGATACGCCAACAAGCATCTATCAAAACCCTAAACAAAAATACATTGCTTCTTTATTTGATGATGTGAATGAGATAACGATAGATGGGAAACACATTTTATGCTATCCACATCAAATTAAAATTGTAGCAGCATCTTCTGTCAAAGCAACAGTCCTAAATTCCTATTTCAAAGGTTCTTTTTGGTTGATTGAGGCCGCTATAGAGAATCAAACGATTTTCTTAAATCACTCGAATAACATACTGCCGAAAGAAATCATTTCAGTTATGCTACCTCTTGAATGATAAGCTTCTTACCATTAAAGAAAAATGCATCTTTCGCTTGCTTCCCTAATAATAGTTTTCCTATGGGCGAAGAGATAGAAACGGCAAAATAGAGCCTGTTATTCACAACAAGCTGCCCTGCACTAATGCTTAAGAAATAAGATGCTTTCTCTGTAACAATCAAACTTCCCAAGCTGGCTTTTATCGTTTTTTTAGAGCCACATATTTTAGCCAAGGTTTCTTTCATTAAACTGATTCCATGCAACTGTTGTCCGGCTTTTTCCATCTCTAATTGCAGCATGGCTCTTCCTGTTTCGTGCTTGTCACCTGCAGAACTCTTCGTTTCAGACTGCAGTGCCTTCTGATTAGAACGTATGGTCTCTTGAACTGTTTGCAAGCGTTTGTTCACAAACTCCTCACATTGCTGGTATAAGGCTTCTTTTATACTCATACAAATGCTGCCAATTCTTTTCCGACCAAACTACCTATCGCAACCCCCATTCCACCGAGGCGAACCCCACAAAAAACATGATCTGAAATTGGTTTTACAACAGGTTTTTTTTGACTTCCTACCCCCATAATACCGCTCCATGTATGGTCAATTTCAAAGGTAGTATTCGGTAGAATAGTTTCTTTTAAAATGCGTTTTAATACGTTTTGGATACGAGCTGTTTCTCCAAACTCTGTGGTTTCTTCTCCTTTAAAATCGAGGTTTCTACCACCACCAAATAAAATCCTGTTGTCTATATTTCTAAAATAATAATACCCCTTGTCTAAATGAAAAGTTCCTTTAATATGAAGGTCTTTTATGGGTTTGGTAATGAGTACCTGAGCTCTGGCAGGTTGCACATTTTCAGGAAGCAATTGTTTCGCGAATCCATTTGTAGCAATACATAATTTCTTGGTTGTAAAAGTGCTTAAATTGGTTTTTACAAGCACGTTTTCAGCACCCTCAGAGTAGGACTCCACTGTTGTACTGTTTAAAATCTTTACTCCCAATTTCTGAACCTTTATCAGCAACGCAGCAATCATTTTACCGGTATCTATTTGCCCTTCAAATTGGTTTACGATGTAATTGGGTTCTATTTTTTCAAAGCCAAATGTATTGCTCGATTCTAAGAATACCTCCTCCTTAAAAAGCGGTGCTAACAATGCATTGATTTGGGTTCTTTGCCCGTTGCATTCCTCATAAAAATCACCATCTTGAAACAACTCAAAACCCTTATTTGGCTGAAAATCAATAGTCGAATCGCCTAGGTGTGATCTCAGCAATTGTAAGCCTTCCCAGCGTTTTTTAACCAACTGAAAAACCTCTTCTTCCGTATGTGTTTTTAAATCGTCTATCAATTCAGACAAACTTCCAAAACAGGCAAAACCAGCATTCTTCGAACTTGCCCCCTGTGGTAGCATTCCCTTTTCTAATACTAAAATTTTTGCTTTCGGATACCTCTCTTTTAAAGACAAAGCGCAGGTTAAACCCACAATTCCACTCCCAACAATGGTCACATCTACATTGTGAAACCATTCTTTGTTTTCCCAATAACTTAAATTCATTTTAAAGCGTTTTTTCAAAACATATACTTTCTGCAATGCCTTTGTATTGCCCGTAGTTTGTATGCATTCGTTTGTACTTACTTTTCTGATATAATTGCACAGCTGCTACCTGACGCTCTCCGGTTTCTAAAATACATTTTTTATATCCCTTTTCTTTTGCCAACTGTTCTAATTGAGCTAATATTTTTGCAGCAATTCCCTGACCTCTATAGATTTCATCAACAAACATTCGTTTCACTTCTGCTCGAGAAGGATCAAAGTGTTTTATGGCTGCGCATCCAACGGGTACCTCATCTTTATAAGCAACGAGCATATGGTCTATTGCATCCGTGCCATTAAACTGATTGTAAAAATCATGGTCTTCACCATCAGTGATTTTTAAATAGGCATCCAGTTTCTCAATCAAACTGATCACGTCTATATGTGTTGTTGCTCTTTTAAGTATGTGAAGCATTAGAAATCAAATTTTAATTGCACAAAAACAGGGGCCTTTTTTTCTGTGTCTAAATTACTAAAAGAAATGCCCAACAAGCGCACGGAATTCTGTAATTTTTCTTGATATAATAATTCTTTTACAACCGGAAAAAAGACCGATTTGGATTGCATAAAAACTGCTGCTGTCTTGCTACGTGTTTGTTGCGTGAAGTCGCTATATTTTATTTTTAAGGTAATCGTTTTACCTTTGGTTTCAGAGACCTTCATTCTGCGCTCTAACTCAACAGCAATGGTATCCAAGCGCTCTATTAAAAACACTTCAGATGAAATATTCTCATTGAAGGTGCGTTCTGCTGCTATTGATTTTCGTACGCGATTGGGTTTCACTTCACTTTTATGAATCCCGCGTACAATATGATAATAATGCGCTCCTGACTTGCCAAAGATGCGCTGCAACTCCTCCAAAGACTTCTGTTTTAAATCATTGCCTTTAAAAATACCTAAATTGTGCATTTTAGCAGCTGTCACTTTGCCCACTCCGTAAAATTTATTCACAGGTAAGTCCTCTAAGAAAGTCAAGACCTCTTCCGGATTGATTGTTTTTTGTCCGTTGGGCTTGTTGATATCAGAAGCTACTTTTGCAATAAATTTATTAATGGAGATTCCAGCAGAGGCTCTAAGCGCTACTGTATCCCAAATTCGTTGACGTATTTCAGAAGCAAGCATGCTCGCTGAAGGATTTCCCTTCTTATTTTCTGTCACATCTAAGTACGCCTCATCTAAAGAAAGAGGCTCTACCAAATCTGTAAACTCATAAAAAATAGCTCGTATTTGTGCAGATACCTCTTTGTACCGAGAAAATCGCGGCGGTACAAAAATAAGGTCTGGACATTTTTGTTTTGCTAAGACACCACTCATTGCCGAGCGAACACCAAATTTACGTGCTTCATAGCTTGCAGCAGACACAACACCGCGAACTTCACTCCCACCAACAGCAAGGGGCTTCCCCCTCAATGAAGGGTTATCCAATTGCTCTACAGAGGCATAAAATGCATCCATATCTACATGAATAATTTTTCTAAAGGGCGGTGTTAACTCCATCAATAGTGCTTCGAAAATTCTCTCAATACCTGTACTGTTTTTTCTGCGTCTGTTCGAGCTACGAACAGATGATCGTGGTAGAAACCTGCAACCACATTGCAACTCAATTTATGCTTCGCCAGTTCGCCAGAAAATGCTGCTGTTAAACCCACAGCTTCCAAAGACGAATGTATGTTCAAGGTAATCCAAGAAGCCTCAAACTGATAGGAAAGCTTCAACGCATCTGCCGTTTCTTTTTTCACGACTAGGGTAATTCCTTTATCCTCTTTAAACTCAAAAATTGTTGCCGATCTTGGAACCATATCAAGCGAAGCGACAGAAACAAATACATAAGTGCCTTCATGCAATATGGGCTCCATATCTTGTATGAGTTTTCTCAAGTTTTTTTCACCACTCATCTCAAGAATTCAGTACATTTTTGAACTAGCAATTTCAATGCTTCTGGAAGCTCATCTCTGGTCCAAGGGTGCAAACTATTAAAGACATGGTCTGTATTTTTCAAAATAACGAGTTCACTTTTAGGGTTCCATTCGTGCTGTGCTTTTCCCTCTTCTAGAGGAACAGACGTATCTTTATCTCCGTGAATGATTAAATGCGGGATGTCTAGACTTTTTATAGCTCTTTGAATGGTTAATCGTTCTTCATTAGCTCTAAAATTCTCGTAAAACTGGTAAAAGTGCGGCATTTTTTGATGCGTTCTTGCGTTTACAACATAGGCAACCCCTTCTTTTTTCCAATTCTCTAAGTCTCCCGAAGTAGGAAATCTACGTGCAAAATCAGAGACACCTGCCAAGGTTATTACCTTAGTAACGCTGTTATCTTCTGCTGCTTTAATCGTTACAATTCCACCTGCTCTGCTATGTCCTAGCAATGACAATTGGTTTACATCGACTTCAGAAGAAAAATGACTCGCACTGGAAACCCAATCGATTACACTTTCTAAATCGTCTAGCTCTTTGATATAGTTATTATTTCCAAAAGCCTCTAAGTCCGGAAAATCAATGGGATCTTCTACCGTACCTCCATTGTGCGAAAAATTAAACTTCACAAAGAAAAAACCAGCATCTGCAAATGCTTTTGACATGAGGTTCCAGGCTCCCCAATCTTTAAAACCTTTATATCCGTGACAAAAAATAACAACCGGTTTGGATTGCTGTGTCTCGTTGTAAAAAACATCTACTAAAATGGGTTTGCTGTGTTTTCCTTGTAAGATGTTGTTTTTCGAAATAATCATATCTAAATACATTGAATTGTAAAAATAAAAAAAGCGCTTCATATGTGAAGCGCTTTTCAATTTTATATCACAAAGCTGCTTACACAACCCCCTGATCTAACATGGCATCTGCAACTTTTACGAAACCAGCAACATTTGCTCCTTTTACGTAATCTACATAGCCATTCTCGTCGGTTCCATAAGCAACACACGAAGCATGAATATCATTCATAATTTGATTTAATTTACCATCAACCTCTTGACGTGTCCAGTTGTAACGTAAAGAGTTTTGACTCATTTCCAAACCAGATGTTGCCACTCCTCCTGCATTTGATGCTTTACCTGGAGCAAATAAAATCTTTGCTTCATGGAATGCTGTAATTGCTTCTGGTGTACAAGGCATATTAGCTCCTTCAGCAACACAAATACATCCGTTTGCTAGCAGTGTCTTTGCTTCTTCTCCATTCAGTTCATTTTGAGTTGCACATGGTAAAGCTACCTCACCTGCTACAGACCAAGGTCTTTCACCTGCGAAGAATTTTGCTGATGGATACTTCGCTACATATTCGCTAATTCTTCCTCTACGTACATTTTTGATTTCCATAACATGGGCTAATTTCTCAGCATCAATTCCGTCTGCATCGTAAATATACCCTGAAGAATCTGACATGGTAACTACTTTACCACCTAATTCAGTGGCTTTTTCAGTAGCATATTGCGCTACGTTTCCAGATCCAGAAACAATCACTGTTTTTCCTTCAAAAGAATCGCCTTTTGTTTTTAACATGTTCTGTGCAAAATACACATCTCCATATCCTGTTGCTTCTGGTCTAATTAAAGAACCTCCCCAAGCAGAACCTTTTCCTGTTAAAACCCCAACAAACTCATTTCGTAATTTTTTATATTGACCAAACATGAATCCAATTTCTCTTCCTCCAACACCAATATCTCCAGCAGGAACATCTGTGTTTGCACCAATATGACGAAATAACTCAGCCATAAAAGCTTGACAAAACGCCATCACTTCTCTATCAGATTTTCCTTTTGGATTGAAATCAGCGCCTCCTTTTCCTCCACCCATTGGTAAAGTGGTTAATGAGTTTTTGAATACTTGCTCAAATCCTAAGAACTTTAAAATCGATAAGTTTACAGAGGGATGAAAACGCAACCCCCCTTTGTAAGGTCCAATTGCCGAGTTAAATTCAACTCTATATCCTCTATTTACTTGCGTTTCTCCACTATCATCTACCCAAGGAACTCTAAACATTAAAGTTCGCTCTGGCTCTACCATTCTCTCTAACAATTTCTTCCCTTGATACTTTGGATTACTTTCTATAAATGGGATTACTGTTTCTGCTACCTCGTGAACAGCTTGTAAAAATTCTGGCTCATTGGAATTACGTTGTTTCACGTAATCCATAAATGCGTTTATTTTAGATTCCATAGGCTAAATCTATTTCTTTTATTGATGTGTTTGTTAATTTGAATTTAATGCCGCAAATATAACTAATTTCCAATTCTTTAAATTTAAAAAAGGGGTTTATTTTACTGGATTTCAATTTTTTCTCAATCGATTTCGTAAAGTAGGATTTTTCAGAGAAGAACTCTTCGTAAAACCTAGAGTCTAATTGATATAAAAATCCTAAATTTGCAACCTATTTATTTAGAAAAAATACGATGTTAGATAAAGTAAAAGAACTTATTGGTGATGTAAAAGCGTTTCATGCTACTTCTAAAGAAGAGGTTGAAGCTTTTAGAATACAGTACTTAGGTAGTAAGGGAATCTTGAAAGAGTTATTTGCAGAATTTAAAAATGTAGATGCTGCACTGCGAAAAGAGTTTGGACAAACACTGAATGCATTAAAGAAATCTGCTGAAGAGAAAGTAGCAGAACTCAATGAATCGCTTGAAAACACTACTGAACATAGCTCTTTTTATGGAGATTTAACACGGCCTTCTGAACCTATAGAGCTGGGTTCGAGACACCCAATATCTTTGGTTAAAAATCAAATAATTGAAGTGTTTAATAGAATTGGTTTTACAGTCTCTGAAGGGCCAGAAATTGAGGATGATTGGCATAACTTTACGGCATTAAACCTACCTGAGTATCATCCAGCACGAGACATGCAGGATACTTTTTTTATTGATAAAAATCCTGATACTTTATTAAGAACACATACCTCTTCTGTACAAGTGCGTTATATGGAAAACAACACGCCTCCCATTCGAACAATTTCTCCTGGAAGAGTTTTTAGAAATGAGGACATCTCTGCAAGAGCGCATTGTATTTTCCATCAAGTAGAAGGGCTGTATATCGATACAGATGTCTCTTTTGCTGATTTGAAACAAACACTACTCTATTTTACCAAAGAAATGTTTGGAAAGTCTAAGATTCGTTTGCGTCCTTCTTATTTTCCGTTTACAGAGCCAAGTGCCGAAGTAGATATTTACTGGGGATTAGAAACAGAAACCGACTATAGAATTACCAAAGGAACCGGTTGGCTAGAAATTATGGGATGCGGAATGGTAGATCCGAATGTATTGAAAAATGCCAATATTGATCCAACTAAATATTCTGGATATGCATTTGGTATGGGTATTGAACGTATTGCCATGTTGTTATATCAGATTCCAGATATTAGAATGTTTTACGAAAATGACAAGCGTTTCTTAGAACAGTTTAAGTCTGTAATATAAGCCCATTAATACGGTTCAATTATTGTTTTAATCGCTTGCGAAGCAACGTTTTATTTGCTTCCTAATGACCTATCATTCATCATGAGAAAAGACATTGAAATTCCGGAAGTTACTGATATAGAAATCGCTGTTGTCTATGAATACAATGACATCTATAAAACAGACGATTGGAACATTTACATCATCAACAACAAAGACATTGATGTAGAATTGGTTGTGATTGTTTCTCAAGGATTTAATGAAACAAAAACAACTTCTTTATTGCGTAAAAAATTAGACAAACTACCGGCAAATTCTTTTGCCAAAGTAGAGTTTATTCAACCCGAATTATTCAAGCTTCACAACCGTTTTCACGTGACCTTTTTTGAGGGTAATACCTTGCACGAAAAAACATTTCTATTTGAGCAAAACACCATTAAAGAAGGTGCATTACGCATGATTACTGCTCTAAAAAAACGCGGAATCTTAGCAGAGTAATTTCTGATGTCATTTCAAAATTAGCTTTCAAACGATTGAGAAATCTTCCAATTCTTTACTTAAGAGAATCTTTCTCTGCTTTTCTGTAATTGCAAATTGAACACCGTAATCTCAATGATTGATTTGAGATAATTCTGATGTAAACATTATCCTAAAAATCCAATTACCAAGTACAATAAGGTGGTAACAATTCCACCAATTAACGCATACGGTAATTGTGTTTTCACATGGTCGATATGATCACTTGCTGAGGCCATCGATGAAATGATAGAGGTATCCGAAATGGGAGAACAATGATCTCCAAAAATTCCACCTCCTAAGGTAGCAGCCACCACAATAGTAATGTCTGCATTGTGAATGTTCGCCATCGGAATGGCAATTGCCATCATAATGGCAAATGTTCCCCAAGAAGTTCCGGTAGAAAAAGCAATAAATGAACTAATCACAAACACTACTGCAGGCAGCAGTTCTGGCGACAACCATTCTTTGGTTGCATTGGCCACATACATCCCTGTTTCTAACTCTTTACAAGCATCACCAATAGCGAATGCTAAGAGCATTAATAAAGCCAAGGGCATTAATTCTCCAATACCTTTTAAAGTTAAATCAACGGCTTCTTTCGGCTTCATAATGCCCTGTATAAAGTACATCAGCATGGCTACCAGTAAAGAACTAATTACTGCATATAACACAGAAGAAGATCCTGATCCATTTCCAATGGCCTGTGCGGCATGGTCTACCCATGATGAAGCTTCTTTTACACTGCTCCAACCTGTGTATATTAAATTGATTGGCATCATAAAAACCATCACCAATAGCGGTACTATCATATTATACGCCTTGGCTTCAATACCCTCTTTTGGCGGGAATGATGTAACGGTATCAGAAACCATCGGTGCAGCGCCTTCGTTCATCAACAAACCTGTTTCTTTGGTTCTCTTTTCTGCTCCTTTCATTGCGCCCCAGTCTTTTCTCGTAAGGATCACTACAAAAACAAGCGCAATGGCTAATAAGGGATAGAAATTATATTTAATAGATGCTATCATTACTGCAAAAGGTTTGTCAATTCCTTGGGTTAATAGCAAGCCCATAATAAATGCTCCCCAAGCATTAAAAGGAATTAGAATAGAAGATGGCGCCGAACTAGAATCTGCAATATACGCGAGTTTTTCTCTTGGTATTTTCAATTTGTCAAAAACAGGACGATATAAGGTTCCAACGGTTAACGAACTAATACTGGTTTCTACAAACAATAAAATACCCGTTACGGTTGCCAATACCTGCACCAATACGCGACTATACCCCGCTTGTTTGCGTTCTACTTTCTCAATTAACTTGTTTAGCATGTTGATAAAGCCCTCAACTCCTCTAGAAAACTGGATAAATAATAACAATGCACCCACCAAGGCACTAAACATAATAGTTCTTGTATTTCCAGCAGATTTAAAAACATTCACCATGCCTTCTATCATAGCTAAAGTACCCGCTAAAGGATTCCACCCTTCGATAATGAGCCAAGAAAACCAAATACCAAAAAGCAATGCAATGTATACTTGCTTTGTTCTCAAGGCTAAAATAATTGCAACGATTGGTGGGATTACCGACAGAAAACCATACTCCATAAAAGAATTTTTTAATTTTTCTAAAGGTAGCAATTAATAGAAAAATCGGCTCTTTTTAGCTCTTTTTTTCTGTAACTTTCAATTTTAAATCCATCCATCATGGCAAAGTTTTATCCTGCGATTACCAAAAGACTCGAAAAATTTATAGAAGCACAAAAAATATTCTTTGTTGCTACTGCACCCGCAGACGGTCGCATCAATTTATCACCCAAAGGAATGGATTCTTTTAGAGTGCTCGGCAAAAATAGAGTGCTCTGGCTAAATGTGACTGGAAGCGGTAATGAAACTGCTGCACACTTATTGGATACCAACCGCATTACCATCATGTTTTGCTCGTTTGAAGGAGCTCCAAATATTTTGCGTTTGTACGGTAAAGGAAAAGAAATCAAAGCAAAAGACACGGCATGGAACGAACTGATTTCATTATTTCCTAAAACTCCCGGAACACGTCAAATTTATGATATCGAAGTAACAAGTGCCCAAACCTCCTGTGGCATGTCTATTCCTTTCTATGAATACCAAGGAGAACGCCACGAACTCAATGAGTGGGCTTCAGAAAAGGGACCGCAAGGCATTGAAGAATATTGGAGTGAAAAAAATCAATCCAGTATTGATGGATTGCCCACAAATATTTTAAAAAACTTATAAAACTTTCTCGTTTTGTACCCTTGTCGTATCAAATTCATCTAATGAAATTTCTACAAAATTTCTCTGAGGAATGTCCTCGAAGTCTTTTTTGTTAGTACCCCCAACAATATATAGTCTATCGTCTTTGTAAAACATCTCCGAAAAATAAAAAGGCAAATCTATTCGATATTCTCTTAACTCTTTTGTACTGGTATGATAGGTTACTAACCTGTCTTTTTCAAAAAGGTAAATGGTTTTATCGTAAGATGTTATGGCTGGTTTTTCCATCGCTGTAAACAAGTTTCCTTCCTTACTCCATTTCCCCGTATTCAAATCAAAACTCTCGATCTCAGTAAGACTTTTGTTCCTGTGACCGCCTAATAGATACAGGGTATTGCCAACAATAACTCCGCTAGTTTCTTTTCCTTTAGACATGGTTGTTAACAAATACCAATACCCTGTTTCAAAATCATAAAAATGGATTTTATCGGAATATTCTTTTCCGCCTTGTTCTTTATATTTTACCGATCCACCTATCACTAACAACTTATCTTCAAACACCAAAGCTTCAGCATTTGCTCCTTGATGTGGGTTCATTTCATCAACGATAATAGAATCATTCACAGTGTTGAAAATCTCTATTTGAGGAGCCAATAGCTCTCTTTTCTTGCTTGTTGAAAGGCTTTTTCCTCCTAAAATATAAATCTCATTCTTATAGGGTATTGCTCTGTGGTAGGCTCTCGGTTTTGCTAGTATTTCTTTTGTTTCCCATGATCCTTTCGCAAAATCATAGGTAAAAATATGTTTTCGATATTTATAAAAGTTCGTTGGTTTATTTCTTGTGAGAAAAGTAAGTGGACTCTCTCCTCCTCCAGACATCTCACTAAGTCCTCTCTTATTTGATTCTATAATTATGGAGGCGTCTCCACCAAAAGTATACAGTTTATTGTCTTTTAAAACAGCTCCAAATGAGTGAATCGGTTTTGGAATTTTCGGTAGACTCTTAAATTGTATGTACTTCTTTAGATTTCTTTTTGAAGTGATTGTAACCTCATCAAGAAGAGAGCTAATTTCTGTAAGATAGACGGTTACCTTTTTAGCATCCGATAACTCAATGAATTTGCTATGATACTTTACATGAGAAACTTCTACTTTTTTGGGCGATCTTTGAACCAGAGTTGCCAATCCCTTATCATTGGTTAAATACACTTCTTTTCCTTGTGTAATATGCGCATTAATAATTGGTTGATTTGTTGCATTGTCCAAAACCTCTAAAGTATAGTTTTGGGAAAAGGTAATTTTTGAAATTGTAATGAATACTAAAACAAGTAGCTTCTTTTTCATAGTGGTAATTTTTGACAAATGGATTACCAAAAACTGTTCCAATTTATTATTCTTTCCGATTATTCTTCAGACTTTTCATGTTCTTCCAAATCTTTGGTCAGATCTAGCGCACGAAATGAAGGAGAAACGATTCCAGTTGTAATCACCGTAATCAAGGTCATTGTTCCTCCAAATACCACAGCAGTTACGGTTCCCATCAGTTTTGCAGTAACACCACTCTCAAAAGCACCTAACTCATTGGAAGAACCGGTAAACATAGAATTTACAGAGGCTACTCTCCCACGCATGTGATCTGGAGTTTTTAATTGAAAAATAGTTTGCCTGATCACCATAGAAACTCCATCGGTAACCCCACTAAAAAAAAGCGCAACCAATGAAATCCAAAATACAGAAGACAGTCCAAAAACAATGATACTCAATCCAAAACCAAAGATTGCTGTCAATAATTTCATTCCTGCATTTTTACTAATGGGAATATATGCAGTAACCAACATGGTTAAAAAAGCACCGATTGCAGGCGCTGCTCGAAGGGCACCAAAGCCCTCCGGACCTACTTTTAAAATGTCTTGCGCATAAACGGGCAACAAAGCTACAGCACCTCCAAACAGAACTGAAACCATGTCTAAAGTAATGGCTCCAAATATCGCTTTTGTTTGATATACAAATTTAATTCCTTCTTGTAAGCTTTGAAAAATAGGCTCTCCTATTTTTGGATTTAGAATAGGTTTTCTCTTGATAAAAAAGACCAATGAAAATGACAATAAGACTAGCACAAATACAATGCATAAAGACCAATGTACACCGATCCAGTGAATCGATAAACCAGCAAAAGCAGGACCTAAAACAGAGGCCAATTGCCAAGTAGAGCTACTCCAGGTTGCTGCATTGGGATATAGCTTTTTAGGAACAATTAATGCGATTAATGAAAATATTGTAGGTCCGAAAAAAGAACGTAAAAATCCACCTATAAAAACAAGTATATAAATTGCATATAGAATGGTATTTGTTGACCAATTTTCTGTAAACTCCGGCCAGGTAAGAAAAAAAAGTCCGAGACTAATCAACGAAAATGCTGCGATACAAATCGCTAACAAGTTTCGCTTTTCTTTTTGATCTACAATATGACCTGCAAACAAGGCCATGGATAAGGCTGGTATGACCTCCATCAAACCAATGATTCCAAGGGATAAGGGATTTTTAGTAATGCTGTATACCTGCCATTCAATGATAATAAATTGCATCGACCAACCAAAAACCAAGGCAAAACGTACCAATAAAAAAATAGGAAACTCTCGAATTTTTAAGGAGGCATAAGGGTCTATCTTACTCATGTATTCTAACTTATTTTAATTTCAAATCCATTAAAATGGCAAAAGTTTCATTGACATCTTTTTCTTTAACAACTATGGTCATTTCGTGTGTGGTAGAAATCACCTCCTGTAAAGGAATATTTGCCCAAGCCAGTTGCTTTAATATAAAATAGTACACACCCGATTGCTCCAAGTTTTCTTTTGGTAACTTGAGCGTTATTGATGCAAGATCTAAAACACTATGAATTAACGTCTCTTTTTTAAATATCTCTTCAACGTATTGCTGTAAGTTCTTACTAGTCACAATATTTGTTTCAAAAATTCCTTGAGATACCGTTAAAAAATAGTCGTTACTATCTGCTGATTTGCTTAAAATTTTAGAAATTTCCTTTAATAATGAAGGGGTATTTTTAAACGTAAAGTCGCATAAGTCAGATCGAACGATAAAATCACCTAAATTGATTGCTAGTTTTTTAATGTTTTTTCGAATACGCAACTCATTCGCCGGAGATAAACGATTGATCGCCATCATGACAGCACCTATTTTAATATCCTTTTTTAATAATTGTGACACCTCCGGTAAAATAACTCTTGCTAGCGAAGACACGTTGATCAGTTTTTCGTTCAAAGCCTCCTCAATAAAAGGGGTTTTTCGAATGGTAGTTTCTACGGCTTCTTGAATTGTTTTCATAGTTGTTTAAATTTAAACACAGTGTTATAATATGTAAAAATATCAAATAAAATAGCACTACAAGCAGTTTCGTTGTTTTTTTACTAAAAATTTAAAGTCATGCATATTTTAAAATTCGGAGGAACCTCGCTAGGAACTGCTCACAGCATTAAAAAAGTTGTGGCTCTTATTACCCAAACAAATACCCCTAAAATTGTTGTTTTATCTGCTATATCTGGAACTACAAATACACTTGTTGCCATTGTAAACCACCTACAAAAGGCTCAGAAGAAAGAGGCGATAGAACGTTTGAGAACACTTCACGCCTCGAACTTGGCCATTATTGAGGAATTATACAGCACCACAACCTTCAAAGAAAAAGCCAAATTGTTTTCCATCACAACCTTTACGATTCTCAAGAGTTGGATAGAAAAAGAGGATGAAGAAAACATAGAAAATAAAATCCTGGCGCAAGGAGAGTTGATGTCTAGTCAATTAGTACAGCTGTATTTAGAAGAGTCTCAGATAGCGTCTTCATTAATTTCAGCATTGCATTTTATGGAAATTGATGCACATAAAGAACCTAAAATTGATGTTATTGCTGAACGACTAAGTCCTATTTTAGCTGGTAAAGAGCATCTTTGGATCACACAAGGGTTTATTTGTAAAGATGAAAAAGGAGCTATCTCTAATTTACAACGTGGAGGAAGTGATTATACAGCTTCTTTAATAGGCGCCGCCCTAAAAGCAACCGAAATACAGATTTGGAC
>JBELGW010000007.1:34831-48695 GCA_042091715.1 Polaribacter sp. | reverse complement strand
GCGATTAAAATCAAATCGTATCGCATGTTATTGGCTTATGGTTTTCTCAAGAAAATCTTTGAAGTTTTTGAAACCTATAAGACACCAATTGATATGATTACAACATCTGAGGTTGCAGTTTCCTTAACTGTCGATGATATTTCTTATCTTTCAGAAATAATACATGAGTTAGCTCCTTTTGCAAAGGTAGAAATTGACGCTGATTTAAGTATTATTTGTGTAGCTGGTGATTTTTCTCAAAAGAAAGAAGGGATAAGCGCAGAAATTTTTAATGCATTAAAAGGAATTCCTATTCGTATGATTTCCTACGGAGGAAGTAATTATAACACCTCATTATTGGTGAAAACTGATGACAAAATAGCAGCTTTAAATGCTCTAAATTTGGGGCTATTTAATGAAAAATATTTGTTGTCTGAAGCAATTGGTTAGTTCGATATATAAACGAACCTAAAAAAGAAAACAATATGTTATTAAATGTAAAACAAACAACTAGTTCAATTTATGCGTTAGTTTTTCAAACTGATCTTTTGCTTCTTTTCCATTGTATAAAATCTGATAAACAGCATCAATAATTGGGGTTTTTGCAGCATTCTCTTGATTGATTTCATAGGCACTTTTTGCTGCATAGTAGCCTTCAGCAACCATACTCATTTCTAGCTGTGCCGATTTTACTGTATATCCCTTACCAATCATATTTCCAAACATTCTATTCCTACTAAAAGTAGAATATCCTGTAACCAATAAATCCCCTAAATATGCCGAGTTATTGATATTTCGCTTCATCCGATGTACTTTTTTTATAAAACGTTTCATTTCACGAATAGCATTACTCATTAAAACAGATTGAAAGTTGTCTCCATACCCTAATCCATGAGCTATACCTGCAGCAATTGCATAAATATTCTTTAGCATAGCAGCATATTCAGTTCCTATAATATCATCAGAAATTTTTGTTTTGATATATCTACTAGCAATATATTGACTCAACATTTTTGCTTTCTCTTGATCTTGGCAAGCTAAAGTTAAATATGACAACCGCTCCATAGCTACCTCTTCTGCATGACATGGTCCTGTCAAAACACCAATATTTTCTAATGGAATATTGTAGGTCTCATTGAAATGTTCTCCAACAATCAGCCCCGTCTCTGGAACAATTCCTTTGATAGCAGAAAAAATAATTTTATCTGCCAGCGAAACTTCTAATTTATCCAATTCTGACTTTAAAAATGCAGAGGGTATTACAAAAATTAAAATATCATAATTCTTTACGATATGATTGATGTTGTTCGATAAATCTAATTGCTCAGGATGCAATTCTGCAGAACTTAAATAATTAGGATTGTGTTTATTCCTTTTGATATGCTCTATAGCATACACACTTCGCATGTACCAGCCTACTACTCCTACATTTTCTGACAACATTTTTACAATTGCTGTTGCCCAACTACCACCACCAAAAACCGCTATCTTCGGACTTTTATTCATAAATACATCATTTAATAGGTCAAAAGTAAGAAAACTAAGTTCTAACACACAAAACTTGCGGTAATTATTATATTTGTGCAAAGACTTCTTTCTATTGAGTAGCTTAAAACGATTTTTTAAAGACGCCATTATTTATGGAATTGCAGCAGTATTGCCCAGAGCAATAAATATTTTATTGGTAAAACTTCACACAGCAACACTTCAGGCAGAAAAATATGCAGTTAATACAGATTATTATGTCTATGCAGCCTATTTGAATGCGCTACTAACCTATGGCATGGAAACAGCTTTTTTTCGCTATTTTTCTAAAGAAAAAGAGAAGGGAAAAGTGATTTCTACCGCTTTTTTTAGTTTACTTATAACTTCTTTTCTATTTGCATGTTTTGCACTTTTTTATAGTAATGAGCTTGCCGTTTTTTTTGGTTTTGATACACCTTTATTTTTTCAGCTACTCGCATTGACCATTACTTTAGATACCATTCTTGTGATTCCTTATGCCTATCTGCGTGTATCGAACAATCCCATACGTTTTACATTGTATAAAGTACTCTACATCCTAATTTTTGCGGTCTTAAACGTGTACTTCTTGTGGTTTGTTCCCTATGCCTTAAAGCATGATATTTTCGTACCGGATTTTGTACTAGAATACTATCATACCCATCCGAAAGTACTGCATATTTTTGTTGCTGGAACCATTGCTAGTGCAGTTACTTTTGCACTCCTATTTCCAATTATTTTCAGGTTTAAACTTTCTTTTGATTTTTTACTTCTCAAAAGAATGCTTCGTTACGGACTTCCGATCATGGTAGGGAGTTTGGCTTTTGTAACCAACGAGAACTTAGACAAACTTTTACTCGGAAATTTATTGGGAAAAGAACAAATGGGTATCTATGCTGCTTGTTATAAATTAGGAGTATTTATGATGTTGTATATTATGGCTTTTAGACTAGGTGCAGAACCTTTTTTTTTCAACCAAGCAGCAAAAACGAATGCCAAAGAAACCTATGCTAAAATACTCACTTGGTTTACAGTATTAGGCGCATTTTTTATGTTGTTCGTTGTTGTATTTATTGATCTATTTGCAAGTATTTTATTGGGAAATGAAGCCTATTTTAAAGCTTTACAAATTGTTCCTATTATTCTATTAGCAAACTTATTTTTAGGTATTTATAACAATTTATCGGTTTGGTATAAACTTACAGACCAAACAAAATTTGGGATGTACTTCTCTATTGCAGGAGCATGTATAACTGTTGTTTTTAACGTACTAATGATTCCAAAAATAGGCTTCATTGCATCAGCTTGGGCAACATTAATTACTTACACTTTTATGATGTATACTTCTTACTATATAGGTAAAAAAAAGTATCCTGTTCCCTATGAGATTGAAAAAATCATACTTTATATAACACTCTCCTGTGCTTTATCTGCTTGTTCTTTTCTGTATTTTAGAGGTGATTATTGGTTTTCTATTTTATCTATTTTTACTTACTTTTCACTCTTATTTTATTTTGAAAAAAGTCAAATCAAACACTTTATAAAACGCTAAAATCATGAATGTTCAAATTATAAACAACTCAAAACATGCTACGCCAACTTACGAGACATCTGGATCTGCGGGAATGGATTTAAGAGCAAATATAACAACAGCAATCACACTAAAACCTTTAGAAAGAACTATTGTTCAAACAGGACTATTCATTGCATTGCCTGTTGGTTTTGAAGCTCAGGTAAGACCAAGAAGTGGTTTGGCTGCTAAAAAAGGTATTACAGTATTAAATGCACCTGGTACAGTAGATGCTGATTACAGAGGTGAGATAGGCGTTATTTTAGTCAACCTATCTAGCGAAGACTTTGTGATTCATGACGGAGAACGAATCGCGCAGTTGGTCATCGCAAAACATGAACGTGTGCAATGGAAAGAAGTTAGCGAACTAGATGCCACAGATCGTGGTACTGGGGGTTTTGGAAGTACAGGAATTTAAAGTTCTTTGTACAACTGACTCATTTTACGATAAGCGTCATATAAATCTATAAAATCTAGCAAACAATGAGAATGATATTGGTAACCTAAATTTTTATAAAATTGAAATGCTTTTGGCTGTGCATTCATGGCATCCAACCAAATGAGGTCATATCTCCGCTCTTTAGCAGTGGTTTCTAACCAATTCATTAACGTTTTTCCTATGCCTTTTCCGTGGGTTTTTGGATGCAAGTATAATCGATGAAGTTTCACCGATTTTTTTCGAGAAAACCCGAACAATTCTTGATTCCATAAGACTCTAAAGTTTCCAACTACCTCATCATTTACAACAATGAAATAATATGCTGTCTGCTCTTCTCGTAGTTCTTTAACTATATTTTCTTCTCCATATTGACGCTGTATGTACCCATTTCCTTGATCTTTCCAAAAGTGTTTATAGGCAGCAGTATATACCTCATTCATCAAGGTAAATAATACCGTTGCATCTGATTCTTTGATGGGTTTTAAACCAATATGTTCTGTAATCTGTAACATATTAAAACAAAAAAACCGCTGCTGATTTATTAGGTCTGCAGCGGTTTCATAATTAGAATTTTAAACTATTCTTGATTGTCAATAGCTTCCTTTATTTTTACTTCAAGTTCTTCTGCTAGTTCAGGATTGTCCTTAATTAATTTTTTAACAGCATCTCTACCTTGTCCTAATTTTGTTTCTCCATAGCTAAACCAAGAGCCACTTTTCTTGATAATCCCTAATTCGACACCAATATCCAACACTTCTCCCACTTTAGAGATTCCTTGTCCATACATAATATCAAACTCTGCCAATTGAAAAGGTGGCGCTACTTTATTCTTTACCACTTTCACTTTGGTACTATTACCAACAACGCGATCACCGTCTTTAATTTGTGTTCTTCTTCTGATATCTAATCGCACAGAAGCATAAAATTTTAATGCGTTTCCTCCTGTTGTTGTCTCGGGGTTACCAAACATAACACCTATTTTTTCTCGTAACTGATTAATAAAAATTACGGTACACTTTGTTTTGTGAATGGTTCCTGTTAATTTACGCAATGCTTGCGACATTAAACGAGCGTGAAGCCCCATTTTAGAGTCCCCCATTTCCCCTTCAATTTCTGATTTTGGAGTTAATGCCGCAACAGAGTCAATGACAACAATATCAATTGCCCCAGAGCTAATCAAATTGTCTGCAATTTCTAATGCTTGTTCTCCGTAATCTGGTTGAGAAATAATTAAGTTATCAATATCTACTCCTAAATTTTCTGCATAAAAACGATCAAAAGCATGCTCTGCATCAATAAAAGCAGCAATTCCTCCCGCCTTTTGAGCTTCTGCAATGGCATGAATCGTTAAGGTTGTTTTACCAGAAGACTCCGGTCCATATATTTCTATAATTCTTCCTCTTGGATACCCACCAACACCTAAAGCCAAATCCAATCCTAAAGAACCCGATGAAATCGCTTCAACATCTTCTACTTGGCTATCGCCCATTTTCATTACGGCTCCTTTTCCATAGGTTTTATCTAACTTATCTAATGTAAGTTGTAACGCCTTTAATTTTGCTTGCTTTTCTTTATCTACTGCCATATACTTTCTGCTAAATTTTATTTAAAATAAGAGCGACTAAGTTACAAAAACATCCTCTTTTTTTACTATTTTTCGAACTTTTAATCTAGGATGAAAGAAACAATTATATTACGAAGTAATAATGGTCTCTGTCAAGTGATACTTGAGAAAGGAGAATTGATTAGCTTTCAAAAAGAAGGCCAAGAATACATTCACCAAAAAGGAGATAAAGGTTGGAATAATTCCGATACAGAAATGTTTCCTATTATTGGTCCAACGATTAAAAACAAGCATGTTGTATCGACTAAAAAGGGAAATGCAATACTTGATCAGCATGGTCTTTTGCGGGAATTTGAATATGTATTGGCCGCACAGACAGAATATAGTGCTGAATTTTCTAAAAGATATAAACAACATACACCTTTAAAAAATAGAAAATTTCCAACGAAGTCTTCGGTAGCGCATGTATTTTGGCCTTATGATTTTCATTTTCAAAAGAAATTTAATCTTAGCAATGAAACTTTAAGCATTACATTCGAAATACACTCAGAAAAAAATATGCCTTACATGTTGGGCTACCATCCCGCGTTTAAATTGTCGGGATTAGGAAATGAAATACTTTCCACATCCTCAAAAAAAATCAATTTAGAAGCCATTTTTTCTGCTGGTGCTGATGCATTACCTCTCCTCAATACAAGCCAAATAACGCTACATAATTCTAACAAAAGGGACGTTCAAATAGAAACCAAAGGCTTTGATCATTTTATGCTATGGACAGAAGAAAATAACATGTTGTGTATTGAACCTATTACCCATTTTCCAGAATTATCAACACAAAAATATTCAGAAGATACCATGTTACTAAATCCTGGAAAAGCTGTTTATTCCGTTGAACTGAAGATTGCATAAACACTTGCATATTTTTGTTTATGTCAACTCAATTTGAGTACTAGCAGCAACACAATACCACTGTAAAAGGAGCTATTAATTTCGTAGGTCCTCAAGCACTAACTTCTGTATTTTAAATACTTTTTTTGTTAATTTGTACTTTACCTCATTGTTTTCTATGCAAAAGCATCATCATTTTTTAGTACATAAACCTTACGGATATCTATCTCAATTTATAAACAATCAAACCAAACGTAAAAAAAAATTATTAGGTGAATTGTTTCCTTTTCCTGAGGGCACTATGGCTATTGGTCGATTAGATGTGAATTCTGAAGGTCTATTGTTATTAACAACGGATGGAAAAGTAAGTGAATACATTCGAAGTAGTAAGGTAGAAAAAGAATACTATGTTCAAGTTGATGGACTCATTACACAAGCTTCCATAACAACTTTAAAAAAAGGAATAGAAATTAGTATTGAAGGAAAAAAATACATAACAAAACCCTGTGAGGCGAGAATTATAGCTACGCCAAATTTTCCAAATCGAACTCAAAAGATTAGGGATGAACGTCATGGACCAACCAGCTGGATATCAATTACGATTACCGAAGGAAAATTTAGACAAGTGCGCAAAATGACGGCAGCTGTTCAATTTCCTACATTGCGACTCATACGGGTGCGTATCGGTAAAATTCTATTAAAAGATCTCGCTTTAGGAGATGTAAAGGAAGTACAACAACTTGATTAATTTCGAAGCATTTCAATATGAGGGATTCCATCTTCTAAATACCCATCACCTACTTGTTTAAAACCTAAATTCATATAAAATTTCGCTAAATATTCTTGGGCAGAAATAGTAATTTCAGTAACCTTATAAAATGCATCGATTGCCTCAATAGAAACCTTCATTAAATCATATCCATACCCAAACTTACGTTCAGTTTCTTTCACCACTACCCTGCCAATACTAGCTTCTTTAAAGTAAATACCTGGAGCAAAAATTCTAGTATACGCAACGACCACATTATTTTTCATACCAATAACATGCAATGCCTTTTGATCTTTAAAATCCATATCTTGATATACACAGGTTTGCTCTACGACAAATACCTCTGAACGTAATTGTAAAATAGCATACAGCTGATCAATGCTCAATTCATTGAACTTTTTAACAAAAAACTCCATAATTAACAAGTAATTTTTTCAACTCTATTTTGATGTCTACCTCCTTCAAATTCAGTAGCTAAAAATAAATCTACAAACCCCAAGGCCTGCTGAAGAGAAACAAATCGCGCAGGTATTGCTAATACATTAGCATCATTGTGTTGCCGTGTCAATGCAACCAATTCATTATTCCAACACAAAGCAGCCCGAACTCCCTGATGTTTATTGGCAGTCATTTGAGCTCCATTACCACTACCACATAAAATAATTCCAAACACTGCTTTTCCTGAAGCTACTGCTTCCGCTGCCGGATGAATTGCATCTGGATAATCCATACTGTCTTGTGTATCTGTTCCAAAGTTTAAAACTGTGTAACCCTTCGCTTCTAATTTTTGAACAATTTCGAACTTATAATCAGTTCCCGCATGATCGTTACCAATTGCAATAGTCATAATTACGTGTGTTTAATTGTGTTAAGTATCACAAAAATAGACATAAAGATGGTTATCAACAGTTTTTAACATCCTAATTTTTACTGTTTTTAATAACCTACTTAAAATAAAGGGTTTATCGTTATTATTTTAATGTTAAGAACTATTATCAAATATTTAAAACTTTATTTGATTCTTTCAATTATTATTGCAATACAAGAATACTTTTTACATAACCAACTTTTCTTATGTCTTTTTCATTTCATTTTATCAACATGAAATTAACGATTTGTTTACAATCTAAAATAAAAATTATATAAAGAAGTTTGAGTATTTATTGTTTATAAGTATTGTTAATAACTGTAAAATTCAATTGGTTTTTAAGCTTTTAAGCAACTTATAAATTGTTCATAGAATTTAATAAATGAATATTCAAAATGAATATTCAAAAAATTATGCTAGCTATGAACAGTATATCATACACATTATTATTTTTTAATTTTTTTTAAAGCTTTTTATATTAATTATATAAAGTGTTCATAACCTTAAAAAAAGAGAATAGTAAACATATTGTTGGACAGCTCTTTTAAAAAATAATGTGAAAATCATTGTAGCTGCTTAAACAGCGGATTTCGTTAGCTTATTCAATTTTAAGGAATCTTTGTGGATTTCTAAAGATTCTTGAGGTGTATTTAAAGGCGCATTGATTTGTTTTACAGCAACAGTGATACCTGTGATGAAAATTACTATAAATAGCAGTATAATTCTTTGTAAATGTTTCATAGCTTGATGACAACCTTTACTATATAGACGAAATATTTATGAAAGTGTTACAAATTATTTAAGATTGTTTTAACAGTTAGGGATCACAAACTGAATTGCTCTTCTTACCAGAGTTACTTCGACAGGCCCCGAACCTATAAGTTCACCATCAGCTTGAATGTAGCTCTTCTCTTTTCCTGTAATTGCTTTTATCGAAATTTGATTGGTTTTATAGGTGCTTACTTTTTTATGTGCTACAATCGCCCCAGTGTATAGTTTAGGAAGATTTAGTAGCAAGTCTAACAACGTAAAATTTTTAGCAATTGTAATGTCTAACAACCCATCTGTAGGATCTACATCTTTTGTGAACTGCATTCCTCCTCCAGAAAATTTACAAATTCCAAAGATGGTCATTAAACACTTTTCTTTGTGTATTTGATGATTAAATTTAAGTGTTAAAGTAGGTTTTTTATAAAATAATAAACCATACAGACCACTCAATAGATAGGCTATTTTTCCAAATTTTTTAAGAGTGTTCAGATGATAAACAACGTATCCATCATATCCAATACCAGCAACGTTATGGAAAAAGATATTTGAAGCTTGTTGTGTTTGTAAACATCCGATGTCTTGCAAGATAGTAGTACCTTTTTTAATGGTTAAAATAGATTTTTCTATATTTGTCGGAATATTATAGGTTTTTACCCAATCATTTCCAGTACCAATAGGTATTACTGCGAGTTGTATTGTACTAGTTTTAACGTTATTTTGAGTCATTATTCCGTTGACTATATGATGTAGCGTACCATCTCCACCAACAGAAATTATTTTAGTAAATCCATTTTTAATAGCTTGTTGCACGAGTTGAACTTCGTGTTTTGAGTATGCTGTAAACGCAAAAGAAAATTGAATGCGGTGTGTTGTTAATAAGGTTGAGATTTGTTTCCAATATTTTTTAGATTTTCCGTTTCCAGAAATCGGATTTAGTATTAAAAACCAGGTAGTATTCATAAATTATTAAATTCATAAGATAAGGCAAAATACAAAAACTAATTGATAATAGATTTCACTTATTTTGACTAGAAATAGTTGTATTTTGCTTTCAATAAAAGAGAATGACAAATGTCAAAGAAAAAAAATAAATTTTATAAGAAGAAAGGAAGAGTCTTAAAGGATTTGACTAGAAATATCTTTAAAGTATTGAATGAAGATGTTACCAAGTCTTTTAACTATAAGCAAATAGCTTCTAAAATAGGTGTCAAAGATACAGATGGAAAAACACAAGTTTTAAAGAAGTTAGCATCTTTAGTAGCAACAAAAAAAATAAAAGAAATTGATCGCGGTAAATTTCAAATTAATATAGAAAGAAAATATAGTATAGGTACCTTAGATGTTACCTC
Organism: Polaribacter sp.; assembly: GCA_042091715.1. Lineage (GTDB taxonomy): Bacteria > Bacteroidota > Bacteroidia > Flavobacteriales > Flavobacteriaceae > Polaribacter. The sequence goes on along the minus strand of JBELGW010000007.1, from coordinate 38,995 downwards.
TAATGGAAATGCTTATTTTATTTCTGATGAATTTGAAGATGATATTTTTATTCCATCGATCAATTTGAATAAAGGACTGCATCAAGATACGGTCAAAGTATATACCTACAATAAAAGAGGTAGTAAAAAAATGGAGGCAGATGTTGTTGAGGTAATCGAACGTGCAAAAACTGAATTTGTTGGTGTTTTACAGCGGAATAAGAATTTTGGATTCGTAATACCGGATGCGCAAAAAATGTATGCTGATATTTTTATAGCAACAAATAAAATACATGAGGCAGAAGATGGAGACAAAGTAGTAGCTACGATTACAGATTGGCCAGAAAATTCTAAGAATCCATTTGGTAAAATAACCAAAGTATTAGGAAAACCGGGTGATCATAATACAGAAATTCACTCTATTTTATTGGAGTATGGCTTGCCTTATGAATTTCCTGTAGAAGTAGAGGAGGCAGCAGAAAAATTACCCATAGAAATTACCAAACAAGAAATAGCAAAGCGCAGGGACATGCGTACAGATTTAACCTTTACAATAGATCCAAAAGATGCGAAAGATTTTGATGACGCATTGTCATTTACCGCATTGGAAAATGGGCATTACGAAATTGGTATTCACATTGCTGATGTTTCTCATTATGTAGAAGAAAAAACCTTATTGGACGATGAAGCTTTTGATAGAGCAACTTCCGTATATTTGGTAGATAGGGTAGTGCCGATGCTGCCTGAAATGTTATCGAATGGAGTTTGTTCGTTAAGACCAAATGAAGAAAAGTTAACCTTTTCAGCAGTTTTTGAAATGGATGAAAGGGCAAAGGTTGTTAACCAATGGTTTGGAAGAACAGTGACCTATTCTGATCAACGTTTTGCATATGAAGAAGCACAATCTATTATTGAAAATTGTACTTTATCAGCGTTAGATTCATATTCAATGCCAAAAGAAATTTCAATTAGAAATGAAGAATATATCGTTTCTAAAGAAATTGTATCTGCGACTTTAAAGTTGGATGAGCTGGCAAAAAAAATGCGTAAAAGACGCATGAAATCTGGCGCCATTTCATTTGATAGGGTAGAAGTGAAGTTCAATTTAGACGAAGCTGCAAATCCTTTAGGAGTTTTTTTTAAAGAATCAAAAGATGCTAATAAACTGATAGAGGAGTTTATGTTATTGGCCAATAGGAAAGTAGCAGAATTTATTGGGACAGAACAGGGGAAGGCGAGTAATAAAACCTTTATTTATAGAACACACGATGAGCCAAATATTGACAAATTAGCCGCTTTACAAGGTATTATTAGAAAATTTGGTTATTCAATAGATACTGAAACAAAAGCATCAACTTCGCAGTCTTTAAACAAGCTCTTAGCAGATGTTCATGGCAAGGCAGAATCAAATATGGTAGAAACTTTAGCGATTCGATCTATGAGTAAAGCAGAATATACAACTCAGAACATAGGACATTATGGATTGGCTTTTGATTACTATAGTCATTTTACATCACCTATTAGGCGATATCCAGACGTCATGACACATAGGTTGCTGCAGCATTATTTAGATGGCGGAAAAACGCCAAAAGTAGATGCATATGAAGAAAAATGTAAGCATACATCAAGAATGGAAGAATTGGCTTCTAAAGCAGAGCGTTCGTCTATCAAATATATGCAGATTAAATACATGCAGGATCATCAGGATGTTGTTTTTGAGGGTGTTATATCTGGTGTTACTGAATGGGGTATTTATGTAGAAATTTCTGAAAATAAATGCGAAGGTATGGTTCGTATAAGAGATATTAAAAGCGATTACTTCATTTTTGATGAAAAGCAATATGCCATTATAGGACAATCAACAAAACAAATGTATCAATTAGGAGATATTGTAAACGTGCGTGTAAAGAACACAGATTTAGAGCGCAAGCATCTAGATTTTAATTTAATTGAGGATTAATAGGCACTTATTACAATAAAATTAAAAATCAGGACTTATAGTAATAAGCATAAATTTTAACTTGAAGAAAAAGCAATGAAAAATTATTTAAGAGCACTTATATGTATCTGCTCTATGTCTGTCTATAGCCAAACAGTAATTACCAAAACACTTGGAGATTTTACGGCGTTAAAGGTATACAACGGAATCGATTTAGAATTGATAAAGTCAGACAAGCAAGAGCTCAGAATTCGTGGTGAAAAAGCAGAAAAAGTAAGGATAAAGAATACAAATAATACGTTAAAAGTTTATTTGAAATTTCCGGAAACTTTAGCCCAAGGTAAAGCAAAGGTTGTGTTATATTATTCTAAGCATATCGATATTATTGATGTCAACGAGGGGGCAACAGTTACTTCAAAAGATTTTAAGCAGTCACAATTAACAGTAAAAACACAAGAAGGTGCCTTGATTAATATGGTCATAGAAACTAAGCATTTGAGTGTGAAATCTGTTTCGGCAGGTGTTGTAAAGTTAAGCGGAACTACAAAAAACCAAACTATTGAAGTGAGTGATGCAGGTGTGTATCATGGTTATCAGTTAAAGGCAACTAGTGCCTCAATTGTGAGAGCGGCAATTGGAGGGAAGGCAGAGGTAAACGTTGGTGAAACTTTAGATGCAAAAATTAGATTTGGTGGCACTATTTTTTATAAAGGAACTCCAGAAGTATTAAAAACAAAAAAAGTTTTAGGAGGGACCATAGAAGCTCATAATTAATGAAAAGCTTTTTGTACCTTTGTTTCAAATTTTGAAAGAATGGACTTAGACAATATATTTTTAATGATTGGAATGCCGCAAGTTATCATCATCATTGTGGTTGTTTTACTGCTATTTGGAGGTAGAAAAATTCCAGAATTAATGAAAGGACTTGGAAGCGGAATTAAGGAGTTTAAAAACGCATCGAAGGAAGAAGACACCGATAAAATAGATGAAAAAAAGTAAGCTACTCATGTATTGCACAAAAAAAACCGAAGATTCATCTTCGGTTTTTTTTGTGTAATACTTCCCTACAGTTTCACAGCCGTTCCAGAAGCGGTTACCATAAGCATACCACCAGAAGGGCCAACGCTTTCATAATCTAAATCTACACCAACTACAGCATCTGCGCCTAGATGCAAGGCTTGTTCTTTCATTTCTTTTAGAGCAGTGTCTTTTGCCTCCCGTAATACACGCTCATAAGAACCGGATCTACCTCCAACTATATCTCTAATTCCAGCAAAAAAATCTTTAAAGATATTTGCTCCTATAATGGTTTCTCCTGTCACAATACCACAGTATTGTTTGATTTCATTCGTTTGTAATGTATTTGTTGTGGATATTATCATTTGTTTTTATTTTGAATCATTTTTTTTAGTTCTTCCTGAAGAGTTTTCAATTTTATTTGCAGCGACAAGACTCGTTACCATGTCATTGAGCATTGAACTTGCGGCGTTGGGATTATTTGGCAATAAAATTAAGTTACTATTGGTATCTGATCCGATAGATTGAAGTGTGTCGTAATGTTGCGTTATAACAATTAATGCGGAAGCTTCCTGTGAGTTGATACCTGCTTTGTTCAATACATCTACAGATTCTTCTAAACCACGAGCAATTTCTCGGCGTTGATCTGCAATACCTTTTCCTTGTAAACGCTTACTTTCTGCTTCGGCTTTCGCGCGTTCAACAATTAAAATACGCTGTGCATCTCCCTCATACTGGGCTGCAACTTTTTCTCTTTCAGAAGCATTGATTCGATTCATTGCTTCTTTTACTTGCGCATCGGGATCTATATCAGTTACTAAGGTCTTGATGATGTCGTATCCATAGTTCAGCATGGCATCGTTTAACTCTGTTTTTACGGCTATGGCAATATCATCTTTCTTCACAAAGACATCATCTAATTTCATTTTTGGCACTTCGGCACGTACTACATCAAATACATAAGAAGTGATTTGATCGTGGGGAAAATCTAATTTGTAAAAAGCGTCATACACTTTGTCTTTAATCACCTTGAATTGCACAGAAACTTTTAATTTTACAAATACGTCATCTAATGTTTTGGTCTCTATGATTACATCTAATTGTTGGATTTTTAAACTTAATCTTCCGGAAATTCTATCAATAATAGGTATTTTTAATTGCAGTCCAGAATGACGAATGCTTTGAAATTTACCAAACCGCTCTATGATGGCAGAGGTTTGTTGTTTTAC
>JBELGW010000007.1:32874-34731 GCA_042091715.1 Polaribacter sp. | reverse complement strand
AGCACCTACCAAACTTAGTCGCAACGGTTGCATGACTTTACCAAACCCAATCTCTTTGTCTGTAATCCATGCTTTAATTTGCTTTTCTGTGTTGGCGGAAGTACCATCTTCGATGCGATGCATGACGGTAATTAACTCTTGCATCAATGCTGGGGTACCTTCTTTCCAATTTTTTTTAGACGCTTTGGCATCATAGGTGACAGGAGCTTGAAAAAAGAAATCAGATAAATTCCAGAAATCTGTTACGAAAATAGCGCGTTCTTTGATAAGTGAAATTACCTTTTCTGTGTACTCATGCGTGGTTGAAATTCCTTTTGTTGTTAAGATGGGCATAAACAAATCTGTCAATTCAGCATTGGATTTTGTTTGCATGTATTGCTGATTGAACCAGTTGGTTTTATCTGCACTGAACTTTGCTCCGGATTTACTAACTCGTTCCAATTCAAAAGCCGTTGTCAATGCCTCTAAAGAAAAAATTTCTTGCTCCGTCCCAGGATTCCATCCTAAAAAAGCGAGCATGTTTATAAAAGCATCCGAAAAATAACCATCTTCTTTATAGCCGCGTGATACTTCACCACTTTGTTCGTTGGTATATGCGAGGGGAAATACAGGAAATCCGAGTTTATCACCATCACGTTTGCTTAATTTTCCTTTACCGACGGGCTTTAGAATCAACGGCAAGTGCGCAAATTTTGGAGATTCCCATCCAAATGCTCTATATAATAATACGTGAAGCGCCATTGAAGGTAGCCATTCCTCTCCTCGAATAACATGAGAGATTTTCATGAGATGATCGTCCACAATATTGGCTAAATGATAGGTAGGCATTCCATCGGATTTGAACAATACTTTATCGTCTAAAGTATTGGTCTCTATTTTGATGGTTCCACGAATTTCATCTTCCATGATTAAGGATTCGTCTTGAGGTGTTTTAAAGCGAATGACATATTTTTCATGTGCATTTAATTTTGCTTGAAGCTGCTCTTTAGTCAGAGATATTGAGTTATCTAAGTGATTTCTATTATTCCAGTTGTAGGTAAATGTATCGCCATTTTCTTCGGCCATTTTCCGTTGGCGATCTAAGTCATCAGTAGTATCAAAAGCATAATATGCCCATCCACAAGCCACTAATTTATCCGCATATGTTTTGTATAACTCTTTTCGCTCTGATTGCCTGTATGGGCCAAATTGTTCGTTTTTTCCAGGTCCTTCATCGAAGGGTATGTTGCACCAGTTCAATGCGTCTACAATATATTGTTCTGCATTTGCAACATAACGAGTCTGATCCGTATCTTCGATACGAAGTACAAAAGTTCCTCCGTACTTTTTAGCAAATAAATAATTAAATAAGGCAGTTCTCACTCCGCCAATATGTAAAGGTCCTGTTGGACTGGGAGCAAAGCGCACTCTTACGTTCGTTGTCATTTTTATGAAATTTAGGAAAGGTCAAAGATACTTTAGTTTCTAATCATATAAAAAGTTATTTTGGGAGCATTTATAAATGTTTCATAGGGGAGAATCACTGAGACAACGTAAAAAATTGTAATTTTATAAGATGGAAGGATACAATAATATAGAAGAAAAACTACACAATTTTGTTCGTAAGTTTTACACAAATGAATTGATTAGGGGAAGTATTTTGTTTTTTTCTTTTGGTGTATTGTACTTTTTCTTCACACTTATGGTAGAGCATTTTTTGTGGCTTGAACCTACGGCAAGAACTTTCCTTTTTTGGTTATTTGTGTTAGGTGAAGTTTATTTGTTATTTCGTCTTATTTTGTTTCCTACATTTAAACTAATTGGTTTTCAAAAGGGAATTTCTTACTCAGATTCATCTAAGATTATTGGAGATCATTT
>JBELGW010000007.1:28984-32774 GCA_042091715.1 Polaribacter sp. | reverse complement strand
ATTAAGGATGCCCATCCATGGATTGAGGTGATCTCTTCAACCGACACTTTGGTGCAGAATAGGATGCAGTTTGTAGGACAAATTTCTGATGATTATGGTCTTCAAAAATTAGATTTGGTGTATTATGATACCAAAGATCCGAGCAAAAAGGTGAGGCAGAGTGTGAATATTTCTGATAAGAATGTACAACCTTTTTACTATGAAATTCCAGGTATATTAAATCTAGAGGAAGGAGTTAGTTATGCGATGTACTTTGAGGTGTTTGATAATGACGCTGTGAATGGTAGTAAAGGAACAAAGAGTCAGCGGTTTTTTTATCGTTTTAAGTCAGGGGAGGAGCTTGAAGATGAAGTGATGAAACGACAAAGGAATCAATTTGACCTGATTGAGAAGAGTCAACAAGAGCAACGAAATGAGAGAAAGCAATTGGAAGAAATTCAGAAAAATTTGCAAAATAAGGGCATGATGAATTGGAACGACAAAAAAAATATTTCGTCGTATATTAAGAGGCAAGAAGGCTATAATAAAAGAATGAAATTACAAACAGAGAAGCTACAGTCTACCCTCAATAAGCTACCAACCGATACCAAATCAGAGGCACTTAAAAAAGAAGAGTTAAGTCTACGGATTGCCGAATTGAAAAAGTTAGAAAAAGAACAGAAGTTATTGGATGAGTTAAAAAAACTTGCGAATAAACTAAATAAAGATGATCTACTTTCTAGGGTAAAAAAACTTGCTGAACAGAATAAGCAACAAGAGAGAAGTTTAGAACGTATTTTGGAGTTGACGAAACGATTTTATGTTGAACAAAAAACAAATCAAATCAAGGATAGATTGAAAGATCTCAGTAAACAGCAAGATAGTTTAAGCTTCCTCAGAGAGGTGAACAAAAAGGCACAGGATTCTATTAAAAGCGAATTTGATACGATTAAGAAGGAGCTTGAATCCTTAAAAAAGGACAATCAAGAGCTTAAGAATCCTATGAAGATGCCGTCACTGGAAGAAGAACAAAAAGAAGTCGACGAACAACTTGATACTATCCAAAAGAACTCTGAACCAAATGAAAGGGACGCACAAAAGAAGAGTCAGAAGAAAGCCTCGGATTCAATGCAACGGATGAGTGATAAGATGCAGAATGCAATGGCCGTGGACAGTGCAAACATGAATGAGGAAAATATAGATACATTGCGTCTAATTTTAGAGAACTTGTTGAAATATTCTTTTATACAGGAAGATGTAATGAGGCGTTTTGGAGCGATTAGCGTATCACATCCAAACTTTGGCAAAGAAATAAAAGCTCAAAACATGTTAAAGAGCTACTTTGAGCATATTGATGATAGTTTATATGTGCTATCGATGCGATTGCCACAGGTTTCTGTTTCTATGCAAAAAGATCTCGAGCGTGCCCATTTTCATATGGACCTGTCACTTGAGAATTTTGCAGAAAATAGATTTGCAAATGGCCTGTCTAGTCAACAGTACGTGCTAACAAGTGTGAATAATTTAGCTGACATGTTGAGCAACATTTTGGACAATCTTCAAAACCCAAAAATGTCGATGCCAGGGCAGGGTAAAAAGGGAGGTAAATCCTTTAGTCTTCCAGACATTATAAAGAAACAAGGAGAGTTGCTTGATAAGATGAAGGAAGGGACCAAAAAGGGGGGCAAGAACCAAGGTGATAAACCAGGTCTTGGTAACCAAAGGTATGGTAGTCAAGGAATTGATGGTGAATTGTATAAAATATATCAGGAACAGGCTCAGTTGAGAGCTGCTTTGGAAAATGCACAAAAGAATGCATCTATTGGAGATTCTAAAAAGTTAAATAAATTGTTGGATGATATGAATTCCCTTGAAAATGAGATTTTAGAGAAGGGTTATAGTTCAGAAGTAGTTCAAAAGATGCAACAGATGAATTATAATTTATTAAAATTAGATACTGCAATCCAGGAACAAAATCAAGATACTAAGAGAAAAAGTAGTGTAAATACGAAGTTATATGAAACTGTGAAGTACAAGTCTTTGAAAGATAAACTGTTTTACAATCAATTAGAAATATTAAATAGACAATCATTACCTTTGCAAAATAATTACAAGATGAGAGTACGCCGTTACTTTGAGAAAGTGAATAATGTGAAGAAAGATGATTGATTTTAATTATGAGACCGAGTTTAGGTTGAGAAACGAAATTGCAATTGCAGCATGGATTGATGAGGTAATAAAAAAGGAAGGGTTTGTTCTTGGTGATATCAATTACATTTTTTGCGATGATGCGTACTTGTTGAACCTTAATATTACCTATCTGAATCACGATACATTAACTGACATTATTAGTTTTGATACAACAAAGGGCTCTTGTGTGAATGGAGATGTCTTCATTTCGATTGAGCGTGTTTCTGAGAATGCAGAGATTTACGGCGTCCCATTTGAAGATGAGTTGCATAGGGTTTTGATACACGGTATATTGCATTACTTGGGGTATAAGGATAAATTAGAGAGTGAACAGTTAGAGATGACGAGAATGGAAAATGAAGCGCTGTTATTGTTAAAGATCTAATAATTGATGGTATAATTAAATAGTTTCACGTGAAACATAAAGAATGAGTTTATTTACTACAACATATGATGTTATTGTCGTTGGTGGTGGTCATGCAGGAAGTGAAGCTGCAGCTGCTAGCGCGAATATGGGTGCGCACACCCTATTAATAACTATGAGTTTACAGAACATTGCACAAATGAGTTGTAATCCTGCAATGGGAGGAATTGCGAAAGGTCAAATTGTTCGAGAGATTGATGCATTAGGAGGCTACAGTGCTATTGTTACAGATAAAACGGCCATTCAATTTAAGATGTTAAATAAGTCCAAGGGTCCGGCAATGTGGAGTCCAAGGGCACAGTCTGATCGTATGCGTTTTGCTGAGGAGTGGCGAACTATGTTAGAACATACTGACAACCTTGATTTTTATCAAGATTCGGTGAATGGATTGTTATTTGATGGTGATAAAATAGTAGGTGTGAAGACTGCTTTAGGTGTATCTATTCGGTCGAAATCAGTTATTTTGACAGCAGGTACATTTTTGAATGGCTTGATTCATATTGGCGAAAAAACCTTTGGTGGAGGCAGAGCGGGTGAAGGAGCATCTACCGGAATTACAGAAGCTCTTATTGAAAAAGGGTTTGAATCGGGCCGTATGAAGACTGGTACACCACCAAGAGTAGACGCCCGTTCTTTGGATTTTTCGAAAATGACCGAACAGCCAGGAGATGAGAGTCCACAAAAATTTTCGTATTTGCCAAGCTCTAAGCCACTCACAAAACAGCGTTCTTGCTATCTGACATATACAAATGCAAAGGTGCATGACATACTGAGAGAGGGTTTTGATAGATCACCGATGTTCAACGGTAGAATTCAATCTATAGGTCCCAGATATTGTCCTTCTGTGGAAGATAAGATCGATCGTTTTGCAGAGAAGGAGAGACATCAAATGTTTATAGAGCCAGAGGGTTGGAATACGGTAGAAATCTATGTAAACGGATTTTCTACCTCTTTACCTGAGGATATTCAGGACAAAGCCATTCGCGCTGTTGAAGGTTTTGAGCATGTCAAATTTCTGCGATATGGTTATGCAATAGAGTATGATTATTTTCCACCAACTCAATTGAAGCATACCTTAGAGACGAAACGAATTGAAGGTTTGTATTGTGCTGGTCAAATCAATGGTACTACAGGTTACGAAGAAGCCGCTGCTCAAGGATTGATGGCAGGTGTAAACGCTGCTTTGAAATTGCAAGG
>JBELGW010000007.1:0-28884 GCA_042091715.1 Polaribacter sp. | reverse complement strand
TGTTAGATTTCTTTCATAAGTTCAGTGTAAAGAAAGAAGTGATTAATCCTGTTTTGAAAGCAAAGAATTTGGCTACAGTTTCACAGTCAATGAAACTTTTTAAAATTGCCTCACGTCCGCAATTGGTGTTTGAAGATTTGTTAGTGATAACAGATTTGGTAACATTTATTACGAATCATGCTATTGATGAAGAAGTAATAGAACAAGTTGCTATTTATTTGAAATATTCAGGTTATATTGAGAAAGAAAAGAACAATGCAGACAAACTGAATCGTCTTGAGAATGTTTCCATTCCTATGAATTTCGATTATAACAGGGTACAATCGATTTCATTTGAAGCAAGAGAAAAGTTGAAGACGATACAGCCTGTTTCGATTTCCCAAGCAAGTAGAATTAGTGGGGTGTCTCCAAGTGACATCTCCGTTTTGTTGGTACATATGGGGAGATAATGCTGAACGTTCCATGTGGAACATGTTTTAAATTGCTATAAAAATGAATAGAGAAAGGAATTTACATAAAGGTGTGGTCTCAGTAATGAGTTGTACAGATTACACCGTTTCTAAAGAATCATATGAGTTGTTAATGAATCCAAGTTATGAGATGATGGTTACCTCTCCAATCCCGAGTGATTTGGAGAATTACTATAAGAGTGACTCTTATATTTCACATTCAGATTCAAGTACAAGTTTTTTTGATAAAGTATATCAACTTGTGCGAAAGTATACATTGAAAAGAAAGGTGTCTTTGATAAATTCTTTCAACACCTCCGGTAAAAAACTTTTAGATGTAGGTTGTGGAACTGGAAATTTTTTAGCAACTGCGGAAAAAGAAGGTTGGAATGTGTATGGTATTGAACCAAGTAAAGAGGCAAGGGATATTTCTTCACGCAAAAATATCGTTGCTTTGGAGGAGCTACCCTTTTTAAGAGAAGATAATTTTGATGTAATTACCTTATGGCACGTATTGGAGCATGTACCAAATCTTTTGTCTTACATAGAAACCTTGAAGAGAAAATTGAGTCCGAATGGTGTATTGTTAATTGCTGTTCCAAATTATAAAAGTTTTGATGCGAGTTATTACAAAGAATATTGGGCAGCCTATGATGTGCCAAGACATCTTTGGCATTTTTCGCAAAAGTCTATACAAATGTTGTTTTCAGAACAAGGGATGCATGTTCAAAAGGTAATTCCGATGAAGTTTGATGCTTATTATGTTTCCATGTTAAGTGAAAAATACAAGTACGGAAAAAATAGATTTTTAAAAGCGCTTTGTATTGGTTTTCTGTCAAATAGGAAAGCACGAGCTACTTCTGAATATTCTTCACTAATTTATCTTATCAAAAACACGTAAAACTTGATTTTAAGGGGTTTTAAAGCGTTTTAATTTATATAAGTATATGTTTGGTATGGTTTATGAAAAAACCCCTTTAAAAATGATGTTTTTAAAGGGGTTTTTATAGTTTATAACTATTAGTATTAAATTTTTTATAATTTATATCTATATATTTAATGACTTAATAGATACACTCCAAAAATAGTAGTTACAAAATATACAGCCAGTGTCATTGCTCCAGCGTAATCTTTTGCAAGTCGCTGACCTATTAGTAAAAAGATGAGTGCAAGCGCAGCTAGTTCCGTTCCTATAAGTGCAAATGTTTTGTCGCCACTACTGATGAGCTCATAAGCACCAAGCAGCATGAATAGACTGGCAATAATTTCTGTAATGAGAATGATCATGACCAATAGTGGAACACTGTTCTTTAGAGGAGAGTTTGAGAAGTGTCCTTTGATAAAAGACACATTCCCTTTCCAATCCACTATTTTATCAATACCAGATTGTAGAAAGGTGACAATTAAGAAGCCTAGGATAAGTAATTCTGTTGGGTATGTTTGTATGAGTTCCATAAGATAAGTGTTATCTAACAAAGCTACTAAAAAGAAAGATGCGAGCCATATAAATTAACTCGCATCTGATATCTCAAACCAACAAAACGTTATTAATAAGCAATTTGTTGGGTACTGTATGTAATTATTTGCCACATAGGGTGTATAATGCTTCTATGCTATTTACCGTAATTGTTTCTCCATTTTTAACAATTGATAACGGGAAAACATATTCCGGTCTTACACCTTTGTCTAAGCTTTTGTAGTATGCTTTCAGAGCAGCTTCATCTGCAATTTCTTGTATCGTTCCATCTTGTAAAATGACGGCGATAGGAAACACAAATACAGGTTTTTTTCCTTGTTTCGGTTTTTTAACAAGTGCATCAAATTCTTCTTGCGTATCTACAGTGATTGTTTCACCATTTTTTTTCACAGAAATGGGGAAATCAAATTGTGGTTTCACACCATCAGCGAGCGTATCTAAATAAGCGTTAAATTCATTGTCGTTTGCAACTATTAGAGATGAGCCATCTGCTAAAATAACGGACAGAGGAAAAATTAATTGAGGTCTTCTCCCTTTTGCAGGCTTTCCCATTAGGGCTTTTAATTCGTTTTCATCTAATACTTCTACTGTTTTGTTATTGATGACTACTGATAACGGAAACATAAATACAGGTTTAACGCCTTCGTCAAGCGTATCTAAATACGCTTTTAAAGCTTCTCTATCTGCAATTTCTTGAGTAGTCCCATCTTCGAGTTCAACCGCTATAGGGAATACAAATTCAGGTCTTTTTTTTCCTTTATATCTTCGAACTACAGTTTTTAATTCTGTCAAATTATTGATAGTCATTTTGTTACCAATAATAGTGATATCGAACGGAAAATTAAGTTGAGGTTTATTCGTAACTTCAACATAGTCCTCCATATCAAAGTTGCTATTCAGGGTTGTATTCGTTGCATTATTGGTCACCGCTGTAACAGGATAATTTACAATTACAGAAGCGACCATACTTAAAACTTCATCTTTTTGAAGTGCATTTTGGGCTTCAAATAGTTCCAAATCTTCTGCTGTAGAATTTTGACATGAACTGATAGAAATTAGTACGATAAAGAGTGTAATGAATGGTTTTAAGAATATTTTCATGGTTTATTATTATTTAAGATTCATTAATAAAACAGTCAAGAGTTAGAATACCCTACCAATAAAATCAAAAAAATAAAAAATTCTGCTATTTTTGAGTAAGAATATAAGTGTCATGTCAGAAAATAAGTCAGTTTGCGAGCCTACTGTGTTTGAAGAGTTTTATCAAGAACACGCTGCATCGTTATATAATTTTGCCTTCTATAAATGTGGAAACATTGCACAATCTGAAGATTTAGTGCAAGAGGCGTTTATAAAAGTATGGAGTAATTGCGCTAAAATTGTATTCGAAAAAGCAAAATCCTTCTTATTTACTGTAATGAATAATCTATTTTTAAATCAGGTTGCACATAAAAAAGTAGTATTGAACTATCAACTGATTGGCAAAAGGGATGCAACGAATGAGAGTCCGGAGTTTTTATTGGAGGAAAAGGAGTTTATGGAGCGCCTTCAAAATGCAATTTCAGATTTAAAAGTGGGGCAAAGAGAGGTCTTTTTACTTCATAGAATAGATAAAAAAACATACAAAGAAATTGCAGAAATCCTTTCTATCTCGGTAAAAGCTGTTGAAAAGAGAATGCATCTTGCACTGAAGCAGCTCCGTATAACGATTGGTAATTTATAAGATATTTAAAAAGTAGGGTATACAGCAATAAAGCTGTTATACTTTAAAGAAACTTCCTAATGCAGAACGAATATACAGACGATACCTTTTTATCTCGTTGGTTGAACAACGATTTAACAGAAGACGAATTGGTTTCTTTTAAGAAGACACCTGAATTCAAAGAATATCAAAAGATTCTAGCTGCCACGCAGCATTTGATCCCTCCTAAATTTGATAAAAAGAAAGTATTCGAAGAGATTCGTTTAAAAAACAGCAAACAAAAAGTAAAAAGAATCATCCCGAATTGGATCTATGCAGCTGCAGCTTCTGTTGCTTTACTGATAAGTGCAGTCTATTATTTAACGGGAACAAGCGAAGTTTTTTCAACTTCATTTGGAGAACAATTGGCAGTGGTTTTACCGGATGGATCTGAAGTTTCATTAAACTCTAAATCTTCTATAACATACAATAAGAGTGATTGGTTTGATGGCAACAGAACGTTAACATTGAATGGAGAAGGCTATTTTAAAGTAAAAAAGGGGGCAACGTTTCGTGTATACTCTGAAAACGGAACCGTACGTGTTTTAGGAACGGAGTTTAATGTAAAATCAACCGGATCATATTATGAGGTTTCCTGCTATGAGGGTCGTGTGGAGGTTCAGAAAAATAATGAAATAAAGTTATTAACCAAAGGTCTTTCTTTTAGAAAAATCGCTACGAATTCTTCAGAGATAAGAACTTTTGAAGCCAAAGAACCAAATTGGTTATCTGGCGAATCTAGTTTTCATGGAACGCCATTAAAATACGTGTTAGAAGTATTAGAAAAGCAATATGATATTGTAATTGACTCGTCTAGTATTGATGTAAATATCTTATATACAGGTACTTTTACAAATAATAACGTACATTTAGCACTAGAAACAATATGCACACCTTTGGCAATTAAGTTTCGTATTGACACCAATAGCGTTGTTCTTTCTAAAAAATAAGAATGTTAAAAAGAATCATTTTTTTTTGCTGCTGTCTTTTCTTTATAAGTATTTCATTCGCTCAGAATACCACCAAAAAAATTACATTAAAAGTAGTTTTGAGCGCTATTGAAAATCAGTATAATGTCAAGTTTTCTTACAATTCTGATGTGATAAAAAACAAGACTTGCGTCCCTTTCAAAAAAGGAAAAACACTGCAAGAAAAATTAGAAGACTTACAAAAACAGACATTTTTAAATTTCAAACAAATTGACACAAGATATGTCGTAATTACTGAAAAGGAGATTCTCAAAAATCAGACAATCTCAGGTACTTTAATCTCTCGCAAGACCAGAGAGTATATTCCGTTTTCTTCAGTGCTACTGAAAGGCACATCAAAAGGAACCATTTCAAATGAATATGGAGAATTTTCATTGACCAATGTATCGTCAGAGCAAGAAATTGAAGTGCGTGGTATTGGATTTAATTCAGTCATTATTCCAATACGTACCTTGTTAGGTAAATCAAATGTATTGATCGAATTGGAAGAGGAACACATCGCTCTTGATGAGGTACTCATAAGTGATTATCTTACACAAGGAATTGTTAAAAAACAAAACGGAGCTATTGCCTTAGCCCCAAAAAAGTTTGGAATTTTACCGGGATTAATAGAGCCTGATGTTTTATTGAGTTTGCAAATGTTGCCCGGGATTCAAAGTGTATCAGAGACTGCTTCGGAATTGCAGATTAGAGGCGGTTCTCCTGACCAAAATTTGATTTTATTTGATGGGATTAAAATGTATCAAAGTGGTCATTTTTTCGGTTTAATATCCTCATTTAATCCATACATAACAGAACAAATAGAGGTCTTTAGGAATGGAACTAGTGCAAGGTTTGGTAATCGAATAGGCGGTGTTTTAGATATTAATTCTGCGGATTCTATTCCTAATTTTGAGGCAGGCCTTGGGGTAAACCTAACCCATGCAGATGCCTACTTAAAAACACCTTTATTTAATAACAAAGCCGGCCTGCTATTCTCTGTAAGAAGATCTATAACCGATTGGGTACAAACGATAACCTATAAGAATTTTTCTGAGAGTGTTTTTCAAAATACGCGCATTATTAATGACGCAATTCAAGATGAAAATAAGTTTTCTACGAGTACTAATGATTTTTATTTTCAAGATTATAACCTCAAGTTTCTTATCGATGTATCAGATAAAAGCAGTCTATCAATAAGCAATTTACACAACAAGAATCAATTAAATTACTTTTCAGAAAACAGTCGTTTTAGAGAAAAGACACAAGATAATATTACCTACAAGAACACAGGGTCAAGAATGTATTGGAATCATAAACCTACCGCTACATTTTCTCAGAATATAGATCTTCATGTCTCAGCATACCAATTTGATTCGTATGGGAAAAGAGAAACCACAAGAAATAATAGCAATGATAATAGCAATCGAGAATTTGAAATTGTAAACCATGTAAAAGATCATGGTATCAAGTACGATTTTACCTATCACTTAAATTCCCTTTTTCAGGTAGTAGGGGGCTATCAATTTTCGAATACAAAAATATTGTATGCCTACAATACAAATCTTTTGATTCGAAATAATTTAGTCTTAAATGCTAGAAACTCTTCAAACAGAACCCATGCATGGTTTACTGAATTGACCTATAATGGAGCTAAAATGTATATGAATTTAGGAATAAGAGGCAATCATTTTTCCACTTCGAAAAAAATGTTTGTTGAACCAAGGTTGTTTGCTTCAACAAAAATTACTGATGCACTTACTTTAAAAACATCTGGAGAAATAAAGAATCAAGTAGTAAGCCAAATTATAGAATATCGAAATAACGGAATTGGTTTGGAAAATACGGTTTGGGCTGTTGCAAATGAAGAGATTCCGGTATTAAATAGTAAACAAATAGCTGTTGGTTTTTTATATCAAAGTAATGGCTGGCTTGTAGATGTTGATTTTTATAAGAAAAAAATAGGAGGGACTACTTTAATGACCGAAGCTATTGCTTCGACCTACAAGACAACTAGAATACCTTTTTATATTTCTGGAGAAACGGATATTACTGGAATTGATGTGCTTCTAAAGAAAAGGATGGGAAACTATCGTTCTTGGATAGGGTATTCAAATATGCGTACAAGACAGCGTTTTAAAGAGCTTAATGATGGGAATACATTCAATGGTATGCAAAGTGTGCCCCATGCGTTTACTTGGTCTCACACCTATGCTTTACATCATGTAGAATTTTCTTTGGGTTGGAAATTACGTTCAGGAATCCCGTATACAGAGGCGAACAGTACCTATTTAGATGCAACTAATAACCTTCGTGTAAGTTATGAAGATGTCAATACAAAAAGATTACCAAACTATCAAAAAGTTGATATTTCTTCAACCTATACATTTCATTTTTCTAAAAAGAAAAAAATTGAAGGGAAATTAGGGGTGTCTCTGCTTAATATTTTCAATACTAAAAATGTATTAGAGAGAACCTATGAGTTGAAATTTGTGAGCTCTTCTAATGTATTAGAAGAACAAAAACTAGTTAAAATAGATAGGGTATCTCTAGGTTTTACACCTAATATAGTGTGTAGACTTCGCTTTTAGTTATGTTGCTTTGGCTTCTTTAGTATGCAGTAAACGTGTCAATTTTATAGATACATCTAATAAAATTATTTTCGCATTTCCATTTCTTTCAATGTGATACAGCGCTGTGTTTAGCTCTTTATCGATCTCTAAAATATTACCACTATGGACAAAAGGAGCAAACTTTTTTAAGTCAAATCCCGGTGTTTCTGTTTCTAGAAAAACGATATTTTCTGACTTATAGTTGAGTAACATTGCTTGTCTAAAAAACTGCAAGCAATAACTTAAAAAACGTTTTTGTGTTTCTCTCCCACTTTTCGAAATTTCATCGCTCCATTCAATGAGTTGTTGCACAATAGCGGCGTTTCCTTTGGCTTTAAATGCGGTTCGTATCCAAGTAATGAACCATTTTTCAAAAACGCGATCATTAGAATCATGATGTAGTATATGCAAGGCTCTGTTGTAGTTCCCAGTGGATTGATGAGCTACTTTATATGCGACATTTTCAGCTACTTTTTCTTTTGTAATTAATGCTTGTGCAATGTCTTCTTCTCCCAATGGTGGGAAGTAAATTGCTTGACAACGCGATTTTATGGTATTGATGATTTGCTCTTCATTTTCAGTACATAAAAGAAATAGTGTTTTTTCGGGAGGTTCCTCAATAAGCTTCAATAACTTATTTGCTGCTGCGATGTTCATCTTCTCTGCCATCCATATCACCATCACTTTAAAACCTCCTTCATATGATTTAAGTTGCAGTGCTTTTACAATATCTTCTGCTTCATCAACCCCAATGAGTCCTTGTTTGTTTTCTACTCCAATATGTTGGAGCCAGTTGTATAAACTTCCGTAAGGTTCATCTTTTATAAAAGTTCTCCATTCTTCTAAAAACAACTTGCTTACTGGGTGCTTTTTTACTTTGTCATTGGTGGTAACAGGAAAGGCAAAATGCAAATCAGGATGTACTAATTTTTCACATTTGAGTTGACAACTTTCTTCGTCATTAGAAGTAGAGCACAATAGGTATTGTGCATAGGCTATAGCCATGGTTAAGCTTCCAGAACCCTCTTTTCCCACAAATAGTTGCGCATGAGGAATTCTCCCTTTTTCTGTGGCAGATTTCAGGTGACTTTTTATATGGTTTTGACCAATTACATCTTTAAAAAACATGGAACAAATATATAACATTATATTGGCGAAATCGATACCTGTATTTTTGAGTTTCTAATTTTTTGTAATGTCTTTAAATAAGTACATTTGTAAAAAACAGAACAACAATGCAGACAATAAACACCATTAACTTTAAGAATAAAAAAGCACTAATCAGAGTAGATTTTAATGTGCCTTTAAATGATAAATTTGAGATTACTGATGCTACCCGAATAGAGGCAGCAAAATCAACAATCATGAAGGTATTAGAAGATGGTGGTTCGGTAATTTTGATGTCTCATTTAGGAAGACCAAAAGGGGTTGAAGATCAGTTTTCTCTGCGTCATATTGTGGATAAAGTAACTGAAATAATTGGTGTGAAGGTAAAGTTTGTTTCAGATTGTATTGGAGCAACAGCAGAAAAAGCAGCCAACGAATTGCAAGTAGGAGAAGTTTTGTTATTAGAAAATTTACGTTTTCATTCAGAAGAAAAGAAAGGGGATATCCGTTTTGCCGAGCAGCTCTCTGTTTTGGGTGATGTATATATAAATGATGCTTTCGGAGCAGCGCATAGAGCGCACGCTTCAACGGCTATTGTTGCGGATTTTTTTCCAAACAATAAATGTTTTGGGAATTTATTAGCAAAAGAAATTGAGAGTATCCGAAAGGTATTAGACGATAGCGAGAGTCCTGTTACCGCAATTCTAGGTGGTGCGAAAGTTTCCTCCAAAATTGGTGTGATTGAAAATATTTTAGACAAAGTAGATCATATCATTATTGGTGGTGGTATGACATTTACTTTTGTGAAGGCACTTGGCGGTGCTATTGGAAATTCGCTGGTTGAAGATGATAAGTTAGAAGTTGCATTGGCTATTTTAGCGAAAGCCAAAGAAAAAAATGTAACCATACATTTGCCTGTTGATGCCATGATTGCTGATGATTTTAACAACAAGGCGAACACTCAAGAGGTTGCTACAGATCAAATTCCTGATGGTTGGATGGGCTTGGATTCGGGCTCGAAAACTGCAGAAAAATTTGCACACGTGATTGCAGCATCCAAAACAATTTTATGGAATGGACCATTGGGTGTTTTTGAAATGGAAAACTTTTCAAAAGGCACAATTTCCTTAGGAAACGCCATTTCAGAGGCAACTTCTAAAGGTACTTTTTCTTTAGTGGGAGGAGGAGATTCTGTAGCTGCAGTGAAACAGTTTGGCTTTGCAAACAAAGTGAGTTATGTTTCTACGGGGGGAGGTGCTATGCTAGAAATGTTAGAAGGAAAATCATTGCCTGGAATACAAGCAATGTTGAAATAAGGCTCTGTTGAAAGGGAATTGCAAAAGCCGATACGATTCACAGAGAACGTGCACCTTTGTTGTATCATGAATACGATCGATTGTCGCGCTACACATTATTGAATAAGAAAACGATGAACATTTTATTATGAAATATACCACATTACCAAACTCCTCAATTAAAGTATCTAAGATTTGTTTGGGAACTATGACTTGGGGAAATCAAAATACCGAAGAAGAAGGGCACCAACAAATGGATTTTGCCTTAGATCAAGGTGTTAATTTCTTTGACACTGCAGAGTTGTATTCGGTTCCTGCATCTCCAGAGACCTACGGGGCTACCGAAAAAATAATTGGTTCCTGGTTTAAAAAATCAGGAAAAAGAGATCAAGTAGTATTGGCTTCTAAAATAGCTGGGGGAGGAGATTATACAGCTCATATTCGCAAAGATGGATTTAGTAAAAGAGCACTTAAAGAGGCTTTAGAAGGAAGTTTGAAACGTTTACAAACAGATTATATTGATCTGTATCAGTTGCACTGGCCAGAAAGAGGTGTTAATTGTTTTGGTGTGCGTGACTATCCTTTTGCTACAGCATCAAAAGAAGCAGAAAATCATTTTGAAATTTTAGAAACCTTGCATGGTTTTGTAAAAGAGGGGAAAATAAAACAAGTGGGCTTGTCTAATGAAACTCCATGGGGAACTATGAAGTATTTGCAAACAGCAAAAGACCATGGTTTTCCAAGAATGAGTACCATTCAAAATTCATATTCTTTAATTCATAGAGCCTATGAATACGGTATGTCAGAGGTGTCTTTGAGAGAAAATATTGGATTATTAGTCTATTCTCCACTAGCTTTTGGAGTGCTTTCTGGAAAGTATATTGGAGGGAAAACACCAGAAGGAGCTCGTGTAAGCTTGTTTCCAAGGTTCAATAGGTACTCAAGTGAGCAATCTGAAGTTGCTGTGAAAAAGTACCAAGACATAGCTGTAAAACACGGGTTAACCCTAGCTCAATTGTCATTAGCTTTTGTAAATCAACTACCTTTTGTTACGAGCAATATTATTGGAGCAACCAATTTAATACAGTTAAAGGAGAATATTGAAAGCATCAATATAGACTTGTCTGAGACTATTTTAAAAGAGATAGCAGCTGTCCATAGCCTCATTCCAAATCCAGCTCCATAAAAAAAAGCCTCGAAATTTTCGAGGCTTTTTTTTAATATCCAATTTTTTTTCGAACTCTTTTGAGAACATCTTGGGCTACTTTTCTTGCTTTCTCTGCGCCAATGGCAAGCGCATCATCAATCTCTTTAGGGTTTTCCATATAATGATTATAGGCAGCTCTTTCTTTAGAAAATTTAGTAATAATTAATTCATACAGCGCCTGTTTTGCGTGGCCATAACCGTAATTGCCTCCTTCGTAATTTGAGCGCATGGTTGCAATTTGCTCTTCCGAAGCAATTAATTTATACAGAGCAAAAACATGATCTGTATCAGGGTTTTTAGGAGCTTCTAATGGAGTACTATCTGTTTGAATTCCCATAATTTGCTTTCTTAGTTTTTTATCTGCTAAGAAAATATTGATGAAGTTGTTACGAGACTTGCTCATTTTTTCTCCATCAGTACCTGGAACTAATTTTGTTTCTTCATTGATTTTAGCTTGCGGTAGTATCAGAGTTTCGCCAACAACATTGTTCAATCTATTGGCAACATCACGGGTCATTTCGAGATGCTGTAATTGATCTTTCCCTACAGGAACTATTTCTGCATCATACAATAGAATGTCCGCAGCCATTAACATTGGATAGGTAAATAATCCACTATTTACATCAGATAAACGATCTGCTTTGTCTTTAAAACTATGGGCCAAGGTTAATCGTTGGTATGGAAAAAAACAACTCAAATACCAGTTCAATTCGGTTACTTCGGGAATATCACTTTGTCTATAAAAAACGGAAGAATTAATATCTAATCCACAGGCAAGCCAGGTTGCGGCAGTGCTATAGGTGTTTTCTCTTA
The DNA here is from genome assembly GCA_042091715.1 of Polaribacter sp. Taxonomy (GTDB): domain Bacteria; phylum Bacteroidota; class Bacteroidia; order Flavobacteriales; family Flavobacteriaceae; genus Polaribacter. Next base: position 17,215 of record JBELGW010000007.1, on the reverse strand, counting down.
GTTCTTTACCATCTTTTATTTGAGTTAAAGAATGCATATCTGCTATAAATAAGAATGCTTCATTTTCTGGATTATTAGCCATTTCTATTGCTGGAAGAATGGCTCCTAGTAAATTTCCTAAATGGGGTGTTCCTGTGCTTTGTACTCCGGTAAGTATTCTAGACATTTAACTATTTTTAATATTGAAGTTGTTCAGCAAAAATACAGTTTTAATAAGGAAAACCTAATAACAATATAAATTACTACATTTGGCAATTATGAAGCTTATCAAAAATATTTTAAGACTATTTTGGCGCATATGGTTCTATGTGTTATTTGCCGTTACAATCATTGTCATGTTTCCTTTTTTGTTGGTTTTGACCTCAGATGAAAAGTATTACGCTACTTTTTGGAAATTTGTGCGGGTCTTATCGAAAATATTAATTTACGGAACAGGTTTTAGAGTGGACAAAAATATAGCTCAAGAAATAGATAGAAACAAAAGCTATATGTTTTGTCCAAACCACACTTCTTTATTAGATCCTTTCGTACTAGCAGCAATGTCTAAAAACCCTATTGTTTTTGTTGGTAAAAAAGAATTAGTCAAGATTCCAATCTTTGGGTTTTTCTATAAAAAAACGGTCATTATGGTTGATAGAAGTAGCTCAAAAAGTAAAAAGCGAGTCTATGAAATGGCTAAAAAAAGATTGAAAAATGGTACGAGTATGGGAATTTTTCCCGAAGGATTAGTTCCTTCAGAAGATGTGATTTTAAGTCCATTTAAAAAAGGAGCATTTAATTTAGCAATAGAATTTCAAATTCCAATTGTACCAACCACATATTATGATGGGAAACGTTTATTTTCTTGGAATTTCTTTCACGGAGGACCTGGAGTTTTTAGAGTAAAACAGCACACTTTTATAGAAACCAAAGGGTTGAACATTGAAGATGATATGGAATCTGTTTTAAACAAAACGTTTGATGTAATCTATGAAGAACTTTCTAGTGATGAGGAGTACATGAAAGAAACAAATAAATTCAAATGAGTAAGCTCAACTATAAGTACAGCAAAAAAGAAGAGAAATTAAATGTGCTATCCCATGCTTTAGGGTTCTTTATGGGAATGATTGCAATGCCTTTTTTGATATTTAAGTCATTCGATTTTGACGGGTTTTGGAAGCCTACAAGCCTCCTTATTTACGGTGCTAGTATTCTTATTTTGTATGCTGCGTCTACCTTGTATCATGCATCAAGAGACCCGCATATAAGGAGAAGATTAAATATATTTGACCATGCAGCTATTTATGTTTTAATTGCAGGAACATATACTCCTTTTACATTGATTACTTTAGAAGGAAGCACAGGTTGGATTATTTTTGGTTTGACTTGGTGTTTTGCCTTGTTAGGAATTATTTTAAAACTATTTTTTACAGGTAGGTTTGACAAACTTTCAACAGCAATGTATGTCTTGATGGGATGGCAAATTGTTTTTGCCATAAATCCACTGCTTGAGAAGTTGCCTGAGCAAGGTGTTTTTTGGTTGTTTTTGGGAGGTGTTTTTTACACGATTGGGGCCATTCTATACTCCATTAAAAAAATTCCTTATAACCATGCAATATTTCATGTTTTTGTACTCTTAGGAAGCATTTCTCATTTTATTTCGATTTATTTTTATTGTTAGCTTTTAGCTATGATATATGCATCACTTCTTCTTTTATTTCCAAGATTGAAAAGGATTTTTACTTAAAGAAGAGTTGTAGTATTTAACATCTCCGGTTACCTCTGTATTTATCCATGATGGTTTTGTGAAAGTTTCGTTTTCTGAGATCAATTCTACCTCGGCAATAGTAAGTCCAAGATTAGCTCCTAGAAAGCGATCAATTTCAAAAATATGATGCTCACTTTTTACATAGAAACGATGCTTTTCGATGCATGTTTTTTCTGATAGTAGTAGTAGGTCTTTTGCTTCTTCTACAGAGATTTCTTTCTCCCATTCAAAACGTGTAGTTCCTGTAGAATTTGATTTACCTTTCACTGTGATAAAAGCGCTTTCATCAATAATTCTTACGCGAACAGTTCTTTCTTTGTGAGAGTTTAAAAAACCTTGTTTTATATAGCTCTTTTTAAATGCATGCTCTTTAAAAGAGTCATTTTTTACCAAGAACTTACGTTCAATTTCTAGGCTCATAAATTGGCGTTATTAATTTGCACTAATGTATTGCTTTTTATCGTTATTGTTGCAATTATTAAATATCTTTGAATCATCAATTTATTTCAAATTATGACGAAAAACTATTGGTTTTTATTCTTTTTTATTCCTGTATATGTGTTTTCGCAAACAGACTATGGCGCTTCATGGAAAGATTTTTATTCCTACAATAATGTAAAAGATGTTATCATTACAGATGGAGAACTCTTTGCATTGGCTGATAATGCAATTTTCACATATAACCTTTCGAACAATCAAGTAGAAAAGGTTTCTTCTGTGAATGGATTGTCGGGGGAAACTACTTCAGCCATACATTTTCACCAGTCTAGTAAACGATTGGTAATTGGTTATGAAACAGGATTGATAGAGGTTCTAAAAGAAGATAAATCCATCCATATTTCTGCGGATATTGTAAATTTTAATCAATCAGGAGAAAAACGCATTCATCATATTTCTGAGCGAGGAAACACCTTGTATATTTCCACTCCTTTTGCAATTGTAGCCTATGACATTGATAAGTTGGAGTTCGGAGACACCTATTTTATCGGCGCAGCCTCATCAGCCGTTAAAATCAATCAAACCTTAATCATAAATGATGATATATATGCTGCTACAGAAGCAGGTGTTTATAAGGCAGATTTATCGAATCCTAATTTGGTTGATTTTAATAATTGGGAATTGATTTTTGAAGGAAATTTTTCAAATGTAACTCATTTTGATGGGGGTATTTATGTAGCTAATGAAAACAAGATTTATAAATTGAATGAGACCAATGTCGTCCTAGAAAAGACGCTTCCTTCGGCGGTGTTAAGCTTAAAAAGCGAGGCAGAATATGTAACTGTAACTACAGAAAAAACAGCCAATGTCTATACAAAATCATGGACAGAAGTCTTTAAAAGTGCTACTACTTTAGAATACAATTATAACTTGAATTCTGCATTAGTTCATAACAATAAGGTTTATTTAAATACCAGAGAATATGGCATACTTCAAACCCCTTTGACAGTTCAGAGTTTTACAGAAATACATCCAAACGGGCCCCTTTCTAATAGTGTTTTCTCTGTTGCTTCGCTTCGCAACAATTTTTGGTTTGTTTATGGCGGTTATAATGCAGCCTATGTGCCCACAGGGAACCGAAAGGGATTTAGCCATTTTAACGGTCTAGATTGGATCAACACACCTTTTACATCGGCATTTCCCATAGTTGGTTTGGTTAATGTGACCATAGACCCTAGCCACGACAACAGAGTTTTTATAAGTTCTTTTGCAGATACAAATTCGGGAAATGTAGTATCAGGAGGAGGTTTATTAGAAGTCGTAGACGATGAAATAGTTCAAATGTATCATTCTCAAAACAGTCCTTTAGAAGACTTTTTCCCGAGCAACCCAAATAGAATAACAACTCGAATCAATGGCACTGTATTTGACCGCCAAGGGAATTTATGGATCACAGATGCTTTAGGAGCTTTTAAATTGAAAAAACTTTCGGTGGATGGTTCTTGGAAAACGATTGATTTAAGAGGTTTACAAACCAATTCAGCAGAGGAGGTAAATACGGTTCAAATTGACAGATCAAATAGCTTGTGGATCGGTACAAGAAGGAATGGTGTTTATGTGTATAATGAAAATGGAGATCAGAAAAGAGCTTTAACAACAGAGCCCACTGAGGGGAGCTTGCCTCATGCCAATGCGAGAGCGCTTGCCATAGATGCCAATAATAGGGTCTGGATAGGCACACAATCAGGTTTGGTGGTATTCAATAATGCGAATGGCCTTTTTGATGCAGCTATTTACGATGCGCAACCAGTGATTATTTTGGATGATGGTATTCCCAAAAAACTTTTAGGGAACCAAACAATCAATACAATTGCTGTAGATGGGGCAGATAACAAATGGTTTGGAACAGATAATGGAGGTGTATTGTATACGAATCCGAATGGTCAAAAAACGTTGGCTAGTTTTAATAAAGACAACTCTCCTTTGCCATCAAATAAAATTTTGAAAATAAGTGTTGATACTTCAACGGGTATCGTATTGTTTGCTACAGACAAAGGTGTGGTCGCTTATGATAGCAAGGTAGCTGGTTTTGGGACGGAATTGACGGCGGTGTATGCTTATCCAAATCCAGCATTGAGAAACCACCAAATCATTACCATTGATGGTAAAAATGGGGAGCATCTACCCAAAGGGACGAATGTGAAAATACTAGATGTTTCAGGGAATTTAGTCTATGAAACGAATGTTGTTGAAGGTCAGCAATTACAAGGAGGAAAGGTTGTTTGGAATAAAACCAATCTAGCGGGTAAACAGGTGGCCTCGGGGGTCTACATTGTTTTACTTACAAATGATGATGCCACTGAAACGAGTACCACTAAAATTGCAATTATCAATTAATTATGGCACTGGTAAACACAAAAGCAATTGTTTTGAACTCATTAAAATATGGAGATACAAGTTTAATTGTACGCTGTTTTACTTTACACGAAGGCGTAAAAACATATCTAATAAGGGGTGTGTTGAAGGCAAAAAAAGGAAACATTAAGGCAGCCTATTTTCAACCACTTACACAGTTAAAAATAGAGGCTAATCATAATAATAAAGGGAATTTAAATAGCCTGAAAGAGGTTCAAGTACGCAATCCTTACAAGAGTATTCATAACAATATATTTAAGCAAAGTATTGTTTTTTTTTTAGCTGAAATACTTACTAGTTCTATTCAAGAAGAAGAGGAAAATGCATCTTTATTTTCATTTATTGAAACCTCATTAATTTGGTTGGATACACACGATAAAATTTCGAACTTCCATTTGTTATTTATGTTAAACTTGTCGAAATTCTTAGGTTTTTATCCGGATTTTACAGGCATTGAGAATAGCTATTTTAATCTAGTTGATGGTGTTTTTACATCGTTATTTTTAGAGAAAGAAATTGTATTGGGTGATGATCTTTATCAGTTTAAAAAACTATTGGGCACAACTTTTGATACTATAGATGCAATAGAATTTAACAAAACAGAAAGACAACGAGTATTAGGTATTATAATTCGTTATTTTGAATTGCACTTAGAAGGGTTTAGGAAACCGAAATCTCTTAGTGTTTTAGAAAAAGTATTTAGTTAATGAGAAAATTAGTGCTGCTATGTATAGCGATATGTAGTTTCCAAGTTTTTGGACAAACAATTACGGTTGTAGGTGATGAAGGGCTTCCTGTTGAAGGTGTTGCTATTTATACAAAAGACCTACGCATTTCGATGATTACTAATACCAAGGGGCGCGCTGATATTTCTGCATTTTCAAGTGTGGATACTGTGATAATATCCCATGTGTCTTATTTAGATTATAAGACCTCGAAGGCAGCTTTAAAAAAAAATAAATATCGCGTTTCTTTGCTAAAAAAGACTGCTCGTTTAGATGAGGTGGTCTTATCTGTTTTTAGAAATAAAGAGAATTCTACACGTATTGCAGAACAGACAATAGCATTGACAAGAGAAGATATTACAAAGGAATCTCCTCAAACAACAGCAGATTTATTGGCTTCTGTACCAGGAATAAAAGTTCAGAAGTCACAATTTGGAGGAGGAAGCCCTGTGTTAAGGGGTATGGAATCTAATAGAGTTTTATTAGTTGTAGACGGTGTTCGAATGAACAATGCAATTTACAGAAAAGGACATTTACAAAATTCAATAACCGTTTCTCCAACACAACTTGATAGAACAGAAATTGTATTTGGACCTTCGTCTGTGCTTTATGGGTCTGATGCTCTGGGGGGAGTGATTCATTACTATACAAAAACACCAAAAATAGCAGAGAGGGAGACTGTTAAAAGCAGTTTCTTTTCAAGATTTGGAAGCGTTAATCAAGAAGTAACAACAAGTGTTTCGGCAGAGTTAAGTTTTAAAAAATGGGCCTCTTATACCAGTATTTCTTATAGTTCTTTTGGTGATTTGCAAATGGGAAAAAATCGTTCTCATGGTTTTTCTGACTGGGGATTGGTGCCAAACTATTCTCGAAATGTAGGAGGCGATTATTTCGAAAGTCCAACGGTAAACTCAGATCCTACAATTCAGAGAAACACGGGGTATAATCAAACAGATATTCTTCAGAAATTTTACGTTCCTCTCTCTGAAAATACAGATCTACATGTAAATCTGCAGTACTCAACATCCTCAAACATACCAAGGTTTGATAAATTATCAGAGTTAAAATCTGGAGTTTTAAAATTTGCTGAATGGTATTATGGTCCACAACACCGATTCATGGCTTCCACCCAACTATCAATCAACCCTCAAAAAAAATGGCTAGATAGAGGTACGTTTACAGTTGCATATCAAAATATTAAGGAAGCTAGAATTCAACGAAAATTTGGAGGTTTAGAGACGTATTTTAGAAATGAGGAGGTGGATGTTTTCAGTTTAAATGGTGATTTTACAGTTCCCTTAACGGCTGCTGAAAATAGAAATTTGTCTTACGGTTTTGAATTTTCTTACAACGATGTTTCCTCGGTAGCAGAAGGAAGAACAATTTTAGTTTCTGATAATAAAGTGATCGGGTTTGATGGTCTATTTAATATACAATCTCGTTTTCCGGATAAAGGAAGTAGTTATATGAGTGCTGCTATTTATGCAGATTACAGACAAGATTTAAATGAGAAATCTACCTTGAATACAGGTTTGAGATGGACAAACACATATTTAAATGCTATCTGGTTAGATGAGTCTTTTGTTAGTTTTGAGCAAGATGAGATCCTCCTGAAAAATTTAGCACTGACCTTTACAATGGGTTATGTATATAAGCCCAATAGAGATTGGAAAATAAACAGTGTTATCTCCTCAGGTTTTAGGTCACCAAATATAGATGACATTGGAAAGGTGAGAGAGAAGAACGGAGTGGTTACATTGCCCAATATAGGTTTAAAACCAGAGTTCGCGTATAGTGGAGAGGTTGGTGTGCAGAAATTTTTTAATGAAAGAACTTTTAGCCTTGGGTTTACGATGTATTATACCCTTTTACAGGATTATATTACGAGAGAAGCTGATGGCACCAGAATAGTCTATAATGGAGAATTAGGAGATGTGGTAAGAAATGTAAATAAATCAAGAGCCTATATAAAGGGGTTTACTGCAAATTATTTTGGGCGATTGAATCAAAACTGGAAAACATCAGGTTTTATTACCTACACAAAAGGTAGAAGTATGGACACAGATGAACCTATGTCATCGATTCCGCCATTATTTGGTGCTTTAGAGTTCACTTATCACAAAAACAGGTATGAGTTCACAGCGAGCTATAGATTCAATGCAAAGAAAGATATTACTACATTTAATATTTCAGAAGGTATAGATAATCATGTTCAGACACCAATTGTAGATGCCAATGCAACAAACCCTGTTGATGCATATTACGGATCGCCTAGTTGGATGACTTTTGGACTCCGTACTAGGTATTCGCTTAACGAAAATTTTACGATACAAGGCGCAATTACCAATCTTTTCGACGAGCATTATAAAGAGTTCGCTTCTGGAGTATCTTCTCCCGGTAGAAATTTCTCAGTTTCGGTTCAGGCTACTTTTTAAATTTTTTTCTCTTACCCTCTTTATCAAAATTTTGAGAAATACGTTGTTCTGTTGTCAAAATAGTAGCTCCAAGAGAACAGAGTAAGATCACCATGGGTTGCCAGGTTAGTTGGTTAGCACTCATGGTTTGGAGTAATAGCGCTGCGATAAATCCTATAAAGGCATATTTAACAAATGCTTTGTTGAATTGCTTGTTCGCAAAATTCCAAATGTCAGCATGTAACATTGAGAGTTTTGTTCTGTAGCCATAGAAGTTATTTATTTTATTAGGTGGGAAAAAATAGAAGACAAGGCTAAAGAAAAATAGCAATCCGTTAATTGAAATAACGTAAATATATATGTTCATGTTATGATGTTTTCATTGGTCTCATTAATCCTTCTTGAGCTACAGAGGCAATGAGTTCTCCATTTCTAGAATAGATATTTCCACGAGCAAAGCCTCTTCCGCCAAATGCATTCGGCGATTCGGTTTTGTACAGCATCCAGTCGTTTAGATCAAAATCTCTAAAAAACCACATAGAATGATCTAAGCTAGCCATTTGCGTATTCCCAAAATTAGCAGTGCTTGCATTCGGGTATAACGTAGCGTTTAAAATGTTATAATCAGAAATATAGGTTAAAATTTGCTGTTTTAAAGCGATATTACTGTCAGTCATACTACCTTTTACTTTGAACCATACGTCAGAAAAAGGAGGTAAGTCTTTTTGGTCTAAAGGATTTAGAATAAAAGTTGGTTTGAATTCAATAGGTCTTTCTATTCCTAGAAAATACTTCATTTTTTTCGGGAGGAACCCTCCAAATTGCTTTAGTATGTCTTCCCAACTTAATAATGCTTCGGGCTGTTTAATCTTGCTGTCAAGTTTTATTTGGTGTTCATAACCTTTTTCCTCTTTATGAAAAGATGCAGCTAAAATAAAGATGGTCTTTTCACCTTGCTTGGCGGTAACTCTTCGTGTAGAAAAGCTACCTCCATCTCTAATAACATTCACCAAATATGTAATTGGTTGCTCTAAATTGCCAGCTTCTAAAAAGTAGGCATGCAGCGAGTGTAGTATTCTATGATTCTGAATACTTTTATTAGCAGCACTTAAAGCTTGGGCTAAAACTTGACCACCAAAAACATTCGGGCTCCCAATAGTTTTGCTAATCCCAATAAATTCATGGTCGTTTTTTTGCTCAAGATCAAGAACGTTTATCAAATCTTCAATAGATTTCATGCTTAGAAAAATTTTAAACAAATATAATTAGATTTAACTTGCTAAACTTTTAGTTTAAAAGGTTTTTTTTGCACAAAAGGTTTTGGTTCTATATAATTTAAAAACGGTCTGATGAATTGGTTTGTAATTGATTTTTTATGTCTTATGTAGCATGTTAAATCTTGAGGTGTGGCGCCAATTGAGCTTTTAATCTCGCCAGCGGTTCTGCCAAAATTGATTTGTTTTACGTGGTTACTGATTCCTATTTCTACATAGTCGTAGAGCATCTTTTGGTATATTGCTAAGGTCTTATTGAGTGAATATTCAATGCCTACGAAATGCGCATCTAAACAATCAAGGTTTATAATACCAGACATAAATCCTACAATATTCCCCTCGTACCAATAGGTTTTGAAAATATACTTTTCTCCAAATTCTTTTTTTAATGAGCTATAGGTTTTGGGGTTAAAATGGCCTAAATTAAAGTCGGCTTTTGCGGATACTTTTTGATAAAGCTCGGTAATTTCAGGAAGTATTTTATGTATGTTTTCTTGAGAAGGTTCTTTAGTAAGTATAGCACTGCTAAGTTTTAATGCACGTTTTGCCTTTACTCTGAATTTTGTTTTCATTGATGCTAAATAATCTTCGAAAGTATGCCAGTTTTCATCAAGTTGCAAAACCATATTAGGTTCTGCATGAAACGAATAATAATTCAGGTTGTGCAGTTCATCGGTGATGTTAAGAGATTCCTCAAAGAAATCTTTTAATAAGTAGATGGAGATGTCTTTTGTGAGTGTTTTATTAACTTTTGAAAAATGCGCAATTGCATTGGCTAATTGTTTGATTACTTTTTGTTTGTTTTGATGAGCCGAGATAAAAATACCATGCTCTCCGCTCACAAACGCGTTGCCACAAATCAATAGTTTCGTGGTCTTCAGTTCTGGTATTAGCCCAATGCTTTTGCTAATATTTTTTAGGCTTTGAAAACTTTTGTTTAGTGATTTTTGTATGTCTTTTAATTCAAAATTTACGATTTGAATACTTGCAAAAGCAATCGCTTTTTTCTCCTGATTCACTAAGATGATGTACACAAAAGAAACATGTGGATTGTTTTTTTCAAGAGATATGAGGTATTTTGGATTAAAATACACATTTGATGTGCATTTCAATTCCTCCCAAATGTTTTTTGAAACCTCATTTACAGAGGAAAAATAAAGCGCCGTATTTGTGTTTTTACAGAGAAACAAAGACCATAGGGATTAACATTTAAAAAAAATACAAAAAAGAATCATAGGAACGAATTAATTTATATGTTTTTTTTGAAACAAGATGTTTGAGGTATTTTTTATCGATTCAACAATGTGTGTTTTAGTGAGATCAGATATTTATTAAAAGTTCCTTTGATTGGCAATTATGAATGGAGTTTAATAGGATGAAATTTAAACCGTTTGATTTATTTACTTCAAGCATTCCTGCAATATTATGAGAATTATCTGTAAAAAATGGAGAAGCACTCATTTTTATCAAATTCTAATAATAATGACTTTTTACTTTTTGAATTCGCAAGTAAAAAGCTTTTTTTTTTGATAGTAACGCTTTCATTTAGTGTTTTCTTCTCAATTTAGATGTGCTTTTAAGCGCAATCGGGCTTGGTGAAACTAATTTATTTTTATTTGTTCTAAATAAATACTTATTTTTGTGCCATAATATACTTTATGATTATTTTTTATTCAGAAAAAACAAGTAATGCAGCAGCGATTTCTTCACAAATTTGTGAAACTTCTTGCACACCGACTTGTGTAAAGGCTAAGAAAGTGTGTTGTAATAAATACAAGAAAAAAGGCATCAACTGCAAGAGATGCCCTCATTTATTTTTACAAAAAGCTTCCTAATATTTATTTTGATAAGTTCGATTTGATGCACTCTTATTTGAAGGCATTTAAACCGGTAATATCTAAACCTGTTATGAGTAAGTGAATATCATGTGTTCCTTCATAGGTAATGACGCTCTCTAAGTTCATAGAATGTCTCATAATGGAGTATTCTCCTGAAATTCCCATTCCGCCTAGTATTTGTCTTGCTTCTCTAGCAATATTTATGGCCATGTCTACATTATTTCTTTTCGCCATAGATATTTGAGCAGAGGTAGCTCTATCTTGATTGCGCAGAACTCCTAGGCGCCATGTGAGTACTTGCGCTTTCGTAATTTCTGTAATCATTTCAGCTAATTTTTTTTGCTGCAACTGAAACTGACCTATTGGCTTTCCAAATTGTTCACGCTCTTTTGCATACCGCAGAGCAGTATCATAACAGTCCATAGCGGCACCTATTGCTCCCCAAGCAATTCCGTAGCGAGCTGAGTCTAAACACCCTAAGGGTGCACCCAATCCAGATTTATTCGGTAATAGGTTTTCTTTGGGTACTTTTACGTTGTCAAAAATTAATTCTCCTGTAGAGGAAGCTCTTAGAGACCACTTATTGTGTGTTTCTGGAGTAGAAAATCCTTCCATTCCCCGTTCTACAATCAATCCATGTATTCTACCTTCTTCATTTTTAGCCCAAACAACTGCAATTTGAGCTAAGGGAGCATTTGAAATCCACATTTTCGCTCCATTTAATAGGTAATGGTCTCCCATGTCTTTAAACTTTGTCTCCATATCGCCTGGATTTGATCCATGATTCGGTTCTGTCAACCCAAAACAACCAATCCATTCACCTGAGGCTAATTTTGGTAAATACTTCTCTCTTTGTGCCTCGTTTCCATATTTCCAAATAGGGTACATTACCAAAGAAGATTGAACCGAAGCCGTAGATCTAACACCTGAGTCTCCTCGCTCAATTTCTTGCATAATAAGTCCATACGAAATCTGATCTAACCCTGCTCCTCCATATTTTTCAGGGATGTATGGACCAAAAGCACCTATTTCTGCCAATCCATTTATAATTTGCTTTGGAAATACTCCTTTCTGTGCATAGTCTTCAATAATTGGAGACACCTCTCTTTTCACCCATTCTCTTGATGCTTCTCTAACTAATTTGTGTTCGTCATTAAGTAAATCATCGAGATGATAGTAGTCTGGAGCTTGAAATAAATCTGGTTTCATGATGCTTGAAAATTTGTAAGTGCATCAAATTTAAAGAATACTAATGAAAAACGATGCCATTAAAGTCATTTTATTTCTTTATTCGTATGAAATCATACTGTGCACTGATGCTTTTATTTTGAGGTGCTTTTTGATGCTATCTTTTGCAATAATCTCTTATATTTTATCTAAAAGCAACTCTAATTATGTAAGTTTGTAATAATGAAGCAATCTTTAGGCAAAGCGGAGCGTTTAAAAAGTAAAATCTTGCTAGGGAAACTCTATAAAGAAGGAGATTCGGTGAAAAAATTTCCTTTGAGAATGGTGTTTATTCAGTCAACACACACTAGCAAATACCCTGCTCAAGTAGGTGTTTCTGTTCCAAAAAGAAATTTTAAAAAAGCGGTACATAGAAATAGAATTAAACGTCTGCTGAGAGAAACATACAGAAAGCAAAAACATCTTGTGTATGATGCAATCGACGTACCTTATGTTTTTATGATTTCTTACATAGGTAAAGAAGAACTCCCTTATGAAGAATTAGCTGTAAGAATGGAAAAATTATTACATGCGTTTGTTGATAAAATAAATCGATAAAAATGAAAAAACTTAGTAAGAATACCACTTTTCTTTTAGTCCTTGTAGGGGTTGTTGTTGTTTCATTTTCCTTCCAATCTAAATTTTTTGAAGTTGCGAAGCAATTAGAAATTTACACGACACTATTCAAGGAATTGAATATGTACTATGTCAATAAAATTAATCCTGCAGCATTAACTGCTAGCGCATTGAAAAACACATTAAAAGATTTAGATCCTTACACCAAATATTTTAATGAGCAAGATGTTGAAACAGCGAGGATAAGAAGAGAAGGAGAATATGGAGGGATTGGTGTATCGATCAATTACTCAAACAAAAAACCGTTCGTTGTTAGATTAACTAAAGGTTATTCTGCAGATAAAGCTGGCCTAAAGCCCGGAGATGTGCTTACCAAAATTGACGACCAAGAGTTACACAATTTAAAAAAAGAAGAAGTTTCAGGTTTGTTATTAGGGGTTCCGGGAAGTAGAATTTCTTTAGAAGTAAAGCGGGAAGGAGCACTCCTACAGTTTGACTTACAAAGAGAAAAAGTAGAGGTGAACCCAGTTTCTTTTTATGAGAAAATTGATGAAAGTACCGGCTACATTGCGTTGACAAAGTTCAATGCAAAAGCATCATCTGAAGTGAAGAAAGCTTTTCAAAATTTAAAAGATCGAGGCATGACCAAGTTGATCTTAGATTTAAGAGGTAATCCAGGAGGTTTGTTAGGAGAAGCTATTCACATTTCTAACTTTTTTTTACCGAAAGGAAAAGTAATCACAAAAACCAAGGCAAAGGTTAAAAAGTGGAGCAATACCTACTTGTCTCGAAAAGCGCCATTAGATTTAGAGATGCCAATTGTGGTCTTAGTCAATGGAAGATCTGCTTCGGCATCTGAAATTGTTACTGGTGCTTTACAAGATTACGATAGAGCTGTTGTTATGGGAGCACGATCTTTTGGAAAAGGATTGGTACAACGCTATAGAAAACTCAGCTATGGAACCCAGTTAAAGGTAACCATTTCTAAATATTATACACCAAGTGGGCGCTGTATCCAGGAGTTAGATTACGAAAATAGAGATCTTTCAACTGGAAAAATCCCAAAATTTTCTGATCGTGGTAGGAATGAATTTACAACGAAAAACGGTAGAATTGTGCTAGATGGAGGTGGAATTATACCAGATATTATTACGGAAGATGAGGTTTTAACAGCAGCAACGAAAGCCTTATTAAAGTCTAAACTAATCTTTGATTTTGTGGTTGATTATAAGCAGGACAATGCAACTATTTCAGCGGCAACTGCATTTCGCTTTTCAGATGATAATTTTAAGCAGTTTCTAAATTTTGTAGAAAGAGATCGTTCTTTTTTAACCGCTCAAGAAGCTTCTTTTAAAAAGGCATATGAGACTTTAACCAGTGCACAGAATAAAAAAATAAGTAAGAATTATTTAGAAGTCCTGAAAACTTTAAGAACAGAGAAAATAAATTCATTTATCGTTGATAAATCGCATATTAAAAATGAATTGCAGGAACTGGTATTGGATCAATATTATTATCAAGAGGGAGTTTATAAAAATAAATTAATTGTTGACAAAACGATACGAGAAGCACTAGCGCTATTAAAGAACAATAAGAAATATGCTCAAGTACTATCTCCAAGAAAGTAAAAGAGTATATTTGTGAACTTTAAAATAGAGATTAGCACATGAAAGAAAGAACTAGAGCACAAGAATCTACCGGAGCCATAGAAAGACTATACATTTCGATGCGTCACTTATTTAGTAGAGGTTTTTACAAACCAATGGGGGTTTCTGGGGAAACATTGAGAAAGTCATTGTTGCAATTAAGACCAGAAATCTACGGTTCAATAGCCGATGATAAGGTAGAATTGAATGGTTTAATTTATATCATAGAACGTTTACCTGAAGGTATAGAAGAATGTCAATTTATCAACTTAACAGCTGATGAAGGATATAAAAATTCTCATTTCAAAACGATTATACCTCCAAAGAGAAGAAGAAATTGTTACCGAATAGATAAGGATCAAATGAATATTGAGATTACCAGAGGAAGGTCTGAAATCTATGATATTTTAACTCATTTAACCTTTCTGTTTATTGAATCTCATAAGATTAAAGATAAAGTACTCATCAATAAAGGTACTGACTGCACAAGAGAATGGAGTAATCTGAGAGATATTGTTGTGTATGATAAGTCAATAACGAAAGAAGAAAGAGAGGTTACCATTGCTCATTTAGGAACTATTTTAGGTAGAACTTATCAAGAAGTATCTGACATCTACAATACCTTTGCTTCTGAGAAAAACCCAGACAGGTTTTTTCAGTTGATTTATTGGTTGGGACAGTTAGCGATTAATGAATCTTTAGAAAATAAAAAGAGAGTTGTTACATTTAGTTCTGTTTTGAATGAGCAAATAGGTCAGCATATCTATGGAGAAGTCTGGGCGAATAACATCAAAAAAATTCTAAAACAGAATGATTTATTAGAGCGACCAATTCATATTGTTAGTGCCAATATGCACAGTGTGATGAATTCAATTTATGCCACAGGAGCAATTCCTGAAGCAGCAGAGAGAAATAGCGGATTTAAACTGTTTGAATTGTTGAGTGACACAAATAGTAAAGAACTTCAAGGAAAGGTGAAGAATTACGCCTCTAAGAATGGCTTGATGTATATCAAGGATACTTCGGGTACCAACATCAATGTACAGGTAATTGATACGGCAAAAATAGATTTTAATACAACCGCTTATAAGAAGATAAATTCTAAAGATCAACAGCCTGTAATTATTGTCATGGATTATGCATTTGGAGAACAAGCGTATGAAACTATGGACGAATTGTTAAAGCCCTTTAAAGAGAATGACAAAACAACGCATTTAAACGTTGATTCGATTTCCATTATGGGTAAAGCAGGTATTTTAGAGGGTGGTAAAGGAGATATTATGATCCCATCATCACATATTTTTGAAGGAACGGCAGACAACTATCCTTTTAACAATGAATTGTCGAGAGAAGACTTGGAGGGTTTTGGAGTACAATCTTTTGGTGGAGCTATGATTTCTGTATTGGGTACCTCGTTGCAAAACAAAGATCTTTTGAAGTTTTTCCACGATTCTACTTGGAATGTAATTGGATTAGAAATGGAAGGAGCTCATTATCAAAAGGCCATACAAGCAGCTTCGAAAATTAGAGGGAATATCTCTGAAAATGTAAAAGTACGTTATGCATACTACGCATCAGATAACCCCTTGGAAACTGGAGCAACATTAGCTTCTGGTGGACTTGGGATGTCTGGAGTAACTCCAACGTATGCGATTACTCAAAAGATATTAGAACAAATTTTATAAAAGTTAAAGACTGATTTTAAACCCAACTTAAACAATGTCAACAGATCAAAAGAACAACGAAGAAGAAGTAGATTTAGGTTCCTTATTTCTTATTATAGGAAAAGGTTTTGCTAAGTTTTTTAATTTTATTGGAAATATTTTTAAAGGGATTTTTCACGGATTAATTACCATTCTCATTTTCTTGAAGAGCAATATTATTAAAATAGGAATTGCAGCTTTTATAGGGGCAATTTTAGGAGTCTTTTTAGAAGTGAAAAAAGGCGATACTTATGAATCTGAATTATTATTAGAGCCAAATTTTAAAAGTACCAGACAATTATATGAGAATATAAATTATTACAATAATCTTGTGAAACAAAAAGACACTGCGGGTTTAGTAAAAGCGTTTAAACTAGACAAATCAACAGCTGCCAGTCTTAAGGAGTTTACAATTGAACCCATTGATACTGAAAATGATATAATCAATTCTTATGATAGATTTGTGTCTACTGCAGATACCACTGCCATAAAAAGCTATTCATTTGTTGAATTTAAGAAGGCATTTACAGCTTATGATTATAGACTTCATAGAGTAAGAGTTACTTCAACACAGAATAATGTTTTTGACAAGTTAGATGATGTTATAATTTCATCTGTTTCAAGTAATAAGTATTTTGTTAGAATAAAAGAGTTATCAAATAAAAGTTTAAATAGAACAGACTCTTTATATCGTCAAAATTTAACTCAAATAGATTCTTTAAGGAAAGTTTATGTGGAGGTTATGGTTGAAGAAGCAAAGAAACAAACCTCAGCAACAAGTATAGATTTGGGAGGAGAGAAAAGATCAACCAAGGAGTTAGAGTTATTTACAACGAGTCGAAAAATTAATACTTATTTAGAGAACATTTCTTCTAGAAAAGCTACAAATTATGACGTGATAAATGTTATTTCAAATTTTCAACCAATCGGTACAAAGGTAAAAGGAGTAACAAAAAATTATGGATTCTTACTGGGACTATTTGGGGGTGGATTGATGATTTCATTTTTATTAGTAAGCCGATTAAATAGATATTTAGCCAATTACAAGGAATAGGAATACAAGTAATTCTAATAACAATAGGAGCGAGTTTAACAACAAAAGAGCGATTGTAACAATTAGCAGTACTATTATTAAAAAGAGGCTACGAGAATAAAGGTTAATGGAAATTTAATGAAAGTTACAGAAACACATTTAAAAAGTTGTTTTATTGT
>JBELGW010000006.1:0-90595 GCA_042091715.1 Polaribacter sp. | reverse complement strand
AGGTGAATCAGGTCAATGACAATGGTTCTTTAGAATTGTTGTTGAGATATCAGTTTTAAGCCTACTGAAAACAACCTATGAAAAAGAGATAAGGGATGCAAATATGTTTGTGTCCCTTTTTTTTCCTTGTAGTGGAGCATATTTTGAAAAAAACGCTCACAATGTAATAGTTAACTTTTTACTTTAGCTTCCTATTTTTTCACCCATTTTCACAAAGGTTTCTCGACGATTTTTTGTGTTTTCCAAAATATCAGCATCAATAGTGATCTTATCTTTATCAACAAGTAGTACAATAGTAGATCCGCCGAAGGCAAAATAACCCATTTCATCACCTTTGAGAACTTCTTGATCTGGAGTGTAGGTTTCTAAAATACTGCCTACCATGGTTGCACCTACAGGGGCAATTAAAACGCTGCCCTTGTCTTTGGTTTCTAAGGTGCAAAATTCTCGTTTGTTTTCACAAAATACTTTTGCAAAGTTACTGGCTAGGGCTATTGGAGACACTGAGAAATAGCTGCCTTTGATTTGGGTTATTTCTGAAGGAACGCCAGCACATGGAAAATGGAAGCGGTGGTAATCATTTGGTGCCAATCTAAGAATGATGAGAGACGCGTTTTTATAGGTGTCAGCCAGATGAGCATCATTTAAAAAGGCTGACAGGGTAAACTTTCTTCCTTTGACAAAAAAGTGATCTACATCAGAAATATTTTCAAAAGCAAGCAATTTTCCATCTCCTGGAGCTACAAATCCATCTTCAATAGGTCTGGCGTTTGGTTTTAGTTTTCTGTAGAAGAAATCATTGAAAGAGGTGAATTCTGAGAGACTTTTTTGAGATTCAGACAGGTCAATATTGAGCTGTTTTACAAAACTTTCAATTTTTTTTGAGGAGGAGGGTTGGTACATTTTCCTACCATAATAGTCAGAAATAAATTTACGTTTTGCAAGGGGCAGCACGGCGGTTTTCCCAAAAGGGTTGTCATACAAAAAACGCAGCAAGCCTTCTGCTGGAGGTGTTTCTGTAATCAGCTCTTTTGTTTTTCTATCTATGAATTGTATCTTCATTTGTAGGAGTTCTAGTTTGGGGATGGTAAATGTACTCGTTTTTAAAATAAAAAAGCACTCAATATTGAGTGCTTTTTTAGATGAACTGTATGTTATTTCACATTCATGAGTTCTACATCAAATATTAAGGTTGCATTTGGTGGAATCACTCCTCCAGCACCAGCTTCTCCATAGGCCAAATGAGAAGGAATCACTAAACGTGCTTTGTCTCCCACTTGTAACAATTGAATTCCTTCATCCCATCCTGCAATAACTTGACCCACTCCAATGGCAAAATCGATTGGTTGTTTGCGCTTGTATGATGAGTCAAATACGGTACCGTCTAACAATTGACCTTTGTAATGAACAGAGACCATAGCTCCTTTGGTTGCTTGTTTTCCATCTCCTTTTTGTAAGATTTGGTAACGCAATCCACTTGCAGTTTCGTCATAGCCTGCAGCCACAGAATCTAGCAATTCTTTTTGCTTAGCTAGGGCCTCAGCTTCACGCTTTTCTCGAGATCCCTCAAAGGTTCTGAATGCTTCAACAGCATTGAATTCCTCAGCAACAGCTCCAACTCTAATAATTTCTAGAGAAGTCAATTCATCTCCTTGAGAAATGATGTCTACAATGTCTTGTCCTTCTACAACACTACCAAAAACAGTGTGCTTGTTGTCTAACCAAGGGGTAGGTACGTGCGTAATGTAAAACTGTGATCCGTTGGTAGCTGGGCCTGAATTTGCCATGGCTAGTTTTCCTGGAGCATCGTGTTTTAAATCAGGATGAAATTCATCGTCAAATTTATATCCTGGATTTCCAGTTCCTGTTCCTTGTGGGCAACCACCTTGGATCATAAAATCAGAAATGACTCTGTGAAAAGTCAATCCGTTATAATAAGGAGTTCCTTGAGGTTGAATGTTGTTTTCCAAGTTACCCTCTGCCAAAGCAACAAAGTTTCCAACAGTTCCAGGTGTTTTTTCAAATTCTAAATTCACTAAAATTTCACCTCTATTGGTGTGAAACTTTGCATAGATTCCGTTATTCATAAGTGTATTATTTATTCGTGTTTTTCTATTATTTTTTTGCTGATAATGTGGCCAAGCTAAAGCTGAGTCCGACAGATACATTGGTAGATGCCAAATCTCCCATAGGTGCTACAAATCGTCCAATGGACGATTGCAAAGATACACTTTTTGTAAGTGTATAACTCAGTCCAATTGAAGGTCTCACAACAACGCCTTCTCCAGTATCTACACCTGCACCACCTGCGGCTCCCGCCATAGCTTCAAAATACGCTCTCATTTTATTTTTGAAAAAGTAAGGAGTGTAGATACCGATTCCTGCCATTCCATGCGCATAGCCTCCTGATTCTCCTTTGTATGCAAAGCCGACTTCTCCAGTAAGGTAAAAAGTATGGTTTAAATCATAACTGATTTGCATTCCCAGTAATTGTAAGTCTGTTGTGGGACTGTCTGTTTTGATGACATCAAAATAGGTTTGATTCTGAATTCCTAAGCGAATACCTTGGGTTTTAAATGAAGTATGGTCTTCCGATCCACCATTGAAACCGTAGTATTTGAGGCCCACACCATAGGTATACGCCTCCAAATCTCCTGCGATGGCCCTGTAATAGCCGACATGGGAACTTAGACCGAGTTTAGGAGTGATGTTCACATCAATTCCTGCACTTGGGTACATCATGAGTCCGCCTTCTGGCGCCACACGACCACCTGCTGCTCCAAGCGCAAATTTTGTAAATACATGAATGTTTTTTGAAGTATAGGGATGGTAACCCATTCCAAAAAACAAATCCATGAACCCAGCTCGTAATCCTTTGTAAATAGCATCTGTATGCGCAAAAATAAAGGCATTGTTGCTGATGTATTTCTGGTATTCAAAACCTAAGACAGCTAGTGTTTCTGTAAGTGGTTCGCCATTATTTGTATCGTCTTTTCTAGAATTTCCAATAGGCTTAAAAAAATCAAAGCGCACCTGTTGTACATTCTTTGTCACTGGTGTTTTCCAGAAATGATTCTCTGAAAAATTAGAAGCGATAAAGTCTTTTTGAGCGTTGCTGTAATCGGTAAATTTTAAAATACTCGGGATTTCAACAAAGAAAGAAATTGCATCGCTTTTTATGTGGCCGGTATAAAAATCTACATGGCTGTATTGCACTCCAAATGCGAAGCGTTTCTCTTGGTATTTCAAACCAATGTTCGGGTTGATAAATGCACCGTCATTGATTAAATACCGATAACCACCTCCACCACCAAAATGCATATTTGCATCGAAATAGAGATTTTTATACAACTGTTTTTTAAAGCCTAATTCAATTCCCAAGGTAAACAAACCGCCTTGATCTCCTGTAACAGCTCCATACATTCCAACACCTGCATACAACCATTCATTCAGTGGTGTTTGGTAATGCAAGCCCATCAATCCCATGGTTGGTTTCAAATTGGGGTCAAAAGCTGTTGGCATTTGAACGGGGATGAAATTGAGCCGGACCTTATTTTTTAAAACCGTCCCTTCTAAGCTATGTATGTCTTCCTGAGCAACAGAAATCCATGATAATAAGCACAAACAAATGCATGCGAAAGACCTGCTCCATTGGGTATTTGTGCAGTTTAATTGCACAGATTTATGATATTGTCTCTGTTTCGTCATTTCTTATTTAAATTCACTCACAAAATGTAATTTTACATTCGGGAATTTGCTTTGTGTCATTTGAATGGTAAAAGCAGAATCGGCCAAGAATACGAGTTGTCCTTGTTTGTCTTTTGCCAAGTATCGTTGTTTTACCCTTTTAAATTCTTTGAATTCTTCACTTTTTTCATCTTCAGCTTCTACCCAACATGCTTTGTGTACTTGAAGATTCTCGTAGGAACATTTCGCGCCATATTCATGTTCTAGTCGGTATTGAATTACTTCGTATTGCAACGCGCCTACTGTACCTACAACTTTACGTCCATTCATATCTAGGGTAAACAACTGAGCAACTCCTTCATCCATCAACTGGTCCAATCCTTTGTAAAGTTGCTTTGATTTCATCGGGTCTGCATTGTTCACGTATCTAAAGTGCTCTGGAGAAAAACTCGGAATTCCTTTGAAGTTCAGTTGCTCTCCTTCGGTTAATGTATCTCCAATTTTAAAGTTTCCGGTATCGTGTATGCCAACAATATCTCCAGGAAAAGAGGTATCTACGATCTCTTTCTTTTCTGCAAAGAAGGCATTAGGACTAGAGAATTTTACTTTTTTTCCATTGCGAACATGCAAGTAAGGAGCATTTCTTTTGAAGGTTCCAGAAACAATTTTTATGAAGGCCAATCGGTCTCTGTGCTTAGGATCCATGTTGGCATGAATCTTAAAGACAAATCCTGTTAGTTTTTCTTCTTTAGAGTCTACCAGACGCTCTTCTGCTTTCTTTGGTTGTGGGGCAGGGGCAATTTCAATGAAGGCATCTAACAGTTCTTTGACACCAAAATTATTCAATGCAGAACCAAAGAATACCGGCTGTAGGTTCCCTTCTAAATATTCCTCTTGACTAAACTTTGGATATACCTCATCAATTAATTCTAATTCTTCACGCAGGGTTTCAGCAGCCGTTTCACCGATGATGTTGTCCAATTCAGGATTGGCAATATCGTTGAATTCCAAACCTTCAGAAATGGTGGTTTTATTGTCACCTGAAAAGAGATTGATTTTCTTCTCCCAAATGTTATAAATTCCTTTGAAATCGTATCCCATTCCAATAGGAAAGCTCATTGGAGTGACACGCAAACCTAATTTTTGTTCCACCTCGTCTAGCAAATCAAAGGCATCTTTTCCCTCTCGGTCTAATTTGTTGATAAATACCAACATCGGTATGTTTCGCATTCTACATACTTCTACCAATTTTTCAGTTTGCGGTTCTACCCCTTTGGCAACATCAATGACCACAATCACACTATCTACAGCGGTAAGTGTTCTAAAGGTATCTTCTGCAAAATCTTTGTGTCCAGGAGTATCTAGAATGTTAATTTTTTTGTCTTGGTAGATGAACGCTAAGACAGAGGTTGCAACAGAGATTCCACGCTGACGCTCAATTTCCATAAAATCGGAAGTCGCTCCTTTTTTAATTTTATTGTTTTTCACAGCTCCAGCTTCTTGAATGGCCCCACCAAAAAGTAATAATTTTTCGGTCAAGGTTGTTTTCCCTGCATCTGGATGCGAAATGATACCGAATGTTCTTCTACGTTGTATTTCTTCTAAAAAACTCATCTACAAAATTTGAGGTGCAAATGTACGGTTTATTCTATAATTTTTTAAAGGTCAAATCGATAAAATGAGATCCTTTTAGAATGACTACATATGCAGATTTGCGATGCTTTCTCACTGTTTCTCACAGTTTGAATACATGGGCTCGGGTGTGTGGTGTTTTTTGGACCCTGAGCAACAGAAAATGCCGCTGTTCTTTTGCTTGTTCTTAGAGCTTTCAATCCACAATGGATACAGTCATTTTGACATCAACTTTTGGCCATTCATCCACACCTACCTCGACTTTTGATATTTTTTCTAAAGTTGAAAACCCAGCAGTAACCTCTCCAAAAACGGTGTGTAAATTATTCAAGTGATGTGCTCCTTTTTTATCTTGAACCATATAGAATTCAAAAGGGCTAGAGAGCATATTCGGGTTGTTTTCCCAATGCCTTGCCGCAGCCAATGCTCCATATTTATGTTTTCTATGCGGCTTAAATTCAGGTTTGATTAGGTAGTTACCATATTTATGTCGCTGTTTCATGGTATAGATGTCATCAGAATTCCCGCCCTGAACTACAAAATTTTTAGCAACACGATAAAACACGGTGGTATTGAAGTATCCGATTTTTGTTAAAAAGATAAAATTGGCTCTGTGAATGGGTGTGTCTTTGTAGAGTAACAAATCAATATCTCCAAATTTGGTGCTAATACGTACTTTGGTCTCTTTATTTGATTTGCCATATTCACTGAAAAAAGCTTCAACATTGTGTTTTTTCAGACTGTCCCATTTTTTTGGGATATTTTTTTTTACTTTTTTTTGAACTTCTTTTGATTGCATTGCTTTCAGTGGGGTACTTGCTTTCTTTGCGTTGGTTTCTTGACAACAAAAAAAGAAGAGCGTCCCTACAATAAGAAGGTAAAAAGTAGTTGATTTCATGAAGTAAAAATAACATTATGAAGTCTATTTCTACTTTTTTTTTCTACTTTTTTACTTCGCTAAACGAAATCAAAATTAGTACATTTGTTTTCATGATCGAAGAACACGTTATTTTAGTTGATAAAGACGATAACCAAATTGGTTTGATGCCTAAAATGGAAGCCCATGAAAAAGCACTCTTGCACAGGGCTTTTTCGGTATTTACATTCAATGACAAAGGAGAGTTATTATTACAGCAAAGAGCAGCCAGTAAATACCACTCGCCATTATTGTGGACAAACACGTGTTGCTCCCATCAGCGCAATGGAGAGACTTCACTTGAGGCAGGTAAACGGAGGCTGCAAGAAGAAATGGGATTTACCTGTGATTTAGAAGAGGTATTCTCTTTCATATACAAAGCACCTTTTGACAACGGGCTCACAGAGCATGAACTAGATCATGTAATGATAGGTGCTTGGAATGAAAACCCCGTGATCAATCCAGAAGAGGTGGAAAGCTTTAAATGGATGCGTTTAGAGGATGTTCAAGCTGAAATGGAGGCACATCCTGAATTGTATACCGCATGGTTTAAGATTATTTTTAAAGAATCCTATGCTAAAATAGCAAGTTATTCGTTCTAAAGCGCAAGTAAAAAGAGAATACCACGAGTGACAGCAAAAAGAAAAGCTGAGTCTAAGAAATCGCTTAAACGTTTTAATCCTTTTTGGCCAGTTCATTTGCAGTATGTTCTACCTGATTCGTTTTTAGAGAAGACAATCTGCTCCAAAACAGGGTGGTTCTCGTTAGAAATTTTAATTTCATTTGAAAATAGATGGAAAAATCTAATTTTCATTGTAGTTTTGTCATCATAAAAACTGAAGCATGTCTATCCATCAATTCTTGAAATTTGAGCCCATCCTTAAAGAAAAAATTTGGGGAGGAGAAAAGTTGCAAAAGCTATTGCATAAAGAGACAACACAAACGAATGTAGGAGAAAGTTGGGAAATTTCTGATGTAGACAATGCGCGGTCAATTGTTGCCAATGGCGGGTTGAAAGGCCAAAGTTTAAGTGCGCTAATATCGCTCTTTAAAGGAGCACTAGTTGGCGAGAAAGTATATCAATGCTTTGAGGAAAACTTCCCCTTGTTGATCAAGTTTATTGATGCCAAGGAAGCTTTGAGTATTCAGCTTCACCCCAATGATGAATTGGCACAAAAACGGCACAATGCTTTTGGTAAAACCGAAATGTGGTATGTGATGCAAGCAGATGAAAAGGCACATCTAATTGCTGGTTTTAAAGAAGAACTTACCCAAGAAACGTATGTAAGACACCTTGATAATAAGACCTTGACGAATGTTTTACATGTTGATGAGGTGTCTGAGGGTGATGCTTATTTTATTCCAACAGGAACTGTGCACGCAATTGGAGCAGGTGTTTTGTTGGCTGAGATTCAACAAACATCTGATGTGACCTATCGGGTGTATGATTGGGATCGACCAAACCTTGATGGAACATTCAGAGAATTGCATACAGAAGAGGCTTTGGATGCCATCGATTATGATGTTAAAGAAACCTATAAAGTTCCCTATACAAAAGAGCATAATTCAGTAGCTTCACTCGTTAACTGTCCCTATTTCACCACAAATATACTGTCGATTTCTAAGCCTAATTCTGTGAGTCATGTAGACAAGGATTCGTTTGTTATTTACATGTGTGTTAAAGGAGAGGTGTCTTTTTCTTATGAAAATCAGCTAGAAACATTGGCCTATGGCGAAACGATTCTAATACCCGCCTGTATGCAAAATATAGACATTGTACCTGCAACTGATTCAGAATTACTTCAAGTATACATTCAATAACATTTCTTTAGAACTTCCTTTTTGCATTGTAAAATGAAGGATTTATTCTTTATCTTTGAGGCTTCATTTAAAAAACTAAAAGAATGCCAGGATTTGAATTATTTGGAGATGCAGAACGCAAAGAAGTAAATGACGTTTTAGAAAGTGGCGTTTTAATGCGCTATGGATTTGATGGCGCCAGAAATGGACATTGGAAAGCCAAAGAATTAGAGCAAGAATTACAAGAGAATTTAGGGGTAAAGCACGCACAGTTAACCAGTAGTGGAACTACTGCATTAAATGTAGCTTTGGCTGTAATGGGTGTAGGAGCTGGTGATGAGGTGATCATGCCAACATTTACCTTTGTAGCGAGTTTTGAGTCTATTTTAGCCGCCGGTGCAGTGCCTATTTTAGTCGAAATTGACGATACATTAACCCTAGATCCTAAGGCAGTTGAGGCTGCAATTACATCAAAAACAAAGGCAGTGATGCCTGTACATATGTGTGGGGCAATGGCAGACTTAGATGCCTTGAGGGCTATTTGTGATAAGCACAATTTATTACTCTTAGAAGATGCTTGTCAGGCTATCGGAGGTACCTACAAAGGAAAGAAGCTGGGGACTATTGGAGACGCAGGTTGTTTCTCTTTTGACTATGTAAAAACAATGACCTGTGGAGAGGGTGGAGTGATGATTACAGACAACCCGAAATGGGCACTCAATGCAGATCATTATACAGATCATGGACACGACCACGTTGGAAATGATAGAGGGGCTGAAACACATCCTTTTTTAGGATATAACTTTAGAATTTCTGAATTGAATGCGGCTGTAGGATTAGCACAGGTCAGAAGATTGAATGGATTTGTTGAAACACAGCGCAAGCATAAAAAAGTATTGAAAGATGCTTTAAGAACAATTCCCGAAGTATCGTTTAGAAGAATTGTAGACGAAGAGGGAGATAGTGCAGGATTCTTATCATTCTTTATGCCAACCAAAGAATTAACAGATAAAGTGGTGAAAGCTTTTAAAGAGCATGGAGTGGATGCGTATTGGAACTATTTTGAAAACGATTGGCATTATGTTCGCAAGTGGGCTCACTTAAAGAATAAGGTGTCTTTATTTCCTTTATCAGATCAAATTCTCAATGGACTGCAAGACTTGAATGCAACTAAGTTCCCACAATCAGACGATCTTATGGCGAGAAATATTTCTTGTTTGATTAAACTTTCGTGGACAGAAGAACAACTGCAAGAGAGAGCAGCAAATATGGTAGCCGCTATT
The DNA here is from genome assembly GCA_042091715.1 of Polaribacter sp. Classification (GTDB taxonomy): domain Bacteria; phylum Bacteroidota; class Bacteroidia; order Flavobacteriales; family Flavobacteriaceae; genus Polaribacter. The sequence goes on along the minus strand of JBELGW010000006.1, from coordinate 81,277 downwards.
AAATCTGTATTGTAAGTATGAAAATTGTTGCAATGATTCCTGCTCGCTATGGAGCTACTCGTTTTCCTGGCAAATTAATGGCAGATTTAGGAGGGAAGCCTGTGATTGTGAGAACCTACGAAGCTACACTAGCTACCGCGCTCTTTGATGATGTGTATGTGGTAACGGATAGCGATATCATTAAAGAAGAGGTAGAGAAGCACGGAGGAAAGGCAATCATGAGTATCAAAGAACATGAATGTGGATCTGATCGTATTGCGGAAGCAGTGGTGGATTTGGATGTAGATATTGTGGTCAATGTACAAGGAGATGAGCCTTTTGTCAAGAAAGAGCCTTTGGTAAAGCTACTTAGTGTATTTCAAGGGGAAGATGCAGCACAAATCGATTTGGCCTCTTTGATGCAGGAAATTACGGATTGGAAAGATATCACAGATCCTAATTATGTCAAGGTAATTGTAGATGAGCAGCAATACGCATTGTATTTTTCGCGCTCTCCAATCCCTTATCCACGAGATAAAGATGCTGGAGCTCGGTACTTTGAGCACATCGGTGTATATGCCTTTAGGAAACAAGCTATTTTAGACTTTTATAAGTTGCCAATGCGTTCATTGGAAGCAACAGAGAAAATTGAATGTATTCGTTATTTAGAATACGGTAAGAAGATAAAAATGGTAGAGACAGATTTTATGGGAATCGAGATAGATACGCCAGAAGATTTGATTAAAGCGCAACAATATTTAAAGAAATAACACTAAAAACCTCATGTATCATGAGGTTTTTTTAATAGCAAACAGATGGATAAAAACATAAAAGTAATTGCTTTTGACGCTGATGATACCCTGTGGGTGAATGAAACCTATTTTAGAGAGGCAGAGCATCAATTTGCGAAATTATTGACAGCCTTTGAAACAGAGAATAAGACCGAGCAAGAACTGTTTAAAACAGAAATTAGAAATTTAGATTTGTATGGTTATGGAGTCAAAGGTTTTATGCTGTCTATGGTAGAATGTGCCCTTGATATTTCAAACAACACCTTAAATCCAAAATTGTTTAATGCTATTTTGAATATAGGGAAAGAAATGTTAGAAAAGCCGATTGAGTTATTAGATGGAGTAGAGGAGGTATTGCAGACATTGCAGGGACGCTATACATTAATTGTTGCTACAAAAGGTGACTTATTAGATCAAGAACGCAAGTTGGAAAAATCTGGATTGTTGCAGTATTTTCATCACATAGAAGTGATGAGCGAAAAAAAAGAAAGTGACTATAGAAAGTTATTAAGGCATTTAGATATTGAAGCGAGTGAGCTACTGATGATAGGCAATTCTTTAAAATCAGATGTGCTGCCTTTGGTGCGCATTGGAGCGGCTGCAATTCATGTTCCTTTTCATACCACATGGGCGCATGAAGAGGTGTCAGCAACTGAAAAATCAACATTAACGTATAAAACGGTAGCATCAATACGAGATATACCCACCTTGATGTAATGAAGTTTTTAGATATTGAAACCTGGAATCGAAAACCGCATTTTGAACATTTTAAGCAGTTGGCAGATCCGTCTTTTTCTGTTTGTGCAGCGATAGATGTAACCAAAGCCTATGCCGTATCAAAAGAAAGGAAACTTCCGTTTTTTGTGCTATACTTGCATGCTGCTATGAAAGCGATTAATGGTATTGAAAATTTTAAGTATCGAATTACAAAGGATGACCGCGTTCGGATATGTGATGTAATTCATGCATCGGCAACCATTATGAGACCTGATACTACCTTTGGTTTTACCTTTATTGAGTATTCAGAAGATTTGAATCAATTCTATGAAAATTTTAAAAGAGAAAAAGAACGTGTTTTGCATTCAATAGATTTATTTCCGCCTGTTGTTTCTCAAGATACGGTATACTGTTCAGCACTTCCTTGGGTCTGTTTTACAGGACATAAAGAAGCGAAGGGCAGCAGTGATTCGGTAACACGTTTGGCATTTGGGAAATTTGAAAACTGCAAGAATGCCTTAAAAATGCCGGTTTCGATCAATGTCAATCACGCCTTAATAGATGGGTATCATGTGGGTTTGTTTTTTGAAAACTATCAAAAAGCTTTAGATACTATTCAATAACCAAAAACTTTCTATATTTTTGCACGAAATAAGATAACACACTATGAGTTTTAGAAATTTTCCAATGGTTCCTCGCGTTGTTTTCGGTAGAGGATCTTTCAATCAATTAGATGAAATATTAGCAGCAAAGCGCAAAAGCGAAAAAGCACCATTTGTTTTTATTGTAGATGACGTTTTTAAAGGAAATGACTGGTTAATTAGCAGGATTCCATTGCATTTTAACGACACGATTCTCTATGTGAGTGCAGAAGAAGAGCCAAAGACGAGTTATGTGGATGCTTACAGAGACGAGTTGGTTGCACAATTTGATGAAATTCCCTCAGGGATCATCGGAATTGGTGGAGGTACCATGTTAGATTATGCTAAGGCAATTTCATTGATGTTAACCAACCCCGGGAGTTCTGCTGATTACCAAGGTTGGGATTTGGTAAAGCATCAAGGTGTATACCATGTTGGTATTCCGACAATTTCAGGAACTGGAGCAGAAGTGTCAAGAACCACGGTACTCACTGGCCCTGAGCGAAAACTAGGAATGAATTCTGATTATACCCCTTTCGATCAAGTTATTTTAGATCCTGAATTGTGTAAAGATGTGCCTACAAATCAATGGTTTTATACAGGGATGGATTGTTACATTCACTGTATAGAATCGTTAACAGGGACTTTCTTAAATGCATTTAGTCAAAGTTATGGAGAAAAATCACTAGACCTCTGTAGAAAAGTATATCTAGAAAAGGATGTCAGAGATGAAGAGAGTCAAGATGATTTGATGATGGCATCTTGGCATGGTGGAATGAGTATCGCTTATTCTCAAGTAGGTGTTGCACATGCTATGAGTTACGGTTTGTCTTATTTATTAGGAACAAAACATGGCATTGGAAATTGCATTGTTTTTGATCAATTAGAGGAGTTTTATCCAGAAGGGGTTGCAGAGTTTAAGCAAATGGTTAAAAAGCACGATATTCATATTCCAAAAGGTTTGTGTAAAGACTTAACAGATGCTGAGTTTGACACCATGATCGATGTTTCTCTTAGTTTGGTTCCTTTGTGGGAAAATGCCTTGGGAGAGGATTGGCAACAAACAATTACCAGAGAAAAATTAAGACAGATGTACGAAAAAATGTAATTGTTTTAATTGCGTTTTAAATCAATTATTTATATTAAATTTGCATCCAAAATAAGAAGATTATGGCAAGCATAAAAAATTTAAAAAAAGACATCAACTATACTTTAGGTGATATTATTGGTGTATGTGACTTGATACAGTTAGATCCAGCGAAAGCAGGACAAGCAGAGGCTATTATAGATGAAACAATTGATGTTTTTGATGCTTTAATGGCAAAAGTAAATGCAAAAAATGTTGAAAATAAAAAAGCACATTATAAAGAAATAAGTGCCTCGCTAGAGGTAAGTGCTAAAGATTTAGTAGCAAAAATTAATTCTTTGTAAGCAAAGAATTAACGAAATTTTAGAAACCATCTTTTTAAAAGATGGTTTTTTTTTTGTAACTTTAGGTACCAGTATACGATTCCGTATATAAAAACGTTAAGCTAATACATAACTCCTCAAAAAGAAAAATGGCTAGAGCAATGTTTGAGTACACTAAGACTGTGCTAAAGAAAGTGAGTTTTAACGCAGAATTATTCTGTAAAGAGCTAGAAAAAGCACTTCAAAGATTATTACCTCACGAAGTAAATGAATTGACAATTTGGATCAGAGACTATACCTCTAATAAACCAGAATTGTCTGTTTGTTTGACAATTATTGAATAATAACTTTTAAAAAAAAAAGGGGAACATTAGATCTAGTGCTCCCCTTTTTTTGTGTTTGCTATTTATCTCTTTTCTTTTCTCTTTTGTCTTTTCTTAAACGGCTGAACATACGTCGTGTAAAATCTCTTTCTACCAGCTGAAGTTTTAAAATCTTTTTATACTTAAGTACTTTTGCTAATGATTTTTGATACTCCATATTTTCCTTATGATAGGATGTTTCAATAGCCATCATTTTTTCAGTAAAAAGTTTTGCTTCTTTTTCCGTAATGGCATCGATACCGCCTTTTGCAGTAATTTCTTTTTTCAGTTTGTTTCTCTTTCTTTGAAGCAACTCTTTGCGTTTGGAGTCGAATGTATTGTAAATAGGCCAAAATTTTTCTGCTTCCTGCGCAGTGAGTTCTAATTGATTCGATATGTAGGAAACTTTTAAAGCTTGCACTTTTTTTCTGTTCTCTCGCTCCTGAGAAAATAGTTGTGTGCTAATAAATAGCAAAAAGAGAAGTCTAATTATGTATGGTTTCATAAGCATTATGGTTGTGTTTCTATGGCTGTTAGTAAGGACGAATCTGACATGGTTTCGAGGTAAGCTACAATGTCTTCATCACTGATAGTATTGTCATCTTCTAATAAATCATTTTCTGTAAAATCAGCATCTACAAATTCGAATAGGTCTCTAGGGTTTACATCAAGGGTATTCTCTTGAAACCAAAGCTCTAGTGCTTCTGAAGAGATGGAGTCAAAAGTTGTGTCTGTGTTTGTAAATACGTAATTGAGTCCAATAAATAAAACAACACAAGCTGCAGCAGCTGCAGGTATAAACCGAAGGATTCTAGATTTTAATGGAATCACTGCAGGTTTTCTTTTAGATAATTCTGAATGAGCCAACAATCGGTCTTCAAATTCTTCAAAATAGTTTGAAGGGACATTGTATGAATGCTCATTTGGCAATTGCTCTTCACGAAGTTGAGTGAGCACACGATCTTCTATATTTCTAAAATAGGCAGTAGGTGTTTTGAACGGATCTTTGTTCTTAAAGATACTGTTTAAATAATCCTCGCTATGTTTCGTATCGGTATTCATTTCATTATGAGACTCTAAAATCTAAAAAAGGTTTAATTAATCTATGCTATTTTTTACAAATGCTTCTATTTTTTTGACAGCATGAAAGTAGGAGGCCTTTAGAGCTCCCTCTGAAGTTTCCAATATTTCTGCCATTTGTTTGTATTTTAAATTGTCAAAATACTTCATGTTAAATACAAGTTGTTGCTTGGTTGGTAGTGTTTTGATTGCTTGCTGTAAGATGATTTGTACCTTATCTCCACTGAATAAATGATCACTCGTTAAGTTCGATGTGAGCTGTTGCTGATACTCTTCAATAGGAAGTTTTTTTTCACGAGCTCTTTTCTTAAGGAAGCTCAGGGATTCGTTCGTAGCAATTCTGTACATCCAAGAGAACAACTGACTTTCTTGTTTGAAATTATCAATATTTCGGAAAATTTTGATGAAGGTGTTTTGTAAAACATCATCTGTGTCCTCATGGGAAATAACAAGCTTTCTTATATGCCAATACAACCGTTCTTTATACGCAGTAATCAATTGCTGAAACGCCCTTTCTTTCGTGCGTACATTTTGAAGTTCCTTAATAAAGATTGATTCGTTTACCAACTAGTTGTTTTTTCTGTTAGACAATCAGATGGTTCAAAGGTTTAAAATAAATCTATCGATTTAATTTTTTTCTCTTTGTATATCCAAAAAGTCTGTCCTTTTTTATCACCTCTGCAATACCCTCTGGTAGCATTTCCTCCCAGCCAGTTTCATTATTCATAATCATTTTTAGTACACGCCTCGAGAAAATATGAAGAATTTCAGGGTTGAAATCTTTAATATCAGTGAGTTTTCCATTGTTCTTGAAGAATTTGTACAATTCTTTCATCCTTGGATGCACCTTTAAATTTTCGCTAGAAATGTATTCTCCGGTTTCTTTTTCCTTGTAGGGATACATGTAGATTTTAAGATCTCTATAGAATAATTTTCCAAAAGCTTCGAGAATACCTCCACTGATGTGTCGGTAATATTTTTCATCAAATATTTGAATTAAATTATAGACACCCATGGCCAGGGCCATTCTTTCTTTGGTAAATTCACTAAAGTACTCTACGAGTTTGTAGTATTCTTGGAAATTTGTAATCATTACATTTTGTCCAAGAGAGCACAGGAGCTCTGCTCTGTCTAAAAAGTCGCGTTCATTGATTTCTCCTTCAGCTCTTAAATTGGCCAATGTAATTTCAAAAATGATTTGGCTATTGTTTGGGTTTACTTTCTTTTCGCTCAAGAACATTTCTTTGGATTTCTCAAACATATCCATATTTACCTTGGTCACAGGTCTAAAGCTACCGCGTAGCGCTAGAATATTTTTTTTGTACAACACTTGAGCAGGAAGTAAGTTGTTTCCATCAGAGTCAAACATAACCGCATTGGTCATCCCATTTTTAACCAGTTGTAAGCTCATCAAACGATTGTCTACGTACATAAAACGCGGTCCAGAGAAATTAATCATGTCAATTTCTAGCTGATCTTTGTCCAAGTTATCATAAAATGATTTCACCAACTCTTTGGGGTTGTCATTCAAGTAAAAGGCACCGTAAATTAGATTTACCCCTAGTACCCCTAATGTTTCTTGTTGCAAACGGGCATCTGTTTCTTTGAAACGTAAATGCAGCACAATTTCATTATAGTCCTCGAGAGGATCTAATTGGAAACGAATACCAACCCAACCATGGCCTTTAAATTTCTTTGTGAAATTGATGGTTGCAACGGTGTTGGCGTAGCTAAAAAACAGTTTTTCAGGATGCTTTTTTCTACTCAAACGTTCTTCAATTAAATCAATTTCATGACCCAGCATTGTTTTTAAACGTGGTTCAGTCACATAGCGATTGTCAGGTTCTACACCGTAAATGGCATCAGAAAAATCTTTATCGTAAGCACTCATGGCTTTTGCAATGGTTCCTGACGCACCTCCAGCTCTAAAAAAGTTACGAACAGTCTCTTGACCTGCACCAATTTCAGCAAATGTACCATAAATATGGGCATTTAAATTTACACGCAATGCTTTGCTTTTTGTTGTTGGTACGTTGTCTATTTTTTGGTCTCCTTTTAAGGTAATTGCCATGAGTTCATTTTTATATAACAAATGTACTAAAATTAAGCTTTTCTAGTTAATAATTATCTTATTTTTGTGTGTATAAACGCTCAAATTATCTGTATGACAATTACTTTTTTAGGAACAGGGACATCACAAGGAATACCGATGATTGCGAACAATCACCCGGTATGTTTGTCTACTGATCTTAAAGACAAGCGCTCACGATCTTCTATTATGATTTCTTGGAGTGACTCGACCTATATTATTGATTGTGGCCCAGATTTTAGAACGCAAATGTTGCGAGAAAATGTGCAGCATATCAATGGAATTTTGTTTACTCACGAGCATGCAGATCATACTGCAGGTTTTGATGATGTGAGACCATTCAGTTATCAGATGGGTGATGTTCCCATCTATGCAGATGTGAGGACCTTGTTAAGTTTGCAAAAACGTTTTGAATATATTTTTGAAACAAAGAATCGCTATCCTGGTGCACCAAGAGTGACTGTGAATCTTGTAGAAGACACGTCTTTTGAGTTAGCGAATGTCTTGGTTACGCCTATTCAAGTGATGCATGGAAAGCTTCCTGTTACCTGTTATCGATTTGGAGATTTTGTCTATTTGACTGATGTGAAATCAATTTCAGAAATAGAGAAGCGAAAATTACAAGGGGTAAAAACATTGGTTGTAAATGCGCTACGAATTGAGGAACATCCAACGCATTTTAATTTGCAGGAAGCACTTGATTTTGTGAAAGAGATTGCTCCGGAAAGAACCTTTTTTACTCACATTAGTCACCGCTTAGGATTTCATGAAGCTATTGAAAAAGAATTGCCCCAAAACGTCTTTCTGGCTTATGATGGGTTAAAAATTGAGGTGTAAAGTACTTTTATGACAAACGTTCTTCGATCCATTTTTTGAAGCTATAGAAGTTTTGTGGAGCAACACCATGGCCAACAGGGTATTCTGAGTAGACATGCTGGAGGTTTTGATTTTTTAAGTATTCTGGTGCTTTTCTTGCCCATTCAACAGGCAAAACTTGATCTACCGAACCGTGAGATATGTAATATTGGGTAGCAATGTTTAAATTATCGAGATTACTAGGGGTTAGATCTTCGTTGAGGTATCCACTTAGAGCGATCACGTGATTTACCTTGTTAGGATAATGCATACTCAAAGCATAGCTGAGAATGGCTCCTTGGCTAAAGCCTAATAGAAAGGTATGCCCGGGAGCGGTGTTATAGGTTGTTTTTACATAGTCAATAAACGAAGCTATTTTAGTTAATGAGCTGCGAGCTTCTTCTAAATCAGAGTATTTTTCATCATTAGCATCGAGCGTGATCGCGTACCATGCAAAGCCTCCAAAATTCATATCAAATGGCGCCCTTGCACTAATAATGAGTAATTCGTCTGGCAATTCCGAGGCAAACGAGAATAGATCTTCTTCATTGCTCCCATAGCCATGCAGTAAAATTAGTACGGGTGGCTGTGCTGATGCTTTTATCGGTTCGCGAGCAATATATTGTAATGTTGATTTCATATTTTACTGAATGACTAATTGGTTGTTAGCGAAAATCCCGTAGGCCTTTCCTTTTAGTGATTTTCCTAAAAAGACTGAGTTTTTCGAAGTGGATAAAATTTGGTCTTTCGAAAACGTGTATCTTTTGTTGGGGTCGAATAAGGTGATGTCGGCTTTTTCTCCTATTCCAATATGCGTTGACTTGATATTAAAAATTGCTCTCGGTTTTGTTGTAATACAAGCAATACTATCAGATAAACTGAGTTTTGTGTGGATCGCTCCAAATAAAGTTTCGAGGCCTATTGTTCCTGTTTTCGCAGCGCTAAATTCTACTTTTTTATGTTCAATGTCTATGGGGTTATGATCTGATGTAATGATGTCAATAACGCCACTTTTTACTCCATCGATAAGCGCTTCACAGTCTTTTTCTGTTCGAAGAGGTGGGCTTACTTTAAAGTTTCCATCAAAAGTTGCGAGTTCAGCATCGCTAAGCGTTAAGTGGTGCGCACTGACACTACAGCTAACTTGCAGTCCTTTCTTTTTTGCCTCATGGATAAGGTCTACAGATGCCTGGGTTGAAATGGTGGGAATGTGTAATTTTCCACCTGTATATTCTAGTAGAAATAAATCTCGAGCTATTTGAAGGTGTTCTGCTAGCGCAGGGATTCCTTTCAGACCTAACTTTGTACTATTTATTCCCTCGTGAACCAATCCCTCTCCTCCTATAGAGAGGTTTTTAGGAAAGCTCATCACCAATCCATTAAAGTTTTGAGCATAGAGCAATGCAACTTTCATTAGATTGTCATTTTTTATAGGTCTGTTGTAGTCTCCAAATGCAACGGCACCCGATTGTTGCATGTCGTAAAGTTCAGCCATTTCTTTCCCTTGACTTTGCTGTGTTAAGGCAGCTATAGGAAAGAGTTTTGTTGCGTAACCATTCGCTTTGTTTTTTAAAAATTCAACAGCAGATTTGTTGTCTATGATAGGTGCGGTATTCGAGTTCACAGCAACAGCAGTAAAACCACTTTTTGCTGCTGTATGTAATCCGTTAGCAATGGTTTCTCGTTCTTCGTATCCTGGTTCTCCAAAAGAAACACTACTGTCAAACCATCCTGATGAAACATGTAGATTTTCGAGATCTATAACCGTGAAATTTGATTTTAACGAAATTGAGTCTTCAATCTTTTCAATTACGCCATTGGTAATTAAAATGTCTTTTTTTTGATTATTGAATTGGCTGTTAGCATCTATTATAATAGCAGACTTTAGTAGCGTACTCATGGTTTGAAGAATTTTAAAATCAATATTTCAAAAATCAAAGATACAATAGCTGCCGCTAAAAACCATTTCCAAAGCCAAGTAACTTTGTTTTTTTGTTCAAATTCTTGGAGGGCATTTGCAACCGATTCAGAATAGCTCAACTGGCTGTTGCCTTTTATCAACGCCTTCATGTCTCTAAATTGCAGCATGCTCTCTGAAGAATCATAATTGAACGCTAAGCCATAGCTGTTTTTGTTATTTTGTATTACCTGATAAAAACCATTTGATTTTGGTTGTTCAAAAGTTTCAAGTTGCACCTTTGATTTGTAAGCTTGCTGTAATGGAATGAAAGAACTTGCCTTGTTTTTAATGGTGACTACCTCATTTTTGTTCAAAGAAATCGGAATGTCAATGAGGTTTCTGTTCCCAATGGTGTAGCTCGGTTGCGGTAGCTGGGCACTTAATTTTCCGAAATTGTAAAAAGTAGGTACAATGAGAGGACTCTTTGAAAAGGTACTGTTTTTTGTATTTAAAGGAGCAGAGATCCAATATACACGACCCTTTGCTACCGAAAATGTGCTGATGAAGTTTTTTTTGTTTTCAAAACGAACCAGCGGAGCTGTGTTGTTGAAGTTTGTTTGAAAATAACTTTTGACTATGGGGTATTGAAAGTTTTTAATTTCTTTGGAAAAAACATTCTTGTAAAAAGGACTCTTAAAGTTGATGTCTGTTATTCGTAAAGAATCTTTTGTATGTGCTAATAACTGACCAATATTTAATTTTTGGAAAAATGTATTGTAGGATGTCTTGTCAATTTCTTGATGTGGAATGATCGCCAAAGACTTGCCTTGGATGAGGTGTTTTTCTATAAAATCAAGTAGCGTGCTGGGAATTTCACGCAACTCATTTAGAATGATCAATTCTTGTTTTTTTAAGAGGTTGTAGTTGATGTTTTGAAGTGAACTTGTGTTAAAATTAAATTCATTGTTCGTATAGATTTTGGCAAGGAAATCTTGTGTTTTTCCAATAGAGAAAACATTGATTTTTAAGGGAGTATTTAAGGTGAAATAATAAAGGTTGTCAAAATCAAAAGCATCTCTATAATCGAGTGAAATCTTACCATCAAAAGTTATTTGGTTTTGAATAGGGAAGGAGATAATTTTAGTTGTATTTTCTTTGATTGAAAACGTTTGCTTCGAAAATACGGTTGTATTGTTGTACAGAGCGATTGGAATACCTTGTTTTTCGATACCTTGGTTGCGAATCAAGATGTCAAGTGAAATCGTGGTGTTGTTTTGATTGTTGATAGAGATGCTATCTACTGAAAGATTATTTGTTTGCCGGTTTTTTGTTTTTATGAGGGAAATAGGTGATGTTACATTTGTAAAGTCAATTGATTTTTTTGGATTATATTGTTGAAAATCAGATATTAAGTATGTTTTATTTAAAGTTTTAGTTTGTTTTTTTAATTCTTTTTGAATTTTCAATAAAATATCGGATAAATCACTTTGCTTCGCAGTTATTTCAGTGTTTAAAAGGATGTCTTTTAGTTCGTTTGAACTCAGTTTTTCATGGAAATAATTGTTGGTTAGTAAACTATATGAACCGATATTCGAGGTGTTCTCTATCAGTTCTTTGACGGTGTTTTGGAATATATTTCCTTTTGCTCCACGTGTATTTAAGCTCAAAGAGTTGTCTAAGTAAATAAAATGATGTGGTGTTAATTCTTTGTTATTATTGCTAAAATAGGGTTGACAAAACGCAAGGATTAAGGCTGTGAAAAGCAAGAGTCTTGTGGTTAAAATTAACCACTTTTTTAATTGTGAACTTTTACGTGTTTCAAGCACTAATTTTTGTAACAACGCAACGTTGGTGAAAGCTGTTTTTGTAAAGCGTTGTAATTGGAATAAATGTACCAATATAGGAATGATCAAGAGGCCTAAAAAGTATAAATATTCGGGGTGTTTAAATTGCATATGTGTCTATTGTCTTCCAAATATAGTTAAAGTATTGCACATGTGGAGATGCATTAAAATTTCTCAAACACACCTAAACCAAATAACGCAAAATCATACTTGCTTGGATCTGTTTTATCTAGGTTTCTTAAGTTGATGTCTAATTCATGCAAGGCTTTCCAATCATTTTGTTTTCTTGTAATCAGTCCAAGTTTACGCGCAATATTTCCAGAATGTACATCTAATGGACAAGAGAGATGTGCTGGGTTGTGGGTTTTCCAAATTCCAAAATCGACTCCGTTAGAGTCATTTCTTACCATCCAACGCAGAAACATATGAATTCTCTTGGCAGCTGAACCTTTCATCGGATCCGAAACATGCTTTTGAGTTCTTGACAGATGTGGTATTTCAAAAAAGGTTTTTTTGAATTTTGAAATGGCCTGTTTGTAATCTATTTGACTAGTTTCTACGGCAAGTACTTCTTCCAATCCATTGTATGCGGTGTACAGGTGTTTGAGGGCTTTTATGAAGTGCACGGCATCGATTGCATTAAAGGTACGATGCACAAAACTGCCAAACCGTTCCAATTCTTTTTCTTGATGATTTAAAATAAAATCATGAGGAGAATGGTCTAATAGCTCCATGAGTGTTCGTGCATTTCTGATGATCATTGTGCGATTACCCCAAGCGATGGTTGCTGTTAAAAATCCTGAAATTTCAATATCTTCTTTCTTTGCAAAAAGATGAGGAATTTGAATTGGGTCTGATTGAATGAATTTCGGATTGTTATAGAGGCGTACTTTCTCGTCTAAAAACTCTTTTAATTCATGTTTAGGTAACAGCATCTTTCGCAAATAAATATAGTGAAAATAGAAATGCATTGTAGGAAGCATGCAGTGCAATTGACCATAATAAACCAAATCTCACACGGATAAACCCGAAGTACATTCCTGCAAAAAATTGAGGGGCTATCAAGATCGGTGAACAGATTAAAATTTTGGTTGTCATTTCATAATTGGTAATGTGTACAAAACCAAAAGTTATGGCGAATATGTAAAAGGCTACTTTGAAATATTTGGGCTGCTTAAAAAGAGTTAGAGGACCTCTAAAAATACTTTCTTCAATGAGCGGTGCTAAGACTACAACAAACATGAAAAAGTGCAAAGGAGAAAGCTTTTTGAACAGTTCTTCTACGGCATGATTATCGGTAGTTAAGATGCCTGTTTCCTCGAGTAGTGAAATCAAGAGTGTAAAAATGAATGAGGTAGCAAGGCTAATTAAGAACAGGTTGAAAAATGTTTTCAAACGATGGGAGAATGAAGTATTTTTATCCTTTTCTAAAATAGGATTTTTGATAAACGCAAAGAGATCTTCTAGTGTTGATTTCATACAATAATACCATCTTTCATTGTTAATTTTCTATCTGCCATAGCAGCCAATTCTTCATTATGGGTAATTAAAACAAAGGTATGTCCAAACCGATCTCTCAACTCAAAAAATAGCTTATGTAAGTTTTTGGCCGAAGCAGAATCGAGATTACCACTTGGTTCATCTGCAAAAATAATGGCAGGACTATTGATCAATGCTCTCGCAACAGCAACGCGCTGCTGTTCACCTCCAGAAAGTTGATTTGGTTTGTGGTGATATCGGTGCTCAAGTCCTAAAAAATTGAGCAATTCTGTAGCCTTTTTTTCAGTTTCTTTCTTTTCTTTTTTTGCAATAAAGGCAGGAATACAAACATTTTCAAGTGCTGTGAATTCTGGTAATAATTGGTGGAATTGGAAAATGAAACCGATGTGTTCATTTCTAAATTTAGAAAGATCTTTGTCGGGAATATGAGTTAAAGATGTATGATTTAATAAGAGTTCAAAATCGCTGTGCTTATCTGGTTTGTCTAATGTGCCTAAAATCTGTAAAAGTGTTGTCTTTCCGGCTCCAGAAGGACCTACAATAGCTACTATTTCTCCCTTTTTAATTTGAAGATTTACCCCTTTTAAAACCGGTACCTCTCCAAAGGATTTGAAAATATTTTTAGCTTTTATCATGGTGTCATATCAGTACAGCGAATGTATTAAAAATAAAACGATATTGAAACAAATAGGGGAGAAGGTTTCAGTATGGAGCCATTCTATGCAGCGATACCTTAGAAAATGTTCTTTAGTTTGTTATAATCAATGAAATAAACTAGTTTTAAAGAGAATGTATTGGTCGCAGGCTGCCTGAATAATTCATCTAAATTGGCGCCGAAATTTAAATTTGATGCATTATTCTCGTTAAAAATAGAGTTTCTGTAGAATACGATTAATTGACTTCCAGGTGCAAACTCCCAGAAGAAGTTTAGGTCAAGGTTCCAACTATTGTAATTGACATCGTGATCTCCTGTGTAGTTATTATCATTAAGTCTGCCTGCTGTATTTAGTGTGTAAAACTCATTGTTATATGCTACAGTTTGCCAATAGTGCCTAAAAGAAAGTGACAGTGATGATTTTGTGCTAAAACTATACCTGCTTGACAAATTGTTTTCAAAAGAGTTGGATTTTCTTTTTCCAATAATAATCTCATCATTTTGATCGGCTACAAATCCAATATCGTTTTTGGCACTGTAGAAGTTAAATCCATAAACAAACAACATTTTATTACTGAATCGATATCTAGGTTCTACTTTAATACCGAACTCTGATTGGTCAGTTCCCTGAATATTTTTGACAGAACCTCCTAGGTCAATGGCGAATTTTTTTCGGAAGTCTGTAGAAATGAATCCATCTAGTTCCATTTCTGGGTTTCTTTCCAAATAAACCTGATCTGCTATGGGCCTGCGAGGTTCAAAGAAATCTTTTTGTTTTCCTATTTTCCCGTTCAAAGTGAGTCCGAAAGCTAAACGTTCTTTTGTCATGGCAAAAAATCGAAGTCTATAAGAGTTCCCCGTATAGACTCCAGGTGTATGTAAAAATCGATTTCTCAGATTAAAATTGACTCTTAAATTATTGAAATTTCCTACAGGTTTTAAGATGGAGTAACCAACCCAAGAATAGATGGTTTGATTGTTGTTTCTTCTTTGAAATCCAAGGTCATTGATGTTAAATTTATCGTCTTGAAAATTGTATCCTATCTCTCCTTGCCATTCTCCGGAAATCTTGGCAATACTCGTGTCAAAGCTATACCCTGTTTCTTTGGTTCCAGCTTCGTTGATGTTGCTCATTTTTAAATGCCCATCAATAAAGTAGGTATTTGAAGGGTTGATTAAACGATACATTAAGCCGGTAACATTTGCATCTCTAAATTCTCCTTCTCTCATCACATTAGTGTTGACAAGACTTACGGATGAATTTTGGTTAAACTGCTGATCGAGTACCAGTAAATTGTAATTGGCAAAAGGCTCTGTTGTTTTTTTATAGAAGGACTCTGCTGTATCTTCGGTAGCACTTCTCTTGATAGTTGCTGTTGTTTTTTCTGTAATTGCATTGAAAAAACCGATGCCTAAACCTTCTTTTGTTCTTCCAGAAATCTTCACCGCATTCAGCATGTTTACTTTTCCAGGGTTGTCGATGATTTCTTCGCTGTCTTTTAATTCATCTGCAATGGCATCATAACCAACAGGTCTATTTCCTATTCTACGAGAATAGAACAAATCTCCTTTGTTGAATAGTTCAGTACCTTCTGTGAAAAATTGTCGTTGTTCTGAAAATCGTTGCTCAAACGGACCTAAGTTTAATGTGATGTTGTCAAAGGCTGCTTGGCCAAAATCAGGAATCAAGGTAAGGTCTAATGTGAAATTTTCTGTAATTCCATATTTCAAGTCCATTCCTAAGCTATTGTTGTAAGTTGTTTCGCCATTATAACTGCTAGCAGTGGTCGATGCGTATGGATAAAAACTCAATCGAGTAGGTGGGTTTATATTTTCGATACCTTTAAGGATTCCGTCGTATTGGGTCCAGAGTCCCTTTGTGTTGTCAATATGATTCCATGTGTACTGAGCATTCTGGGCAACATTTTTTCTGTGAAAATTAATGCCCCAGGTTTGTACTTTATCATTGGAAAATCTCAAAGCAGCATAAGGTATTTTCATTTCTACAGACCACCCATTGTCATGTATTTTCACAGCACTTTTCCAAACAGCACTCCAACTAAAATCTTCATCTCCGCGAGAAATAGTTGCATCTGCTTGAGTTCCGGTACTCATCACAATAAATTCAGTTGCATTGAGTCCGTCATTGTTAGGATTCAAGGTAACCAAGAAAAAGTCGGTTTGCCCCATATTATCTCTATTGGTAAACTCCATGGCAATTTTTGAAGGATCTGGCTCTATGAGCATGGCGCCGATGTAGATGGCATCATCGTCATAAATCACTTTCACTGTTGTTTTATGTGTTTCCAATTCAGGCTCTCCATTACTCGGTCTTAGCATCACAAAATCTTTTGCAATGGCAGCACCTTTCCATGCTTCATCAGTTAAAAGACCATCTATTTTAGGCATTACTCCAACAACTCTTTTTGTCTGTAATACTTTTTTAGATTCCTTCGCTTGCGAAAATAGCAAGGCACAGTTGAACATAGTGAGGTAAAAAATAATGGTTGAGCTTTTCATTCTTCCGAGCATCGTAATTGTTTGTCGAGCAAAAGTATTTATGTTGAATTCTAATTTTCATAAAATCATGTTAATTGTTCCATTGATTTTTCCGTTTTTTTTAACAAAAATATTTGTGCTTTATTTTATCATTTTTACTGATGTATTCTCAATTGAATTTGTATTTTTGTCTCGTTAAAAAACATTCTTAAACATGAATTTACACGAATATCAAGGAAAGGAAATCTTAAGTAGCTTTGGCGTTAGAATTCAACGCGGTATTGTTGCAAGTAACCATAAAAATGCTGTAGATGCAGCAAAACAATTAACAACAGAAACCGGAACAAGCTGGTATGTTGTAAAAGCTCAGGTTCATGCAGGTGGACGTGGAAAAGGTGGAGGTGTTAAGTTGGCTAAAAACTTAGCAGAAGTTGAAACGATTTCTAACGATATCATTGGAATGATGCTAGTAACCCCACAAACTTCTGCCGAAGGGAAAAAGGTGAATCAAGTGTTAATTTGTGAAGATGTTTATTATCCAGGAGATGCTGAACCAGAAGAATACTACATGTCTGTTTTATTAAACAGAAGTACAGGTAAAAATATGATCATGTATTCTACCGAAGGAGGTATGGACATTGAAACTGTTGCAGAAGAAACTCCGCATTTAATTTTCACTGAAGAAATTGATCCTGCCATGGGATTGTTGCCTTTCCAGGCGCGTAAGATTGCTTTTAACCTCGGCTTATCTGGTGCTGCATTGAAAGAAATGACAAAGTTTGTATCTTCTTTGTATACAGCATACATCAAGTCAGATTCTTCTATGTTCGAAATCAATCCAGTATTAAAAACATCAGATTCAAAAATTTTAGCGGTTGATGCGAAGGTAACCTTGGATGAAAATGCATTGTACCGTCATAAGGATTATGCAGAAATGCGTGATTTAAGAGAAGAGAACCCAATTGAAGTAGAAGCGAAAGCTGCTGGATTAAACTATGTAGATTTAGATGGTAATGTTGGATGTATGGTAAACGGTGCTGGACTGGCGATGGGAACTATGGATTTAATTAAGCAAGCAGGTGGAGATCCGGCAAACTTTTTGGATGTTGGAGGTACAGCGGATGCTGCACGTGTAGAAACAGCTTTTGGTATTATCTTAAAAGATCCAAATGTAAAAGCAATTTTAGTGAATATCTTTGGAGGTATTGTACGTTGCGATAGAGTAGCGCAAGGAGTTGTAGATGCATACAAGAGTATGGGAGACAGAATCAATGTGCCTATTATTTGTAGATTACAAGGAACCAATGCTGTAGAGGCGAAAGAATTGATTGACTCTAGCGGTATGGAGATTATTTCTGCTACAGAATTTCAAGAAGCTGCAGATAAAGTGCAAGAAGTATTGGCTTTATAGGACAGACCTTTCAAAATGATATATACAAAAACGCACCACATTCGTGGTGCGTTTTTTTATTGGTTATTTTTATGTCTTGCTGGCATGCAATAAAGGAAAGTACTTCGATGTAATTAAGCTAAAATTAACCTTTGATGATGGACAATAAAGTCAAAAGCCAATGTTTCAATTCGTTTGTGAGCCACTGTGGCATCCCACGCATCGTGTCCACCTTCTTCTATTGGGTAATAGGCAATCAGAGCGCTCTTGTCATCGTACATTGATTTTAGATCTTGCGCATGACTGAAGCGAACTGTTGAATCTTCAGTGCCATGAACGATTAATAGCGGCGGTGTTTTATGATTAAAGGATTGCTTTCCATAAATTTTTTCTAGTAAATCAAGAGCGATTTTTGATCCCCAATAATCAATAATACTATGAACCACATAAGTCTCATTGCGATATGTGGTGCTGAGCGTTGTGTCTTGACTGAGGTCAATTTCATCTCTAAAATGTTCGTCGTTCGAAATCGCAACACTTAGCGCTGTGATCGCTCCTGCTGATCCTCCTCCAACCGTAATGTATTTTGTGTTAATTCCGTAGGTTTTCGCATTTGACATCATCCAACGCATTGCGGCTTTCGCATCTCTTTGTGCGGGGTACATGGCTAGAAACTGAGAAATATAAGCTACCGGTATCTCGCGAGCATACTCAATCCATGCTTCTGGTACAGTTCCAAAGTCGTCTTTTAAGCGATAATCAATCGAAATAAATACCCAACCTCTCGTCGCATAGTAATGCGCTAAATGGATAATTTCTTCTTGCTCTTTAGAGCCATTGATGAAACTTCCGCCATGTATAAACATGTATGCCGGTCTATTTTTCTTCTTGGTTTTGGGCTCGTAAATATCTAGCTTTAGCGGCTTTCTTATATAATCAGCACTATTGACACTCGTGTGTTGCAATCCTTCTGCATATACAATGTTTTTTGTAACACAGACTTCATAGGTTGCCTTTACTTTTACTTTAGGGGGCTTGTCTTGTTGAACATCCGTATGCTCTTTGCTATTTGAACTTGTACATAAATTCAAAATAATTTGGGGCTTCGTTTTCTTCATTTATTATTTTATATTTCTCTCCCTTTTATAAAAAAAGCAAGTGCTTTTAAAGAAGTGTATGTGATAACATTCAACGATGAGGTCTTCTCTTTAAACACCATTCGTTCAAGTAATTAATTCATAATTTAACAAAAAACTGTTATTTTGATTTTTTTTTAGATAAAACTCAAGTTGTTGCACTCCATTGGTTCTTTTGGAGTGATTTGATGCTTTGTTGTTTCTTTTAGTCTCTGTAAAATTGGATAGAAATGCTGTCACTTTTATGGATGGTGTTATTTTTCCTGTAAGTATAGGGATCAGTAGTGTCAAGATCAGTTTTCTTTTAGAACGTCCCTAAGTTTATCAGTGAAAGTCATGTCAAAGATGTATTTGAAAATAAAAAGAAGGAGGTGGTTTTGAAGCTGTCGATGAAACCATGGTAGTCAGGTTTAAACGGACGCAGTAAAGTAGTAACATCTATTTAAATTCCTGCTGACTCTCTCGTGAAACGATTGTTTGGAGTAGCATTATAGAAGCTAGTTTATTGATCTGTAAATTAAAAAGCTCAGGAGCAGCGCAAATTGTTTTTGTAAAGTTTTATCGAGAGAAAAAAAATAAAAAACTAGCATTACCTGCTATGCGAAAGATTGCCAATCTATAGATGTTTTTTTAAGACTTCTAACTCATCTCTAAACTGAGCAGCCGACAAAAAGTCCAAGTCTTTTGCAGCGGCTTCCATTTGCTTGCGTGTTTCTCTGATTCGTTTTTCTATTTCTGGTTTCGGCAGGTATTCTAAATCAACTTCCGCTGCTTTATTTTTGGCTTTGTCGTACTGGTATGAGGAAACCGCATTTTTAGATAATGTAGTATCAATATCTTTTGTTATTTGCGTTGGAGTAATATGATTCGCTGTATTGTAATTGATCTGTTTTTCCCGTCTCCTTTGTGTTTCATCAATGGTACGTTGCATACTTTTGGTTACCTTATCAGCATACATAATGGCCAATCCATTGACATTTCGTGCGGCTCTTCCAATGGTTTGTGTGAGTGATCTATGGTTTCTTAAAAAACCTTCTTTATCTGCGTCTAGAATAGCTACTAGCGACACTTCCGGCAAGTCTAGTCCCTCTCTAAGGAGGTTGACACCGATCAGCACATCAAATATTCCTTTCCTTAAGTCTTGCATAATCTCTACACGTTCTAAGGTGTCTACATCCGAGTGGATATATCTACAACGTACTTGAATTCTAGTGAGGTACTTTGCCAATTCTTCTGCCATACGTTTGGTTAAGGTAGTGACCAGTGTGCGTTCGTCCTTTTCTACCCGAATTTGAATTTCTTCAATCAAATCATCAATTTGATTCAAACTAGGTCGTACATCAATAATTGGGTCCAGCAATCCAGTAGGTCTAATAATTTGCTCCACGAATACGCCTTCTGTTTTTTCTAATTCATAATCAGCAGGAGTTGCACTGACATAGATTACTTGATTTTGAATGGCTTCTAACTCCTCAAATTTCAAGGGCCTGTTATCCATTGCTGCAGTGAGTCGAAAACCATGTTCCACCAAATTCTCTTTCCTGCTTCTGTCACCGCCATACATGGCGTGTGTTTGCGGAACGGTTACATGACTTTCGTCAATAACCATAAGATAGTCATCAGGGAAATAATCCAACAAACAGAAAGGACGCGTACCGGGTGCTCTTCCGTCTAAATAGCGAGAGTAATTCTCAATTCCAGAGCAATAGCCCAATTCACGAATCATCTCTAAATCAAACTCCGTGCGTTCCTTTAAACGCTTTGCCTCTAGATGTTTTCCAATCTCTTCGAAATAGGCTACTTGTGTCATGAGGTCTTCTTGAATGGCATGAATGGCATTTTGCAAGACATCAGGAGAGGTCACAAACAAATTAGCTGGATAAATTGTTAGGCTTTCAAATGTCTCAAGAATCGCATTGGTTTCTAGGTCAAATGATTCAAGTTCATCAATTTCATCTCCAAAAAAATGAACACGATAGCCATGATCTCCATAGGAAGGGTAAATCGTAATCACATCGCCTTTTACTTTGAAGGTTCCACTCTTTACTTCAAATTCGGTTCTAGCATATAAACTGGTCACCAATTGATGTAGAAACTTTGTTCTTGAAATGGCCTGTCCTACGCTGATGGGAATCACATTTTTCTTAAACTCTACAGGATTTCCAATTCCGTATAAGCACGATACCGATGCAACCACCAGCACATCTCTACGACCCGAAAGGAGGGCAGACGAGGTGCTTATTCTCAGTCGCTCTATATCTTCATTGATAGAGAGGTCTTTTTCTATGTAGGTTCCTGTAACGGGCAGGTATGCTTCGGGTTGATAGTAATCATAGTAGGAAACAAAATACTCTACTGCATTCTCTGGAAAAAACTGTTTGAACTCAGAATACAACTGTGCAGCCAAGGTTTTGTTATGCGCTAAAACGAGGGTAGGGCGGTTTACCTCCGCTACTACATTGGCAACAGAGAATGTTTTTCCTGATCCTGTAACTCCTAATAGCGTTTGGTATTTTTCACCATCAATAATTCCTTCAGAAAGTTGTTTTATGGCTTGAGGCTGATCACCAGTCGGTTCAAATTTTGCGCGTAATTGAAAATCCATAAGTACAAAAATACTGATTCTCTAGTGTAATTTATGAGAAGTTGTACTTATTTTCTTAGCAAACTAAAATGACCTGTTTCTTTTCTGATGTTTCCATGAATGTCTTCTAGCACAGCATTAAACCAGTAATCGTTCGCGGGTAATTTTCTCCCATTATAGGTACCGTCCCATCCGCTGCTATTCACATCGGTAATGAGACCAACTAATTTGCCAAGGCGATCAAATATTTCAATGCGAGCAGCTGTGTAAAACACAGAAGTACTACCTAGAATTTTCCAAGTATCATATATGCCATCATCGTTGGGGGTAAAATGTCTCTGAAAATATAAAAAAGACAAGCCATTGCTTAAGCTCATATCACAGCCATTGATGTCTTTGACATACACGAAGTTGATGCCCGGCTGCACATTGTTAAATGTGATATTGAAATTATCTGATCCGCGAATGAAATCTGTTTCATTTGTGCTATTTAGTGCGTACGTATAGTCGCCGATTCCCGTTGTTTTTATGGTCAGTATATTTTCAAAAGGATTGTCAAGATTGTCAATAATTTCTGTAGCTATGATGCGCGCTGGATTCGATTCAAGAACCGTAAATGTATTGTAGCCTTTGCATGAAGTGTCTCTATATGCCTCCACGTAATAAGTACCTCCAACATTGGCTTTATGAACAGCACCTGTAGCGCCTGGAATCTCATTTCCGTTGAAATACCATTGGTATGTATCGCTCTCAACTCCTGTATCAGCATTTAAATCAATAGTGATGTTTTGAGGATTGTCTACTGGATTATTTACACAGAGAAGCAGTGGGTCTGAATTTCCTTGTGGCACGGGGAGTTTATTGACAAAAATCTTAAATTGACCAATACCAGAACATCTATTGGTTCCTTTGATTGCGATTCGCACAAAAACATCTTCGTTGTCAACAAATAGGGTATTCTCATAAGGTGCTATAATTTCATTGATTTCTAGCGCAGCATCATTCGCAGATTTATAATAAGCAAATGTGTGGGTGTAAAGAGAAAATGCACCTCCTGAATTTGCAATAATATCTGCTGTTTTGGCATCAAAGTCATACCAAGCGTTTCCTGAACCGGTGCTACTAGTTGCGTTAGGGTCGTTTTTGTTCAAATCGATTTCACAGGTGTATGTATCTGAGTAACTATTTGAACTCGAAGGGTTTACTTTAAGTTCTATGGTTCCGAATGCAATACACCCCGTATCTGTATTCGTATATCTAACGTTCAATACATGATTTGCCGTGAGTGTTGTTACTGTATTGGTATACGTACTTTTATTTGGAATTGCTGAAGCGAATGTGAGGTCTGAGGTTTCAAAAAAATCAACAGTTATTGCAGGGTTATTGTTGGTAAGCTCGGCTTCTTTTGACGCTAGGTTAAAAAGCGTGATTCCATCAATTGTATTGGCATCGATATCACATTGCTCGTACACTAATGGAATAGGATTGACTTCTGGAGCAGGATTCACGGTAATTTGTATGGCATTCGAAGTGAATCCACAGTTGTTGTTTGTTCTTCCTAATTGCACTCTAAATTGGTGGTTGTTGTAGCTTTCTATGATGTTTGAAATACGCAGATTTTCAGTGGTTGTTCCGCTGTAGGTAGGATCATCATTTAGACTGCTCCAAACGAGTCCATCCGTGCTCTTTTCCCATTGAAATGTATCAGCATTCGAGGATATAGCTATGCTTCCGTCTGTTGCCTCACAAAAAACAACATCTTCAAAGGGGGCATTTAATAAAATCTCTACAGGAGTGATGTAATTTACTCCTGGTTGTGTGTAGCCATCGCTTCCGATTACTTTTCCATTGGCATCGAATCCGGTTCCGTCTATTGTTCCGTCGTCATTGGCATCGGTAAATCCAGCCTCTGTTACATCTGGACAAGCATCGTTATCACTGTCTAAGTCGATATAATTCAACGTAACATCAGCATCTGTATCTGTGACCAGATAGTTGATTACACCGCCGTCTGTTGACGTTTCAAGCAGGTCTACAAATCCATTTGTTCCGACCAATGAGCGGGCATTATCGATTGCACCATCAGCATTTATATCTGTCAAGCCATTTCCTGACTCTTCCAAGTCAAAAATTCCATCATTGTCAGCATCAATATCTAAAAAATCAAATATAGTATCTGTATCGCTATCATTTGCATTCTCCCCAATATCGAAAACATCATCGAGCCCATCTTCATTGGTATCTGTTTCTAGGAGTGTGCGATAGGCCCCTGTTTTTTCTACAATATCTGGTATTCCATCATTGTCTGAATCCAAGTCAAAACTATTGAGAATGCCATCGTTGTCTGTATCTAAATCAAAACAGCTGAGTTGCATATTTCCTTGGAATACAGAGTTTTCAGTTAGGTTACTCAGGTGGTGTTCAAAGGAAATTTGATCGATTTGATTTGCAACAAATTGATAGGCCCTTGATCCATTGGGAGTGGGATTGTATTTGAAGTGGATTTCAGATCCAGAGAAGTCTGTGACTCCCGATTCAAAATCTCCGTCAAAATTAGTATCAATTAAGAGTTGATTGTCTGGGTCGATTAAGGTAATGTTTTTCGTTGACGGTGGAATTTTGAGAATGAAATAGGCCCCATTGATAGGTGTGTGTGTGCTACCTTCGGGTTTAGAGAACTTGAAATTTACAGGTTCATTGAAATCTAATGTATAGGTTAGGTTAGACGTATTTGCCGCTGTCGCTGTGGAAGTGAAATTTCCGTTGTTTTCTCCAATAAAGGTGCTACTACTATTACTTTTCGAAAGCGTACCCGAAGCAAGGTCTGTATTTGTGGTTGCGTCCGAAAAGACAATGTCAGGGGTACTGATGTTAGCAATATTCAGCACTGCATCACCCATTCCTTCATCACAATTCAAAATACCATCGTTATCAATATCAATGTCTTTATTGTCTATAATACCATCATTATCATAATCATCAGGACACTCACTCACAGGAATTGCCACAGATTCGAATGTTAATCCAGAGCAATTAATAGTGGCCACAAGCTGATAGACTCCTGGTTTGTCTGGAGTAAGCGAGCTGTTGGTAATTCCTGTTGGAGCATAGCCAGTTCCATCATCAAAAAACCACTCAAAGGAATCAAAAATTTCTGTATTTGTTGCAGATAGTGTCACATTTGGGATGCAGGACCCTAAGGTTTCAATAGTGTTGTTTAAATTTATTTCGGGCGCAGTTGGGAAACCTGAGTAAAAACTTCCT
Source organism: Polaribacter sp. (assembly GCA_042091715.1). Taxonomy (GTDB): domain Bacteria; phylum Bacteroidota; class Bacteroidia; order Flavobacteriales; family Flavobacteriaceae; genus Polaribacter. The sequence goes on along the minus strand of JBELGW010000006.1, from coordinate 56,581 downwards.
GAGGTCGCTGCCCCATTATAATTGTAATACGCACAATACAATTCTCCTGTACTCTCTATGGATACATTTCCAGTAAGTCCTGTTATTTTGTATGTAACATAGGTTGAATTTCCCGTAACTTCTTTTGGAGTCTCGCTAATTGGTGCTGAATTGACACGTACTGAAGCTCCTTTGTTGGTCACGATGGTAATGCCTCCTGTGTAGGTTGCAACTCCTATTTGTTGAATATTTGCAATAGAATTCACGCTACCTCTGTTTTCACAGCTCAATGGCGGCACAAAGAACAATCCTTGGTTTGCCTCATTATTATTTGCTCCAACTCCTTGATAGGAAAATACGTTTTTACTTGTTTTCACATACATGTTTTCATCTGAGGAATAGTCATCTCCTTCGATAAGGTGATATTCTCCCGCATCGATGTTTGCAATAGGGGGGGCTCCATTGATACTAATGCTGGTATTGTCTTCATGAGCTACGATCAATACATTTTCCCAGTTGTCATTTCCATCACCCCTCACAAAAATATATTCATTGCCAACTTTTTCATATCCAACAAGCTGATCAATACCATAATCTCTCCCATTGCCATTGTGAAAACTACCATTGGCAGAACCTGCATTGACCACAACGGGTTTGTCTGAGGTAACCAAGGCACCAATCAACCCATCTTTATTGATGTCACTTTCAGAGCTATTGGTGGCAACAGTATAGCTTTCACCTTCATTTAGCAAAATGCTTATGGGAAAAGTACCCGTATAATTTTTGATACTTAAGCCAGCGGGTAAATCATCGAATTCAACCGTTGTATTATTTTCTGTAGCCATGACAGAAACAAAATTGAGATAATTATCCTGGGGATTTTCATTGGTATATGTTCCCACTCGAAAGGTGTTGCCTAGGGCAGCGAGTCCTTTACTAACAAGTGCTCCTGCTTGCGAACTGTTTCCATCACTTCCTGCCGTCATTCTCAAGGATACATAAATAACATCTTCTGCTGTTATGATATAGCCTTTGTTTTTTTGCACTATAGCTGATTGGTTGGACGGAATGAATAATTGTCCGTATCCTGAACCTAAGGGAATTTCTACAGGGCTGCTGTTGGAAACGATACCAGAAATTGTAGCTGTTGATGGTTGTCCAACAGGTATTATGGTATAGCTAACATTTGCGTTACTTGGTGTAGAGATGTAAAAATATTGCATCTCTGGTTGGGCATTCCCAAATTCGGCATTGGTCAATGGGGGCATGTAATGTGTTTTACTTAGCTGTGCCTCAATTTTTATAGAAGACATGACTAGTAAACAAAAAAAGAGCAGGAATGCGTTGAATTCATTTTTCATAGATACGAATATATATGAAAAATGTGAAATTAGCTACTCTCTTATCAAACTAAAAGATCCTGTTTCTTTTCGGACGTTTCCATTGATGTCTTCGAGCACAGCGTTGAACCAATAATCAGCAGCAGGTAATTTTCTTCCATTATAGGTACCGTTCCATTGACTACCATCTTTTAGCAAAGCAACTACTTTCCCATAGCGATCAAATATTTCAACACGACTTGATGTGTAGTAAGCGCTATTACTTCCTGAAATTTTCCAGGTGTCGTAAATACCATCATTATTTGGTGTAAAGTGTCTCTGGAAAAACAAGAAAGATAAAGGTGAACTGCTGGTCTCTTCGCAACCATTTAGATCTTTTATGTAGATTGCATTTATACCTGGCTTTACATCATTAAAGGTAAATGATAGATTCTCTTCTCCTTTTTGAAAGGCTGTGAAACTTCTACTATTCAAGGCATATACATAGTCGCCAATTCCTTCCACAAGTACCTCTAAAATGTTGGCATCAGGATTGTCTAAGTTGTCTGTAATGGTGGTTGATACAATACGTGCTGCATTTGATTCGATCACATCAAAGGTGTTGTAACCATTGCTAACGGTGTCATCTGAGGCATCAGTAGATCCATTTTCATAGATTCTGTATGCTTCTACTCGATAGGTTCCCTGCACGGTAGCGTTGTGAATGGCATTTATGGCCCCTGTAATCTTATTTCCGTTAAAATACCATTGGTAGGTATCTGTTGGATTGTCTGTAGTTGCGTCTAGTGGAATGAACTTCATTTGCGGATTATCAATAGGATTGTTGACGCAGAGATATGTCGGTGCTGTATCCCCTTGCGCTATAGGTCTTTCATTTACGTAAATTTTGAATTCTCCAACGCCAGAGCATGAGCTACTGCCGTTGGTTGCGATGCGAACAAATATAGGTGAGTTATTGGTAAAAGAGGTAGTTTGCGATGATGCTTCAATTTCATTGATTTCCAGCGTGGCATCATTCACATCACTGTAGTATGCAAATGTATGCGTGCTTAGCGAAAATGCACCTCCCGAATTGTCAATGATATCCTTGGTCTTTTGATTGAAATCATAGGTAGCACTGCCTAATCCTACACTATTTCTTGCATCGATATTATCGGCATTTAGATCCGTTTCAGTGAGGTATAAATCTGGATATACATCTAAGGATGTCGCCTTTGCCTTTAACTCAAGTATCTGAGTTGATACACAACCCGTGCTGTTGGTCGCTCGAACAATAATCTTGTGATAAACACCAGGTCCGTTTGTTGAAGTTGTATTTCTGTAATTGGACGGATTGGGAATAGGGCTGCTAAAGCTTGTGTCTGTTTCTTCAAAAAAGTCAATGGAAAGACCTGCTGCATTGTTGGTAATGCCTGCAATTTTAGACTCTAAATTGAAAGCAGCAATTCCATCGGTTGGATTGTTGTCAAAATCACATTGCTCATATACCGGAACAGCGGAAAGTTCTGGGAGTGCAACAAACGCTATTTTTACAGATCCGTTGTATTTATTACTTCTTCCGCAATCATCGATAATGTTCATCTCTAAATGATAGGTTCCGGAACCAAAATTGGAATCATCAATAGTAATTTTTCGCGATGTAAACAAAACGGTAGGATCGTCATCTTTTGTCCATTGAAACGTAGATGCAGCGTTCCCTTCAAGTTCTGGCTCAATGCGCAATGATTCTCCAGCGCAAATAGTGTTTGTTTCATTGGTTAGATTGACGGATTTGGTTTCACTATCTATTATTTTAACAGGTGAGAAAAAAGATTGTATGAATGGGGGTAGTCCCTCAGATGATACTGTACTAGCTGCTAATTGAACTCCTTCCGCAACATATTGACACTCACCTCCTATCTTGTCTGGAAAATTGATAATTCCCAAATGGGATTTTCGTGCTCTTGCATAGTATATTTTACCATCAATTCCTAACTGCAGTGCGCCTCTGAAACCATCCTCTGAAAGAATGACTTTTCTTGAACTATTGATCTCTGTAATAGAGTTGTTGTTCAAGTTAAATTGATATATAAATGCAGCGTCTGGATCTGGCAATTGACCTTGAAAAGGTTGACTATATCTACCTGTAGAGATATATAGCATTTTACTGGTTGCAGAAAACTCAACACCATATCCTCCTTGAGATACATTTAATGTCATTTTATTGTTTACAGTTCCATCTTGTGTGTTGAATTCAAAAAGATAGGTGTTGTCTTGTTGGTTGGCTAAAACGATGTATTTTCCGTCTGGAGAGACTTTTAGGTAGCCTCTTGTTGTGTTTGTAAATCCACCCAAACTTGAAACAATAGGGGTAGGGTTCACACCATTGCGGTCTACTTTGTAGGAGTAAAAATTGTATTCATCGGCAGAAATTACCCAAAATGTCTCACATTCTTTTCCTGCTACTGCAGTCACCTTTTCCGACCAATTCCCAGATAAAGATTTCGATAGATCAATAGGTTCTGAAATAATTTCTCCGAGATTATTATTTTTAGATTTATCGATTGTATAGTAATGAAAACCGGGATTATTTACACCATTGACACTCCCTACTGTAAAAAGGTAGAATAGGTTTTCATCTCCTGGTTTTGGCACAATAAGTGCTGATTGTGTACTCGAATCATTTCCTTTTAAATTAATTCCTGGTGAACCATCATAAAATTTCATAATTTCGTTATTCCTATCCCATACAGTTCTTCCATCGGAGTAAAAAAGTAAATTTCCGTTGCTATCTGAAATGGTGGAGCAGCCTTCATAGGTATTCAGTTGTCCAGAAACTGCGGTTGGCGGTGCTGTAGAAAAATCCAACCCTGCATTTTCTCCAAAATACCAGAAATTTGCTTCTTTTTGGGCATAGCCACTGCATGCAAAACACAATAAAATAACACTAAACAATACTCTCATTTCAACTACTTTAAATTCGGAAGCCAAATATAGGTGAAAAGTATTACAAATCTCTCTTTTTTAACAGGGCATATGATCCGTATATAAAGACGAGTGTCCAAAGCGAAACAATGAGTAGATCCGTGTATTGTACAGAAAAATCTTTGGTAATCTCTTCACCAATTTGAGACGCAAGGGTTTTTACAGCTCCCAATCTAGAAAAGGGCTCTTTTATGGTATTTGCCATGGCCTCTAGGGGCATAAATTGCATGATGTTGTTTGCAGATTCCATCGTATTTTCTTCATTTCGAAATGAGAAGAGGAGGTATACTTTGAGCATACTTTCTATAATCAACCACACAACCATAGCACCAATAGCAAATGCAGAACGCTTTATTAGTATTCCTAAGAACAAACCAAAGGAGAAGAATCCGGTCAGTTTAATGAAAAAAGCCAATAGATAGTCTAAATTAGAAAACATAATGGTGAATTCATTATAATCAGAATAGATCAATCCTAAAATCAATGAGGTGACAAACACAAATAGGGTTGAAATTGCAGAAAAAACAAGGACGGTATAAAATTTGGACAAGATAAATTCCTTTTTACTCAATCCGTCAATTAAGTTCTGTTTTAGTGTTTTGTTGCTATATTCATTGGACATCATTGAAACAATGACCAGTAATAAGAAGAACTTAAATATTGCCGCCATATAGGTATTGAAATGCCAGATATATGGAAAATTGAACATTCCTTGCTCTGCCAGGTGAAATTTAATAAACCCAATATCAAATTTAATAGCTGCAATTAAGGCAATGGAGGTTAACAGTCCAAAATAGACGATTGATAAAACTTTACTTGCTTTGTTATGTTTTAGTTTGTGAAATTCTATATTTAGTAATCTAAACATGTTTATTTTTTTGAGAGGTGATTATTGGTTGCTGGTTAACTGTAAGAACTGCTGTTCTAAGCTCGGTTTTCGCTTAATTAAATGTGATAGAGTTACCTTATTTTGAAAGAGAAACGCATTCATTTCAGTTGCAGACATCTCTTGATTTAATGTTGCGATGTAGGTTCCATCTTCTTCTTTTACAGATGCAATAGATGAGTGATTTTCAAGAAGTTCAAGCAGTTGTGTTTTGTTTTCTTCCACTTTTAATTCGAAAAGTCCTTTAGAGGCGGTCATTTCATCAACTCTCCCTGCGTACAGTTTTACACCTTTTCGAATCACAACCACATGGCTACATACTTTTTCAACTTCGTCTAAAAGGTGAGAGGCTAATAAAATGGTGGTACCGTTTTTCGCAATCTCCTTGATAATTTGACGTATTTCGTGTATTCCTTGTGGGTCTAGTCCATTGGTAGGTTCGTCTAAAATTAAAATTTCAGGATCATTTAAGAGCGCTGAAGCAATGGCAAGACGTTGTTTCATTCCTAAAGAAAAGGTTCTGAATTTGCTATTTTTTCTTTCGTAGAGGTTGACAATTTTTAGCTTTTCGTCAATTTTATCAAAAGAAACATCTTTGATCTTACAAATCAATTTTAAATTTTGACTTGCTGTCATGTATGGATAGAAGTTGGGACGTTCAATAATGGCACCCACTTTTTTCAGTGCTTCATGTGTTGAAAGGTTTCCGTTGAACCAACTAAATGAACCGGAGGTTCTATTGACAACGTTCAAAATAATCCCCAAGGTGGTCGATTTTCCACTTCCGTTTGGTCCAAGAATTCCGTATACATTTCCTTTTTGGATGTCAAAACTTAGGTTGTTGACGGCGTGTACTGGTCCGTATTTTTTGTCTAAATTCTTTAAAGATAAGATGGTTTCCACTAGTATTGCTTTTTGTCGATTATGCATATTCGACGAACAATGTACTAAAATGTTACAGAAAAAAGAAGGAAAGAAAAAGCAATTTAATAATTGTCAAAATCTAGATCGTCTAGAGATTCAAAACCGCTGTCTCCAAACTCATCATCAAAAGAATCTTCGCTTTTTTCTGCAATAAATTCTTTTTCAGGAGCTTCATCTGGAATTTCGCCGATAGATAGTAGCAGCGTCGGTTCTATTAAAAGTTCGTTATTGCACTCGATGACTTCTACGTAAAAAGACCACATTTTGAAGAAGTCGTATACATAAATTAACTTATCATTGGTGTTGGGAAGGATCTCTTTTAATATAGAAGTACTCATCGTAGGTGCGTCTCCAAACTCTGACATGTCGAAAAGAGGAATTTCTTCTCCTTGATTCCACTCGTTGTCTGATCTATAAAACGAGGCCATTTCTTGTCCGTTGAAGCCAAAAGCTTTTGCAATAAATAGATGTAACTCTTCAAGGTTAATGGCATTATTCACCGTTATTGTTCGAATTACATCTTCTTTTGTGTCTAAAATGACGCGTATTTTATACATGCTGTGTTCCTTCTGTTTCAGCTGCAAAAATACAATAAATAATGCGTATTTTTACCATAAATTAGTTCAGAATGAAAGAAAAAAATGAAATACTTCATGCCTTTAATGCTCGTTGTAAAGGAACGTTAATGGAAACTCTTGAGATCGAATATACGGATGTTGGTGAAGATTTTTTAGTTGCTAAAATGCCTGTTAATTCTAGGGTGTATCAGCCATTTGGAATATTGCATGGCGGTGCAACTGCAGCGCTGGCAGAGAGCGTAGGAAGCGCTGCGTCTGCTTTTTTTGTAGACAGCAAACGTTTTGTTGTGAAAGGCATTGAGCTGTCTATAAATCATTTAAAAAGCGTTTCAGAAGGAGAGGTGATCGCTACGGCAAAAATTATTCACAAAGGACGCACAACACATCTTTGGGAAATCAAGGTAAGAAATGAAAAAGGAGTGTTGATTTCTGTGAGTAAACTTACAAATATTGTACTCGAGAAGAAATAATGCATTACATGCAACAGTTTTGTTAAAATATGTACCTTGATTGGTTAGGTCTTATTTATTTTGAGGTATTTTCTTTTTGTTCGATTTTCAGCTTCCAAATCTGATAACGAGGTGCGAAGATGCTTTGATGGAGTTGGACCAACTATTAGTAATATTGGGACCGTTATATGATATTCAGGTATGGAAGGGTTGCTGAGGAAAAGCCTATTGATGTATGGAAAACAACATTGCTATTTGTATATGGAGTACTTGGATGAGCGATCGATTTCAAGTACTACATAGCAGATTAAATGATATGATCTTCACTTAATATGATCTCATATGACAGGATTGTTTGTAATTACAAAAGGCCTTTACTTTCTAGAAAGTTATTGAAAGTTCAAATAGATGTTTTGGGTGATGTGATCTGTGAAATGATTCCATTGAAAAAATCGTGCATGCTATGGCTGTGGAGGTCTTATTGTTTTGGGAGCTAAGCAAGGATGCAAGCATGTGATTTTTGTGACGTTAGCGGTATCAAGTGCCTCCGAGGTTGTTTTGTTTATGTTGCGTTTTTATGAATGGAAATAGATGCATGGGCTCGTGCCACATGTTTGGAGATCTGCATCTTGAGAAAAGCAAACAGATGCAAGAGCGTTGGAAAAATATGAAAGACACTGGAACGAATATCCTGCTTTTATTATTTCCGTTCATGGAACATCAGATGCGATGGTTCCTTATGAAAATTCACTATTTTTGCAAACACAATTTCCAAAGAAGCAATTTGTTTTGAAATCATTTGATGGAGTAGGGCACTTGCTGATTTGGTTACATGAACAATTGATTAAAAATGAACTTTTAAAGTTGTCATATTGAAAATACTTCAAGAAAAAATAGAAAAGCATTACAATGAGCAACTCCCCTTTGTAGTGTACAACAAACCAAATAGTCGACAAGTTTGTGGCATGTTCCAGAAAGATGCATCTTTGAATTTGCTTGTAAATCGTTTTGATAGTCAGGGGTTTGTTTTTGCTCCTTTCGATCAAAAAGGTCAGACAGTGTTGATTCCAACCGATCTCTCTGAGGTTCTCTCTGATGCTTTGGAGCACAAGGAAAAACCAACCAATGTGCAGCATAACGCGTCAGATACTGGATCAGAGGCAATGCATAAAGCGTTGGTTAAAAAAGGTGTTTCGGCTATTAAAGAAGGGAAATTTCAAAAAGTTGTTTTGTCGAGAAAACAAAGTGTTCGTATTAGGAATATAGACGTTGTAAATACCTATTTGAAATTATTGTGTGCATATCCAGAGGCATTTGTATATGTTTGGTTTCATCCAAAAGTAGGATTGTGGTTCGGAGCCTCTCCCGAGACGTTTCTTCAACTAAAAGAGAATCAGTTTACAACCATGTCACTTGCCAGTACACAAGTGTATCAGCAGCACGTTGCACCTAAATGGAGTCAGAAAGAAATCGATGAACAAGAATTTGTGACGAGCTATATTGTTGATAAATTATCAAGCTTTACCAAAACGTTAGGTGTTTCAAAAACAACCACGGTAAGAGCGGGCTCTTTGGTGCATTTGAAAACAGATATTACAGGAGTCTTAGATACTTTGAAAGAAGGCGCATTGTTCTCATTAATCAATACACTGCACCCAACACCGGCTGTTTGTGGCTTGCCTCAGAGTGCTGCTCAAGCTTTTATTGCTGAGAATGAGCAGTATGATAGATCTTATTATACGGGGTTTTTGGGAGAGTTGGCTACAGGGAAAGAAGGCAGTAGTGATGCCCATTTATTTGTAAACCTTCGGTGCATGGAATTGGAACATAAGAGTGCTTATGTATATGTTGGTGGCGGAATTACAAAAGATAGTCATCCTCATGAAGAGTGGCTAGAAACGCTGGCTAAAAGTGCTATCATGTTAAACATTTTGTAAAAAAAAAGCCCTCTTGTGAGAGGACTTTTTTTCTGAGAATTATTTGAATTTTAGATGTCTTCAAAAGTAACATCTGTAAAACTTTCTGCAGGCGTTACTTCTGATGTTGTTTCTTCAGTAAGTACTTCCTCTTTTTTGTAATCTTTTTGGTGTCTTTCGCTAATTACCTCCTGTCCTTTTTCATTGACAATATAATCAGTCGCTGCTTTTAGCATTTCATTAAATTCTGAGAAATCTTCTTTGTACAAGTAGATCTTATGCTTTTGGTAATGGAAAGATCCATCATCATGGGTGAATTTTTTGCTTTCGGTTATTGTTAGATAGTAATCATCTGCCTTTGTTGATCTTACATCAAAAAAATAAGTCCTTCTTCCTGCTCTTAAAACTTGGGAAAAAATTTCTTCTTGTTCTACTCTCTCAGCCATTTTAGTTTTGTTTTGGTTTTAAACTCGAACAAATTTGGAAAAAATATTTTACTTTTTCTAATGAAACCTTATTTTTCTTTTTCTAAAAGTTGTTGTTCGTAGAGGTTTTTGTAATATCCTGCTTTCTTTATTAGTTGATTGTGAGTTCCTTGCTGTGTAATTTCTCCTTGTTCTAAGACGATAATTTTATCAGCATTTTTGGCAGATGAAACTCTATGGCTAATGATGAAGGTTGTTTTTTCTCGCGATATTCTATTTAAATTTGATAAAATTTGTTCTTCTGTTTCTGTATCAACAGCAGATAAACAATCGTCAAAAATTAGAATTTTAGGATTTTTAATAATTGCTCTTGCTATGGATACACGTTGCTTTTGACCTCCAGACAATGTAACTCCTCGTTCTCCTAAAATAGTATTGTACTTGTTTTTGAATTCAGAAATATTGTCATGAATCACAGCATTTTTTGCAGCTGTTATGATGTCTTCGGAACTCGCCTGTTGTTTCCCAAATTTAATATTGTTCTCAATGGTATCTGAAAACAAGAAAGGGTCTTGCGGTACAAAACCAATTTGTGTCCTCAAATCAGTTAGGTTGATCTCTGTGATTGCCCGGTTATCAATCAATACTTTTCCGCTACTGGTGTCATACAATCTCGAAATCAAATTAATAATAGATGATTTACCGGAACCTGTTTTTCCTAAAATGGCAATGGTTGTTCCTTCCTCTACTTTAAAACTGATATTTTTTAAGGCGGTAATATTGGTGTCGTCATAGGTAAGGCTTACATTTTGAAATTCAATGTTCCCATTCAGTATGGTTGTAGCTTCAGTAGTATTGATGATTTCTGGAGATTGCTGCAGAAATTCATTAATTCTCTGCTGCGAAGCTTCGGCTTGCTGCACCATTGATGTTACCCAACCAACAATCGCAACGGGCCATGTTAAGATGTTTACATAGAGTATGAATTCGGCAATCACTCCAATAGGTATGCTTCCTTCAATGTATTGTTTTCCTCCAATATAAAGCACTAATAAATTACTGATACCAATGAGCAATACCATGAGAGGAAAAAAGATGGCTTGTACTTTATACAAATCAATGTTTCTATTTTTACTTTGATTTGCCAGTGTATCAAAATTTTCGATAATCGCAGGTTCGATGCTGTAGGATTTTACCACATTAATTCCAGAGAAAAACTCCTGATTAAAGGTGGTTAACTTCGATAAATATTGTTGAACAATAGTACTTTTTTCGTTAATAACTTTACTGAGAATAAAAATAGAAATTGATAAAATAGGAAAAGGAATCAAGGTATATGCGGTCAATACTGGGTCTATGTTGTACATTTGGTGAAACCCAACAGCAAAGAGCACAAGCATATTCATGCTATACATAATTGCAGGTCCGAAATACATTCTTACTTTAGATACGTCTTCACTAATTCTATTCATAAGATCTCCTGTTCTATTTTTTTTATAGAAGTTCAGGGGTAATCTTTGGTATTGTTGATAGATTTCATTCTTTAAGTCAAATTCAATTAATCGAGAGGTAACAATAATTGTTTGACGCATTAAAAAAGTTAAGAACCCTGCAAATAGCGTAACAGCAATAATGATTAAAATATTCATGAGCAATTGCTCTTTTACATCGGCAGTGTCTGAAAGCATTCCATTTTTATAGGTTTCAACAATATTGAAAGACTGTCCTATAATTCGTGGTATTTTTAAGGTTAGAATCTTTGATAGTACTGTAATCGCAATACCAATGAGTAGTCGATATTTATATTTTAAAAAGTACTTATTAAGGTATTGTAGGGCTTTCATTAACGATTCTAAGTTTTTAAGGTGTTTGTTTTGTGTTATTTTAACAAAAGAGCGCTTAAAGTTATATATATAACAATTAACAGCTTGTTTTTTTGAAATGATTTGTGAATATCATATTTTTGCGCCTCATAATTTAAGAAAAGTATAATTTTTTTATAAATACACAACAAAAATGACAGCAAACATAATCGATACAAAAGAGTTGAAAAATGATCCTGTTTTTGGACAAATCTCTTTTGATGGACATGAACAAATCGTTTTTTGCAACGACGAAGATACAGGTTTAAAAGCAATAATTGGTATTCATAACACGGTTTTAGGTCCAGCTTTAGGAGGAACAAGAATGTGGTCGTATCAAAGTGAATGGGATGCTTTGAATGATGTGTTGCGTTTGTCACGTGGAATGACTTACAAAGCAGCAATTACAGGCTTGAATCTTGGTGGAGGAAAAGCGGTCATTATAGGAGACGCTAAAACTCAAAAGAACGATGCTTTAATGCGAAGATTTGGTGAGTTTGTTCATTCCTTGAGTGGAAAATATATAACAGCAGAAGATGTTGGGATGGAGACGAGAGATATGGATGTTGTGCGTGAGGTAACACCGCATGTAACAGGTATTTCTGAGAGTAAAGGAGGAGCTGGTAACCCATCACCAATCACTGCATATGGAGTTTATATGGGGATGAAAGCTGCTGCTAAACACCAATTTGGAACCGAAAATTTAGCAGGTAAAAAAGTATTGGTTCAAGGAGTTGGACATGTAGGTGAAACCTTGGTAAAGCATATCACTGATGAAGGAGCGAAAGTGGTGTTGAATGATATTAATGAAGCGCGTTTAGAAGCACTTAGTAAAAAATATGGAGCCAATGTTGTTCTAGGAAATGATGTATATGGTTTGGATGTGGATATCTATGCACCATGTGCATTGGGAGCAACTATTAATGATGTTACCATTGAGCAATTGCGCGCAAAAGTTATTGCTGGAGCAGCAAATAATCAATTAGCAGATGAGATTAAACACGGTAGGATGTTAAAAGAAAAAGGTATTGCTTATGCACCTGACTTTTTAATTAATGCGGGTGGAATTATCAATGTATATGCTGAGTTGGAAGGATATGGTAAAGATGAAATCATTAGAAAAACTGAAAATATTTACAATACAACCTTAGATATTTTTAGGTTATCTCAAGAAGAAAACATTACAACACATAGGGCTGCTTTTAATATTGCTCAAAATAGAATTGATACTCGTAAAAAAGCTCAAAACAGCTAGAAAATTTCAATAAAAAGTATATTTTTGCAGGGCGGTAATATAGGTTACTGCCCTTTTTTAACTTAAGTTCTTTAGAATGATTAATAGAAGACATATTAGAGTCAAAGTAATGCAATCTGTTTATGCAATGATCACATCAAAAACTGATGACATTATTAGAGAAGAAAAATTCTTAAAGCACAGCATTCAAAAGCTTTTAGATCTGTATGTTTTACAATTGCAATTGTTGCTAGAAGTTCAAGAGATGGCAGCTAAGAAGATCGCGATTTCTAAAAAGAAACACTTAGCAACAGAAGATGAGCTAAATCCAAACACAAAGTTTATTGAAAATGCAGCATTATTGAGTCTAGCCAATAGTACTTCATTCGCTACGTACAAGACTGACAATGCGATTAATAATTGGTCTATAGATGATGAGTATGTTAAAGTTGTGTGGAATAAGCTAGAGCATAGTAACTTGTACAAAAGCTATATCAACTCAGCAGAATCTTCTTTTCAGAATGACAAGAAATTTGTTCAAAGTTTTTTCAAAGAAATTGTTGCTCCAGAAGAAAAGTTAGCCGAGTATTATGAAGATCAAAATATCAGTTGGCTGGACGATATTCCTTTTGTAAATACTTGGATCGTTAGGACATTGAGTAAGCTAAAACAAGATAAAGTTTTTGTTTTGGATAGGCTGTACAAGGATGATGACGATGAAAAATTTGTGTTAGAACTTTTTAGAAAAGTGATACTACACCATACTGCTTATGAAGCAGATATTAGTTCAAAAACACCTAATTGGGAAGCAGATAGAATTGCAGATATTGACATGATTTTAATTAAAATGGCAATTACAGAGTTTTTGAAGTTCCCTTCCATTCCTGTGAGAGTTACCATCAATGAATACATTGAAATATCTAAAGATTACTCAACAAATAAAAGTGGATATTTTATCAATGGAGTTTTAGATAAATTGTCGCGAGAGTTTTCTTCAGATAAAAGACTTCATAAAATTGGTAGAGGTTTATTATAAATTGTTATTTTTACTTTAAATATGTGTAAGATGAAAAAAAGTATATTATATAGTTTGGTATTTTCCATAGGAATATTGACATCCTGTAAAGAAACAAACGCCTCTTTGAAAGTTGATCCAACAAAATTAGAAGAAGCTAAAAAAAGAGATGTTGAAATAACGAAAGGTGCTGCGGTGATATCGTTTGATAAGACCGAGTATGATTTTGGTACGGTCACTGATGGTGAAGTTATTCAGACTACCTTTTCTTTGAAAAATATAGGTAAATCTGCGTTGGTTATTACCGATGCAAAGACTACATGTGGATGTACCGTTCCAACATGGCCTAAAAATAAGCCGGTGATGCCTGGAGAAACTACTGAGATTGAGGTGAAATTTAATACTTCAGGAAAAGGAGGAGGTAGACAAGTGAAAACGGTGACCCTATTGACCAATACAGCCATTGGTAGAGAGGTTTTAAAGATAAAAGGAATTGTAAATAAAAAAGTAAAATAGATAAAACAAACCTATGTTTATACAAACAAGTACAAGTGGATTGAGTAGTATGTTGCCATTTTTAGCAATGATTCTTGTGATCTATCTGTTTATGATTAGACCTCAAATGAAAAAGCAGAAGAAAGAGAAAAAATTTCAAGCAGATATTAGAAAGGGAACTCGGGTGATTACAAGTAGTGGTATTCACGGTAAAATAGTGGAAGTTCACGAAAAAGATAGCACGATTACCATTGAAACAGGAGCTGGCAAAATTAAGTTTGAAAAAGCTGCTATCTCTATGGAACTTACCAATGCACTCAATGCTCCAAGTGATGCTAAGAAATAGTTTTTGGAATATATTGAATAAAAAAAGAGAGCTCAAGGCTCTCTTTTTTTATTCAATATATTTTGACATCGTTGTGTTATTTAAAACCTTTCCGTAGCTTGCATATAATTCAATCTATGAGCGATGCACAAGAAAAAAACTAAAAATAAAATCCCGAAAGCATTTTCTGTTGCAATGCTTTTCTCTGTTTTGTTTTGGTTGCTAATTAAAATGTCAAAAGAGTATAGTACCGTGATTTCTTTTCCTTTGGAATATGTGCACATACCTGAAGACAAAATAATTCAACAAGCACCGACAAGTCAACTAGAGGTACAAGTGGTAGCATCTGGTTTTAGGTTGTTTGTTATGAATATCAACCCGACGAAAATTAAATTAGACGCAAGAAAGTTAAAACGTAAATCAGCTGTTGATCATTACTTCTTAATGCAACAGCAAAAGATGGATATTCAGAGTCAGATTACAAAAAAAATAAAAGTTGAGCAACTTGTTTTAGATACCATTTATCTAAACTTAGGAACCTTGGCATCTAAAAAAGTTCCTGTTGTTGGTAAATTTGATATTTCGTACAAACTGGGATATCATTTGATAGGCAAAATTAAGGTGACTCCTGATTCTATTTTAGTAACAGGTCCTAAAGAACAGTTAGATACATTGCAAGGCGTGCAGCTTGAGAATTTTACCAAAAATAATATTTCTGAAACGCTACGAACAACGTTACAAATAAAAGAGCTACCTAATTCGATAAAATTGAGTGTTCGCAAAGCAGCTGTTTTCGGAGAGGTAGATCGTTTTACTGAGGGTGTAATTCAGGTGCCATTTCAAATAATCAATCTACCCGATAGTATTTCGGTAAATACATTTCCAACAGATGTAAAAGTAGTATTTCAGGTGGGCTTAAATGCATTTAAAGGAGTGAAGGCATCTTCCTTTAAAATTGTTTGTGACTATCAGTATTCTTTGGAGAATAAACTGAATTACTTTATCCCGAAAGTTGTTTTTAAACCAGAGGTTGTGACTTCTGTTAAAATAATGCCAGCTAAGGTTGAATTTTTAACGAAAAGACAATAATGCTAGTCGGGTTAACAGGAGGAATAGGAAGCGGAAAATCAACGGTTTTGGAACGTTTCAAAACATTTGAAGATGTTGCTGTATATAATGCAGATATAGAGGCAAAAATACTCATGAATACTTCTGTTGTGATTAAGGAGAAACTCCTTGTTATTTTTGGAGAGAAAGCCTACAAAAATAACCATTTGAATAGGGATTATATCGCAAGTATTGTTTTTTCAGATTCAGAGAAGTTGAAACAGTTGAATGCGGTTGTTCATCCTGAGGTTCACAAGCATTTAAAATCATTTGTTCAAAAAAACCAACACAAAGCATATGTATTGTATGAGAACGCAATTTTGTTTGAGAACAAAAGTGATGTTTTCTGCGATGTGATCATCACTGTTGTAGTGGATGAGGAAACGAGAGTTGAGCGCGTTGTTGCTCGAGATAATGCCACCCCTGAAGCTATTCGAAGTAGAATTCAGAACCAGTGGTTAGATGCAAAGAAAGTACTCTTGTCTCATTATATTGTATGCAATTATGATCGGAATAGTCTTGATGATCAGATTATGAAAATTCATAATAATTTAACAAAAATGAAACGCTAAATTTTTAAAAAATCAGCTTTTTTGTTAAATAAACCTTAAAATCTTACTAAATTTGTTAATATGCGTTAAAAACGATAATTAACTATAGTGAATGGTATACTTTTGACTTATGGGAAAGAAAATGTTTGTAGTCATTGTTGCATTAATGAGCTTTTCATTGATTGGAATTGTGAGCGTACAAGTGTATTGGATTAGTAATGCAATCGAGGATAAAAAGAAGGAATTCAAAAGTGATGTAAAGAAATCCTTAGCCCGCGTTTCTGAGGAGGTAAGTGAGAATGAATATACGGATTTTTACAGGACCATAAAGCCCTATTTGGATACCACTACAATTGTAAATAGCACACAATTGCATAATTTCGTCTTACAGCAAATAGATACAACTGGTAAACAAGTATTGTCCTACAGTTTAACAACAGTTTCTCAGAACATTGAGATTCCTACTGAGTTTTTGGCAAATGATAGTTTAGATCTTGTTTTTAAAAGGATTGCCACGCGCGAGGATATTACAAATTTTGATAACTTGAATGTACAAAGCGACTTCTCAGGTAAAAAAGCACCTCAAAGTTACACTGTAATAAAGAGATCTTTAGAGTCTGAAAAAGCCTTCATCAAACCTGTATTTGATATGTACAGGTCTTCTTTTCCAATACATCAGAGATTGAGCAATCGTTCATTGAATCTTTTGTTGAGAGAAGAGTTTTCTAAAAGAGAAATTGATATTGACTTTAAGTACGGGGTGTACAGCGAAGATGGGTATTTAACAAGTCTAAAATCAGGATACTTTACCATTAACAAGCAAAATAGTATTGGCTATCCTTTATTTAAAAAAGACAATGGAGCGAGTGATTTTAAATTGTTTGTGACTTTTCCTAATCAAAAACGACATATCTTGGCAGATATTTCAAATATTTTGTTGTTGTCTGTATTCTTTATTTTTATTATCATTGTGGCATTTTCAAGTTCTCTGTATCAGTTAGTTAGGCAGAAAAAGATATCTGAGATTAAAACAGATTTCATTAATAATATGACACATGAGTTTAAAACACCCATTGCTACTATAAATCTAGCACTAGATGCCATAAAGAATCCAAAAATTATTAATGATAATCAAAAGGTGATTCGTTATGTAAAAATGATTCGAGAGGAGAATAAACGTATGCATGGCCAAGTAGAAAATGTGCTGCGAATCTCGAAGCTAGAAAAGAATCAGATAGAAATGAGTAAGGTGGCTATCGATATGAATGCAATCGTAGAAGAGGCAATTTCTAGTGTAGATCTTTTAGTAAATAGTAGAAATGGAACCATCAAAACAGATTTTCGAGCGATACAGTCAAAAATTTTAGGAAATCATTTGCACATTACCAATGTGATTGTAAATATGTTGGAAAATGCTTTGAAATATTCCGATGAACATCCTGATATTGAGGTTTCTACGGAGAGCACCACTAAATTTTTTGTTTTAAAGATAACGGATCAAGGCATTGGAATGAGCAAAAACGCACAGAAATATGTGTTTGATAAGTTTTACAGAGAGCACAAGGGGAATATTCACAATGTAAAAGGTCATGGATTGGGATTGGCTTATGTCAAAGAAATTATAGAGAGTCACCAAGGAAAAGTTTTTGTTCAAAGTGAAAAAGGGAAAGGAAGCACATTTACTGTGAAAATACCATTAATTTAAAAAGTACTATTATGGGGAGTAAAAAAATTTTATTAGTTGAAGATGATCCAAATTTTGGAACGATATTAAAAGATTATCTGGCATTGCATGATTATAATATCACGCATGCAAAAGATGGTATTGAAGGGTTGATTGAGTTTAAAAATGGTGATTTTGACCTTTGCATTTTAGATGTAATGATGCCGCGTAAAGATGGTTTTTCTTTAGCGACTGACATTCGAACAACAGACAAGGAAATTCCGATTATCTTTTTAACAGCCAAGACCATGAAGGAGGATGTGCTAAAAGGATACCAAGTAGGAGCAGATGATTATTTGAATAAGCCCTTTGATTCGGAAGT
This sequence comes from Polaribacter sp., assembly GCA_042091715.1. Lineage (GTDB taxonomy): Bacteria > Bacteroidota > Bacteroidia > Flavobacteriales > Flavobacteriaceae > Polaribacter. The sequence goes on along the minus strand of JBELGW010000006.1, from coordinate 38,486 downwards.
ACTGTTGTTTAAAATTAAAGCGATTTTGCAACGTAAGGATAAAGAAGTAACTAAAGAGTCTGATCAGTTTGAGTTTACAATCGGTGATTTTTTCTTCAACTCTAAGCTAAGGCACTTGTCGTATCAAAATTCAGAGGCTCAAAAGTTATCTCCTAAAGAGAGCAAACTTCTGAAAATGTTAGCAGCTCATAAAAATGACTTGATGCCAAGAGAATTGGCGCTGACGAAAATATGGAGAGATGACAATTACTTTACATCAAGAAGTATGGATGTTTATATTGCCAAATTACGTAAATATTTGAAAAAAGATGAGGATGTTGAAATATTGAATATCCATGGAGAAGGTTTTAGACTGGTAGAAAAGTAAGCAATATTGCGCAGAGTGTGGAAAAGCTCAATGTATATTTTTTGAGCTTTTTCAATATCTTTAGAGAGGTAAAAAAACAAATGAAATGGCAGCATTTATTAAAATTTACGAAGAGAATCCGAATCAAAAAGAAATTGACAAGATCGTTACAGTTTTGAAAAATGGAGGTTTGATCATTTATCCCACAGATACAGTTTATGGATTGGGCTGTGATTTTACCAATACCAAGGCATTGCAAAAAATAGCAAGGCTGAAAGGCGTAAAACTAGAGAAATCAAATTTTTCCTTTATTTGTAATGATTTGAGTCATTTGTCAGACTATGTCAAACAAATAGACACTCCTACCTATAAAATTTTAAAGAGAGCGCTTCCTGGTCCTTATACCTTTATTTTGCCCGGAAGTAATTCACTTCCGAAAGTATTCAAAAAGAAGAAAACGGTTGGGATTCGTGTTCCAGACAATTCAATTGCAAAAATTTTGGTTGCTACACTTGGTAATCCCATAATTTCAACTTCTATTCATGATGATGATGCGGTCATAGAATACACTACAGATCCTGAATTGATTTATGAGAAATGGAAGGATGTCGTGGATGTGGTCATTGATGGAGGATATGGCGATAATCAGGCCTCTACCATTATTGATTTAACCGATGTTGCACCGAGGATAGTAAGAGAAGGTAAAGGAGATTTAACAATTTTGTAATTATATAGATTCAACAACCTATAAAATCCATCTTAATTTTATCGTAAATGGGTTGAATCACGCGCATTAGTTCATCCCAGTTCCTTGAATTTTTTTCGTTTTAAAAAGAAGTATTGCCAAACGATACTCGTATGCATGTAATACGTACTACTCTTTCTTTCAGCATTCCTCTTTTTTATAAAAATCCCAAGATGTCTATAAAAACTGACATGCGCTTTGAAAATAGCCCATGAATGAATTGGACGCAGTTCAAGCATAAATTTAATTCCAGCGACTCCATCTAAAATTAATCGCGCAAGAACGATGATCAGACACCATTTTTTAGGAACATTTTTCACGATGTTGAACAAGCTATTTCTAAAGTTTAAAAATGTTTTATGCGGATTTGTCTCTTGTAAGGTAGCCCCACCCACATGGTATACGCTAGAGGCACCAACGTACCTCACAGCATGACCTAAATTTTTGGTTCTCCAGCACAAATCAATTTCTTCTTGATGTGCAAAATAATCTTCATCGAATCCTCCCAATTGATGGTATACTTGAGAACGTATGAAAAGACAGGCTCCAGACGCCCAAAAAATATCGATGGTGTCATCAAATTCTCCTGTATCTCTTTCTAAGGTGTTAAAAACTCTACCCCTGCAATATGGGTAGCCAAACACATCTACAAAACCACCAGCAGCTCCTGCATATTCATACATCTCTTTCTGTTTAAAGTCGAGTAATTTAGGTTGAATGATAGCGGTGTTGACTTCCTTTTTGAATGCGTCTAAAACGGGCGTAAGCCAGTTTTTAGTTACTTCAACATCAGAGTTTAATAGACAATAAATATCTGCATTTATCTTTTGTAAAGCATCGTTGTATCCTTTTGCATATCCTCCATTACTTGTGTTTTGGACGATTTTTACGCTCGGATAATGTGCTTTGATAAATGCGATAGAGCTATCGGTAGAGGCATTATCTGCCACATAAACAGTTGCTTCATTTGAGCTAAAATTTACAACCGAAGGCAAAAATTGCTCTAGCAATTTTTGTCCGTTCCAATTTAATATGACAATAGCAGTTTTCAAGTGGGCAAATTTACATTTAAATTGTGAATATGAACGCTAACAAGCTGTTAATTTGATTCGTGGTAAGCAGGAATATCTTTCAAAAAAATATAGTTTTCATTTTTGAAATCCATCTGACAGTAATAGTGCTGTATTCCGTTGGTTAGAATTAGATATTTGGCCTTTAGTTTTAAATTATATCTTGCTATTTGGTCAAAAGTCGCTTGAGAAATTGGAATATGTGGTGCTTTGCATTCTACAATTATATCAGGTTTTCCTTCTTTATCAAAAACGACAATATCTGTTCTTTTTTTGCGATTGTTTATAATGAGCTGTTTTTCGGCTGCTATCAAAGAGATGGGATAGTTCTTGTGTTGAATCAAATACTGCACATAGTGCTGCCGCACCCATTCTTCTGGAGTTAGCACTACATATTTTTTTCTCAAATTATCAAAAATAAGCGTGTGTTTTTCGTTACTTTTGAGACTAAAAGAAAAGTTGGGCAGATTCAGTTTTTGCATCCATCAAAAGTAATAAAATGAGTGAAATAAACAGTATAGTAGCAGCTATTAAAAAAGGTCTCGTAAAACCCATTTATTTTCTAATGGGAGAAGAGCCATATTATATCGATAAAATATCTGAATATATAGAGAATAATGTACTTGATGCTTCCGAAAAAGGTTTTAATCAGGTTGTGATGTATGGAAGAGATGTTACTATTGAAGAAATTGTTTCCTCAGCCAAACGATTTCCTATGATGGCAGAAAAACAAGTCATTATTGTGAAAGAGGCACAAGATTTAAGCCGAACAATAGACCACTTACTTTCGTATGCTCAGAATCCTCAGCCTAGCACTGTTTTGGTGCTGAATTACAAGTATAAAAAACTAGACAAACGAAAAAAGCTCTACAAAGCTATTGAGAAATGCGGAGTTATATTTAATAGTAAAAAATTGTATGACAATCAAGTATCGGATTGGATTCGCAGAGTTTTAGGTGGTAAGAATTATAAGATTGAACCCAAAGCTGCGCAAATGCTGGTTGAGTTTTTAGGGACCGATTTAAGTAAGATTTACAACGAACTAGAAAAGTTAATTACCATCTTGCCTGAAGGTGCCATTATTTCCTCCGATGACATTGAGGAAAATATAGGTATATCAAAGGACTTCAATAATTTTGAATTGAAAAAAGCGGTTGGAGAAAAGCAAATTGTAAAGGCAAATAGAATTATCAATTATTTTGCAGAGAACCCAAAGCGGAACCCTTTGGTATTGACCATAGCACTTTTAAATAGCTTTTTCACACAGTTACTGCAATACCATGGCTTGGAAAACAAGGACAAATTTACTGTGGCTAAATCCTTAGGAGTGAATCCTTACTTTGTTGCGGATTATGCAAGTGCAGCGGCCAAATACCCAATGCGTAAGGTATCTCAAATTATCGGATTGCTAAGAGAAGCAGATATGAAAAGTAAGGGGGTTGGAGCGAACAACCTTTCGCAATCCGATATACTAAAAGAATTAATTTTTAAAATTATGCACTAATAGCCTCAGCAATTGGAGTAGGAGGAGTGCAATGAAAAAAGCCGAGTATATTCATACACGGCTTTTAATTGTATTATTTTTTATTCGGAGGGGTCACAGGTTTGTCTACAATCAAACGGTTTTTTCTGTTAGCAATTTCCCATGCCGTATGAAAAATTAAACGAGATCGATTTTCTAGAAGATCGTAGTTTATTTTGTCAGGTGTATCTGTAGGTTGGTGATAATCGTCATGCGTTCCATTGAAATAAAAAATAATTGGTACATTGTATTTTGCAAAGTTGTAATGATCTGATCTGTAGTAAAAACGATTAGGATCGTTTTCTTCGTTGTAGGTGTAATCTAATGAAATATTGGTGTATTTTTCATTTACTTTCTCAGAGAGTTCATGCAATTCTGTACTTAATTTATCAGACCCAATTAAGTAGATGTAATTTCTGCTTCCCTTGCGCTTGGGATCAATGCGACCGATCATATCAATGTTTAAGTCAGCTACCGTATTTTCCATTGGGAAAATTGGATTTTCAACATAGTATTGAGAACCTAATAGTCCTTTTTCTTCTCCGGTTACATGTAAAAAAAGTATGGATCTTTTTGGTCCCATTCCTTCTTTTACAGCCTTTTGAAAAGCTTCTGCGATTTCTAACATGGCTACCGTTCCTGATCCATCATCATCAGCACCATTATATATTTTTCCGTTTTCAACGCCTACATGATCTAAATGTGCAGAAATAACGACAATCTCATCAGGTTTTTCAGAGCCTTTGATAAAAGCAGCAACGTTTTCAGAGTCTTTTAACGGAGCACCTCTTCTTCTCGCTTTATTTAAAAATGATGCAGAAACTTTCTGATAATAAGCACTGCCGCCAAGTGCTGCCGGAATGTTAGATTTTATATAAAAATTTTTCAAGTAGTTCACTGCTTTTTTCTGACCTTCATCTCCTGTGTTTCTTCCTTCAAATTCGTCAGAAGCGTAAATAAATAGATGCTTTGCTAAATCTTTTTCTGTAATTGTAGCTGCGTATAAACTGGCGTGATCTATGTCTAATATAGGGGGTGTTTTCGTTGTGCCGCAAGATGATAATAATACTAGAATACAGCTTAGATGTAGTAATTTATTCATGAGTAAGTTTTTGTCTATTTTTAATAGATTCAATGCTATAATTATTCCTTAGAAAAAAAGTAAAGATATAAAAACTAAGGTGCTTTATTTATGATGAATTGACGCATTTTTTTGTTAAACGTTAAAATCTCTTTTGGAAAAAGAGTATCAAGTTTATGGTTGTCAATAAGTTCTTGTGTGCTCCCGCTTGCAACTTCTGAACCATTCATAATGATCAATTCATCAACAGTGTCAATGGCTAAATTAATTTGATGTGTTGAGATAATTATGGTTTTATTGGTGGTCTGAATTAATTTCTTCAACAATTGAAATATTTTGTAGGTGTGATGCATGTCAAGATGCGCAGTGGGTTCATCTAATATAATGAGTTCGGTATCTTGTGCTAATGCTCTCGCTATCATGACTCTTTGTAGCTGACCATCGCTTAGTTCATAGAAGCGTTTTTCTTTTAAGTGTTCAATTTCTGTTTGTTCAATGGCCCAATTTATTTTTGTCACATCATTAGCCGTTAGTTTATCAACCCAGTTGGTATAGGGTTGTCTACCGAGTGCAATCAAATCAAAAACGGTTAATTGACTCTCAGGAAGTCGTTCTGTTAGTACCAAGCTCAATTGCATGGCTAGGTCTTTGTTCGTATATAGGTTGAGATTTTTACCCTTGATACTGATGTCTCCTGACAGGGGCTTTTGAACTTTTGATATGGTTCGTAACAAGGTAGATTTTCCAATTCCATTTTTCCCTAATAAGGCAACGAACTTCCCTTTTTTTAGTGATAAATTGATGGCACTTCCCACAATACTGTGTTCTTTTTTATACGTGTAACCAATAGATAGGTTTCTGGTTTCAAGTATGATATGTTTCTTTTCTACAGTCAAAATTAAACGTAAATTTTCTTTTTTCTTATTAACAGCCAAATAACAACAGGAGCACCAAATAAGGAGGTAATCGCATTAATCGGTAATGTAAATTCGCTTGTTGGGAATTGTGCAACACTATCACAAATTAAGAGTACTAAAGCTCCGGTCAATCCGGTTGCAGGAATGAGTATTTTATGATTTGATGTGGTAAAAATTAGTTTGGCCAAATGTGGTACAGCAAGACCAATGAAGGCAATTGGACCAGAGAATGCAGTAATAACTCCTGTTATGAGACTGGTAATAACAAGTAAAATAATTCTACTTTGCCTTACATTTATACCTAAGCTCTGTGCATAGCTCTCTCCTAAGAGTAGGCTATTTAATGGTTTGATAATGATAAAGACACCACTAATTCCAATCAAATAAAGAGCACCGAAAATAGTGAGTTCATCCCAGCTTAAATTGCCTAAACTTCCAAAGCTCCAAAAGACATATTGTTGGATCTGACTTGCTTCACTAAAGTAAGATAACACACTAATGATTGCACCGGTAAAACTTCCAAACATCAATCCTATGATCAAAATAGACATGGTGTTTCTTACTTTATTGGCCGCAACAATGACAGCAGACAAGACGAGAAAAGATCCTACACTTGCTGCAATAGCAATTGCCCAATTAGAAAAAGATAGCGATAATAAGACACCGCCAAAAAGAGATGAACCCAGCAGCAGTATTGCAACACCTAAACTAGCTCCCGAAGAAATACCTAAAACAAAAGGGCCTGCAAGTGGGTTTCTAAATAGTGTTTGCATTAATAAACCGCTTACAGAGAGTCCAGATCCTACCAATACGGCAGTAATTGCTTTAGGAATTCTAAAATTTAAGATAATGGTTTGCCAACTATCTTTCACTGTTTCGTCTCCTAAAAGAATTGCAAATATGTCTTGAAAAGGAATAGAAACCGAGCCAAAACTTATATTTATAAATCCGATTGTCAGCACTAAAACGAACAATAGTATAAATTGAGTGGAATATGTTTTTTGAGCAACCAAACTATTGAAGGTTATTTAAAAAATGAACTAATTTCTTTATGGCAAGCCCCCTATGAGATATCATATTCTTATCGTCTGTAGACATTTCTGCAAACGAACTAGCATTCGAGTTAGGTTTAAAAATAGGGTCATATCCGAAGCCTTTTTCACCTTGTTTGCTGCGCAGAATACTACCTTTACAAATGCCTTCAAATAAGAATTGTTCTCCATGTAAATTAAGAGCAATTGCAGTTCTAAACTGTGCCTCTCGATTGGGTGAATCTTTGAGCTCGGATAGCAGCTTTTCCATATTTCTCTCAGAATCATTTTCTTTTCCTGCATAGCGAGCAGAATAGACTCCCGGTCTCCCATCTAAACTGTCAACTTCTAAACCGGTATCATCTGCAAAACAGGCATAACCAAATTTAGAAGTGATGTAGTTTGCTTTCAATTTTGCATTTCCCTCCAACGTCGATTCCGTTTCTTCAATCGTATCAAAACAACTGATGTCTTTTAAGGTTAACAATTGAATGGATTTTGGTAACATTTTTTGTACTTCAGCAAGCTTGTTTTGGTTATTTGTAGCAAAAACAATTTTCATTATTTCTTTTTTGATTTCTTACAAATGTACATATAAAATGTTTCATATTTGCTGTTGTTTTTTCTGTGAAAACTTATGAATTACTGTATCTTTCTGTAATAAAAAAAACGCCAAAAGACTATAAACACTCGTTCGTCGTGTAAGTGTCGGTTTAAACTCAATAAAAATAAATGTTCATTCAAGAATTTGAGTCTATCATTGTATGAAATATAAAAACATCCATACCATGAAACAACCAGCATTCGGAAAATGAATGTCTGAACTGAGAAAATAAAAAGGCTTGATGCAAGAAGTATTGGTGCAGAAATGTCATATAAATGTAAGAACAATTCAAAGAATTGAAGCAGGTGAAGTGCATCCAAGGTGTTATACTATCAAATTAATTTTGAATATTTTAGGTCTTGAATTTCTTGAAAATTCTGTTTGAAATATCACCTTATTAAGTGCTAGCCAATAAAGGAGGTTTCACCTTTCTTGGATGTCTGGAATTGTGTATTTCATCATTGACTTTTAAGAAAGTACGACAGATATCTACCAATTTACAGGTGATAGTTCGAATATGAATAAAATAGTATATGTGTTGCTTGAATTGATATCGTTGGTATCCTATGTATTTTTCTTTCTTGGTTTTTATGCAATAGGTTGTGTGTTTAACAAAGGTATTTTGAGAACAATACCCATACTTTTAAAGAGGTTCTTTGTGCTGAGTACTTTTATTGGTGTATGCAACAGACAATGGTTCGGGCATATAATTGCAATGAACGTTATTATAGAATGTCTTGTTTTTGATAGTTTACGGCTCGCTTTTCGAATTGGGCTGCTGCAGCTTAAAGATGGGTTTGGAAGATTAACTCAAAAGTGGCATCGTAGAAATGGTTTTAGGTGCTTCATTAGTGGCACTATATTGGCTCCTTTAGGTGTATTTTTAATGATACCTGCAATACTACTAGAAGCACTGTTACTTTATAATTGTCTAAAACCTAAACATTCATTCGTGATGGTAAGGTTCATTTTTAAGAATGGTAAACCCTCTGTATACTTGTTCAACAATAAACAAACGTATCATTTGATGTGAAAATGTCATTTTTGATAGCGATATTTTTCCACTAGCCTTTTGATAAATAGCATCAGAAAATCCATAGGGACCTCCGATGAGTAGCACAAGCTGTTTGACGCCTGAGTTCATTTTCTTTTGTAAATACTGAGAGAATTCTATTGATGTAAACTGTTTTCCTTTGTCATCTAGTAAAATCAGTTGATCGGTATTTTGCAACTTTTTTAAAACCAAGTCGCCTTCTTTTTCTTTTTGTTGGGTTTCGCTTAGGTTTTTAACATTTTTAATGTCCGGGAGTACTTCAAATTCAAATTTGATGTAGTGTTGCAGTCGCTTCTGGTAAACGTCAATTAATTGAATTAAATTTTTATCATCTGTTTTTCCTATGGCAAGTAGTTTAATTTTCATAATTTTAACGGAGTCTCAATAACGGATTTTAGATTGGAGAATAATCAGAATAAGAAGTGTAATTCTCGTTTCTTCTCGACACAAATTTATTTGTTTTTAACTCATTAAAGTGCAAGAACTGATCTAAATTTGTAAATCATTGTTATTTTTGTCTTAGAAAAGAATTTTATGATATCAGAAAAACAATTTGAACAAGAGTTAGAGGGCATCATTCTCAATGCCATAAGAGAAGATATTGGAGAAGGCGATCACACTTCGCTCTCTTGCATTCCGGCTACAGCAAAGGGCAAAGCGAAGCTGTTGGTTAAGGATACGGGTGTTATTGCAGGAGTAGCTTTTGCAGAGCGTGTTTTTAAAACCGTTGATGCTAGTCTGGTTGTTGAGACGATGATGCAAGATGGAGATACTGTGAACTATGGAGACGTAGTATTTTATGTTTCAGGAAGTTCACAATCCATTTTAAAGGCAGAGCGACTGGTTTTAAATGCGATGCAGCGCATGTCTGCTATTGCAACAAAAACTCGGTTTTTTGCGAATTTACTAGCCGGTACCAAGACCAAGGTCTTAGATACTCGAAAAACAACACCCGGTATTAGGGCTATTGAAAAATGGGCTGTAAAAATTGGAGGAGGTGAAAATCATCGTTTTGCATTGTATGACATGATCATGATCAAAGACAATCATATCGATTTTGCAGGCGGTATTGCGCAGGCAATTCAAAAAACGAAACAGTATTTAGCAGAAAAAAACTTAGCTCTTAAAATCATTGTCGAAGCGAGAAGTATAGAAGAAATTCAGGAAATTTTAGATTGTGGAGGTATTTACAGAATATTAATTGATAATTTTAATTACGAGGATACAAAGAAGGCTGTTGCTCTCATTGGTGATGCATGTTTAACAGAATCTTCAGGGGGTATTAATGAAGATACAATTCGACACTACGCTGAATGTGGCGTGGACTATATTTCCTCAGGAGCATTGACACACTCTGTCTACAATATGGATTTGAGTTTGAAAGCGATGTAATTTGTTTGTTTTTAAAAAGAAAAGGCAAAATATAGGTTTGAGCTAGGAGCAGTAGGTGGTTGATATGAGCTTTTAAAAATACTTGACACGAAAAATATGATTGATAATTACTTCGAGTGTGAAAAATATTCAGGTGTTGACTTTGTGAAAGTGCCCATTAAAAAGGGAACCTATGATGCCTGTACTTTTGAAGATTGTAATTTTGAAAATGTGCATGCCTCCGCTATTGAGTTTATGGAATGTGAATTTATAAATTGTAATTTTAGCAATACCATCATTAAAAACACTTCTTTCAAAGAAGTGCTTTTTATGAATTGTAAACTACTTGGCATAAAGTTCTGTGAATGTGATCCTTTTTTATTGCAAATGAGTTTTGAAAATTGTCAATTGAGTTTGGCATCTTTTTATCAATTGAAAATTCCAAAAACAAAATTCGTACATTGTAATTTGGAAGAGGTAGATTTCACAGCAGCACATTTACAGGAAGCTATGTTCGATAATTGCAATTTAAAAAGAGCTGTTTTTGAGGATACGCATCTAGAAAAATCAGATTTTAGATCTGCATTGTTTTTTTCAATACATCCGAATGAAAATCATTTAAAAGGAGCGAAATTTTCTAAAGACAATTTAGCTGGATTGTTGCAACATTACCAGCTTGCTATTGACTAAATATGTTCAAAAAAAAGAAATGAAGTTAAGCCTTTGCGTTGAAATATGATAGATAAACAATGACCAAACCGATAGAAGATCGTTTAGAAAAAGTGCCAATCATCAATATATTGGTGCGGATGTGCAAAAAGATAAAGCTTCCAGGGTTGCAAGGGATGTCTTTGTATGAGATTTTAGAATTGTATGTTATTGGTATTGTAAAAGGAGCAATCACCACTAGAGCTGGTGGAATTGCATATAGTTTTTTTATGGCTATTTTTCCTTTTCTTCTTTTCATACTTACGTTAATCAATTACATTCCTATTGATGGATTTCAAGATGCTTTGCTTGTTTTGATATCCGATTCATTGCCCCCAAAGACTTATGGCGCAGTGGAGCCAATATTGAATGATATTGTACAAAATAAAAATAACGGTTTGCTATCTTTTGGTTTTATAGCCTCTATATTTTTAATGACCAATGGAGTGAATGCTATCTTCGGTGGATTCGAATATTCATACCATGTAAAAGAGGTGAGAAGCGTGGTAAGAGCCTATGTTATTTCTTTAGGAACTTCTTTGGTAATGACCCTCTTTCTTATGGTTACTGTTGCATTGACTATATTATATGGAATTGGATTGAATACTCTAAAAATTGAAGGCTGGCTAGAAGATGATTTCATTTGGTTGCAATCGGGAACGGTTCTCTTATTTTTATGCATGGTATTTACTACAGTTTCGATGCTGTACCACTTCGGAACCAAGCAAGGAAAACAATCGTCATTTTTCTCACCAGGAGCAATTTTTACAACAATTTTATCCATTTTGACCTTTTATGTGTTTGGGATTTATGTGGTAGAATTTTCTAAATATAATGAGCTATATGGATCTATAGGGACATTATTGATAGTCATGTTATTTGTTTGGTTGAATGCAATTATTTTGTTGTTAGGTTTCGAATTGAATGCTACAATAAATCGTTTAAAACGAAAAAATAAAGCGAAACTTCCCGCTTAAATTCTACTATTTTTTTCGCATCTTTGTTGATTCAAATAGAACTGTTATTTAGTGCTTATTTTCGGCAATTATCTCCTTAAAATTGAGTTTAAATAACAGATAAAAGAACCTTGTTTATTATGAAACCCACGATTCCAAAAGGAACTAGAGATTTTTCGCCAACGGAAGTAGCGCAACGCAGTTATATTTTTAATACGATACGTGCCGCTTTTGAAATTTTCGGATTTCAACCTATTGAAACGCCTAGTTTTGAGAATTCTTCTACACTAATGGGCAAGTATGGGGAGGAAGGAGATCGCTTGATTTTCAAAATTTTGAATTCTGGAGACTATTTAAAAAAGGTAGATACTGCTGAATTAGTAGAAAAGGAGAGTACGAAGTTGATTTCAAAAATTTCAGAAAAAGCGTTACGTTATGATTTAACGGTTCCATTTGCTCGATATGTTGTACAGCATCAAAACGACATTACATTTCCATTTAAGCGATATCAAATTCAGCCTGTTTGGAGGGCTGATAGACCCCAGAAAGGAAGGTTTAGAGAGTTTTACCAATGTGATGCGGATGTAGTAGGGAGTAAGTCACTATTACAAGAAGTCGAATTTGTACAATTATACGATACTGTTTTTAGTAAGTTGAACTTAGTAGGTACGACTATTAAAATTAACAATCGAAAAATACTTTCCGGAATTGCTGAGGTGATTGGAGCTAAAGACAAGTTAATTGATTTTACCGTTGCTTTAGATAAGTTAGATAAGGTTGGTAAAGATGGTGTTGTCTCCGAAATGTTGGCAAAGGGAATTACAAAAGAAGCTATAGATAAGGTGAGTCCGTTGTTTGATTTCTCAGGTTCAAACACAGATAAATTAAATGCTTTAGAAGAAATGTTGCATGCTTCTGAGGAAGGTCTAAATGGAGTTGAAGATTTACGTTTTGTATGTGATTCAATAGCGTCCTTAGGTTTGGAGACAGCGGTATTGGATGTTGATGTAACGCTGGCAAGAGGCTTGAACTATTATACAGGAGCAATCTATGAAGTAGCTCCGCCAAAAGGAGTGAAAATGGGCTCTATAGGAGGAGGAGGAAGATATGATGACCTTACAGGGATTTTTGGAATGAAAGATGTTAGTGGAGTTGGAATTTCTTTTGGATTGGATCGAATTTATCTTGTTTTAGAAGAGTTGGGCTTATTTGAATCTTTAGAATTGCCAAAGCCTAAAGTATTGTTTTTGAATTTTGATTCAGCCTATGATCTATTAAAATTAAAAGCGATAAAAGAGTTAAGAAAAAAGCATGTTGCCTGTGAAATCTATCCAGATGCAGCATCGAGTAATAAAAAACAAAAGAAACAATGGAAGTACGTCTCAGATAGGAAGATAGCATTCGTAGTTTCTGGAATTAAAGACAATCAATTTGTCCTAAAAAAGATGTCTGACGGAGAACAGAGAACCTGTTCTTTAGAAGAATTGATAAACACAGTGCAATAATTTGTAGCGAAAGCCGTAAATTTGCGCTCTAATATACTCATGATATGTTTGAAGCAAGCAATAAAACGATGGAAGACAGAGATCACGAAATAGGTGAAAACCATATCAGTACATCGGCATCAACTCCGTTAAGAGCTGATGCATTTGAAATTTCTGATGAAGAAAAAATAGCAAGAATCCAAGAAAGTGTGAAAGATATTCTAGACACTTTAGGTATGGATTTAACAGATGATAGCCTGCGTGGAACCCCTAAAAGAGTCGCTAAATCTTTTGTAAATGAATTGTTTATGGGGTTGAACCCTGCAAATAAACCTGGATTATCTACATTCGAGAACAAGTACAATTATGGTGAAATGTTGGTTGAAAAGAATATCATTGTATATTCAACCTGCGAACATCATTTATTACCGATTGTGGGAAGAGCACATGTGGCTTATATTTCCGACGGGCGTGTCATTGGTTTATCTAAAATGAACAGACTTGTAGAGTATTATGCAAAAAGACCGCAGGTACAAGAGCGTTTAACAATGCAAATAGTGCAAGCGATGCAAGATGCTCTTGGAACCGAAGATGTGGCTTGTGTTATTGATGCCAAGCATTTATGCGTGAATTCAAGAGGAATTAAAGACATAGAAAGTAGCACTGTAACAGCAGAGTTTGGAGGTGCATTTAAAAACAAAGAAACCAAAAGGGAATTTCTAGATTATTTAAAAATGGATACAACCTTTCATTGATAGTATTTTTCTTAGTACAAAAAACGCCACTACTTATTTGTAGTGGCGTTTTTTGTGAACGAGACAATTCTCATGTTGTGCCTTTTTAAATTGAATATCTCGAGCGTATGTAGTTTGAATGCACAGCAATCATAAAGATAAAGCAAAGGCATGGATATACATATCACTCAGTTTTTTTCAAGAGAGACTTCTTATTGTTCTTGGAATAGCACCCATTCGCCTTTGTCTAGTAAAGGAATTGCTTGCTTAAATTTTACAGTTTTTTCCTCTCCATTCATAATGTTTTTAATAGTAACACGCTCATTTCTTCCAATTTTTGGTTGTTCTCTCACAATAGTTTCTACAGGTTGTGGTGCTGATTGCTGTTGGTTTCTTGCGTTGCTAATAGCCTGTTCACTACTATTTTGAATCTCGGCTTTGCTTAGGTTCAGAGCTTCTTTTTTCTGTTGGCGAGCCTCAGAAATATTTCCTTGATTTGGAATTTCTCCTTTGAATAAAAAAGACAGTACTTCCTTGTTTACATTATCAATCATTACTTTGAACAATTCAAAAGCTTCGAACTTGTAAATAAGTAGGGGGTCCTTTTGCTCATGCGCAACATTTTGAACGGATGTCTTGAGCTCATCCATTTTACGTAAATGCGTTTTCCAGTTTTCATCAATGATGGCGAGTGTGATATTTTTTTCGAAGTCTTTGACCAACTCTTTTCCCTCAGATTCATAGGCGTTTTTTAAATTGGTAACCACTTGCAATGTTTTGATTCCGTCAGAAAATGGTACTACAATTCTTTCATAGCGATCTCCTTCATTTTCAAAAACATCTTTAATAACAGGGTATGCAGTAATTGCATTTTTCGCTATTTTATCTTGATAATGGTCATGAATGGCTTGATATAACTTATCAATTAAGTTTTGGGCATCCATCGATTCAAACTCTTCTTGAGTAAAAGGTGAGGTCATCGAGGAAAAGCGGATCAATTCAAATTCGAAATTTTGAAAATCTTTAGTCGCTTTGTTTGCAGTAACAATGCCTTCACAAGTATCAAAAATCATGTTTACAATATCGATCTTTAGACGATCTCCGTCTAAAGCATGTCTTCGTCGTTTGTATACAAATTCACGTTGCGCGTTCATAATATCGTCATACTCTAACAATCGTTTACGAATCCCGAAATTATTCTCTTCTACTTTCTTTTGCGCTCTTTCAATAGACTTGGTAATCATGGAATGCTGAATAACTTCACCTTCTTTTAGCCCCATTCTATCCATCATTTTTGCAATCCTTTCTGAACCAAAAATACGCATTAAGTTGTCATCCAGTGCGACATAAAATTGAGAAGAACCAACATCTCCCTGTCTTCCTGCTCTACCACGTAATTGTCTGTCTACACGTCGTGAATCATGTCGTTCTGTTCCAATAATTGCCAAACCACCGGCTTCTTTTACTTCATCAGATAATTTGATATCTGTTCCACGACCTGCCATATTTGTTGCAATGGTTACGATGCCTGGTTTTCCCGCTTCAGCAACAATATCTGCTTCCTTCTTGTGCAGTTTCGCATTTAAGATATTATGATTGATACCTCGCATTTTTAACATTCTACCCAATAATTCAGATATTTCTACCGATGTAGTTCCTACTAAAACAGGTCTTTTTTGAGCTACTAATGCAACAACATCATCAATTACAGCATTGTATTTCTCACGTGTCGTTTTGTAGACAAGATCTTCTTTATCATCTCTTTGAATAGGTTTGTTCGTGGGAATCTCTACAACATCTAACTTGTATATTTCCCATAGTTCGCCTGCTTCGGTAATGGCCGTTCCGGTCATTCCCGATAACTTGCGATACATTCTAAAATAGTTTTGCAAAGTAACCGTTGCAAAAGTTTGAGTGGCATCTTCAATTTTTACATTTTCTTTTGCTTCAATTGCTTGATGCAAGCCATCAGAGTAACGTCGACCGTCCATGATACGGCCCGTCTGCTCATCTACAATCATGACCTTGTTGTCAATCACTACATATTCAGTATCCTTTTCGAACAAAGAGTAGGCTTTTAACAATTGATTCATGGTGTGAATACGCTCGCTTTTGACACTAAAGTCTTTGTATAACTCTTCTTTTTGAGACGCTTTCTCTTCTGCACTTGCAATGCTTTCATCAATACGCCCCACTTGTACTCCGATATCTGGTAGTATGAAGAACTGCTCGTCACTAGTTTTACCTGATAAGTGAACAATTCCTTTATCAGTGAGGTCTATGGAGTTATTTTTTTCTTCAATGGTATAATACAATTCCTCATCCACTTCAGGCATCAACTTATTGTTGTCTGCCATGTAGATGTTTTCTGTCTTTTGAAGAATTGTTTTGACGCCTTCTTGAGATAAAAATTTAATCAATGCTTTATTCTTAGGGATTCCTCTGTACACGCGGAGTAATAAAAAACCTCCTTCTTTTGTGTCTCCGCTAGAAATTAGTTTTTTTGCTTCTGCTAATACCCCAACTAAATGTTGTTTTTGTAAGCTAACGATGTCAGAAACTAAAGGTCTTAATTCGTTAAACTCATGTCTGTCTCCTTGAGGTACTGCTCCAGAAATAATTAAGGGTGTACGTGCATCGTCAATAAGTACAGAATCTACTTCATCAATAATCGCATAGTTCGGAGCGCGCTGTACAAGTTCTTCTTTTGTACTCGCCATATTGTCACGCAAATAATCAAAACCAAATTCATTATTTGTTCCATAGGTGATGTCTGCGTTGTAAGCTTTTCTACGTGCATCAGAATTCGGTGGGTGCACGTCAATACAGTCGATGCTCAGTTCATGAAATTCTAAAAGAGGTCCCATCCATGCAGCATCACGCTTTGCTAAGTAATCATTTACTGTAACTAAGTGAACACCTTTGCCTGTCAATGCATTTAAATATACAGGCAATGTAGAAACAAGTGTTTTCCCTTCACCCGTCATCATTTCTGCAATTTTACCTTGGTGCAATACAGAGCCTCCAATTAACTGTACATCATAATGAATCATGTCCCAAGTAACGGCTTGACCGGAAGCGTCCCAACTTGTAGACCATACAGCGTTTTCTCCTTGCAAACTAACTTGATCTCTAATCGCAGAAATTTCTCGATCAAACGGAGTTGCAATTACTGTGAGTTCCTTCTCTGTGGTAAAACGTTTTGCAGTTTCCTTGATTACAGCGAAAGCTTCGGGCATCAATTCATTGAGAACATTTTCAGATACCTCGTATGCTTGATCCTTTAAACCATCAATCTCACTGTAAATTGATTCTTGTCTGTCAATATTTGCGGTAGTTGCTTCTTTTTCTAAAGCAGCAATTTTTTCGTCAAAAGAGGCTGTTGCTTCTTTAATCTTTGTTCGAAAGGTTGTAGATTTACCTCTAAGTTCATCATTGCTTAATGCACCTATTGCATCCTCAAAAGAACGAGTTTGAGTAACAATGGGTTGTAGTAATTTTAGATCTTTTTGTTGTTTATCTCCAACAAATATTTTTAAAACAGAGTTTAATAAGCTCATTGTAATATGATATTTTAATATTCCGCTCCATATTGAGCAGCTTGTTTATGTATAATTCGCTGACAGTTAATGTGTTGTTTTTTTAAGACAGTGTAGGCAATTTTCTTTAAATGTAAACAAAAAAAAAGCCTCTAATGAGACTTTTTTGCTGTATTTTTAGTATTCATCCTCATTCCAAAGGTAATCTTCTTCAGAGGGATAATCTGGCCAAATCTCAATAATAGAATCATAAGCGTCGCCTTCATCTTCAATTTCTTGTAAGTTTTCTGCAACTTCCAATGGCGCACCTGTTCTAATAGCGTAATCTATCAATTCGTCTTTAGTTGCTGGCCAAGGAGCATCTGCTAAATAAGATGCTAATTCTAGTGTCCAATACATTCTATATAGGTTTATAATTTGTGCAAAAATAATTTTTTTTGGGAATAAACCAAGCTTTTTTTGATAAATCTGTCAATAAAAAAAGAACTTATTTTTGTTTTTCAGGAATCCAAGGGATTTCTGTAGCTCTTAAGTCATTGGTCAATTTTCGTGCCAATACAAAAAGATAGTCAGAAAGTCTGTTTAGGTACGTTAGCACATCAGGGTTTACTACATCTGTTTCGTTTAAAGCAGTGGTTAGTCGCTCGGCTCTTCGACAAACACATCTAGAAATGTGACAGAATGACACGGTTTGATGACCTCCAGGAAGAATGAAATTAGTCATTTGAGGCAGTTCTTGATTCATTAGATCTATTTCTGATTCCAGCACCTCAATGCTTTTGTGGGTAATCTTTGGAATATTCAATCGCTCTTTTCCGTTCTTTAAGACCTCTTTTTCAGGAGGGGTCGCAAGCATTGCTCCAAGCGTAAATAATTCATTTTGAATTCTAATAAGTGCTGCAATGGTCTTTGAATCTATGTTTTGATCTCGTATCAATCCGATATACGAATTTAACTCATCAACAGTTCCGTAAGCTTCTATTCTGAGGTCGTGTTTAGGGACTCTACTACCACCATAAAGTGCTGTGGTTCCTTTGTCACCAGTTTTTGTGTATATTTTCATTTGTTAAAAGTACTATTATTGCATGAAATCATGTGAAGGGAAGTTTTCTTTTTTTTCTTTTGGTTTAAAATAGCAGCAGGTATATCGAGGCTTATCTTTTCCATGTTATCCTGTTTTCAGTGGCTACAGGTGTGTGATATCCAAAATATACTATTGCTTTCATACAACCATTGTCTACATTTCTTCGTAAGCTGTTTGGTAATTTTATCTAATTGATTAATAATCAATCTTATCTTGCTTTTCAGTCCATTTTTCAAAGGGTTCGAGTGCAATTTTCCTTCCTACTTGCTCAAACGGAATACTTCTTTTTTCGTAAGGCAGCGGAATCTCTTTGTAAATAAACTCGTCGTCAAAGCCAATATTCGCGGCGTCTACTTGATTGCTTCCATAGAATACTTTGTCTGGTCTTGCCCAATAAATTGCTCCTAAGCACATGGGGCAGGGTTCACAAGAAGTGTAGACAATGCATCCGTCTAATTGAAAAGAGTTCAGATTTGCACAAGCATCTCTAATTGCTGTTACCTCCGCATGGGCTGTCGGATCATTCGTTGAAGTTACCTTGTTGTTTCCTCTCCCTATAATTTTTCCATCTTTGACAACAATACACCCAAAAGGTCCACCTTCATTGTTGTTCATTCCTTTTAAAGCCGCTTTTACAGCTTCACTCATAAACGCTTCATGTGTTTTCATATTCATCATTTAAAATTATATATTCAGACCAAAAAAGCTACAATATTTTTATTGTAGCTTTTTAAAATCCATGTATTAAAAAACATTATTTTAAGCTACCAATCATGTCTTCTGGTTTAACCCATTCGTCATATTGTTCTGAGGTAACATAACCAAGACGGATGGCTTCTTCTTTCAGTGTTGTGCCATTTTGATGCGCTGTATTAGCAATTTCAGCAGCCTTGTAATACCCTATTTTAGTATTCAATGCAGTTACTAGCATTAAGGAATTATTTACTAGCTCATTGATTCGGTTATGATTTGGTTCAATACCGGCAGCACAATTTTCGTCAAAAGAGATGCATGCGTCTCCAATTAATTGTGCAGATTGCAATAAGTTTGAGGCCATCATTGGTTTGAATACATTCAATTCATAATGCCCTTGGGTTCCACCTATGGTAATTGCTACATCATTTCCCATAACCTGAGCACATACCATGGTCATGGCCTCTGCTTGTGTAGGATTTACCTTTCCTGGCATGATGGAAGATCCTGGTTCATTTGCTGGAATTACAAGCTCACCAATTCCAGATCTTGGTCCGGATGCCATGAGTCTAATATCATTTGTGATTTTATTCAAGGAAACTGCAATTTGCTTTAAAGCGCCATGTGTTTCAACAAATGCATCATGTGCCGCCAAGGCCTCAAATTTGTTTTCAGCGGTAATGAATGGAAGTCCGGTAAAATCTGCAATGTATTTGGCTACCAAAACGTCATAACCAGCAGGGGTGTTGAGTCCTGTTCCTACAGCCGTTCCTCCTAAAGCTAATTGAGAGAGATGAGCCAAGGAATTGTTGAGTGCTTTTAAGCCGAAGTTTAGTTGAGCAACATAACCAGAAAACTCTTGTCCTAGTGTGAGTGGGGTTGCATCCATGAGGTGTGTGCGTCCAATTTTAACAACATCCTTAAACGCCTCAGATTTTGCCTGTAGTGTGTCTCGTAATTGTTCGATTCCAGGAATGGTGGTTTCTACAATTTTTTTGTACGCAGCAATATGCATTCCTGTGGGAAATGTATCGTTCGAGGATTGTGATTTATTCACATCATCGTTTGGTTGAATGGTTTTTTCTCCTTCCCCGATGATTTTTCCGGCAAGCTCATGAGCACGATTCGCAATTACTTCATTACAATTCATGTTTGACTGTGTTCCTGATCCTGTTTGCCAAATAACCAGTGGAAATTGATCATTGTGCTTTCCTGCCAAAATCTCGTCACAAACAGCCGCAATTAAATCTCTTTTTTCATTCGTTAAAACACCTAAATCAGCATTTGTAAATGCAGCTGCTTTTTTTAAGTAAGCAAATCCATAAACAATTTCTAAAGGCATAGATCCCGCAGAACCAATTTTGAAGTTATTTCTAGATCTCTCTGTTTGGGCCCCCCAATATTTATCTTCAGGAACTTGCACATCGCCCATGGTATCTTTCTCTATTCTATATTTCATCTGTTTTCTATAATTTTAAGCTTTTACAAAATTACTAAAAGTAATACAATGACCGATCAACAAAAGGTAAAATAGTTGGTTAAAATAATTTTCAAATAGTGTTGTAAATAGAAAATATATCTTATTTTTGCGATGTAATTATTTTTAAAAAACACCCAATGTTAGATTTTTCAGAATTTTCAGGATTTTTGTTATTCATGTTTATTTTTACAACTGGATTTTGGTTGTTGATTTTCCTTTTAACATTTGTAGTTCCATATTGGATTGGAGGTACCATTTGGGAAAATTTAAAATTAAAAAGAGATGCAAAAAAAGCTGCTAGTAAATAGCACATTGACATACAAATAAAAAAAAGGGTTGATAAGCAACCCTTTTTTTTGTTTATAATTCTTCCTGATTTTTTCAGCTTTTTTCTTCCATTTTGTCATTCATGCTTTTTTGCATCGACATTGATATAAGCCACTCCCAAACTCTTTCAGTAGTTGTATTGGAGGGTTTTTTATGATAGAATGGTATGTATTTTCTCTGTTGGTCTTCCGATAACAGCTTTGTCGTTGTTGCTTACAATGGGCCTCTCAATTAATTTAGGGTTTTCAAGCATTATTTCAATAATCTCCTCATTAGAGAGTGATTTTCCTTTGTAGTTCTCTTTCCAAATTTGCTCATTTTTTCGAATTAAATCGATGGGTTCAAGTCCTAATTTTTTTATGATTAAGTTGAGTTCTTCTTTTGTTAAAAGTTCTTTTAGGTAGGTGATTATTTTAAACTTTTTTCCTGACTCTTCGAGTAGTGCTATCCCTTGTCTAGATTTGCTACAGCGTGGATTGTGGTATATGGTGATCATTTTGTTTAGCGTATGTTTGTTTTTGATTTTTGTCCGTTTTTCATTAGGAAAGCCTTTAAGAAGGCATCAATGTCTCCATTCATTACAGCATCTACATTGCCTGTTTCATGTGCGGTTCTAACGTCTTTAACGAGTTTATAGGGGTGCATCACGTAATTTCTAATTTGGCTTCCCCATTCATTTTTCATTTTATTAGCTTCAATATCTGCTCGTGCTGCTTGTCTTTTTTGTAATTCAATTTCATACAATTGTGATTTTAGCATTTGCATTGCTGTGGCTCTGTTGTCATGCTGAGATCTCGAGTTAGAGCACTGAATTTGTATGCCGCTGGGTTTGTGTGTTAGCTGAACTTTTGTTTCTACTTTGTTTACATTTTGGCCACCAGCACCGCTAGATCTTGCAGTTGTAATCTCTATGTCAGCAGGATTTATAGCTATCTCTATGGAATCATCCGCTACAGGATATACGTAGACAGAGGCAAAAGAAGTATGTCGCTTAGCATTGCTGTCAAAGGGAGAAATTCGAACCAATCTGTGCACGCCATTCTCTCCTTTTAACCAACCAAAAGCATAGTCTCCATCAAATTCTAAGGTGACTGTTTTTATTCCTGCAGCATCTCCACTTTGATAGTTTAGTTCTTTAATTTTTAATCCATTTTTTTCACCCCACATCATGTACATGCGCATGAGCATTTCTGCCCAATCGCAGCTTTCTGTTCCACCTGCACCTGCAGTGATTTGAATTACTGCGCTGAGATTGTCGCCTTCTTCAGAAAGCATATTTCTAAACTCAACAGTTTCGAGAAGTGTTATGAATTGTAGGTATTGTTCTTCGACCTCATGTTCTTCAGCATCACCTTCCTTAAAAAAATCGAGTAAAACTTGCGTATCTTCTTTTAAACTAATGATGGTATTGTAGTCTGAAACCCATTGCTTTTTTAGTCTTAGTGACTTCATGAAAGCTTCCGCTTCTTTAGGCTGTTCCCAAAAATTTGGATCTAGTGTTTTTTCTTCTTCATTGCTAATTTCGATGAGCTTCTGCTCTATATCCAAATAGTCATATAGCCGAAGTGCTCTTTCGGTTGCATTTTTAAGTTGTTCTTGTGTAATCATAATGAAGACAAAATTAAGTTAAAAAAGCCATTTAATATTTTAATCAATCTTATTTCTCAGTGATATTTTATAGTTTTAGCAAAAATATGTATCGAGGGAAGAATTTCCACCTTTTATTGGGTGTTGTTCTCGAGAAACAAGTAAGTTTTTCTTCATTTTTAAAGGAGTATCTAAATCTGAGAGAAATAAAGTAGTCCTTTTAATGATTGTCTAAGGGCAATTACAAGAGTTGTCATCTTGTTTGTGTTCTTCAAAATAGGATCGCGTTTGATAGAGGTAGTTACTTTAGAAATTTTGAAAACCATTTAATATGTAATTTTAAGAAGTCACTTTAAAATAGAAACAAATAAAATCACTAAATATTCCTGATGGTTCGCCAACAGGAGTGAATTAAATACAATGAAAATGACTATAGATTTAATCAGCGATACGGTTACGCGACCGTCAAAAGGAATGCTAGCGGCTATGATGAAGGCAACTGTAGGAGATGATGTTTTTAAATCGGACCCAACAGTGAATGCGCTGCAAGAAAAAGTAGCAACACTTTTTGGCATGGAAGATGCCTTGTTCTTTCCTTCTGGTACTATGGCGAATCAGGCGGCTATCAAAGTACATACGCAACCAGGAGATAGAATGTTTTGTGATAAATGGGCGCATGTCTATAATTATGAGGGGGGAGGTGCGGCATTTAATTCTGGTGTAACCTCTCATTTGATAGATGGTCATAGGGGTATGTTTTCTTCTTTACAGTTAAGAGAGGCTGTTGGAGGTAGAGCAGATATTCATGTACCTTTTAATAGTTTGGTGTGTATAGAGAATACCACCAATAAAGGAGGAGGGGCTTGTTGGGATTTTGAAGAGCTAAAAAAGATTCAGAAGATTTGCAAAGAGCAGAATTTAGCATTTCATTTAGACGGTGCTCGATTGTTTAATGCCCTTGTTGCAAAAAATGAAACTCCGCAGCAATATGGACAACTTTTTGATACTATTTCAATATGCCTATCAAAGGGCTTGGGGGCCCCGGTAGGTTCTATTTTACTCGGTTCTAAAGAGAATATTGCAAAGGCATTGCGTGTACGTAAGCTTTTTGGCGGCGGTATGCGTCAAGCCGGGTTTTTAGCAGCAGCTGCCATCTATGCTTTAGATCATCATGTAGATCGTTTGGCTGATGATCATCGAAGAGCTCAGCAGATAGGTGCGGTATTAGATGACTGTCTCTACGTGAAAAAAGTGGAGCCAATTGAAACGAATATTGTTATTTTTTATGTTCGAGATGAGATTGATCCGATGGAATTTATAGCAAAAATGGCGTCTAAAGGTATTTTGTTAATCTCTATGGGGCAAGGAAAGATTAGAATTGTAACACACCTCGATTTTACAGATGACATGCAAGAAAGATTGCTTGTGGAGCTTCGCTCATTTGAATAAAAAAAACCTCCAATTATGGAGGTTTTTTTTATAGATATTCGAGATTTTGCAGTTCGGTGTAGTTCTTGTTTAGTTTTTTTAATAGACTCCCGTAGGTTACTTTATAAAATAGCCATAGAATTAATAGCATGATTAGAATGGTTATCACTTGGGTGATAAAAGTCACCGATATTAAGGTGTTTATGTCAACATTTAATTGTTGAGGGTTTAAGGTTTTAGCGAGCATTTCTTGGTTTTTGAACATCACCGAATTTACAATTACGGTAACAATTACAAATCCTCCCAAGTTGTAATAGACATAATATTTCACTGTTTTGCGAACACGTAATATATTGCTCATTAGTTTTTTTGTATTGTCCAAGGCAGAGACACTCATGTAATTTTTGTAAAACAGCATTAAAAATAAAGCGACTACGACGTAGTGCAAGATATAATAGTAGTTTAAAAAGTTCATGAGATTGAAATCCTGATATATTTTCTTGTAGTCCTCAGGAAGCATTAATTGCAGTCCAAACCAAAATAACACCTCCAAAATACCAATTATGAAAATCCACTTTGCCACCGATGACGATTTTGAATGTGTCATCTTGTAAATATCAACTTTAGAAATAGTTTTTTCTTCTTTAGGTTGATTCTCCCACGTCTTTTTGTATCTATCTAAATCCATAATTTATGGGTTTAATATATTTTTTAATTTCTCTTTCGCTCTGTTCATTTTAACTCTTGCATTTACTTGCGTAATACCTAATGTTTCAGAGATTTCCTTATAGGGTTTCTCCTCGAGGTATAAAAAGATGAGCGCTTTGTCAATATCGTTTAATTTATGAATTGCTTTGTAGAGGGCCTTCAGCTGAATTTCTTCTGTATCATCATATTCATTTGACTTTATTTTGTAGCTAAAATCATCAATGTCTTGAGTT
This sequence comes from Polaribacter sp., assembly GCA_042091715.1. Classification (GTDB taxonomy): domain Bacteria; phylum Bacteroidota; class Bacteroidia; order Flavobacteriales; family Flavobacteriaceae; genus Polaribacter. The sequence continues at coordinate 13,784 of JBELGW010000006.1, read as the reverse complement.
TTGATATTTCGTGTTGATTTTCGATACAACGAAATCGCAGTATTTAGCGCAACTCGGTACATCCACGTGCTAAATTTAGAATCGCCTCTAAATTTTCCATAGTTCTTCCATAACTGAATCACCACTTCCTGAAACAAATCATTATGAGCATCTTGGTTTGTAGTGTAAATCCTACATACTTTATGCACAATATTCTGATTTTTTTCAAAATCCACTAAGAATTTAGATTCTAAATCTTTTCGCACTGGAAGGGGTCGGTTGTTAAGTTATAGTTCATTTTATAAGTAGGCCAAAAGTAATAAATGTTACAGGAATCTTGAATATTATTTGAAATTTAAATGAAAGTTGTATATTTGTTTAATCAAAACAACGTAAAAGTGAACAATTTAAAGGCGAATTTCACAATTAAGGATTTAGAGAATCTCTCAGGTATTAAAGCACATACGATCCGAATTTGGGAAAAAAGGTACCAATTATTAAAGCCTCAAAGGTCTAATGGTAATATCCGATATTACGATACCTATAGTCTTCTGAAGTTGTTAAATGTTTCACTTTTAAATAAAAATAAGTATAAAATTTCCAAAATAGCGGAATTGTCAGACGACGCGATTGTGCTGTTGGCTAGAGAAATTTCTAGTAAAAGTGCAGTAGTGGATGATGGTGTAAATTCGTTTAAGATGGCTATGTTTAGTTTTGATCAAGCGCTCTTTAATCAAACGTACAACCAATTTTTGATAAATAAAACCTTTAGACAGCTGTTTGTTGATGTGTTTATACCTCTTTTGAATCAAATTGGTCTCATGTGGCAAACGAATGCCTTAACGATAGCGCATGAACATTTTATCTCAAGTTTGATTACACAGAAAATACAAGTTAATACCGAGAAGGTTCAGCAGAATGTATTGGCTGATGACTCGGAAGTTTACGTTCTCTTTTTACCTGAAAATGAAATACATGAGTTGGGGCTGATGTATTTAAATTACGAGTTGTCACTCCGTTCAAAAAAGACCATTTATTTAGGTCAAAGTATGCCTTTAGAAAACTTGAAAATATTGATGTCAAGTTACAAAAAAGTCATTTTTGTTACTTCATTTACCGTATCTCCCGTTCCTGCCAAGTTAAACAGTTACTTGGAAGCGATGGATGCGTTGTTGAGTGAGACAGCGCATAGCTTTTCTGTCTTCGGTTTTCGTGTTGAAAATCTAGATGCAAAGCAGTATAAATCTACCTTTTCTTTCTTTCCTAGTTTAGAGCAAATAATTTCTTCTTTATAAAGTGCTGTTTTTTTTTGTTGTGTTTAATTAAATTGTATATTTGTTAAACAAAATGGAAAAAAAAATACAAATTATAGGTTCAGGGTTTTCATCACTATCGGCGGCATGCTATCTAGCAAAGGCAGGTCATGAAGTTGTTGTACATGAAAAAAATGCCACAGTAGGTGGTAGAGCAAGACAATATATTAATGAAGGTTTTACCTTTGATATCGGTCCAACTTGGTATTGGATGCCGGATGTTTTTGAGAGGTTCTTTGATGACTTTAATAAAAGTCCATCAGATTATTATGAATTAGATCGTTTAGATCCTGCTTATCAGGTCTATTTCTCCGAGCTAGAGTCGATCATAATTTCAGGAAAACTCAAAGAAATTTTTGAAGCATTTGAGAAAGAGGAACCGGGCAGTAGTAAGCATTTGAAAGCGTTTTTGGATTCTGCAAAATTCAATTATGAGGCTGCGATGACCGAATTGGTATATAGGCCTGGGGTTTCCATAGTAGAATTAATTACGCCAGAAACGATTCGCAGGGTAAATCAATTCTTTTCAACCATCAGAAAGCAAGTAAGAAAGAAAATCAAAAGTCAAAAATTGATTCAAATTCTAGAGTTTCCTGTTCTTTTTCTTGGGGCAAAGCCTAGTAATACACCTGCATTTTATAATTTCATGAATCATGCAGATTTTGGATTAGGTACTTGGCATCCGAAAGGAGGTATGTATAAGGTTGTTGAAGCTATGGAAACATTAGCCATTAGTTTAGGGGTTGTTTTCAAGACAAATTCTAATGTTGATGAAATTAGAGTTGATGCAGAAGGAAAGGCCACAGGTATTGTTATAAATACGGTTTTCGAGCCATCTGATCTTGTGTTGAGTGGTGCGGATTATCATCATTCAGAATCCTTGTTACCTCTGAAGTATAGACAATATTCAGAGCGTTATTGGAGCAAAAAAGTGTTTGCTCCTTCTTCACTGCTCTTTTATGTTGGTTTTTCTAAGAAGCTAAAAAATGTTTCGCATCATACTTTATTTTTTGATACGGATTTTGATGAACATGCACGCACCATATATGACGATCCATCCTGGCCAACCAAACCTTTGTTTTATGCTAGTTTTCCTAGTATTACAGATGCCTCCGCGGCACCACAAGGTAAGGAAGCTGCTACTTTTTTAATTCCTTTGGCCCCCGGATTAGAGGATACAGAAGCGTTGAGAGAGAAGTACTTTAATCTAATCATTGATAGATTGGAAAAGCTAACCAATCAAGAAGTTAGATCTGAAATATTGTTTAAAAAGTCCTATTGTGTGAATGATTTTGTCAAAGATTATAACTCATATAAAGGCAATGCATATGGTTTGGCTAATATCCTTACCCAAACCGCTTTTTTAAGACCAAAAATAATGAGTCAAAAAGTTAAAAATTTGTACTTTACAGGTCAGTTAACAGTGCCAGGGCCAGGTGTTCCACCGGCTCTAATATCAGGTAAAATTGTATCAGACTTAATTATGAAAAATCTTTAACATGAAAAATATTTTTGACCAAATATCAAACGATTGTAGCAGATTAGTTACCAGGAAATATAGTACTTCGTTTTCATTAGCGGTAAAAATGTTGGCTCCCACGATTAGAGGAGCAATCTATAATATTTATGGATTTGTTCGGTTTGCTGATGAAATTGTAGATAGTTTCCATAACTATGATAAGGAGCGACTGATCAGTAAATTCGAGGCTGATTATTATGAGGCATTGGAGGATGGTATTAGTTTAAATCCAATTTTAAATGCTTTTCAACAGACTGTCCATGACTACCAAATACCAAATGATCTTGTTCAGGCTTTTTTAAAAAGTATGAAGGCAGATTTGTACAAGGCCGAATACAAAACCCAAAAAGAATATGAAGATTATATTTATGGATCTGCGGATGTTGTTGGTTTAATGTGTTTGAAGGTTTTCGTGAATGGAGATGATGTGAAGTATGAGCAGCTAAAGGGTCCAGCGATGAGGCTAGGTTCAGCATTTCAGAAAGTAAATTTTTTACGAGATTTAAAAGATGACTTTGAAACTCTAGATAGGTCTTACTTTCCAAATATCAATCTCAAAGATTTTGATAATAAAGCAAAGATCGAAATCATAAGAGAGATAGAGGATGATTTTGAGGTAGCCTTTAGAGAAGGGATATTAAAATTACCTGTAGAGGCAAAGTTTGGGGTTTATGTTGCTTATCGTTATTACAGAGGGTTATTGAAAAAAATCAATAACACTCCATCAGCAGAAATCTTGGAAACAAGAATTAGAATTTCAAATCCAATGAAGATTAATTTGTTGGCTCGAAGTTTTGTGAAGTATAAATTAAATTTAATTTAATCAGATGATATTTGTTTTTACCACATTAGCGACTTTTCTAATTATGGAAGGAATTACTTGGTGTACGCATAAATATGTAATGCATGGTTTTGGTTGGTATTTACATGAAGATCACCATCAGCCAGGATACCCTCATGTGTTTGAGAAAAATGATGCCTTCTTTGTTGTTTTTGCTGTTCCAAGTATGCTATTGTTTTATTTCGGGATACGACCAGAGTTAAACTTCTTGTTTTTTATAGGGCTTGGTATTTTACTTTATGGTTTGGCCTATTTTTTGGTACATGATGTATTGATCCATAGAAGGTTTAAATGGTTTAGAAATACCAATAGTAGGTATTTAAAAGGATTAAGAAAGGCACATAAAATACACCATAAGCACATGGGGAAACCCGATGGCGAGTGTTTTGGTATGTTGTTTGTCCCTTTCAAATATTTTAAAAAACCAAAGATATAATGTATTTGTATTTATTGTTGAACTTAGGATCATTTAGTATTCCTTTTGTGTATTCATTTCACAAAAAAATGAGGTTCATCAAACAATGGAAATCAATGCTGATGTCGATAACCCTTGTGGGAGTGTTTTTTATCACATGGGATGTGCTATTTACAGCAAATGGAATTTGGGGATTTAATGATGCATATCATTTGCCACTATTAATTGGAGGTTTGCCACTAGAGGAAATTTTATTTTTCTTTTGTATACCATATGCAAGCGTTTTTATTCATTATTCGCTTGCTTATTTTAAACCCGGGTTATTAGTTCCTTTGAAGTATGCGAAAAGATTAACGCTGCTGTTGCTTTTGACTGTAATAGTGGTACTACTTTTTAATTATGAGAAATGGTATACGTTGGTGAACTATAGCCTATTAATAGTTTCATTGTTATTGGGGCTGAAGTATGGTTTAGAGTTGTTAAGAAGATTTTACATCTCCTTCATGGTTATTCTAATTCCGTTCTTTATCGTTAATGGAATACTGACAGGCAGTTTTATTGCAGAGCCGGTTGTTTGGTACAACAACAGTGAGAATTTAGGAATTAGATTGTTTACAATTCCTTTAGAGGATATAGGATATGCTTTTAATATGCTTTTTTTAGTTGTTCTATTAAACGAGCGACTAAAAAAAATGAAAGTAGCACAGTAGCTACAATAATTATAAAACAAAAGCAGTTGGTGCAACTGCAACAAAAAGTGATGAGAAAAAAAATACTACTCTTTGTACTTTTCCTGGCTACCAATTTTGGAGCATTGGGTTTAGGGGTCCTTTTAATGAATGATGGGTCTACTTCTGAGTGGTACGATAATTTAAATAAGGCGCCATGGAGTCCGGAAGGATGGGTATTTGGTGCAGCGTGGTTTAGCTTAATGTTTTGTTATTCCATATACATGGCGAATTTAGTTTTGCACTATGAAATTCCAAATACAAAGCTTGTTGTTTTGTATGTAGTGCAATGGTGTTTGAATGTTAGTTGGAATTATATATTTTTCAACCAGCACATGACAGTATTAGGTTTGATTGTAATAGTCAGTCTTTGGTTGTTGGTTGGTTATTTCGCATTTAATTTCTTAAAAACCTTAAAATATCGAACGCTTTTTATTGCGCCTTATTTAATTTGGATGACGATTGCTATGAGTCTGAATTTATATATAGTGACACATAATTAATACTTAAAACTGATACATATGACGACAGTAAATTTAATCGAAAGGGCTATTGAGTTTGAAGAAAATCATAAGTCATTTAAAACAAGAAATGAACGTATTATTGCTACTAGAAGGGCAAAGGAAATTGTTTTATCCCTGAATGATGTTTATAAGCAAAATAAAGATCAGAATTTGATGAAAATAATGAAGAGAATTACACTGATCAAGCAAAAGTTAGAGAAGAGGTTGAAAGGAAGATTGTCTTAATTTTAAAAATGAGAGGTATGAGATGGTTTTTTTTTCTTTTCGTTTTTTTTAGTCTAAACAATGATGTTGTGATATTTGATAAGCAAAAGAGTTCCGCGAAATGGTATACCACCAATGATGATGTCATGGGTGGTGTATCCACTTCCTCTTTGCGAAGACTCGCTGATGGATCTGCACTTTTTTCGGGGACGGTTTCTACAGCTAATAATGGTGGTTTTGCTATGGTTCGGTTGCCATTGAATATTAAGTTGAGTGAGGAGAATTCAAAGATAATTCTAACAGTTAAAGGTGATGGCAAGAAATATCAATTTCGAATTAAGTCAAAGAGGTATCAACGCTATTGGTATGTACAGACATTTCAGACGAGCAACACGCTGCAAGAGATAGAATTGCCTTTAGACGATTTTTACCCGGCTTTTAGAGGGTATCGCTTGAATTCAGATAATTTTTCTGCAGATCAATTGAAGGAAATTGCGATTCTCATAGGTAATAAAAAAGATGAATCTTTCTCATTAGAGATTGAAAAAATGATAATACGATAAAAAATGAAAATACTTAAAGTTTTACTAGTTATGGGTTTATTTAAAATGTCAGTTCCTGATAATTCAAACGGCGCTAAGCAGTCTATTTATGATTTGAAGATAGATGGAATTGATGGTGTTGCGTTGGATTTAAATCAATTTAAAGGAAAGAAGATACTGTTTGTAAATGTGGCCTCGAAATGTGGTTTTACAAAGCAGTATGATGGTTTGCAAGAGTTGTATGATACGTATAAAGAGAAGCTTGTAGTGATTGGCCTTCCATGCAATCAGTTTGGTGGTCAAGAGCCAGGTTCGGAGGCTGATATTCAATCATTTTGTAGGCTCACTTATGGTGTAGAATTTCCTATGACAGAAAAGGTTGATGTTAAGGGGGGTAAACAGCATCCGGTGTATCAGTGGTTAACATCCAAAGATAAAAACGGAGTAAAAAGTTCTTCTGTAAAATGGAATTTTCAAAAATATTTGGTAGATGAGAATGGCAATTTGATCGATGTCTTTTATTCGATGACAAAGCCGATGAGTAAAAAAATCACCAAGTATTTGAACTAGTATGATCGCTATTTCTAAGCATTCTGGGATTTATACCTTAGAGGCGTCTCAAGAATTGGATATTACGCTCGATAGTGCATGGGATTATTTTTCATCTCCTGCTAATTTATCAAATATAACGCCTCCAGAGATGGGATTTAATATTACTTCTAAAGTAGATAAAAAGGCGTATCAAGGTCAGATAATCACCTATAAGGTTTCGCCCTTTCCATTGGTTAAAATGAATTGGGTAACGGAGATTACTTCAGTTAAGGAACGCGAGTTTTTTATAGATGAACAACGTTTTGGACCCTATTCCATGTGGCATCATGAGCATTATTTTGAAGAATTGCCCAATGGAAAAACATTGATTAAAGATAAAGTATCCTATAAAATACCTTTGGGTATTTTGGGGCATATTGCGCAAGTGTTGTTTGTGAAAAAACAGCTAATCAAAATCTTTTCATTCCGTTTTAAAAGATTAAATGAATTATTTTCAGATGGATAAAATATCTTTCTTTTGGTTTCGTAGAGATTTGAGGTTGCACGACAATAAAGGATTGTTTGAAGCCCTAAAAGCAGGCCATAAAATAGTCCCTCTATTTATTTTTGATAGTGAGATACTGGATAAGTTACCTATCAATGATGCCAGGGTCACATTTATTCATGAGACTTTAGAGCAAATGAATCAAGAGTTGAAACTTCATGGGGCATCGCTGCTGATTAAAAAAGGGAATCCTTTAGTGGTTTTGCAAGAGCTCATCGATGAATTTGAAATACATGCTGTTTATGCAAATAAAGATTACGAACCTTACGCCATTCAAAGAGATCAGCAAATTCATCAATTCCTAGATGCAAATAAGATTGATTTTTGTACTTGCAAAGATCAAGTCATATTCGAAAAGTCAGAAATTGTGAAAAAGGACGGGAAGCCTTACACGGTATTTACTCCTTATAAGAACAAATGGCTCCAGCATTTTCAAAATGAGCGCGACTTACAAGATTTTGAAATTGCTTTTGATCATTTTGAGAAATGTTCATTTCAATTTCCAACGTTAGATAAAATAGGCTTTAAAAAGTCTTCTATCAGAGTAAAGCCATATGATTTCTCTGCGCTTGGTGAGTACGATTTGGTCAGAGACTATCCGTCCAAAGATAAAACATCATATCTATCTCCTTATTTGCGGTTTGGTTTGGTAAGCGTTAGAAGAATGGTTTCCTATGCATTAGATACCAACGAAATCTTCTTAAGTGAATTGATTTGGCGCGAGTTTTTCATGCAAATTATATTTCATTTTCCAGAGGTGGTAGTACATAATTTTAAACGGAAGTACGATGCTGTTGTTTGGCGAAACAATGAAGAGGAGTTTGAAAAATGGTGTAAAGGCGAAACGGGCTACCCTTTTGTAGATGCAGGCATGCGTGAACTGAATGAAACAGGGTATATGCATAACAGAGTTCGCATGATCGTAGCAGGTTTTCTATGCAAACATCTTTTAATTGATTGGCGATGGGGAGAGGCCTATTTTGCAGAGAAACTGTTAGATTTTGATTTGTCTGCGAACAATGGCAATTGGCAGTGGGCTGCAGGTACTGGATGCGATTCCGCTCCTTATTTTAGAATATTCAATCCTATTGAGCAAGTTAAAAAGTTTGATAAAGAGTTAAAATATATCAATAAATGGGTGAAAGATTTTAATGAAATCACCTATCCTATGCCCATGGTTGACCACAAATTCGCTAGAGAAAGAGCTTTGACTACCTATAAAAAAGGATTGCAATAGATATTCTTACAATTCATCCTTAAAATAGTACATTTCGGTTTCTTTTGATTTTGAGAACTCGATGCTTCATGTATATTTGACCTATCATTATAAAAAATGGAGAGATGAAATTGATGACGTTCATTTGTACATTGTTATGTGGGGCATACACATTTGCAAACTCACAGCGTACAGAACCCTTAGATAAAAGAACAATTACCGTATTCGTTCCAAACATTGGAAGCAATAAAGGATCTGTGATTTTTTCGTTGTATGGTGAGGAAGGCTTCGTGAGTCCTCCTATTCAAAACATGACAAGCTATGTGATTGATCGAAAAAGTCAAGTCGTTTTTAGAGACGTATCTCCTGGAGAATATGCCATTGTTTGTTATCATGATGCGAACACGAATGGCCGTATGGATTTTAGTCCAAATGGAAGAGCTCTTGAAGATTACGGAGTTTCGAACAATCCAATGAGTTATGGTCGTCCTGAATATGAGACCGCGAAATTTATGGTTTCTCAGAAAAATGTAACTTTAGAAATTAAATTTTAAGTAAAGTACAACGTATTCGTTATGAGCACTAAAAACAATGTATTGGCAAAAGGGAAAGTCATTGACTCAGCATTGACGTCCTTAAAAATTACGCTTGTGTTTGGGATAGGATCTTTACTGATTCAGCAGAATTTTGATCTGAAATCAATTGTAATGAACTTTTTGTTTTCGGGCATGTATTCTTTCGGTTTGGGTATGGGTAATTCGATTCTTAATGAGTACTTAAGTTCAAAATGGAGTTGGATTACACAGACAAATCAGCGGGTTGCTGCAGGGGTAATCGGAACAATTTTGTACAGTGTATGTATTGTTTTATTGATTCATTACATCATCTATTGTTTGTTTTTAGGCTATGCTGTTGAAAGTTTGTTTGAAGGAACCTTATTTTGGGCGCACATTGTTATTGTGCTTATCGCCTTGGTCATTGCAACCTTTTTCCATGCACAAGGTTTTATGATTAATTGGAAGGCTTCTCTTTCACAAGAGACCGTAAAGCAGGAAATTGTTGCAAAGACGGAAAGTGCAAAGTTTGAGAGTTTAAAAAGTCAAATAGATCCGCATTTCTTGTTCAATAGTTTGAATGTGCTTACCTCATTAATTGATGAAAACCCAAGACAAGCAGAGCGATTTACAACAAAGTTATCCAAAGTCTATCGCTATGTGTTAGAGCAAAGAAATAAAGAATTAATTCCATTGTCTGAAGAGTTGAACTTTGCAAGAACCTATATGGAATTGTTACAAATGCGTTTCGAGGATGCCATTCAGTTTGATGTCCCTAAAGAAATTTCTAATGAGGACTTAAAAATAGTGCCACTCTCGTTGCAATTATTGCTAGAGAATGCAGTGAAACACAATGTCGTTTCTTCCAGCAAGCCCTTAGTCATAAAGATTTTTGAAGATGGCGGTAATTTAATTATTGAAAACAATATCAATCATAAAGAAGCCATAGGACCGAGCACCAAGGTGGGATTGAGAAATATACTCGATAGGTACAGTCTGCTTACCAAAAGAAGTGTCATGGTTACAAATGATAAAGTCATATTTAAAGTAAGCCTGCCATTATTAACTAAAAATAATACCAATATGATACACAGTGAAGAAATACAGAATTCTAGTTATGCAAGAGCGGCAGAGAAGGTAGAGAAATTAAAAAATTTTTACCAAAATGCATTGTCGTATTGCCTTGTAATTCCGTTTTTAATTTTTGTTAATTTGACATTTTCACCACAATTTCAGTGGTTTTGGTTTCCAATGTTTGGTTGGGGTGTCGGTGTATTATTTCATGGATTAGATGTGTATAATTACAATCCTTTTTTAGGAAGTAATTGGGAGGATAAAAAAATAAGAGAGTTAATGAATGAAGAGGAAGAATCTTCAAATTGGGAATAACATGAATGAATTTAATTTTAAAGAAGAAAACGCATATTTTCAAGCTAAGAAAAGAGTCAAAGAGATCAAAGGGTTTTATGTGCACTTGGCAGTGAGTGTCTTGTCGGGGCTACTTATCGTGTTTGTTAACCTGAAATTTTCTCCAGGGTATCACTTTTTTTGGTTCGCTTTGGGAGGTCTTGCAATCCCTCAACTAATTCACGGAGTGATTGTATTTGGTTTCTCTAAAATTGGTTTGGGAAGAGATTGGGAGCAAAAAAAGATGCATGAGATAATGACAAGAGGAGCTGAAGAAAACAAGCAGGTCAAGGGAAATAGAACTATGGGAGCAACCTATCAAAAAAAACAACAGTATTTAAAAGCAAAACAACAGGTAACTCAGATCAAGTCTTTTTATGCAGGAGTCATTGGTTACTGTCTGGTAATTCCTTTTTTAATTTTTATAAATTTGAGCACTTTACCCCAAATTCATTGGTTTTGGTTTCCTGCTTTCGGATGGGGATTTGCACTCGTTTTTCTAGGGATGAAGGCTTTTAAGTACAATCTTTTTTTAGGAAAAAGATGGGAGGAGAATCAAATGAAGCGCTTTATCGAAGAAGAGCAAAAATATACAAATACAAAATAAGATATAGATATGGAAGAAGGAAGAGAATCAATAGAGGTAATGAGATATGCACGTGCAAAAAAACGAGTGGAAAAAATAAAGGGGTTCTATGTACATTTTTCGGTATATGTAGTGGTGAATCTTTTTTTAAGTGGTATCATAATTTATGGTTTGACCTATGACGAAGGAGACTCATATAGCGATGCCTTTTCTAATTTTGGTGTCTATTCAACATGGATTTTTTGGGGAATTGGCGTGTTTTTTCATTGGTTAGGTGTTTTTGGATTTAATTCTGTCTTAGGGAAAAACTGGGAAGCAAGGAAGTTAAAAGAAATCATGGATAGGGAAGAGCAAATGCAAAAGAAAAATGGATTTTAGAAGCACAAAAGAATTAGATTATGAAATGGCCAGAAAAAGAGTAGAAGAACTCAAAGGATATTATACGCACCTTTTGGTATATATAGTGGTAAATACTTTTTTATCAGTGAGATTTGTGTATACTGATGTTCAAGATGGTTTTACTCTTTTGGAGTCTGTTACAGATATCAATATTTACTTGGTTTGGATTTTCTGGGGCATAGGAATTGCATTGCAGACCTTAAAAGTATTTGGATCTCGAATGTTACTTGGCAGGCAATGGGAAGCTACTAAAATTAAAGAATATATGGAGTTCGATAAAAAAAGATAATTATGAATGGAGTTCAAGAAGCAGCGAAGTTGCGGCGCGTTAAAAAAAGAATTGTAAAATTGAAAGAATTTTACAAACATGTTGCAGTCTATGTGATCGTACATCTCTTTATTATTGGAAGAAGGATGTACTTAGATATTTCTCGCGGCGATACTGTGATTGAAACATTGACAAGCGCTAGCAATTATCGATTGTTTTTTTGGTGGTCTGTTGTTTTAGTTTTGCATGCATTTAAAATCTATCGATTGGATTTTTTATTCGGTAAAAATTGGGAACAACGAAAAATTGCAGAGGAAATGAATAAGGACACAAATTTATAAACGAAACATATGAACGTAGTAATTATAGAAGATGAAAAGCCTGCAGCTAGAAGATTAAATAGAATGTTGGAATCCATTGGAGTTCATGCGAATGCAATGTTGCATTCTGTGGAAGAATCTATTCAATGGCTTCAGGAGAATGAGCATCCAGATTTACTCTTTCTAGACATTCAATTATCAGACGGCTTGTCTTTCGAAATTTTTGAACATGTTCAGGTACGGAGTGCCATCATCTTTACCACAGCCTATGATGAATATGCATTGAAGGCGTTCAAGTTAAATAGTATAGATTACCTGTTGAAACCAATTGATGAAGACGAGTTAAAGGCTGCAGTTGATAAGTATAAAAAGCATCAAGAAAAACAATCAGAAGTCCAGTTTAATTTAGATGATATCAAAAGGTTGTTGGTGCATCCAATTGATAGGAAGTATAAAAAGAGATATACCATTAAAGTTGGCCAGCATTTAAAGATCATATCATCAGAAGATATTGAGTGTTTTTTCAGTGAGAACAAAGCCACTTATTTGCATACAAACACCAATAGAAACTATCTCATAGATGGTGCATTAGAACAGGTATTCACTGAATTAAACCCGGAAAATTTTTTTAGAGTAAATAGAACTTTTATTGTGCAAATCAATGCAATAAAAGACATTGTTGCCTATTCCAATAGCCGTTTAAGGGTTGTGTTACATACCTATAATGAGACTGAAATCATTGTAAGTAGAGAGCGTGTAAAAGAATTTAAAAATTGGATTGCCTAAACTTGTAGGTTCTTAAGGATGCGTAATAGAGCATAATCTTTTGAAATTCAATTGTTTTATCTAATAAATTTCGTACATTTGCACTCCTTTTTACGAGAACAGATTTATAAAAGGAACAAAGAAAAGTTATTTAATATAAACTACTCTTAGCGTTATTATCGTTAAAAATCTGGATAACAATAAGATACAAAGTGATTTCAGAATGTCTGAAGAAACAAAAAATACTGTTGAAGAAACAGGTACACCAGAAACTGTAGTAACAGTAAATCCACAAGAATTTTTAGCAAACTTTGATTGGCACAAATACGAAGAAGGTATTGAAGCTGTTGATGAAACGAAGTTGGCTGAATTTGAAAAAGCGTTAGAAGGAACTGTAGGTTTTGTAAACGAGCGTGATGTAATTGAAGGAACGGTAACAAGATTAACAGATAGAGATGCAATTATTGACATCAATTCTAAATCTGAAGGCGTTATTTCTTTAAATGAATTTCGTTACAATCCTAACCTAGCTGTTGGAGATTTAGTAGAGGTATTGGTTGACAAAAGAGAAGATAGCTCAGGTCAATTGGTATTGTCTCACAAAAAAGCACGTGTGATTAAAGCATGGGATAGAGTGAACAATGCACATGAAACAGGAGAAATCGTAAACGGTTTTGTGAAGTGCAGAACAAGAGGAGGTATGATTGTAGATGTATTCGGTATCGAAGCATTCTTACCAGGATCTCAAATTGATGTGAAGCCTATCCGTGACTACGATCAGTACGTAGAGAAAACAATGGAATTCAAAGTTGTGAAAATCAACCATGAGTTTAAAAACGTTGTTGTTTCTCATAAAGCATTAATCGAAGCTGATTTAGAAATTCAGAAAAAAGAAATCATCGGTCAATTAGAAAAAGGACAAGTATTAGAAGGTGTTGTTAAAAACATTACTTCTTATGGAGTCTTTGTTGATCTTGGTGGTGTAGATGGATTGGTTCACATTACTGATTTATCTTGGTCTAGAATCAATCACCCGAATGAGGTTGTTGAGTTGGATCAAAAATTAAACGTTGTAATTTTAGACTTTGATGATAACAAATCTAGAATT